>JAENYD010000030.1 GCA_016842005.1 Clostridium thermobutyricum | reverse complement strand
ATTTACACTGCATTAGGAGTGGAACCACCCTCGTTATAAATTCCGGGAATGTAGGGTGTTTGACAAAGCCCCGGGCTTATAATACATTAAACCCGGGGTGATTTCATATGCCAAGAGCAGCAAGACTGAAAAGCAAGAGGGGAATATATTTTTTTCTGCAAATCACTCATACTCGTTTGTATTAGGGTTCTATTCTTAAAGTTCTATTACCATACCTGGAGTAAAGGGCTTGCTGCCAAAAGTATTGAAGAATTGAACCAAAGCGGGAAACTGCGTACAGTGGCTTGTTGCAATTATATCAGCATTTACTTCTTTCAAATATTCAATGGTTTTTCCGGTTAGTTCGTCTCCTCCCTTGAGATGGAAGCCTCCCAGGACGGCATAAACTTTTTCCATTCCGCTGACATTCCTCGCATGTTCAACAGTATTGCAAATCCCCGAATGAGCACAACCGCTGACAACGACAAGACCTTTTTCTGTCTTGATTGCAATGGCGGAATCATCCATAACAAAGTCAGTAGTATTGTCCTCTTTAACGAAATTGGTCTTTTGGGATTCGAATTCTGTTATTCTCGGTATTTCACCAAGAAATATTATATTATCATCAATAAAATACGGCTCTCTGCTCAGAATTAATTCAAATTTTTCTTTCGCTTCTTCAAGAGTAAACGGTAATCCGTTATATTCACCGGTTTTTCGGTATCTTTTGATAAATGCATCCGGATGACATATAAGTTTTTTCCCTGATATGTATTGCAGTCCGTTTCCGTGGTCCCAATGCCCGTGACTTAACACGCAGCAATCTGCCTCATCAATATCAATACCCAATTTTTTTGCATTTTGCAGAAACAGATTTGTATTGCCGAAATCGAATAGTATGTTTTTGCTACTCCTGATATAAAGGGATAAGCCCCATTCGGCAGCATAATCCCTTGATGCATGATTATCGGTTAAAACAAAAATCTTCATGCTATCACTCCTCGTATAATAGTATCTATAATTAATCAAATAAATTGCAAGAATCCTGTTTATATTACCCCGGTTCCAATCCTCAAAACCCAGGCACATGAAATAAAAAATATTGTATCCATAACCAGAAGGGGCTCTTCCTCCCCGTCCGGACAGGCAATTTCAAACTCCCAAAAGAAGCAGACCAAAAAGAACCGTCCCTTTTGCTGTGTCACATAATAACCTTCAAAGCGCCGGGGATAACTTCAATATCCATAGGCAGGGAAGGACCTTTTTCACCGTCCAGGTCGGTCAAATCGCACTCCCCGCATTCTATCCTCAGCTTCTCTGTCTGGAAGTAATATATATTGGGATCGGATATATGCGCTCCTCTCAGGAACTTGATCAAAAGGGGCAGCAGTTCCAGCAGGTTGCACGACTTCAGTGCTACCACATCAAGCTTCCCGTCATTGACTATGGCCCCGGGAGCCGCCCTGTTGAACCCTCCCACCGAGTTGGTATTCAGGACGGCGACAAAAAGCATTTGCGATTGTATGGTCCCTTCACTGTAGGTAATCTTCATATTAAGGGGACGGAACCTGGGAAGCTCCTCTATCCCTTTAAGATAGTATGCTGCTCTTCCCAGCAGGTTTTTATAATTTATCTTGGTCTTATAAGGTACATCGGTAAAGAAACCTGCACTGGCAGTGTTAATAAAAAACCTGTCTCCCGCCCTACCGATGTCAACCCTCCTGGTCTTTCCCCCCAGAAGCATATCGCAGCATTTTTCAATATCGTAGGGTATGCCCATGGCCTCTGCAAAATCATTTACGGTACCCGCAGGTATTATCCCCAGGGGCAGGTTGATATTCCCGTTCATCATCCCCTGCACCACATGGTGTATTGTACCGTCTCCTCCGGAGGCCAGTATGCTGTGATAGGCCTCGGGGTTGTTTGCCGCTTCTGCAAAGACCTCGCGGCCGATATGTCGCCCTGTTGTCCTGTATGGTTCTATCTGCAGTCCTTCCCGCTGGTACCTTTCAATAATGTAATCCAGCTTGTTTTTTATTCCCCTGTCCCCTGCCACAGGATTATATACCAGTCTTACTCTGTTCCCTGTCAATATATCACCGTCCTGCCTGACATTGTTTCCAATATTGTACCCGCCACGATACATTCAGACTATCGCTCGGGTGTACATCTCATTTCAGTTTCTCAATATTAAGTACCCACAGGCCTTTTCCTGCAGTTCCGATGTACAGCTTCTTGCCGTCCCTGCTGAAGTACAAATCCAGGATCCGGGTATCTTGCATCTGTTCTCCTATTTCCGACCAGCGTCCTCCTCCGTTGAAGGTGTAATACAGGCCTCCTGTCCCGGAAGGATAATCCCACATCCCCAGGGCCCACTGGTTTAAAGTGGAAGGATTGTATTCCATCCTGGTCATTCCCCCGGGAAGGTAGAACTGCTGCTGGGAATTTATTTTACCATCATGGGTCACGGTAACCACTCCCCGGGCAAAGGCAAGATAGGCTGTATCAGGCTGCAGGGGATGAATGAGAACCCCGTAGTTTGCACCGGTGTCAATCTTCTTCCATGTATTTCCCCCGTCATGAGACATGTAGGTCAGCCTGTCAACCATATATATGATTTCAGGGTTCTGCGGGTGTACCGTTACGCCCCTGACAGTTATGTCTGTAAGCTTTTCCCATGTCTTACCCTGGTCAACGCTTTTCCACAGTCCCCCTCCTGCTTTGGAGGACTGCCCCAGATATAAGCTTGCATCCGGAGAACCGGCTATTATTGTATCAACAGGAGAAGAATAGGCACTGATGCTGCTCTTCTCCCAGCCTGTATCTTCAATGGATTTTACATATACATTTCCATCCGCGGTGCCGGCAATGATCTTTGTACTGTCCTGATTGTCAAGCAGACAAAATGCGGAAACCTCTTCTTCCAGATGCAAAGGATGCATATCCTGTCCTTCGAGAGAATATATAACTCCTTCCGAAAGGACATATATTGTTCCGTCTTTACTTATCTGTATTCTGGAAATATCGATATTCTTATTTGTTATATTATTCCATTTCCAGTTGCTATTGTCTGGCAGTATTTCCGAATGCTCGTTGCCAGTTCCCTCCGGAGCCTTGCCGTCAACGCATCCCCCGTTCATAGCCAGGGCACACACCAATAGAAGGCTTAGCACAATTCTTCTCAAAACCATTTACTGTTCCCTCCCCTGCCTTTTTGCCATTTCAGGAATGGTAACAAATCTATAACCTTTTTTTCTCAGCCCTTGTATGATACCCGGTAGTGCCTCTATAGTAGCATCTCTGTTGGTATG
Source organism: Clostridium thermobutyricum (assembly GCA_016842005.1). GTDB lineage: Bacteria > Bacillota > Clostridia > Ch29 > Ch29 > JAENYD01. The sequence continues at coordinate 19,924 of JAENYD010000030.1, read as the reverse complement.
CATTGTTACAATGGCTCCGGGATGCACCCCCCGTACCACAGTCCGTTCAATGTCTCCGGCACTGTTTTCAGGGTCGGCGTCTGTTGAATTCAGGGACCACAGAACAGTCTGCATACCGATATCCCTGGCTATCCGCAGCATATTGCTGTCATAATAGCCCCCCGGCGGTCTGAAGTGCGGTGCATCTTCACCTGCATATTTTTGTATATACAACCGGGTGGATATTAACTGGGCCCTCACCTCATCATCGGTAAGGGTATGATTGTTGTAATGGTCCCACGTATGGTTGGCCGCACTGTGTCCTCGACTCACCAGTTGTTTTAACACCTCACTGTTGTTCTCAATGCTGTTCCCTATTATGAAGAATGTGGCTTTTACATTGTATTCATCCAGAATATCCAGCAGAGGATACACCTTTGTCCCCAGATAATCATCAAAGGTAAGCGCCACTATCTTCTCTTCCGGACCTTTTGAAAGAACGGGAATGGTTTCCCCGCTACCGGCCCGGAATTCTTCAAACATGAACACTGCATCCCCCGTATCCAGAATTTTTTCAAGGTCCTCCACAGTGGAATAGGCCTGCCCGTCCACAAAAATGCTGTCAATTTCAATACCGTCAATATATACCTTTCCCCTTTCGGCATCATATCTGAAAACCCTGCCGAAAGACAGAGCGAAGGTCTTTGAAGGTACATACCTGTGGGCCTTGTATTCAACGGCCCTGTCGGTCATTTTCATATCGTTTATATAGAAATTCATCCTTTTAACCTGATTTATCCCAATAATTTCTATTCCATTGTCACAGGTATTTATCTCAATATTTCCACCATGGACAGAGACCCTGTCCAATTTCAGCAGGTTTTCCAGCCTGTCCAGCGGCACATACCCTTTGCCGAAAAAATTCACAATATCAACGTATGCCTCTTCTTCTCCCTTTATCAGCTGTATAACTCCCAGTTCGGGTACCCAGTTGACAATCCAGTTGAGGCTCTCGCTGATACTCCTTATAGGTACATATATCTCCCCGTCCCAGTCATATCCGGTATCCACAAATATATTGTTCAGGAAGATGTAAAACCTGTTCTCCAGTCTTTCCCTGGCAAACTGGTTACCCTTTTCTATCTCATAGTAAGTCCTGGATTCATACCAGTTGAAAGGTACATTGGTCAGAATTTCCTTGGCGGTATCAGATAGTTTAAATGCTGCAACCCCTGCAGATACCATAACAGTCAGTATGATAAGAATTGATATTATTCTTTTCAAAGCTATCCCCTCGTTGAATGGCTATTAGGTAAAAACTTTTTTACCCATATATACTATTCTAGTACATTTGACAGTATCATGCAATTTGCAGTATAAACAAAGGATAAAGCCCCTGAAGCCGGGGCTTTATCCTTATCCTTTCATCGCTTTCAGCACTTTTCCGGGTATTATTCCTATCTGTCTGGTAGGTATTGAGCAGACAGCAAACCTCAGACCCATCTTCAGGGGTACTGCAAAAATGTTTTCTTTCTTGAGATTTTCCCATGTTTCCATGACATTATCGGTCGGTACCGTTATAAAGAACCCGGCTTTGTAAGGACATACTTTCAAGCCAGTCTTTCCGGCCTCTTCCATGAATATGGAAGCCCTGCTGTCCAGCATTTTTCTTAGCTCTTCCCTTTCAGCCTCCACTTTTGCCCTGATATCCCCGTTACCATAAATCTCAGCCAGTACCCTCATGGCACTTCTGGTGCCATTGGACCATACTCCCCGGTTGGAGAACTGGTTGGTGTCGAAAAATTCCTGGGCTATTTCGCTGGAAGAACTTATGCCTATCATTGCACCACTTCTGAGACCATAAGATGTATAGCCTTTGGACATGCTGAAAGCCACAACTACCAGTATATTCTCGGGAAGGTTACCAAAATATTTCATGAACCTTCTGCTTTCGGCAAAAGTACCTGCATAGTCGATATATGCCGCATCAACGAACAGTATAATCCTTTTCTCCCTGGATGCGGAAGCCTTTTTGAGTACCTCGGTCACGCCCCTCCACTCTTCGTCTGAAAGACTGAATCCGGTGGGATTGTGAGCCGGTGAGTTCAAGAGGATCACCAAACTGTCCTGTTCTTTTAGAAGACCGTTCACCTTTTCTTCAAAGGCCGGAAGATTAAAACCGTCCTTTTCATCAAAAAATTTATAGGTTGCAATATCCCTGAGATGTTCGTTGGCTATGGTCTTATAAGGTCCCCAGAACCAGTCGGAAGTCAGAATTTTATCCCCCACCTCTGAATAATTCCATATGGTATGACGGATAGACCCTGTACCTCCAGGGGTGGCTACAGCCTTGATATATGCCTCGGGCTTTTCTTCTCCCAGGGCCAGATTAATGGCGGCATCCAAAAACTCGGGGAGCCCTGCTATAGGGGCATAGGCGGAAATCTCTTCAGCAGGCAGGCTTCTGATGAGCCGGTCAACCGTTGGCAGGATGGCCAGTTTCTTATCATCGGTAAACAAAGCCCCTATTGTTGCGTTAACTACATTTTCCTCGCCGAATTTCCCGGCGGCCAGTCCCGCTTCCTTGCTTGTGGCAAAAATCAGATCATCTCCTGATTTTCCTTTTGCATGGGATGCAGTCATAGAAAATTGTTGTGACATATGTACTCCTCCCTTGTTACCTTTTAATGTTTTCTATAATTATACTACAAACACACCTGATATAGAAAATCAGATAAACAATATTTTCAGATGTTCCCTGATGATATCCTTCACTGTTTGAATACCTCCCTGCCCTCGAAAATGTCAGCGATTATTTTTTTGTAATGAGGCGGCGGTTCATGTACCAGTTCTCTGGTCATCATATATTGAAACAGGGGAGTTGTATTCCTGAACACAATACGGCCTGCATAAAGAAGCTGGTGCTCAAGGCCATATCTCTTCCTGAAAATATTATTTACATACTGGTGTCCGTACTTATGGTCCCCCGCCACCGGATGTCCGGCATATGCCAGCTGAGCCCTTATTTGATGGGGCCGGCCGGTAATCAGCTGCACCTCCAGAAGGGTGTAACCTTTATCGCTGTACTGCAACGGTCTGAACACAGCTCGGATCTCTCTGCCTCCTTCAACCGGATTGTCTGATATCCTTACCTTATTGGTCTCCCTGTCTTTTACAATATACCCTCCTACATCTCCTTCCTTATCTACTCTCCCCGCTACAATGGTAATATAATATTTATCCACCCATTTTTCTTTAATCATATTATTCATATCCTTAAGGGCGGCAAAATTCTTTGCTGCAATCACCAGACCCGCCGTATTCCTGTCCAGACGATTACACAGAGCCGGTCTGAAGCTTTTTTCTTCTTCCGGGTTATACTCCCCCTTCTGAACGAGATAATATACAATCTGGTCAATCAGGGTCTCTTCCTGACCCCTGTCAGAGTGGGAGAGCAATCCCGCCGGTTTATCCGCCACAAGTATATTCTCATCCTGGTATACTATACTGAAATCTTTTCCCGTTTCGGATATCACCACTTCTGATGTAAACTCCTTCAGGGTCCCGTCACCAATATATAACTGGATCATATCGCCTTCTTCCAGGACCTGGGAGGGTTTTGCCCTGCCCCTATTCAATTTTACTGTTTTTTTCCTGAGCATCTTGTATATCAGCCCTGCCGGGGCCCCGGGCAGATATTTCTTCAGGAATTTATCAATCCTCTGCCCGCTGTCATTCCTGCCGATTTTTATTTCTTTCACTTTTGCACCACCCATTAATATAATTGCCCTATTATGAGATAATATTGCACCACCACACCGTTATAATCCGGCATACCGTTTAATCTCCCATAATATATTTTAATATTAAAACCGTCACAGGGGGAGTGGGGAATCTTGCATCCGGCCCTTATTTTTCTTTCCATTCTGTTGCTGATAGGAGTTGCCCAATATATCCATACGGTAAAAACAGCGAAAAAACTTGTCGGGAAGAGGTCAAAACGGCCGGAACGACCTTAAATTTCCTTCGAATAATTGCCCGGTCAATTGCAAAAAATTATAATATTACATCCCCGGGAGTGACAAATCCATGCTTATTTCCTTTATAAGAACCCTTATACTGTATATATCGGTTGTGATAACCATGAGGATAATGGGCAAAACGCAGATTGGCCAGCTTCAGCCCTTTGAACTGGTGCTGGCAGTGCTGATCGCCGACCTGGCCAGTGTCCCCATGGCCGATGTGGGCATTCCCCTTGTACATGGTCTGATCCCGATACTGGCCCTGCTTATGTCCCAGATGGCCATATCTTACATAACATTAAAGAGCAACAGGGCCAGGAAAATAGTCTGCGGGGCCCCCAGCATACTGGTGGAAAACGGCAGGCTGGTGGAAAACGAACTCAAAAGGCTGAGATACAATGTCAATGATTTACTGGAGCAGCTGCGTCTTAAAAATTTTCCAAACATAAATGATGTGGAATTCGCCATTCTTGAAACCGACGGCCAGCTCAGCGTTATACCCAAATCCACCAGAAGACCTGTTATCACCCAGGACCTGCATGTCCCCACAGAATACGAAGGGCTGCCCGTTACCCTGGTAGTAGACGGTCATATACTGGAAAAAGACCTTGCCAAAATCGGACAGGATAAAGAATGGCTGTTGCAGCAGCTAAAATCTTTGGGCTACCAGCATCCCTCCCAGGTACTGCTGGCCGTCATCGACAGTAACGGTAAAATATTCGCTCAGAGAAAACAGGGAAGGTGATATATGTGAAACCTTTATTGATAATAGGCCTTGTACTGGCTGTTATACTGGTATCCGGCTACTGGACCCTGCATGAGATATCCAATAATGCCGGAACCCTTTTCACCCAGTCTTCCAGGCTTGAAGAAAGCATAAATAATGGCCTGTGGGACCAGTCAGAAGAAAGGTTCGATACCCTTGTGTCCACCTGGAATAGGATAAAAGCCCTGTGGACAGTACTGCTGCATCATTCGGAAATAGATAGTATGAATATCACCCTGGCCAGGATTGAGCAGTATATAAAAAGCCGGGAAAAAGGTCTGGTCCTGGGAGAAATTGCATCATTGAAGGTATTGATACAGCACGTACCGAAAAAGGAAAGGCTCACCCTGGAAAACATCTTCTGAATCACATCTTACACCATATCCCTCCTGTTTGAAACCTGAACACGACTCTTATATAATGATGGGAGGAGGTATGGGATATGATTGAAAAAGTCCTGAAAGCGTGTAAAGAAACCCTGGACCAGGAGAAAACAGTAGTTTTATCCATAAAGGTGTCCACCAGAATGCCCAGAACCCGCTTTACCGCCTGGATGGAAAACGGCACACTCAAAATGGATGTCAGTTCTGCCCCTGAAAAGGGAAAGGCCAACAAAGAGATAATAAAATACCTCTCAAAACAGTTTTCTGTACCGAAAGGCAATGTGGAAATACTGTCAGGTGAAACTTCGGCTTTGAAACTGATCAGAATAAAGAGGACAGATGATTAATCTGTCCTTTATAAAATCACATCCCCGAAAGCCACCCCTGCAACCTGTCCTCCCACTTGGATGGGTACAGCAACTGTAACGCAGTAATCCTCTGTGATTACAGAGATATATGGATTGGTTATATAAGTACTGCCTTTAATTGCCCCTTTAAAATACGGCCGGTGGGAAAAGTTTGTCTCTTCAGTCTCTATGCTGCTCCCCATCACATCCCCCCTGCTGTTCAATACCATAACCGCTTCAAAAATATCCTTATGAGCGCTGCTTACTTTTGTCACAAAATCATCGGCCTTTCCCCGGTCTTCCGTATTATCAAACCCGTACTCCGTCACCGTTTCCTTAAGGATACTCTCCGCCAGTCTAATCCTTTCATTGTCTTCCCTGCTCAGTACATAATTACCTTCAACTTCACGGATCAGTTCTTCCAGTTCCCTGGCCATCTGGAACAGCTTTGCCACAGAGGTGTGAATTGTTCTGACCATGCCCGCTTCTTCCTGGACAGAGGCATTTATCTCTTCCATACCGGCAGCAGTCTGCTGTGTTACCGCCGACATCTCCTCCATGAGACGGTCAACGTTACTGGCGCTGAGAATCCCCTTCTCGGTCAGGTCCAGTATCTTCTCTGATGAGCTGAGGGTCTGGTCGGAAGTTTCATCTACCTTGTTAAACAGGGTTGTAAATTCATCTGCATATTCAATGCTCTTCTGCAGGTTTTTTACCTGGTTTTCAATCTGCTGTGCTATATGTTCAAACCTTAGGGTGATGTTTTCTATAATCTCTTTTATCCTGGAGGCAGACATGTCGGATTCCTCCGCCAGCTTCCTCACTTCCTCCGCCACCACGGCAAATCCCCTGCCGGCCTCTCCCGCCCTGGCTGCCTCTATGGCAGCATTCAGTGCCAGCAGATTGGTCTGTTCACTGATATCTTTCACCATGGCTATGATATCTTTTATTTCCCCCACATTCCGGTGCAGTTCCACCGTTTCACCGGCCAGGTCCCTGTTGCCCCTGGAGTTTTTATGCAGGTATTCGGTCAATTCCTCCAGTTTTTCTCCTGATTTATTTATCATCATTTTCATGTCTTTAGTTATTATGTAAGTATTTTTGGCAAGACCGGCAATAGCCCGGGATTCTTCAACAATCCCTGCAGTATTGTTCCTTGTATGCAGAGCCCTCTCTGCCTGGGTCTCTATTCCCTGGGAAATCTCGCTTATGGTTACCGCTATTTCCTCCACCGAACGGCTGACCGCTTCGCAGTCACCGGTTATACTGCCCGAATAGGTTGCAACCTTGTCAGAGGCAATCAATATCTTTCCCACCATACCCCTGATATTGGATATCAGTTTGTTCAGCGCCGCGACAACTTCCCGGAGGTCACTGCTATAACCGCCTTTAATCTCCTGGGTGAGACTGCCTTCTGCAACACTCTCAACAAGGTCCCTGCACTTCCTTATGCCGGGCTGACCGGCTGATCCCGTCATAATTGAAAAAATCAGTGCAACTGCAGCGGCAGCGGTAATTATATATATTAACTGGGCTAAAGAAAAGGCTGTAATATAACTGCTTCCTTTCACCACTGCCGGTGCGGCAGTTCCCAGTACAAAGGCAATGAATATCAGGATAAAAGTCCTGGTTTTCATATCTACCCCTCCCCTATTAATAAAAACTATTACCCCTCTTCTAATGAATTCTGTACAATTACGCAGAATCCTCCATGATGTCAATAAATCAGCTGAAATATCACTTTTTACCCGTAATAAATACATTTTATTATGCTATACTTCAGGGGATTATTGTAATATACTATATCATGGAAGCATTATAGTACATAAGGAGGGTTTTTGATGCCGTTAATAACATCTGCTGAAATGTTCAAAAAGGCCTACGAAGGCAGATATGCAGTAGGCGCTTTTAATGTAAATAACATGGAGATAATCCAGGGGATAAGCGAAGCTGCCCGGGAAGAGAAAGCACCCCTTATACTGCAGGTATCTGCAGGGGCCAGGAAATATGCTAGACCGGCATACCTGAAAAAGCTGGTGGAAGCAGCAGTGGAGGATACCGGCCTGTCGGTGGTGCTGCACCTGGACCACGGAGAGAACTTTGACATCTGCAAAGACTGTATTGACGATGGTTTTTCCTCGGTAATGATTGACGGGTCCCGTTTACCTTTTGAAGAGAACGTAGCCCTTACAAAAAAAGTGGTGGATTATGCCCATGAAAAAGGAGCCGTGGTGGAGGCGGAACTGGGTAAGCTGGCGGGTATAGAAGATAATGTAAATGTCAGTGCCAGGGAAGCCACTTTTACCGACCCGGACCAGGCAGTTGAATTTGTTGAAAGAACCGGTGTGGACTCCCTGGCCATCGCTATAGGAACCAGTCACGGGGCTTATAAATTCAAAGGAGAGCCCATGCTGGATTTCGAAAGGCTGGAGAGGATAACAAAAATGCTGCCGGGATTTCCTCTGGTCCTGCACGGCGCCTCAACAGTACTGCCGGAATTCGTAGAACTGTGTAATGAATACGGTGGTGATATTCCGGGGGCTAAGGGTGTTCCGGAAGAAATGCTTAGAAGGGCTGCGGAGCAGGGTGTATGTAAAATAAATATCGACACCGATTTGCGCCTTGCCATGACTGCCGCTGTAAGAAAGTACCTGGCGGAAAATCCTTCCGAATTTGACCCCAGAAAATACCTGGGTTCCGGAAGGGATGCCATCAAAAAAATGGTACAGCACAAAATAAGGAACGTACTGGGCTGCAGCGGAAAAGCGTAAATGATAAAGGACCGGATATCCTCCGGTCCTTTATTTTTTATGCCTTTTACTTCCCTTGCTGCTACCCTTCCCTTTATCGTAACCCTTTTTGTTATTCTTCCTGCTCTGTCCGTTGTGTTGATCCCCTTTTCCTATGGTACCTCCCGCCATAAAATATCCCGATACCACCCCCAGCGGAAAGACGATAAGGGGGGCAAACAGGGCCAGTGGCTTGCTGATGGCGGCCAGCCCCACAAAATGGGCAATACCGGTTAGCATTACTATGGAGCCGTTATCTCCCAGGAAGTACAGTGATACAATATAAAGTCCCACAAGGGGTACCAGTATAAACAGACTGGCGGTATACAACTCCCTTGCTGTAAAATTCTCCCTCTTAACAAAGAACATGGTGGTAAGGACCACAAAAACAACGTACAAAACCGGAAGTACTATTCCTCCCATGCTTTTCATAAGTATTTTCTGCAGTACAGCCCAGGTACCCTGAGGGGTTCCCAGCATATTTAAAGCCAGAAAGGAAAACCCTACATTTGTCAGCAGATATGTCATGCCTGCCCTTTGAACTCTCAACCTCATTTTCCCGAACCTCCGGAATGGTTTATTCTATTACCTCACATACATCTTCAAAAGCCTTTAGGCTCCTCAACAATGTCCTCCCCATGTATTTTGGAGACATTTATTATTTTACCATTTTAACGGGAAAAAGAAAACTCAGGGCGTCTTCCCCGAATTCTCCACCTTATCAGGGTCCCTCAAGAGGAACAGCCCCCAGAAGCCAAAGAACATTGTAACATCCATCTCCATATCCCTGGCGGCATTGGCTATTATCAGAGCTGCGAATGCCTTGTCATAATCCCCGCTGAATACCAGCATATTCACCTTTTTTGCCATACAATACACCCCTCTGCAGTATATATAGTTACAGTATATTCTTTTCTGCAAATCCTGAATCAATTCAGCATGTATCAATCTATATCCCTTAACAATATAATGGAAATATAATAAGGCAAAAGGTGGTATCATAATGGCCTTTTCAGACAGAGAATTATTCGCAAGAATACTGAAGTGCGAGGCGGGGGGCGAAGGAGAAACCGGTATGAAAGCAGTTGCCACCGTTGTGATGAACCGGGTACATGTACCTGACGGTGAGTACCAGCGGGTTTGCCAGGGAGACCTGAGAAAGGTAATAACCCAGACCTGTCAGTTCGACTGCGTAAAAGGGACCCTGGGCGGAGCTCCCAATCCCCAGACCATATGGGCCAACCCCCCGGAAGAAATACATTACCAGATTGCCGACTGGGCCCTGTCCGGGAATAAGCTGTGGAACGTAGGCGAAGCCCTGTGGTATTTCAACCCCTTCAGTGCATCCTGCCCTCCCACTTTCCCCTGGAATGGAAGCGGCTCGTTCATTGCAAGGGTAGGCCTTCACTGTTTTTACAATCCGACACCTTTGTACTCGGAAACGTAAACAAATTAATACTATCCTAGAGGAGGATAACTATGTATATGACTTTTTATCCATGGAACTACTCACAGATACCTCCCGGATATCCGGGAAATGTGAGCTATACCCAGGAAGTTACAATCCCTGACTTCAAACAGGAGCCTGGTCCGCCTGTAATTACCAACACAGAATACTTACAGGCAAAGCTGAAACAATATATCGGATACACAGTAAGGGTTGAGTTCCTGATAGGCACAAACGTGCTTACCGACAGACTGGGAACTCTTCGGGAAGTCGGAGTAAACTATATCATACTCCAGCCACCCGAGAGTGATGACCTCATAGTTGCGGACCTGTACTCAATTAAATTCGTAACCGTAGTCCGATAGCCTTCAACCCTCTGGAAAAATCAGTATTCCTTCAATGCTTAAAGCCCCTGGTCAATGCTCAGGGGCTTTAAAGTCTCGTACATAATATATAGAATCTTCCATGCAGGAGATTTTCCGGTACTCTTCTCCAACAACGGTATTGCCAGGATGTCCTTCTTTACCAGCAAATTCCGTGTTTCCGACATAATCGGGAAGTCTGTAATCATTCACAAAAATCCTGATGATTACCGTACCCAGCCGGCAGGAGATGCAGGAAAACGTCTCGGATGCGGCGTTATCAGATGGTATAATCCCATACAATATTGACATAACTCCCTGGTTGTGATAGGTTATAGTATAAATTTAAGATTCAAAAGAAGGTGTTATCTGTGAAGGAGTTTGAGACAAAGCTGACCAGCTTCATGAAGGACAACCATATCAGCGGAGAACACATGGTGTTCGAGCAATCCTGCCATTCTGTGGGGGAAGCCGCCCTCGCGGCCGGAACATCCCCGGAGAACCTGGTAAAAAATATATGTATGATTGATGCGGAAGGCAATCTCATTGTCGCCATTGTCAAAGGCAAAGACAGGGTAAGCACCTCCAGGGTTGCAAAAGCCCTTGGTATTCAACGCCCACAGGTTGCGGGAGCGGAGGAAATCCTCCGTAAAACGGGATATCCCTGCGGCGGTGTCCCTTCCTTCGGTTATGAAGCCCAATTTCTCATAGACCCGAGAGTCATGGAAAAAGACATTGTCTATACAGGCGGGGGCTCCGAGAATTCCCTTGTAAAAATCTCAACCCAGGAGCTTAAAAAAGCCAATAACGGCCTTATTGCAAAAATAAGAAAGTAACGGAGCGGGACCGTCTCAGTAATCCGTCTTTGATATCATCTGTCCTATTCATACTTCCCCCCATATCTATTCCTGAATACCTTCTCATATCTCAGTTTGTTTTCACTACGAGGATTCTTGGTCTCGTCGGGATAACCCACAGCAATAATAGACGCCACTTCCAGGTTATCCGGTATCCCCAGAATCTCCCTAACATACTCCCCGGCAGTCTTATCTTCATTGTGCTGTCTGTTCCTCATCTGTATCCAGCAGGACCCCAGTCCCAGAGACTCCGCAGTGACTTGTATGAGAACAGAAGCAATGGACGTATCCTCTATCCACACATCATTCCTTTCGCTTTCCCCCAGAACAACGATACCCAGCGGCGCACCCTTCAAAAAGGTCGAACCGTGTTCTCTGGCCTGAGACAGTTTATAAAGGGTTTCCCTGTCGTCCACCACAACAAACTCCCAGTCCTGCAGGTTTTTCGCTGATGGAGAAAGAAGTGCGGCTTTCACAAGCTTATCAACCTTCTCCTTTTCAACATCCGCATCCTTAAACTTCCTGATACTTCTCCTCTTCTTCAAAAGTTCCAGCATATCCTTTCCTCCCTGGTATTTTTATATGGCGTTAATTATATCAATTTCCCATAATCCCGCGTCCGACAACACTAACTATTTGAAGATTAGCAGGCGTCATTCCCGGAAGCGCATGAGCTGTTCCCTGTCAAATGTCCATTCGGGGGTTTGAAGCACTTCGCCAAAATCTGTGCTGTACCACGGGCTTACAGCAATATGATTCTCATTTTTCAATATATGAATATCCTGGGCAGGCATGTAGCTCTGTGCTATCATAAACAGCTTTTCACCCGTTGCCCTGTTGACTGCCATATCAACTACAATGACACAGTGACCCGGGGTGCCGCCTTTTATGAAAACATCCCCGATCCGCATCTCATCAACAGGTACACTCTCCAGTTCTTTTGAAAGAGACAATGTCCCCGCATAGGCAAAAACCATTTCCATATACTGCATGAAGGCTCCATAACTGTCGGAAAAACCGGCCTTCTCAACCCAGTAGACCTTATTACCTTCCACAATAATCCTGTTCCCCCGCATCCAGACAGAATAATCCGCCCTGAACCCGTTGGTGAAATTAAAATGTATTTTATCGTAAAATCCCTTACCGTAAAGATACTCCGCCCGAAGGCGCATTACGGCATCGGCACACTGCTGCAGGTCCCTGTCTCCTATATCCATGTCAATAACCGCCTCATATACATCCCGGGGCTTTATCCTGCCGTCATAGTATCTGACCTTTGAACTATGGGGCTTTAAAGGCAAATTTCTCAGATATTTCCCGAAAGACCCCTGTTGAACCGGAACCCTCTCAAAGCCCTCAGGGGTCATAAATCGTTCCTGTATGGTGCTGCCGTCCGGATTAATGATATTTCCTCTCTGGGGTCTGATTGAGGCATTATTGCCCTGATTTGCATCACCCCCGTATTTACCGCTTTGATTGTCCTGTACCGGTTTGCCATATAGCAGACTAAGGCCACGGGCATCCATAATCCTGTGGATACCGTAAAATCCAAGGACCAGCATTATTGTACAAACAATAAATATAAGGGGTAATCTTGTTTTACTCATATCCGTTCACTTCCCGGTCACATTATATTAACCATTATGTCATTTTCCTCAAATTCGATCAACTGAACAGTCTCTCCTCTCTCCCGATGACGCCCTTCTGTACAAGGCAAGATATAACAGTATAAGTGTGGCAATCCCCACTCCTTTCAAATAGCCAGACTGTAGTGATAGTCCAACTATAGACTATTATTGTAGTCCATATTTGTCAATAAGAAAAATACGCCGCCTCTATGGTAGCGCTAAGTTACTGGTAAACCATTTTGCTCTGCACTCAATATAAAGTAATCCTCCCATATCAATCCGTTTCAGAGATCTGCCGTTTTTGGAATGCCTCTTTCCTCATTAATGTATCTCATAACCGGATGATATACCTATAATTCCATTGCACCGGTTACATATATTCATATATAATTGTATAAAAATATATAAAAGATTTTTGGAGGGTCAAACATGACATTTAGAATCGGGATATGCCAGATGACTGTCACGGATAGTAAAGATGCAAATCTTATCAAGGCAGAAGAGATGATACGCCAGGCCGGATCTGAGAATTGCCGGATTGTTGTTTTGCCCGAGATGTTTAACTGTCCCTATGAAAACAAATCTTTTCCGGTATTCGCCGAAGAATTCCCGGGGCCAACCACAGAAAAGCTGTCTTCCCTTGCCGGGGAATTGGGAGTATATATATTCGGGGGCTCAATACCTGAGCTTCATGACGGCAGTATCTATAATACCTCTTTTATTTTTGACAGAAGAGGGCACATGATTGGTAAACACCGCAAAATACACCTGTTTGATATAGATATAGAGGGTGGTATACGATTTAAAGAATCGGATACTTTGGAAAGAGGAAACCAGGTTACGGTGGTAGACACTGAATATGGCAAGATAGGGACTGCCATTTGCTATGATATGAGATTCCCTGAACTGATGCGGCTTATGGTACTTAAAGGTGCAGAAATAATTATCGTACCTGCTGCTTTTAATACGACTACAGGGCCTGCGCACTGGGAGGTCACCCTGAGAGCCAGAGCTCTGGACAATCAGGTGTATTATATCGCAGCATCGCCTGCCAGAAATCTCAATGCATCCTATCATGCTTACGGTCATTCTGCTTTGGTGAATCCCTGGGGAGAAATAGTCAGCCAGGCGGACGAAAAAGAAACTATCATCTATGGAGAAATAGATATGAAATACATTAGAAAAATCAGAACAGAATTGCCTTTGCTTCAGCACAGGCGCACGGATTTGTATGAATTGATAGAAAAGCAAAAGAGACAAAACCCGATTTGCTAACAGAGCAATTAAAATCCAGGTATTTGAAAAGGTGGCAACGGGATATCCCGGTTGCCACCATCCCCATTTGTACATACCCACATTATCTAGGGCCGCTCTGTCCGGAAAAAATTCTTTTCATATAGTACAAACGGTCTTCAAAATCATTAACGGTTTCCCAGATGGACGTGATTTGCCCCTGTCAATCGCTCATAGCCTTTAAGGCTTCTATATCCAGGATGCTGAATGCTTTCAGGTGAAAATCAATAACTCCCTCATCTCTCATTTTGCACATTTCTCTCGACATGGAGGGACGGGAAACATTCAGGAAATCCGCCAGTTGGTTCCGGTTTAACGGCAGAATAAAATTTTTGTCTCCTGTCCTTTTATACTGCTCCAGCAGATATGTGCTGATCTTTCCCCGCATGCTCTTGATAGTGAGGTATTCAACTCTCTTGTTAAGCATTAAAGCTCTTTGGGATATTAAATGTAAGAAATTCTGGATAAGTCTTCTGTGCCAGGGACACATCCTGTCGCATTCACCTACGATTTGCCTCTTAGGCAGGAATAGAACTTCACAGGGTTCCTGGGCCTGAACAGTGGCCGGCCATGCTGTCTGACCTGAGAAGGCCGCCACCTCTCCAAAAACATTCCCTTGCCTCAGAAGTGTCATAACAATCCTGTTCCCCGCAACATTCTCCTTGCTGACCATTGCTTCACCCTTCAGTATTATGCCGACACTTTCAAAAGTATCTCCTTCGGTAACAATAAAACCATTTCTGCTGAAACCCCGCACCCTCGGTTTCAGGCAATTCAACATGGCCAGAATATCTTCCCTTGTTATTCCATGAAACAATACCGTTTTTGAAATTGTCTCAACATATTTTTCAAACATTTTCCCACCAGCCTTATTTCTGTATCCTCGGATACCGACTTATGTCTTTCATTATAATATAATGAACCTGCAAAAACAATTAATTACAGGGAGGTGTTCTCTATGAAAAGAAAAATTGTCAAAATAAATGAAGAAAAGTGCAATGGATGCGGCCTTTGTGTCAGTGCCTGTCATGAAGGTGCATTACAAATGATTGACGGAAAAGCCCGGCTTGTTTCTGAAAGCTATTGCGACGGCCTAGGTGACTGTTTGCCCGAGTGCCCAACCGGAGCAATCACTATTGAGGAAAGAGAAGCTGCCCCTTATGATGAAGAGGCTGTAAAAAAGCATATAAATGAAAACAAGGCCCAGACTGAAACTGACCCCCTTGCCTGTAGCTGTCCGGGCAGCCATGCAAAGCGGCTTATAAAAAAACAGCCTGCATCCAGTCCGGTTATATCTGCTGAAAACCTGCAGTCCGAGCTTGTCCAGTGGCCCTGTCAGATAAAACTGGTACCGGTGAATGCACCTTACCTGGACGAAGCGCACCTGCTGATAGCAGCTGACTGCACAGCTTTTGCGTACGCGGATATTCACCGGAAATTCATGAGAAACAAAATCACCCTGATTGGCTGTCCCAAACTGGATGACATTGATTATTCGGAAAAACTGACGGCCATATTGAAGCAACACCAAGTTAAAAGCATCACTGTCTTAAGAATGGAAGTCCCCTGCTGCGGAGGTATTGTTGGTGCTGTGAAAAATGCATTGATGAATAGCGGAAAAATGATCCCCTGGAATGTAGTAACAATATCAACAGAGGGAAAAATTATTAAGGAGTGATGGCTGTATGTCAAAAACCGTACCGATAACATCTCAAATAGTATCTTTATTATTATTCATTATTCTTATAATAACCGGCAAGGTGCAATTATGGATGGGCATATTTCTTTCGAGCGTTATACTTGCATTGTTTTTCGGACGTTTTTACTGCGGCTGGCTTTGCCCTATTAATACTGTCATGAAAGCGGTAACCGGATTAAAAAACAGACTTTCGTTGAAAAGCCTTAGCCCTCCTGCATTTTTAACCAGGCCTGTTGTAAGATACATTGTTTTGTTTCTATTTGTGTTGACCTTTGTATTTGCTGCGGCTACCGGTAAAAAGCTGCCTGTACTTCCGGTATTGCTTGCCTGCGGTGTCATTCTGACCTTCTTTTTCCCGGAAAACTTATGGCACCGCTATCTTTGCCCCTATGGAACCATTTTGAGTCTGGCAGGGTCAAAGACAAAAAAATATTTAAAAATTGATGCTAATGAATGTATTCAGTGTGGTATTTGCCAAAAAATTTGTCCCGGGGAAGCGGTCAGCAAGCAGGACACCTTTTCAATAGATAAAGGCCAATGCCTTTTATGCCTTGACTGCATGCGCAACTGTCCAAAGAAGGCTATTCAATATAATTGAAGGAGGATTATTATGATAGAAACAAAATACTCTTACACAATTTCCGGGAGTAAAGTCATTGAAAGAATTATGGAGGATGAACATGTGGCCATTAACCATATGATACTGCCCAAGGGAGAAGGATTACCGGAGCACTATTCAAATTCCAATGTTTATATGATTGTGGCTGGTGGTATTATTACTATTAGATTAAACGATCAGGAGGAGCATTCATACCCTGCGGGAAGCATCCTCGCTATTCCCTATAAAACTAAAATGAATGTTTATAATATCCATGATGAAACTTTGGAATTTTTTGTTGTAAAAGCACCCGGCCCAAAAATGATTAACAATAAATAACTGTTTTTGTATGACAATAAACCAATATAATGAGGAGGTCTCTTATGTCTAATATGTTTTGTTTTCAATGTGAGCAAACCGTTGGTGGAAAGGGCTGTACCAAAACAGGAGCCTGTGGAAAGAAGCCAGATGTTGCAAACAAGCAGGATGAACTCACCTGTGCATTAGTTGGTCTGGCAAGAGCGGCAGAAGGTAAGAATCCGGGAGAACAAGCCGATGAACTGATGATTCAAGGCCTTTTCGCCACAATTACCAATGTAAATTTCGACCCTGACCGTATTGATGAGCTTAAAGAAAAGGCTGCTGCAGAAAAACGCAAACTGGGTGGAGCAGATGATTTGTCCATTGAATCGCTATGGAGCGGCGATACCGACATCCGATCCCTCCGTTCAACACTTCTTATAGGCCTGCGCGGTATGGCGGCCTATGCATGGCATGCCTATGTGCTCGGCAAAACAGATCCGGAAGTGACCGAATGGTTTTATAAAGGACTGAAGGCTCTCGGCGAAGAGCACAGCGTTGAAGGCTGGCTGGACCTTCTGATGGAGTTTGGCCAGGTCAACCTCAAGTGCATGGCTCTGCTTGATGATGCCAACACATCGGCCTATGGTCACCCGGTACCAACCAGAGTTACCACTAATGTTGAGAAGGGTCCTTTTATAGTTATCACGGGACATGACCTGCTGGATTTAAAACAGCTTTTGGAACAGACAGAAGGAAAAGGTATTAATATATATACCCATGGCGAAATGCTGCCTGCCCACGGTTATCCTGAACTGAAAAAATATCCTCACCTGAAGGGCAACTTTGGTACCGCATGGCAAAATCAGCAGAAGGAATTTGACAGAATACCGGCTCCTATTCTCTTTACAACCAACTGTCTGATGCCTCCCAAGGCAAGCTATGCTGACAGGGTATTTACAACCAGCGTTGTGGGCTATCCTGAAATGAAACATATTCCTGATACCGAAAACGGGGTTAAAGATTTTTCCCCTGTTATCCGTAAAGCCCTTGAACTTGGCGGTTATCCCGAAGGTAAGAAGTTTACCGGCATAAACGGAGGGTCTGAGCTTATGACCGGTTTTGCAAGAAACGCTGTTCTTGGTGCAGCCGATAAAGTGATTGATGCAGTCAAAGCGGGAGCAATAAAACATTTCTTCCTGGTAGGGGGATGTGACGGGGCAAGACCGGGAAGAAATTATTATACCGATTTTGTCCGGAAGGCTCCGGGGGATACTGTAATCCTAACCCTTGCCTGCGGGAAATTCCGTTTCAATGACCTTAATATAGGTGAAATTGGCGACCTTCCCCGCATAATGGATATGGGACAGTGCAATGATGCTTATTCTGCCATCCAGGTGGCCATTGCCCTTGCGGAAGCCTTCAACTGTGAAGTTAACGAATTACCGCTTACGCTGGTGCTTTCATGGTATGAACAGAAGGCGGTTTGTATATTGCTTACACTGTTGGCTCTTGGTATTAAAAACATCTATCTGGGGCCAACGCTTCCTGCATTTATTTCCTCCAATGTCCTGGATGTGTTGGTAGAGAAATTCGATATAAAGGCCATCAGTACTCCTGATGAAGATTTAAAAGCTATTCTTGGATAATACTAATCCCAAACAACAAGACAGCAGGATTAATTCCCGCTGTCTTGTTGTTTTATCTATTTATTGGCGTTATTTAGTGCATCTTCTATAGCTTTTAGTATCACTTTACTGCTGTATGTGGCCCCGGAGACTATATCCACCTCCAAAGTCTGGGCTTCAACAACTTTATCCGGTATTATTTCTGCCGGAGCGCCCTGACCATTATTATGCTTTACCAGCTCAATTCCCGTTATTATATGATTATTTACCGTCACCTTAACCTCTGCAGCAACCGGAAATACTTTGTAACTACCGACATAAACCCCATCCTCTATCCTGGACAAATCGACATCTGATATAGTTGAATTTGCCAGCTGATCCAGATTTTTCTCCAAGTATGGCTTAATGCCTGCTGTTGCAAGGAAAACTCCAATGATTACTATTATGACAAACAGAACTATTACCTTCTTCTTTTTCATGTATTTCCCTCCCCGCGATTATTTCATTTATGTCAATCACAACCGGTCTGTACTGGACATTCCCATGAATTGTACAAGTTTGCCCTGACTTTGAAAATAGCTTTAACCATTTCTACAATGGCTATTCCTCATCTATATCCCTGTAATTCTACTTCTTATTCTCTTTTGTGTCAAACAAAATATCTCCTTGTCCAACAACCCACACTACATATATTTGGAATATAAATCCGGCCTTCTTTTTTTTAGGTAAAAGGGGGTTTTCATGTCCTCTCTTTCATTTTTTCTCATATCATTTAGTTCCTCCATGTCTAAATCATAAAAGACCATGTTTTCATCCTTTCCCTTGTATTCTTTAACAAGGTTTCCCCAAGGGCCCCATATACCCATGCCTCCGCCAAAGTCAATATTACCGTTATTCCCCGTTAGATTGCATGCCGCTATGTAAACCCTGTTATCATAAGCCCTTGCACCCATATATCTGTTCCATATTTCCAATCGCTTTTCGGCAGTTAAAGGAGAGGCGTGAGGCGCAAAAACTATCTGTGCTCCCTGCAACGAAAAGCAGGTTACTACTTCGGGGAAGTGCAAATCATAGCATATTCCAATCCCAAAAGCTATTTGATTTAGTTCTATATCATCAATTTCAAATACAGGCAACTCTTCTCCAGGGCAAAAAACCTTTTTCTCTTGTTTCCCCAGGTGAGTTTTCCGGTATTTACCCATTGACCCGTTAGAAGATGCAACAATTTGAGTTATATACAGGTTGTTCTTTTCTCTTTCTATCATGCCTGATACTATTGTGATACCATTTTCCCGGGACATTTCAAGCAATTTTCGCGATGTATGTCCCGGGATTTCTTCGGCCAGAATACCAGGAAAGTCCCTTTCATATCCGCAGGTAGAAAGTTCTGGAAAGCATATAATGGCACTCTTATTCTCAGCAGCTTTATTTGCGAAATAAGCAATTTTACGCAAGTTTCCTTCTTTATCTGATGGCAAAACATTCATTTGTACAAGGGAAATTCTTAATTTTGACATGTTAACCTCTCAATTATAAGTATGTTATGTATATATTCTGTATATTTACCGGTATTCCTCTGTAGAAAATGGTTATACAATTATATAGTTGGCAAGGGAAGCGACCCCATGGCACATGGCACCGGACAAGTCCCTGTCCCTCTGTCTGCTGTCTGAAAGAGGATAAAATCTCTTTTTGGAGAAATTATAAAATAAACAGGAAAGGAAACGGAGTAGTTTGCACAGCGGCGAGACACAGGATTTCTGTTACAATTGAGAGCAGCGGTGTGATGTCAAGTGCTAACTGGAAATTTTTTTTAGGAATTTGCT
>JAENYD010000004.1 GCA_016842005.1 Clostridium thermobutyricum | reverse complement strand
CTGTCAGCAACTTCCTCGGATTAGATGAGGCAGTCTAATAACTTGTAAACTGGTGGTTTTTTATTTAAAGAATAAAATAAAAAAACCTTTCATTCCCAAAGGGACGAGAGGTTTGCCCGCGTTGCCACCCTAATTGACCGATATACGGCCCGGCTTTTTGCAATATAACGGCTGACACCGGCAAGGCTTATTTCGCCTTCAGCTCCGGGACGGATTCAAAAGAAGACGGTACCGGTTCACACCACCCACCGGCTCTCTTAAACGGTCTTTCTTTTTACTGTTCCCCTTCATTGCATTTATATCCATATTCTTGCTCAATTTAAGTTGTATTATAACACACAGACAAAAAAAATCAAGGGTCTGTCGCTATGGGTTATCGTTGTGATAATCACACAAATGCGGGAAAAGTTCTTGACACTACTTAGTCTAAGACAGTATATTATTAACTATGTATATATAACGCAAAAATGATTTCACATACGTAAGCATAAGCGGTTAAGCACAAGTTCCGGTACTTTGTTAATTGAACTAATGAAGCTTTGTACTGCTGCACGGATTTCCTTTACCGAAGCATAGAACACATTGCAGATGATTTCCTTTTTAAGCCAGCCCCAAAGCCCTTCTATAATGCTTAACTTGGGACTGTAAGGCGGCAAGAAAACAAGCTGCAAACGTTCTTTTTTCTCCTGTAAAAATGGTTCAAGAAGTTTAGCATGATGAATTCGGGCATTATCCAAAATCATCACAATTCTGCCGGTCGGGTAGATATCAAGTACTTTCTTTAAAAAGTTCAAAAAGACTTTAGCATCATACTTTTGTTCCTCAACACAGTAAACATGCCCGGTTTCATAGTTCAATACGCCTAATAGCTTGACGCCTTCATGTTTTCCGTAAGTAGGAATGACACGCTGCTTACCCTTTTCAAACCATGTTTTTGTTATAGCCTGGTAATCGCGTATCATAGATTCATCCTCAAACAGGATATGGTCAATTTTTCCGTCAATCAGGTTTTTTTAAAAGTTCAAACTCCTGCTTGAACTCCTCCTGTTTTTGAGGGTCAGCTTTTGCTAAAGTGTATGTCGGTCTTGTAAAGCTTAAGTTTAACCGGTGCAGTACCTCAAGCATGCCCCGGGGACTGTACTGGACACCAAAGTTATTGTGCACCCACTGCCTGGCTATATTGGAATCCCAATTTTTCCTGTTCGGGAATCCAACTTCATCGGGAGTTTTGGTAGTAATGACCTCAAAGATGGGGGAGGCGACCCCGAAATCGGCTTATTGTGGGCGTACAATATACTAAACGAAGGAAAAGAAATCATTTTGGTTGATCCTGCAGATATACCAGATGACATCATTGCGATAATAGCCGCATGTTTGGGAGCGGTCCTCGTATTGACAGAAAAACCCCCCAACGGCAACGAACTATTCTGGGTATTTGAAAAGCTGGAAAAATACCTGGGAAGGAAGGTGGAAGCAATAATCCCGCCAGAGGCCGGTGGTGTTAATACCCCTGTTCCTATGGCTGTGGCAGGAGTATTGGGAATTCCTGTGATTGATGCGGATGGAATGGGCAGAGCATTCCCAGAACTTCAAATGACCTCTTTCTACATTAACGGGGTATCCCCTTGCCCGACAGCCGCAGCGAACGAAAAAGGCTATGTAACAATATCGGATGCAAAACACGCTTTGACTGCTGAAAGAATAATAAGGAATGCAGCCATGGCCTATGGAGGCATTTCATGGATTGCAGGTTATCCTATGACCGGGCGCCAAGTAAAGGATACGGCAATCTTAAATACGGTATCTTTGATATGGGAAATAGGCAAAAACGTATATAAGTGCAGAGAACAGCACACCGACCCTA
Source organism: Clostridium thermobutyricum (assembly GCA_016842005.1). Classification (GTDB taxonomy): domain Bacteria; phylum Bacillota; class Clostridia; order Ch29; family Ch29; genus JAENYD01. The sequence goes on along the minus strand of JAENYD010000004.1, from coordinate 161,377 downwards.
TAAAAAAAATAACTGAAATAACGAATGGATATGAGTGTTTCAAAGGTAAAATTGTTGACATCAATAGAGAGTTCGGTGGAGAAAAAAACAAAGGATTCACCCTGGGTCAAATTACCTTAGAAGGTATTAGTGAATACAATGGGCAAAACGCAAAAATAGATTTCCAAAACGAATGGCTGAACCTGATAGTTGATGGAGAGATTAAATGTATCACGCCCGATATTATTACTCTACTGGACCCTGAAACGGGGGAGCCCATCAGGACTGATATTGTTAAATACGGATATAGGGGGTCAGTAGTCGTAATGCCGGCGCATGAGCGGATGAGAACCTCAAAAGGAATAGAGACTTTTGGACCAAGATACTTCGGATATGACATGGATTACATTCCTGTTGAAAACCTTATATCTAAGTAACCCCTCCATAAACAAAATTATTCTTTAACATATATACCCTCTTGACTATAACCCTTTCTCGTACTCAATAAGGGAAGGGTTATAGTATTTTCTGGCTGCATAGTTCAGGTTTGCTATGTATGGGGAGAATTATCTCCCCTAGTAAACCTTTTTGGCTTTCTGATATTCAGTAACCAATCGCAGGGCCTCTCCGAACCTCTGAAAGTGTACCACTTCCCTTTCCCTGAGGAATCTAAGGGTATCCTTGATCCCTGTATCGTCTGTCAGATTTATCAGATGCTCGTAAGTGGTTCTTGCCTTTTGCTCTGCCGCCATGTCTTCATGCAGGTCGGTTACGGGGTCGCCTATAGACTGTATATATGCCGCCGTCCAGGGTACTCCTGCTGCATCATGGGGATACAATGCCCTGTCATGCTGGGTATAGTGTGCCCCCAGACCTGCTCTTTCAATTTTCTCAACGGGAGCATCTTTTATCAGTTTATAAATCATGGTTGCAATTATTTCCCAGTGGGCCAGTTCTTCGGTCCCTATATCGGTAAGAAGTCCCTTTGTCTGGTCCAGCGGCATAGTATACCTCTGGCTCAAATATCTTATACCCGCAGAAAGCTCACCATCAGGGCCTCCGAACTGTGCAAAAAGGTATTTTGCCATGTTCAAATCACATCTCTCAACTCTGACCGGATATTGAAGCTTTTTTTCATATAACCACATTAGCACCCCTCCTCCCTATATTTCCCATGGCCATGGTCCCTGGATATATTGCCAGGGAACACAGGATTCCTCAGCAGCAGTAAGTGGTCCGTATTTCTTCCTGTATAATCTTTTATACTTTTCCAGTTCCCTTATATAGGTATTGAATATTTCAACAGCCTTTTTGTCCTTTGGATGGGTATCAAGATACAGGTTAAGCTCTGTTGCACCAAATTCCAGTTCCTGTATCTTCTTCAGCAACATTTTCATGTCTTTTGTCACGTGTTCAGGGTTTTGATAGTAATACTTTTGAGCTTCCCCCATGGGATAACACACAGGGACCATCTGGGGATACGCGGGCCAACAATTGTTATAATAAGGATTATAGTACATTACTGAACCTCCTGTTATATAGTCTTTAATAGGGTCTGTACAGCTCCGGAAACAGAGTGCCTTTCATTAAAGCCTCACAAAGCGGATACAGTTTGTCAAGCTGCTGGTAAGGCACATAAGCCGTTGCCAGCTCGAAGCACTGGTCTTCCATGGGCATAACTTCATATTCATCACAGCAATTCAATTGGAAATCCTCCTTTACAAGAATACCTGCATTTTTCAATATATACTATGTAGAGAGTTGATAGTTTGTTAAATACCTAATACCAAAAGAAATAGTATAAAAAATCCAGTCTACGGTAATAATCTGGATAAATAGGTCTGGGGGTGACTTGTATGAATAAAGCTCAAATAATTGCTCAGATAGGAGATCTCAAGGAAATAGACTATAAAAATACCCTTGCTATTGCCAGCATAATCGAGCTTCTGGTAGACAAAGGCATTATAGAGCATCATGAAATAGCCAGAAAGGCCAGGCATCTGGATACTATGACCGCCGAAGAAATACTGCTTGAAAGACAGAGAAACGGAAGATTTTAGACTGTCTGAGGGACATGTCAAGGGGATTGTCAAGGGGATGTCAAGGGGACGGTTCTGCTGACAATGTTGTCAGCAGAACCGTCCCCTTGACATTTTCTTTACGTCCCCTTGACATTTTCTTTACTGCTGGGTTGATTCGGTTGTAAGCTCGTTCAGGCGCTGTAGTACGTCCTCCAGCTGGTTGAGGTATTCACCGTATTTTGCCCAGTCCCCCCTCTGGGAAGCCTCCTGGGCACTGTTAAACAGCTGGTTGGCAGTGGAGATCAGTTCCTCTACGGTAGCCTGGTCCACACCATCGGGCAGGGGTGTCAGGTCCTCATCTCTGGCAGGCGGCGCCTGGCCGAATATTGAAGCAAGGGCTACGTCCAGATTCTCTTTCATCACTATTGTGTCCTTATACGCAACTATCACCCTCCTCAGTTCCGGCAGACTGCCTTCATTGGAGGCCTGCAGATACAGTGGTTCCACGTAAAGGAGAGAGTTCTCCACAGGTATTATTATAATGTTGCCCCTGATAACGTTCGAGCCCCGCTGGTCCCATAGGGACAGCTCCCTGGATATGACCGGGTCCTGGCTGATCCTGGACTCTATTTGCATCGGCCCGTAGATTAGTTTGCTCTTGGGAAATTTGAATACCATTATTTCCCCATAATGCTCGCCGTCATTCCTTGCCGCCATGAAGGCTACCATATTGTTCTTCTTTGCGGGAGTATAGGGAACTGTAAGCAGAAACTCCACCTTTTCCTCCCCGGGAATTTTAAGCATTACATAATTCGATTCCATCTCTATCACATCGTCGCTGTACTGCTCCTGGGCAATATTCCATGCATCCTCTCTGTTATAGAATACCTGGGTGTTTTCCATGTGATAGTCCCCGTAAACACTTGCCTGGATGTCGAAGAGGGCCTGAGGATATCTGATATGCGGCTTCAATCCATCCGGCATTTCATCAAAGGGTGTAAACAGATCGGGGAAAATCCTGCTGTAAGTCTTTGCCACAGGGTCTTCCGGGTCAATGAGATAATAGGTGGTTGTTCCGTTATATGCATCTATGACTACTTTAAAGGAATTCCTTATATAATTTATTCCCTGGCTGATTGGCTCAGAGTAAGGATAATTGGTATTGTAGGTATAGCCATCAATAATCCAGTAAAACCTGCCTTTGTCTACAACCAGATAAGGGTCATCATCATATATGAAGAATGGGGCTATTTTGTCGGCCCTTGTTACAATATTCCTGTTGATCAGCATACGGCTGTCCGAATTGATATCCCCTGAAAGCAAAATCTTCGCACTCTTATGGTACAGAGCAAAGACAAGCCTGTTCAAAGGGCCCATTTTTATACCGGCACTGCCTTCATAAAAGGCCTCTTTGTTATCATCCCCCATGGGATAATCGAATTCAGGGGTTCTGGTATTTGTAATAATATAGTCATTGGTGAGTTCGCCGAAATATATTTCCGGTCGCACTATTTCAAATCCCGTCTCGGAAACGGGAGGTATATTTTTAACCAGCAGTTGCGGCTGCCCCTGGGCGGTAACCTTGTTCACCGGTGAAATAACCGCGCCGTATCCATGGGTATATTTGAGATACTTGTTAATCCAGGTTTTTGCCTCTTCCCTCAGGTTCTCCTGGGACAGTTCCCTGGCGGACAGAAATACCTGAGTGTAAACTCCATCTATGTTGTACCTGTCCACATCAACGTCATTAAATCTGTAATACAGTCTTATCCCCTGTAGCTGGTTGTAGGTCTGTTTAACAGGTCTATAATCGTTTATTTTTATATTATCAATAGTGGTTCTGTTTCTGTTCAGGTCTTCATAAGTCAGGTCCTGGGTAACAGGAAATTCTTTTTCCACTATTTTATCAAGACCGTAGGCCTTTTGGGTAAATTCAATGTTGTACCTGAGAAATCTCTCTTCCTTGGCATATTCATTAGGCTCTACGATAAAATTCTGCACCCCGACCGCCACAAGATTTCCCAGTATGGTTACGGCTATAAGCAGAGCAGGCCCGTAAACTGCTATCCTGTACCTTCGTGCAAATACCGCATATATTATTAAGACCGCACTGATTATACAGGCCCCAATCTGCAGCAGGTACACCTTGAGGGTTACCGAAATATCCGTATAGCTGGCACCATAGGCCACTCCCCTGGGCGAAAATACCAAGTTATAGCGGCCCAAATAATACCGCAGGGCAAGTATCAGAAAAAATACAAATCCTATTGTTGCCACCTGTCTTACAGCCAGATCCAGCCACTGCCTGTTTACAAAAGGGTAGCGCCTCCGGGGTTCTTCGGTATTCATTCTGCTGCTGAGCATTTCAGGGGTTTTGTAAGTTATCATTGCCCCGTAAAACACAACGGTAACAACCACCAGGACAACGGCAAGAAATATCAGTACTGACAGTGCCTCTCCCAGAAGAGGCAGCTTGAACATATAAAAACCGATATCTTTCCCGAAAATGGGGTCTGGCAGATTGAAACTGCCGGCATTCAGGAATTGCAGTATATCAAGCCACAAACTCCGTGAAATACCAATACTAATAAAAAAAGGCAGTATTAACGAGGTCACAGTGATTATCCTGTTCAGTCTTCTTTTTTCTTTATCGGTGGGTATAATCTGCGAATGCCTGTAAAAATCCTTTTTCATCAGCTGCATGTACAGATACAGTAGAATTGAAAGCAGGAAAAACAATGGTATGCCTATTTTTAATTCATTAATAATCCTTGCGAGAAATACGCTTATGTAATTTACCTCTCCGAACCACTGGTAATCAACTACGAAGTTCACTATGCTGCTAAGAGAAAAGAACAAGAACATCAATACGACAGCTGCCAGATATATAAATCCTCTCGTGCCTCTGTTCCACCTAGCCACCAGATAATTCCCTCCTCCGAAAATATTGGCTGTCTTCTTTAAATTATACAGGCAACAGGGATATTATTCAAATTTCAGGCTTATGTCCAGAGATTTTACCGAATGTGTCAGGCTACCCATTGAGATCAGGTCAACCCCGGTGGCTGCAATTTGGGTTAACCGGTCCTGGGTTATGTTCCCCGAGGCTTCCAGCAGAGCCCGTCCTCCTGTTATCTCCACCGATTTTCTCATGTCCTCCAATGTCATATTGTCCAGCAGAATTATGTCCGCACCGGCCTCCAGGGCTTCAGACAGCTGCTCCAGGTTTTCCACTTCCACTTCTATCTTCAGGGTATGGGACACCTTTTCCCTGGCCGATTTTACGGCACGGGTTATGCTGCCGGCGGCCCTGATATGGTTGTCTTTTATAAGGACGCCGTCGCACAGATTGAACCTGTGGTTGTGCCCTCCCCCTGCCATCACCGAATATTTGTCCAGGACCCTCAGGCCCGGTACCGTTTTTCGTGTATCTACAATCCTGACTTTATATTCTTTTACCATATCCACGCATTTTCTGGTCTTTGTAGCAATACCCGACATCCTCTGCACAAAATTCAGGGCAGTTCTTTCGCCTTTGAGTATGGATACGGCAGGGCCTTCAACTTTTGCAACTATCTGTCCCTTACCTACCCTCTCTCCGTCTTGGACCCGGGGAAACAGTACCACCCGGTCATCCAGCAGCCCAAAAACCCGCGCTGCCACGGTTATTCCTGCTATAACGCCTTCTTCTCTGACAATGAAGTGTCCACAGGCTTTCTGGCCGCTGTCAAATATGCTGTCGGTGGTGACATCCCCCTGCCCAAGGTCTTCCTGCAAAGCATTTCTTATAATCCGGTCCAAACAAAAACTATTGATATCCATTTTCAATCCCCCTGCCGAATGATATAGTGGGCTCCGCAGCTTTCTTTGCGGGCCAAGGCTGCCTTTACAATATTAAGGGCAGTCTCGGCCATATTTCTTATTTCCATCTCATAGGACGCCTGACAGTCCGCTTTTTGTATTATCCGGAGGATGTCCTCCAGTTGGTCCCGGGCATCTGACAGATCTTCAACGGTACGGATTATACCCGCTTTCCGGTTCATAATTTTTCTTATCCTGCTTATTATATTTCCCCAGTTCAGGGAATGAAAAACATCCAGTTTGCCAAACTTTACATCAGCAGTCTCCATGACGGTGTCCCCTATAGTCCTGTTTATGTCCAGGGCAATCCTCCTGCCAAAAACCAATCCCTCCAGCAGGGAATTGCTGGCAAGTCTGTTGGCCCCGTGCACACCGGTGCAGGAACACTCCCCGCAGCCATAAAGGCTGGGGACACTGGTTCTGCCCATAAGGTCAACCTCTATGCCTCCCATCATATAATGGGCAGCCGGAGCGACCGGAATGTAGTCTTTTGCCATGTCAATTCCTATGTCCCTGCATTTTGTATATATGGTGGGGAATCTCTTTACCAGAAATTCCCGGTCTTTATGGGTTATGTCGAGATAAAGATATTTTGAACCTTCTTTATGCATTTCCATGAACATCTTCCTGGCTACCACATCCCGGGGAGCCAGTTCCTGCCCGTCAACGTCTTCCATAAACCTTTTCCCTTTCCTGTTTCTCAGCAAGGCCCCTTCTCCTCTTACCGCTTCGGAAATCAAAAAATTCCTGCCATACTTGCTTTTAAATTCCCCGCAATGGAAGGTGGTAGGGTGAAACTGTACAAACTCCATATCTTTCAGCCGGGCACCGGCCCTGGAGGCCATTGCGATACCATCGCCCGTAGCCACCCGGGAATTGGTTGTGTCGTCATATACCTGACCTGTTCCCCCGGCAGCCAGGACCAGGGCTCTGGAGTAAAAAACCCTCTTACGGCCACTCACTTCCACCAGAATGCCGCAACACCGGTTATTGATCACCAATATATCCACCCCGAAGGCCTCCCGGAAAATGGTTATATTGTCCCGGGACAGAGCCTCAGCCATTAATCCTCTATGAATTTCTCTTCCGGTTGCATCTCCGCCGGCATGCAGAATCCTCCGTCTTGAATGCCCTCCCTCCAGGGTGGTAACAATACTGCCTTCTTCATCCCTGTCATAGTTTATACCTATTTCCAGAGTATTCGCTATGTTTTCCTTCGCCTCATTCACCAGTACTTCAACCGCCTTCTCATCATTGACCCAGTCCCCTGCCCTTAAAGTATCCGTCATATGAAGCCTGGGGCTGTCATTATCCTTTATAGCCGCAGCTATCCCCCCTTGGGCAAGGGAGGTATTATTCTCATCAAGGGAAGTCTTGCTCAGCAGGGCAACCTTTAAACTATTATCAAGGTTCAATGCTGTATACAAGCCTGCTATACCGCTGCCTACTATTACCACATCGTAATACTCTTTATCCAGATCATCGGTGGAAAAATTGCATAAATATCTCATGTCACCACTCCCTAAATTATTTCAAGCATTCTGTCAAGAGAATACCTTGCTTTACGGGCTGTTTCACTGTCCACTTCAACAGAATACTCTTCTTTTTCCAGGGCCCTTAGGACATCCTCCAGATTTATTTTTTTCATATCCCCACATGATAAGCTTTCTGAAAGAAGATAAAACATCTTACAGGGATTTTCCTCCTTCAGCTTTCGCAGCACTCCCTTCTCGGTACCGATAATCAATATATGGCTGTCCGTTTCCCCGGCTTTCTTAATAATTCCCGAAGTGCTTCCCACGTAATCAGCCATTTTCAGCACTTCGGGAGGACATTCCGGATGTGCCAGCACAGGAGCAGCAGGGTATCTATTTTTTAATTCCAGCACGTCTCCGGGAGAAACACTCTGGTGAACAGGACAAAAACCAGACCACGGAATAATCTGTTTTTCCGGAACCTGCTGGGAAACATAACTCCCCAGGTTCCTGTCAGGGACAAAAATTATCTTCTCATGGGGCAGGGACCTGACCACATTAACTGCATTGGAAGAAGTACAGCACACATGACTCCGGGCCTTAACAGAGACCGGGGAGTTGACATAGCATACTACCGCCGCATCGGGATGTATTTCTTTTAATTTGTCTAATACATAGGGATTTGCCATATCAGCCAGGGGACATCCTGCACCCGAAACCGGGATCAGCACCTTTTTCCCGGGATTCAGTATTTTAGCCGTCTCTGCCATAAAATGAACCCCGCAAAATACTATGATTTTACTATCCACGCCCGCAGCCTTCCTGCTTAATTCCAGGGAGTCTCCCAGAAAATCAGCTATTTCCTGTACCTCGTCCTCCTGATAATAATGGGCAAGTATTACAGCTTTTTTTGCCTCCTTCACTCTCATTATTTTCTCGACCACATCCTCTTTGAGCATTCTTGGACCATCCCCCTGTATTTGTGTATTTACATCTGTCTTGTCACATATGCTAAAAAAAATAATGTGCTATTCCTTTATGAGATAACCTTTTTTATCCAGAGCATCTCTAATGCGTTTAAAGGTTGCCTCATCCCTTACCTCCACTGTATGAAGATGAATACCCCCTGTTAAAGTAGAAAGGGGTGCAGCCTTGTCCCGCTTTAAGCTTGTCATGAAATCCTCCACATCCAGTCTGGATGAAATCATCAGAAGGCCTCTTTTTTCACCGTAAATAGGGTGCTCAATTATTACATCAATTATCTTGCCTCCCAGGTCAACAATGGTTGTCAGCTCGTCCTCTATTTCATAATAGGTGTGATGCTTGCAGACCAGGGTTTTTTTTAAAAAGGAAGGCTGCCGACTGTCAGGAATAATATAGCCCCTGGGTGTTGCCAGTATATCTTTTCCCGCAGCCCGGAGCACAGCAATATCCTGGACTATAACCTGCCTGCTTACATCGAATTTTGCTGCCAGGTCAGCACCTTTTACAGGTTCCTTGGCTGAATTTAAAACCTGAAATATGCCTTTTCTCCTTTCTGAAGAATTCAAATTCATAGGATTACTTCCTTCCGGTAAAATATTCCTGTCACAGGTCAGAGGACACACCATTCTGTTTCCCTTCTACTTCTTCTGTTTCTGCGTCATCTGCTTCCTCCGTGGCCTTTCCAGGGGTCTCAAAGGTTTCGGCAGTAAGTTGCTTGAGATTTCTGATGGAACCTTTGAGGTCGTCAAGCATATCATCAATACCTGAAAAACTCCTTTCTTTTCTCAGGGCTTCTATTTGGTCCTGCAAAATACGCTGGTATTCTTCCTTAATATTTTCTACCGTTGTTTCAATTTTTTTAGCCTCCTGCAAGTAAGCCTGCGTTATCCCTTCTATCTTTTCTCTGACCAGGTCAATTTCTTTTTGGGCCTGTGCCACTATATCCTTTGATTTATGACTAAGCTCCTCATACCTGCTTTCCGCCTGTCTTTTGACATCCATGTGCAGAAACTTGGCTTCGTTTTCCGCCTTCTCAATGATAGCCTTCGCCTCCTCTTCGGCCTTGCTTCTGTATTCCTGAGCGGAAGCCAGTATATCCATCACCTTGCTCTGTACATTATTGAAGGAAGTCAGTTTCTGCTCCATGTCCTGCAGTTTCTTTTCTTTTTCCTCCAGCTGATAGCGATACTTTTTATTCTTTAACAGTATATCCAGAATGATATCTATGATTGATTTATCGGCGTCATATCCCTCTTCAAGATTTTCTTTGATGATCCGTTCCATATTATCAATTACGCTACCCAGATTATCGACTTTCAACGCTTCTTCTATATACTTTTTGTGCAAATTTTCAATGAACGTATGTACTTCTTCAATATCATATCCTTTCCTCCGTACCTGGAAATTAACCTGGTCCAAAATATTGTTTTGATCAATCATGTATCCATTACCTCCCCTGTTAATTCATATTACGATTACTTAATTCGTCATGGAAATTTAATTTCCTACATAAATAATAACATATCATAGAATTATTCTAAAGCATTTATCCTATAACTACCGCCGCTAATACTATCGTTCATTCCGACGGTAGTATTGGCGCACTACGTCCCCGGATAATGATTTGTAAGGCTTAAACGGGGTTAAAACCTGACTTGAAGCCTGGCATCCTGTTTATCTTTCTTATGATAATTGAGTATAACCTAAGTCTGTAAAAAAATAACAGCCCTAAATGCTGTACGGTTAAATGTTTAATTCCCTCCGGAACTTCTCAATTATTTTCTTTTCTATCCTGGATACGGTCATCTGGGACACCTTCAGGTCCCGGGCAACCTGGGACTGGGTTTTTTGCCTGAAATACCGGTCTTTTAAAACCTTTAATTCTTTCGGATTCAGCTTTTCGATACATTTTTCTATATAGTCCTTATTTTCAGTAGAAGCCAGGTTGATGTCCTCTACCCCTATCAGGTCTTTCAATGTCATTTCTCTGTCTTCCTGATTCTTATTATGGACTTCGTCGAGGGATTGGGGTGAATACATGTCTCCCGCTTCCATGGCCTCCAGAACAAGTTCTTCGCTCACATTCAGGTATTCGGCCAATTCGGGTACCCTGGGATGCCTGTTCAGTTCCTGGGCTAATTCCTGCTTTGCCTCTTTTATCCTTCGGGATAGCTTTTGAAGCCTCCTGGGGACCCTTATCATCCATTCCTTGTCCCTGAAATATTTCTTTATCTCACCGATAATAGTGGGGGTTGCAAAGCTGGAAAACCTGTAACCCTTTGATACGTCGAATCTTTCTATAGCATTTATAAGGCCTATGGAAGCTATTTGAAAGAGGTCTTCGTAATCCACCCCTCTGTTCAGATATTTTTTTGAGAGAATTTCGGCTAAATACTGGTATCTAAAGAAAATAGCGTTTCTTAAGCCGGTATCTCTTCTCTCACTGTACAATCGAAATACCTCTTCTTCTTCCATGTGCTGTATGTCATTAATTTTTTCATCTGTATACATATCATACCTCCAGGTATTTCTTCATATTGATTGTACAGCCGGAATCTGGCAAACTTGAGACATTTACTTCGTCCATCAAAGTCTTGATGATGAAAAGACCCATGCCTCCCTCCCTGGGGTTTTGAGTATCCGGGCAGTCAACTTTCCCCATTTCAAACCCACAACCTTTATCGCTGATGCTGATACTCAGGCAGTTTTCATCCGTGGATATATTTATTTCATAATGTTCCACAGCTTCTTTACACCCATGTTTTATGGCATTTGTGCATGCTTCGGATACTGCCAGTTTGATATCTTCGATTGCTTCAACATCAAAACCCATCCTGCTGGCAATCCCTGAGACTGTCAATCTTGCCACGCTTACATATTCAGGCTTACCGGGCAGAGTAAGGATTATTATATCCTTTTGCTTGTCTTTTGCACAAGCTTCTCTGCCGCTGTCAATTACTATCACAGAATCATCCCTCCAGAACAAATATTTTGTCAAGTCCCGTTATATTGAATAGCTTTTTCACGTTTGGTCTGAGGCTGTTAAGATATATATTTTTCTCATGTTCTTTAATCCTCTTCAGCGCACCGATAAGTACGCCGAGGCCGGTACTGTCCATGTAATTCAACTGACTGCAGTCAAAGAACATGTCTGCTGTTCTTTGTTCCAATATGGTGTTGATAACATCTTTAAGCTGGGGAGCCGTATATACATCTATGTCCCCCTTCAACTGTATGACCCATTTACCGTCGTTCTCGTCATAAAAATAGCCTATATTGTTCATTATATATTTACCCCCTTAATATGCTTACACACAGTTATTATTATCAGGTTAATCTTCTGAATTTTAATGCAGCCGGATATTATCCGGCTGCATTTTCAATTCTGGCCAGGGAGACGAGGGCATTATCCTTATTCAGTTTCATAAGCGTTACTCCCTGGGTGATCCTTCCCATTTTGGAGATATCCTTTACACTGAGCCGGATAGCCATACCGTCTTTGGCAATGAGCATAATCTCATCATCTTCATTGACTACTTTAATCCCTACAATATTGCCTGTCTTTTCAGTAATTTTATATGTTATTAATCCCTTGCCGCCTCTACCCTGAGGCCTGTATTCCTTCAGAGCGGTCCTCTTTCCGTAGCCTCTTTCTGTAATTACCAGCAGGTCAGATGCGCAATCCGCCATTTCCATTCCCACCACGTGGTCATCCTGCATAAGATTAATGGCCCTAACCCCCTGGGCAGTTCTGCCCATGCTTCTCACTTCTTGTTGGCTGAACCTTATGGCATATCCTTTTTTGGTTACAATGATAACTTCATCGTTTTCCTCCACAAGCCTTACCTTGATAAGCTCGTCCCCTTCTTTCAGGCTTATTGCCTGCAGGCCGTTTTTCCTGTGGGTATCGTATTCTGACAGGGGGGTCTTTTTAATATGTCCTTCCCTGGTTGCAAAAACCATGAATTTATCTTCTGCAAAATCCTTTATTGGTATAACGGCAGTAATTTTTTCGCTGCTGTTCAGCTGCAGCAGGTTGACTATGGCGGTTCCCTTTGCCTGCCGCCCCGCTTCGGGTATCTCATATCCTTTCAGTCTGTAGAGCTTCCCCCTGTTGGTAAAGAAGAGAATATAGTTATGGGTGGAAGTTATAAACAAGTTTTCAACAAAATCTTCGTTTTTGGTGGTTAAAGCCGTTATGCCCCTGCCGCCCCGTCTCTGGCTTCGATAGGTATCGGCGGGAATCCTTTTTATATACCCGAAGTGGGTAAGAGTAATAGCCACTTCTTCATCTTCTATAAGGTCTTCTATGTCAAAATCTTCAAAATCGGCAGTAATCTTGGTTCTCCTCCTATCAGCAAACTTCTCTTTTATCTCTGCCAGCTCTTCTTTTATTATCTGGTTAACAAGTTCTTTCTTATCGAGGACTTCTTTATAATAACTGATTTTCTCCAGCAGTTCCTTATATTCTGTATCGATTTTCTCTCGCTCAAGACCGGTAAGTCTCTGGAGTCGCATATCCAATATGGCCTGGGCCTGTTTCTCGGTAAGCTTAAACTCGTTCATCAAGCCTTCTTTGGCAATCTGCACGGTTTTGGAACTCCTGATCAGGCTGATTACCCTGTCAAGGTTGTCCAGAGCGATTTTGAGCCCTTCCAGTATGTGAGCCCTTTCTTCCGCTTTATTAAGGTCATATAGCGTCCTGCGCCTTATGACCTCAACCTGATGTTCTAGATAGCAGGATAGCATTTCTTTGAGATTGAGTATTCTTGGCTGTCCGTTTACCAGAGCCAGCATAATGATACTGAAAGTCTCCTGGAGTTGGGTATATTTATAAAGCAGATTAAGCACAACTTTCGGATTTACATCTCTTCTAAGTTCAATAACCACTCTAAGGCCTTTTCTATCGGACTCGTCCCTTATATCTGTTATGCCGTCAATCTTTTTATTCCTGACCAGGTCGGCAATTTTTTCTATGAGTTTTGATTTGTTCACCTGGTACGGGATCTCTGTTATGACTATCCTGTGTTTATTGCTGGAAACCTGCTCAATGGAAGCTTTTGCCCTTACCTTGACTTTTCCCTTGCCGGTCTTGTAAGCATCCTTTAAGGAGTTTTTTCCCATGATAATGCCTCCGGTGGGAAAGTCAGGACCTTTGACAGTTTTAATCAAATTGTCTATTTCGGTCATAGGGTCATCTATAAGCTTTATAACCCCGTCTATCACTTCCCCCAGATTATGGGGAGGAATACTTGTGGCCATACCCACAGCTATACCTGAAGCCCCATTTACCAGTATATTTGGAAACCTTGAAGGTAGAACCACCGGTTCCTGCAGAGTATCATCAAAGTTTGGAGCAAAGTCAACAGTCTCTTTATTTATATCCCTCAACATCTCCATGGCGATTTTGGACATCCTGGCCTCAGTATAACGCATTGCAGCAGCGCTGTCTCCGTCTATGGACCCGAAGTTTCCATGCCCGTCCACCAGGGGAACCCTTATGGAAAAATCCTGGGCCATTCTTACCATGGCATCATAAACTGCCGAATCGCCGTGGGGATGGTATTTACCAAGGACATCCCCCACTATACGGGCAGATTTCCTGTGAGGCTTATCCGGAGTAAGACCCAGTTCATTCATGGCATAAAGAATGCGCCTGTGTACCGGTTTAAGGCCATCCCTCACATCAGGAAGGGCCCTGCTGACAATAACGCTCATGGCATAATCAATATAAGACTTTTTCATTTCCTGTTTTATATCAACCGGAACAATATTTTCCCATTTCTCTGGCATATTTTGCCCCCCAATCCCATTATGGGTTTTACCGTATTATCACGCCCATAATTATTGTTATTTTTTTCTTGAATACTGATAATGGAACACTAATATATTATATCACTATCAAGGGGCTGAAACGCTCCCTGACAATAATGTAGCTTTATACATCAAGATTGGTTACATATTTGGCGTTCTGTTCAATAAATTCCCTCCGGGGTTCTACTTTGGATCCCATCAGGGTGCTGAATATTTCATCAGCAGCTATAGCATCCTCTATAGTAACCTGCAACAGCGTCCTATTTTTCGGATTCATTGTCGTTTCCCACAGTTGTTCCGGGTTCATTTCCCCGAGGCCTTTGTATCTCTGCAGAGAAACCCCGTTCCTCCCCATCTCCTCCACAATCCTGTTCATTTCTTTGTCCGAATAGGCGTACATTTCCTCTTTTCCTTTTTTGATTTTATACAGGGGAGGCTGGGCGATATATATATGTCCCCTTTCTACTAACTCCCTCAAATGTCTGAAGAAGAAGGTCAACAGCAGGGTGGTTATATGGGCCCCATCCACATCGGCATCGGTCATTATTATAATCTTCCCGTATCTGAGCCTGTCCAGATTAAATTCTTCATCTATCCCCGTACCGAAGGCTGTTATCATGGCCCTTATTTCTTCATAACCCAGTATCTTGTCCAGCCTTGCCTTTTCAACGTTCATTATCTTTCCCCGTAAAGGCAGTATAGCCTGGTTTCTCCTGTCCCTGCCCTGTTTGGCGGAACCGCCGGCAGAATCCCCCTCAACAAGATATATCTCACAGTCATCGGGATTCCTTTCGGTACAGTCTGCGAGCTTACCCGGCAACGAGGTATTCTCCAGTACATTTTTCCTCCGGGTAAGCTCTCTGGCTTTTCTGGCGGCTTCCCTCGCCCTGGCCGCCTGCAGGGCTTTTTCTATTATGACCCTTGCCATGGAAGGATTTTCCTCCAAAAATACCGAAATGGCTTCAGAGGAAATAGACTCGACTATTCCTTTAACCTCGCTGTTCCCCAGTTTCGTTTTTGTCTGCCCTTCGTACTGTGGATCAGGGAGTTTTACTGAAATTACCGCCGTTAATCCTTCTCTAACATCCTCTCCTGACAGATTTTTGTCACCGTTTTTCAGGAAATTGTGTTTCCGGGCATAGTCATTCATTACCCTTGTCAGGGCAGACTTAAGACCGCTCAGATGAGTACCGCCCTCGTGGGTATTAATATTATTTGCGAATGAAAAAACATTTTCAGCGTATCCGTCATTATACTGCATGGCAACTTCCACTATACAGTCATCTTTTGCACTCTCATAATAAATAGGTTTATTGTGAATGGCTTCCCTGTTCCTGTTAAGGTGCTTTACAAAAGCTATAAGCCCTCCACTGTAGTGCATCTTGCTTTCCCTACCGTCCCGTTCATCTTTGAGGACAATCTTTACTCCCTTGTTGAGGAAGGCCAATTCCCTCAACCTGTGTTCCAGTGTGTCAAAATCAAATACTATTTCTTCAAATATCTCTTTGTCCGGTTTAAATGTCACTGTTGTTCCCGTACCATCAGCACTTCCTGTCTCAATCAGTTCACTGACGGGTTTTCCTCTCCTGTATTCCTGCCTGTAAGTCTTACCTTCCCTCTTTACCTTTATCTCCAGGTATTCTGACAGGGCATTCACAACCGACACCCCTACCCCGTGGAGGCCCCCGGATACCTTATACCCTTTACCGTCAAATTTTCCTCCTGCATGAAGCATGGTAAGAGCAACCTCCACCGCCGGTTTTCCGACTTTAGGATGGATACCCACCGGAATACCTCTGCCGTTATCAACAACGGTCACTGAATTGTCCTCATGGATGTTAACAAGTATGGTATCGCAACATCCGGCCAGCACTTCGTCAATGCTGTTGTCAACTACTTCGTATACCAGATGGTGCAGCCCCCTGGGGCCTGTGCTTCCGATATACATGCCGGGCCTTCTCCGTACAGCTTCCAATCCTTCTAAAACCTGTATCTGATTTTCATCATAGGTATTTAACATATTCTTTTCGGACATAACTTTACCCCCTACGCTGGTAGACTATTTAGACTATTATTATATATTGCAAAACCACAAAAAAACCCCAGGCATCCCCAGAGCTGGCTGAAAGATATCTTAAACTGCAGATATATCATCTATATACCCTGCTCTTTTGCAAAGTGTTGTTGAAGAAATAGGAGAAAAATATATATCTTTTCCGGTAATTACTATTGATTTGGGTTTAAGTTCGCTGCTGTTTATTTCTTTTATAAATCCTTCTTCTTGGGCAGCATTTACAAACTCTCGGGTTATTTTTGAGGTTAGAGCCGAAGCCATATCAATTATAGCAACTATTTCTTCCAAAGGGACCACAACGTTTCTTCCCAGGTGTAAGAACATCGGATAATTCCTCCTGACCACGCATTATATATCCACTACAGTTATTATACCACTGTCCACTCCAAATACTTTCCCCTCTGTAAACCTTTTTTTAATAATACCGGACAATGCGGTGCAGGTCACAAATACTTGAACATTCTGGAGATTTTCAACAAGATATGTCTGTCTTAAAGGATCCAGTTCAGACATAACGTCATCTAACAGCAGCACAGGATATTCTCCTGTCTCCCCTTTAACCAATTCCAGCTCTGAAAGTTTCATTGAAAGAGCAGCAGTTCTCTGCTGGCCCTGCGACCCGAATTTCCTGGCGTCAATTCCGTTAATGCTGATTTCCAGATCTTCTCTGTGAGGCCCGAATGAGGAAGTCCCGAACTTTATATCATCATCCCTTTTATTTTTTAAATTTGTTAAAAGCTGCTCCTCCATTTCTTTTAAATCCTGACAATCTCCTATTTCTATACAGCTGCTGTATTTTATACCCAGTTCTTCGCCTCCGCTGGTTATTTTCCTGTGCATAAGCCTGGAGAGAATTGAAAGCTTCTTTGTAAATGCATTTCTATGAAAAATCATTTTTGCCCCGTATTGAGCCAGTTGTTTATCCCATACATCCAGGGTATCTTTTTTTCTGTTTCTTAATCCAATCTCCTTCAAGAGAGCATTTCTCTGAGTCAATATCTTGTTATAATTGCTCAGAATATAAAAATATGACGGCTTTATCTGAATTATCTCTTCATCTATGAATTTTCTCCTGTAGCTGGGTCCTTCCTTGACCAGCTTAAGTTCTTCCGGTGAAAACAGGACCACAGAGAGGTTTCCCAGTAATTCTTCCTTTTTTTTTAACTCTATGCCGTTAATTCTTATAATCTTGCCGTTTTTGTTAACCCCTATTTCTATACTCTTTGGACTGTCGCCGACTTTAACATCTCCTCTTACATAAAAAAAATCACTATTCCATCTTATCAATTCTCTATCGGTTTTTGTTCTGTGCGATTTTCCCACTGCCAGATAGTATATGGCCTCTATTAGATTTGTCTTTCCCTGGGCGTTATTTCCAACTAAAAAATTAAAAGCAGGATGAAAATAAACCTGATGCTGCCTGTAATTCCGAAAGTTGACCATCTTTATAAAATCAAGGTACAAGCTTACACGCTCCTTAAAATTATACCACAATTTTGAATAAATGCAAACACCTGTTCTTATTTAATTATTTGAAAGGATGCTATTTCATATATATCGACAATATCACCGGGAAATATTTTTTTTCCCCTTTGTGTTACTATTTCTCCGTTTACTTTAATTTTTCCGTCCATAATATAATATTTTGCCTGTCCTCCCGTATCCGCAATTCCTGCCAGTTTCAAAAATTGTCCCAGTTTGATATATTCTTCATGTATTCTAATCTGTTCCACCGGGTGTCCTCCTGCAAGACAAAGATTTATTCCGCAACCCTTACCGGCAATAGTAGATATGTATAATTTTCGCTTTGCACAGGTTTCAATACACAGGGATTGATATTTGTAGTGAGCTGCATTTCAATATGTTCGCTTTCAATAACCTTAAGGGCATCAGTCAGATATTTCGAATTAAAGGCTATTTTAAGTTCTTTCCCTTCCATAACTACGTTAACTTCTTCATTGACCATCCCTATTTCTGCGTTGGAAGTTATTTTTACAACATCTTCACATATCTCCAGTCTTATTAGGTTGTTCTTTCCTTCCCGGGCAAGAAGGGACGCCCTTTCGCAGCTTTCCAGAAAATCTAATGTTTTTACTTTAACTCTGGTCGTATATTCATCGGGTATTATCTGGCTATAATTTATAAACTCTCCTTCCAGCAATCTTGAAACAACTTTTGTACTCCCTATTCTAAAAAGCATTTGATTATCTGTAAAGAATATTTCTACTTCCTGCTCATGGTCCTTCAATATCTTATAAATCTCGTTCAGGGTTTTTGACGGTACTACAACGGAAATATCAGGTAATTGTTCACTTACCTTAATAGTTCTCAGGGCCAGCCGGAAACCGTCCAGAGCAGCCATGCTTATTTCCTCTCCCTTACATTCCATCAGCACACCTGTAAGAATGGGTCTTGTCTCATCAACAGCACAGGCAAATACCGTTTGTCTTACAATACTTTTCAGCAGGTCCTGGGGTAAACTGATTTTCTTTTCACTCCTCACCTCGGGAAGCTGAGGAAATTCTTCTCCACCCTGCCCCTGAATGGTAAAATGGGAATTCCCACATTTTATACTGGCCACATTCGTTTCATCAATGATTATTTCAACATCATTAAAAGAAAGCTTCCTTATGATTTCTCCCAGGAGCCGGGAATCCAGCACCACCCATCCCTTCTCCACTACCTCTGCCTCTACGGTACATTCAATACCTATGTCCAGGTCTGTGGACATTATCCTGAGATCACCTGTACGGCAGTCCAGTAACAGCCCGCCAAGTATTGGCAGGGTTGATTTGCCTGATACGGCTTTTTGTGATGTCATTATTCCATCCAAAAGTTTATCTCTATCACAGACTATTTTCATGTGGATAACCTCCAGTGGATTTTTTATATATAGAAAATAAATAATTTATAGTAGTAATAGTAGTAGGGGCTGTAGATATGTGGAAAACAACGATATTCCCGGATATACAGTACCTTTTGCCTGTTGATTTATATGTTATTAAGATGTATATATATTCCCACATATCCATAGGAAGTTCAATATAGATAGCAAAATCTTATTTTAGTCACAGTCTGTCCACTTTTTATCAACAGGACATGGTTGATAACTTCATGAGTTAAGACGTTTTTTTATTTCGTCTATGGCTATTTTAAGGGATTGGTCCTTTTCATATTCATTTGTAATTTTCTCACAGGCATGTATTACGGTTGTATGGTCTCTCCCTCCGAACTCTTCCCCTATTTTTGGTAAAGATAAATCTGTCAGTTCCCTGGATAAGTACATTGCCACCTGACGGGGAAAAGCGATGGACCTCGTTCTCTTTTTGGATTTAAAATCTTCAACCTTTATGGAATAATACTCCGAGACGACCTGTTTTATCAGGTTGACCGTAATCATTTTTGGTTTTGAATTGGAGAAGAAGTCTTTAAGAGCTTCTTCGGTGAGTTCCATGTTAATCTCTTTGTTTGTGAGGGAGGAATAGGCTATAACCCTTACCAGAGCTCCTTCCAGCTCTCTGATATTGGAGTCGATTTTTTTGGCTATATATACCATCACCTCATCCGGTATAAAAAGATTCTCCATATTGGCTTTTTTCTTGAGTATGGCTATACGGGTCTCCAGGTCCGGGGGCTGGATGTCGCAAATCAGACCCCATTCAAATCTTGAACGCAACCTGTCTTCCAGAGTGGGTATCTCTTTAGGAGGACGGTCACTGGATATGATAATCTGTTTGCTGGCTTCATACAGGGAGTTAAAAGTGTGGAAAAATTCTTCCTGTGTTCTCTCTTTATCGGCTATAAACTGTATATCGTCCACCAGCAGCACATCGGTATTCCTGTATCTGTTTCTGAATTCTACATTTTTGTCGTCACGTATTGAATTAATGAGGTCATTTGTAAATTTCTCAGAGGTAGTATATAATACTTTGTTTCTGGGATTGTTTCTTAAGATGTAATGACCAATGGCATGCATCAGGTGTGTTTTACCCAGTCCCACTCCCCCGTAAATAAACAGGGGATTATAGGCCCTGGCAGGGGCTTCTGCAACTGCCAGGGAAGCTGCATGGGCAAAACGATTGCTGTTGCCTATGACAAAAGAATCAAAAACGTACTTGGGATTAAGCATATTTGTATCTTCACGGTTAAATTCCCGGGAGTTTTCCCTTTTGCCTTCAAACTGACTGTTCAATAAGTGACCGTTTTTTTCTTCCGGCAATATGAATTTTACCTGGTATTCGACTGAAGTAACCTCCTTCAAAGCGTTAAAAATCAATGTGACATATCTGGCTTCCAGGATGTTTTTTATAAAATCATTGGGAACTCCCAGGATTATACTGTTTTCACTTATGTCAACCGGTTCAATTGCTTTAAACCAGGTATTGAAACTGACTTCTGTTAATTCATCTTTAACAACTTTGAGAGTATTTTCCCAGATAGTGTGAATTTGTGTGTTCATATTTTTCCTCCTTAGTTATATATAGGATACAAGGTATCCACAATCATATCAACATAAAAGGGGAATAATTTTTAATTTCAAGGATATTAATAAAATTGTGGACAAAGGGTGTTATTTCATCTGGATTTTTTATAAAATATTTTTATTAATAGAGAATAAAAAAGAGTATAACAACAAATAATAGAGGGTTATACACAAAATATCCACAGATTGTGAGTAAAGTATACATAAGACCGGAATTTATCAACAGATTTTACTTTATGATAACAGATAATAATGGTGTTATCAATAATTATTGGCAATATATCCACAAAAAATAACCTGAAGACAGTATTTTATCCACAGCTTTTTATTTTTGTATATACTTTACATTACCAGTCCACTGGTTCCCCGGTACGATTGCTTGTCTGCCTTCAATGTCTTGACATGGCTGGACAATAAAGCTATAATCATTATATAATGCGGTGTAATATGCGCTCAATGAAGGGGGTGGGACCGATGAAAATGACATATCAACCGAAAAAGAGGCAGAGAAAGAAAGAGCACGGGTTCAGGAAGAGAATGAAGACACGGTCGGGTAGAAACGTATTGAAAAGAAGAAGAGGTAAAGGAAGGAAGAGACTGACAGCATGAGGCGCTCTTTAAGGGGGCCTTTTTTGCAGTATTTGTGCAAACTGAGGGAATGGTACATATGGCACAAATTATATCCCTTAAGAAAACAAGCGATTTTTCAAGGGTGTATAAAAAAAAGAATAGTAAAGTAAACTCTCTTCTTGTTCTTTATCTGATAGATAATCGAAGGGACTATAACAGGATCGGGATTAGTGTTAGTCGGAAAGTAGGTAAAAGCGTTGTCAGAAATCGAGTGAAGAGATTCATAAAAGAGGCGTACAGAAAACATGTCGACAATGTGAAGAGCGGATATGATCTGGTTTTTGTGTCCAGAGTGAAGGCGAATAATGCTGATTTCCGGGATATAGAGAGTTCGGTTGTATATCTTTTGAAAAAACACAATCTGTATTTCAAGAAGGATTAAAGTGAAAAAGACAATTATTTTTTTGATTAAAATATATAGACAGTATATTTCTCCTCTTAAAACAGGGAAGTGTAGATTCTATCCTACCTGTTCGGAGTATGCTATTGAAGCTTTGGAGAAGTATGGAACAGCAAAAGGAACATATTTATCCGTGAGAAGAATATTGAAGTGTCATCCCTTTCACCCAGGGGGATATGACCCGGTGAAATAAAACACGCTAGACGAGGAGGAGAGTAATTGATTAATGCCATAGCTACACCCTTCGGGCTTTTTCTGAGATATATATATGATTTTGTGAATAATTACGGGTGGTCAATCGTCATCTTTACAATCATAGTTAAAATCCTGCTGCTGCCTTTAACCCTTAAACAGTCGCAATCAATGAAAAAGATGCAGGAACTGAATCCCAAGTTGAAAGAAATACAAAAGAAGTATGCAAAAGATAAGCAGAAGATGAATGAAAAGACAATGGAGCTGTATAAGAAAGAAAACGTTAATCCTGCCGGCGGGTGTCTTCCTTTATTGATCCAGTTTCCTGTTCTTATTGCACTATTCCAGGTTTTAAGAGAGCCTCAGAAGTATGTGTTTACTCCGGAGGTATATGCTACAGTAGAAAAGAGTTTTTTTTGGCTGAAAGATCTGGGCAGCCCGGACAGCTTATATATCCTGCCTGTTCTTGCGGCTGCTACTACCTACTATCAATCCAAGATGATGAACAACGCTAATGCCCAGAACCCTACGCAGAATACCATGACTATTGTGATGCCGCTGATGATAGGGTGGTTTGCACTGAAGTTTCCCTCAGGACTTGCTCTTTACTGGGTTCTCAGCAACCTGTTCCAGATAGTACAGCAGTATTTTATAATGAGACCAGCAAAGGCCGTTAAGGAGGAATCCAATTGACAGCCAAAACCGTAGTCAAGAGTGGCAGGACCATACAGGAAGCAGTACAGCTTGCCATAGAAGAACTGAATACAGACCTGAATTCGGTAAAAATAGATATCCTTGAAGAACCCGGCAGGGGTTTGCTGGGCCTGATAGGCAATAAACCCGGGAAGGTAAGGGTAACATTAAAAAACACCCCTGCAGACGTTGTTAAGGAATTTCTTGACAATGTTCTAAGGCATATGGGGATTGAGGGGAGAATAACAGTACAGGAGAAAGAGGACAATATACTGTACATAGAAATAAAGGGTCAGAATATGGGGATATTGATAGGCAGAAGGGGACAGACCCTGGATGCCATACAGTACATAACAAGCCTGGTAGTAAGCAAGAAATTCAAGGACCAGCATTACCGGGTTATCGTGGATACCGAGAATTACCGCAAGAAACGGGAAGAAACACTGGTTAAGCTTGCCAAAAATCTTGCCCGTAAGGCAATACGGTTTAAGCGAAATGTATCCCTTGAACCGATGAGTCCTTATGAAAGAAGGATTATTCACTCGGCCCTGCAGGATGAGCAGGGGGTAACAACCACCAGCGAGGGAGAAGAACCATACAGGAAAGTGATTATAAAATTAAATCGCAAATAAACCAAGCAGGTGTCTTCACCTGCTTGGTTTATTTGCGGTGGTTTGCCATATATGGTTATTTAATAGGAATTTTTGGTATAATAATTCAAGAGGTGATTAACAGGTGACTATCAGGGAAGAGGATACCATAGCAGCCATAGCCACAACCCCCGGCTATTCAGGTATAGGTATTGTGAGAATAAGCGGAGCCAGGGCACTGGAGATAGCCGGTGAAATATTCAGATCAGTTACCGGGAAGCCATTAAAGGAACTGCCGGACAGGAAACTTAACTATGGATATATATATGACCCGGACAGCAGTGAAAAGATTGATGAGGTCCTGGTTACAGCTATGAGGGGTCCTTGTACCTACACAAGGGAAGACGTGGTAGAGATAAACTGTCATGGAGGGAGTCTGCCTCTGAAAAGGACCCTGGAAGCGATAATGGACAGGGGAGCCCGGCTGGCGGAGCCCGGGGAGTTCACCAAACGGGCGTTTTTAAACGGAAGAATAGACCTTTCACAGGCCGAGGCTGTTATTGACATAATAAACGCCAAAACAGACAGGGGATTAAAAGCCGCTGTAAGCCAGCTTGGAGGAGGGTTATCCGAAAGACTGGATATGATAATGGATAAACTGCTGTCAATGATGTCAAGGGTTGAGGCTTCTATTGACTTTCCCGAACATGATATAGAGGAAATTACAATTGATACATTGAAACAGGACGCATCTCAGGTGATCTGCTTGCTGGACAGGCTGATTGCAACGGCGTCCAGCGGGAAGATAATCCGGGAGGGATTAAAAACAGCCATTATCGGAAAGCCCAATGTGGGGAAATCTTCTCTTCTCAATGCATTATTGAAGGAAAACAGAGCCATCGTTACTGATATCCCCGGAACTACGAGGGATATTATAGAAGAGTTTGTCAGCATCAGGGGCATACCGTTGAAAATAATTGATACAGCAGGGATCAGGGAATCCCGGGATATCGTTGAAAAGATAGGTGTTGAGAGGACCAGAGAATCCCTTGAAAAAGCAGACCTGATACTGCTGGTCTTTGATGCCGCCCAGTCTTTATCGGATGAGGACAGGATAATAATAGAAATGGTTAAGGGGAAAAAGCTGATTGTATTGATCAATAAAACCGATTTAGAGGCAAAGCTGGATGTGGAAAAAGTTAAGACCATTTTCGGGGACAAGCCGGTAATACTGATGTCCCTGGTAGAGGGAAAAGGCCTGGATATACTTGAAGATATCCTTTATAATATGGTTTTCTCAGGGGAAGTGGAGGCATCCGATCCGGTGATGATAACCAATGTAAGACACGAAAATTGTCTGAAAAGGGCAAGGAGAAGTCTTGAGGAGGCGATGAAGGCCATTGAAGGAGGTATGCCGGTGGACCTGATTTCTATTGATATAAAAGAGGCAATGGAAGCTATAGGGGAAATAACCGGAGACAGCATTACTGATGAGATAATAAACAGGATATTTGAAGATTTCTGTATAGGCAAATAGGAGGTTTTGGCATGGGGTATTTTGCAGGAGAATATGATGTCATAGTTGTGGGGGCAGGTCATGCGGGATGTGAGGCATGTCTTGCATCAGCCCGGCTGGGACTGAAGACTCTGGTTGTTACAATCCACCTGGAAAGCATTGCCCTGATGGCATGCAACCCTGCCATAGGCGGTACAGGCAAAGGGCATCTTGTCAGAGAAATTGACGCTTTGGGCGGGGAGATGGGGGTCAATATAGACAAGACCTTTCTGCAGATAAAAATGTTAAATACCGGTAAAGGCCCCGCGGTACATTCACTGCGGGCACAGGCGGATAAAATGGCATACCAGCAGGAAATGAAGAGGGTACTGGAAAATGAACAGAATCTGGATATAAAACAGGATGAAGTAACCGAGATAATAGTGGATAAGGGCAAGTGCACCGGAATAAAAACAAAAAACGGGGCAGTATTCAGTGCCAGGGCAGTAATACTTACTACAGGAGTATATTTAAAGGGCAGAATATTTATCGGAGAGATAAATTATGAAGGAGGCCCTTACGGACTTTTTCCGGCTAATGAGCTTTCGGACAGTTTGAGAAAGGAAGGCATCAGGCTGATGCGGTTTAAAACCGGTACACCGGCAAGGGTACACAAGGACAGCATTGATTTTTCAAAACTGATTGAACAGTGCGGGGATGAGGAAATAGTGCCTTTTTCGTTTGTGAATGAGGACAAAGAGATTAAAAAGGAACAGATATCCTGCTGGCTGGGGTATACCAATGAAGAAACCCACAGGATTATCAGGGATAACATGCACAGGTCCGCTCTTTACGGTGGGGAAATAACAGGAGTTGGCCCCAGGTACTGTCCTTCCATAGAAGGAAAGCTGGTTAGTTTTCCGGATAAGGAA
Source organism: Clostridium thermobutyricum (assembly GCA_016842005.1). GTDB lineage: Bacteria > Bacillota > Clostridia > Ch29 > Ch29 > JAENYD01. The sequence continues at coordinate 135,754 of JAENYD010000004.1, read as the reverse complement.
AGCCATCAGCTTTTTATAGAACCTGAAGGAGCGGATACAAAAGAAATGTATGTCCAGGGTATGTCCACAAGCCTGCCGGAAGAGGTGCAGATACAGTTTTACAGGTCTATAGAAGGGCTGGAGAATGTCAAGATAATGAGGACAGCCTATGCCATTGAATATGACTGTATTGACCCCACACAGCTGAAGCTGTCTCTGGAAAGCAAGACCATAGAAAATCTGTTTTTTGCAGGTCAGATTAATGGGAGCTCGGGGTATGAAGAAGCTGCTGCCCAGGGAATAATTGCAGGCATAAATGCGGCCCGGAAGATAAAAGGTGAGGAACCCCTGATACTGGACAGGTCAGAGGCCTATATAGGGGTTTTGATTGATGACCTTGTAACCAAGGGAACCAGTGAGCCTTACCGCATCATGACCTCCAGGGCGGAATACAGGCTTATTCTAAGGCAGGATAATGCTGACCTCAGGTTAACTGAAAAGGGTTACGGGATTGGTCTTGTGTCCGAAGAGCGGTATATGAAATTCCGGGAGAAGAAGAAAGCCATAGAATGCGAGATGGACAGGCTGAGAAAGACAATTGTTTCACCAGGCCCGGATGTACAGAAGTTTTTGAAATGCAGGAACAGCACCCCCCTGAAATCCGGGATGAGTCTTTATGACCTGCTGAAAAGGCCCGAGATTAGCTACAGGGATATGGCTGTCATTGATGAGGACCGGCCCGTGCTGCCCAGAGCGGTTCAGCAGCAGGTGGAAATCCAGATAAAATATGAAGGATATATTAAGAAACAGCTTGCACATATTGAGCAATTCAAAAAATTTGAAAACAGGATTTTAGATGGCGATATAGATTACGGCAAAATTAAAGGCCTGCGCATTGAAGCACAGCAGAAGCTGAATGAAATAAAGCCCAGGTCTTTAGGCCAGGCTTCCAGGATTTCCGGGGTTTCTCCTGCGGATATATCTGTCCTGATGATACACCTGGAGCAACAGCGAAGGGCGGGGAAATAATGGATGGAGAAAGAAAATTGCTGGAGGAGGGGGCCCTGGAGATTGGGGTGCCGGTTAATCAGCAGCAGGCAGATATGTTTATTGAATATCTGAAGCTTATTAATATATGGAACCAGAGAATAAATCTCACCGCCATAACAAATGAAAGAGAGATAATAATAAAGCATTTTCTGGATTCTCTTACCTGCGCGGCTACAGGGTATGTCCGCAATGGAGATAAAGCTGTTGATGTAGGAACCGGCGCGGGATTCCCGGGTATTCCCCTGAAGATTATATTTCCCGGAATGGAGCTTACCCTTGTGGACGCATTAAAAAAAAGGATAATTTTCCTCGAAGAAGTGATATCCCGGCTGGAGCTGGAAGATGTGCAGCCATTGCATGCCAGGGCAGAAGACCTGGGGACGCAGGAAGGGTACAGGGAGGCGTACCAGGTATGTTTTTCCAGGGCGGTTTCCCATCTCCCGGAATTATGTGAATTTTGCCTGCCCTTTCTTAAAGAAGGAGGGTTTTTTCTCGCACAGAAGGGACCCGGTTACAGGGAGGAATTAAAGGAAGCCGGAAAGGCTATTGATATTCTGGGCGGGGAAATATGGGATATCAAAGAATATGCTTTACCGGGTACTGATATTGTTCATTATGTGCTGGTTATAAAGAAGATAAAGGCAACCCCGTCAAAATATCCGAGAAAAGCGGGAAAAGCAAAGAAGAAACCCATTAAATGACGATATATAGAAATATTTGCAAAACGATTTTTGGGGAATAGAGGAGGAACATTAAAAAAAGCAAAGAATTAAATAATAAAGAAACATGAGAGGAAGGATGTCTGATGGAGGCACAAAATGTGGATGCGAGGATTGAATACATAGATATTGACAGAATCAGGCCAAATCCCTATCAGCCCAGGAAAAAATTTAATAATACCTCTCTGGAAGAACTGGCGTCATCGATCAAATCCTATGGTGTTTTACAGCCTATTAATGTGAGAAAAATGGGTAACGGTTATTATGAACTTGTTGCAGGGGAAAGGCGCTTGAAGGCATCAAAACTTGTGGGGTTAAAGACTATCCCGGCTATTGTTATGGAAGTATTTGATGAAGATTCTGCCATTCTGGCACTCATAGAAAATCTGCAGAGGGAAGACCTGAACTTTTTCGAAGAGGCTGAAGGGTACAGCAACCTGATGGATGATTACGGTCTGACCCAGGAGCAGGTGGCAAAAAAGGTGGGCAAAAACCAGTCTACCATTGCCAATAAGATCAGACTGCTGAGATTGTCCCGGGCAGTGAGGCGTTACATACTGGAAAACGGCCTGACAGAACGCCACGCAAGAGCTTTGCTGAAAATTCCGGATGAAGACATTCAGATGAACCTGCTGAAAAAGATATCGGATAAAAATCTCAAGGTAAAAGAAACTGAAAGGCTGATAGAAAATGTGATTGAAAAGATTACCCGGGATAGTGAAGGGGATGTTGAAAGGGAAATAAAAAGAACCATTAAAGGGGCAATAAATTATAGAATATATATAAACACCATAAAAAATGCTTTCAAGGCTATCAAGCAATCGGGTATAAATGCGCAATTGCTGGAGCGGGATACCGAAGACTTTATTGAGGTAGTAATAAAAATACCTAAGAGATGACAGGAATATGGACCGGTCTTTTAAAGATAAAAAAATCTGCTTTAACGGCAGATTTTTTTATCTTTAAAAGAAGGAACTATGAATCTGGAAACGAATTTTATATAATGTGAAACCAATATTAAGATGAAGATTTAAATCCCTGATTCGGAGAGAGACAAACCAGCATAATACCGCATAATATTAAGAGAGGTGGTTAGATGGCAAAGATAATCACGATATTCAACCAAAAGGGCGGGGTGGGTAAAACTACTACAAACGTTAATCTGAGCGCCAGTCTGGCGATGAGAGGAAAGAGAATTCTTGTTGTTGACATAGACCCTCAGGGGAATACTACCAGCGGATTTGGTATAGATAAAAAGGCCCTGGACAAGACCATATACGAAGTATTGATTGGTGCGTTATCGCCGGAGGAGGTTATAATCAGGCCTACCGAGATTGAGAATTTATACATAATGCCGTCAAGTGTGCAGCTGGCTGGGGCCGAAATAGAATTGACACATGTCTCCTCAAGGGAGAAAAGGCTGGACGAATGCATTAAGACTATAAGGGATGAATATGATTTCATATTTATTGACTGTCCTCCGTCACTGGGGCTCCTTTCGATTAATGCCCTGGTGGCTGCGGACAGCGTCTTAATACCCATACAATGTGAATATTATGCCCTTGAAGGGGTTAGCCAGCTGATGAATACTATATGGCTTGTTCAGAAGAGTCTTAATCCCGACCTGGAAATTGAGGGGGTAGTGCTGAGCATGTTCGACGGCAGGACCAATCTATCAATTCAGGTGGTGGATGAAGTAAAAAAATATTTTAAAGGAAAGGTTTATACTGCCATTATACCCAGGAATGTAAGGCTGGCCGAAGCTCCCAGTTTCGGTGTCCCCATATCTCTGTATGACCCCAAATCAAAAGGGGCAGAAGCCTATGAAGAACTGGCGGATGAATTCATCGAATACAGTAAAGGGGAAGTGATATAGGTGTCAAAACAAAGATTGGGCAAGGGCCTCACTGCCCTGATACCGGACCTGCCGGAGACTGAGGAACAGGGGATCCGTGAGGTAAATATATCCGAGATAGCGCCAAACAGGGACCAGCCCAGGCAGAATTTTGACAGAGAAAAGCTAGAACAGCTTGCACAGTCAATTATACAGCATGGCATTGTACAGCCGGTGGTATTGAGACAGATGGAGCGGGGATACGAAATTGTAGCCGGTGAGAGGAGATGGAGGGCTGCAAGGATAGCAGGGTTAAAAACCATTCCGGCTGTTGTTAAGGACCTGGACGAAAAGCAGGTTATGGAAATGGCTTTAATAGAGAATTTGCAGAGGGAAGATTTAAATCCTATGGAAGAAGCAGAGGCGTACAGGAAACTTATTGACGAATACGGTTTGACGCAGGAAGAAATCGCTTCCATAGCAGGAAAGAGCAGGCCTGCCATTGCCAACACCTTGAGGCTTTTAAATCTTCCGGAAGGTATACAGCAACTGGTGAGAGACGATAAGATTACAGCAGGGCATGCAAGGGCTGTCATCTCTCTTTCCGAAAAAGACCAGCATGATGCCGTAGAGAAAATAATCAAAGATAATCTCAGCGTTAGGGAGACCGAGAAGTTGGCAGACAGTATAATTAATAAAGCAAGCAGAAGAGAGGGGAAAAATAAAAAAGAGAAGGAACCCTGGGTGATAGATATGGAGAATTCTCTGGGAGACCTTCTGGGGACGCGGGTGCAGATATCCCAGGGCAGGAAAAAGGGGAAGATAGAGATAGAGTATTATAGCGCAGAAGAACTGGAAAGAATTCTGGAATTCATAAGAGGCTGATGTTTCACGTGAAACATTGTCAATGTTAAAGATGTCAAGGGGACGGTTCTTCTGACAATGTTGTCAGAAGAACCGTCCCCTTGACAGTCCCCTTAACATCCAAGCTTGAAAGAATATCTTCAAGGATGGCAAAGGAATTCGGTACAATCCCTAAAGGTGATGAAGAATTGTACAGCTTCATGCTGCATCCGATGGAAGGGAATCTCTTAAAACTCCATCGCAAAGCTCCTGTAAGAAACGGAAGGCATGCAATTGAGGCAATCCATATGTGTCTGCTAAAAATTGATGGATATATCAACGGGATAGAATATGACTTCGGCAGATTTATCACTGATGAAAACAGAGCCTTTCTTGAAGGGTTATTGGCAAGCTTTGATCCTTTTACGAACCAGGAGATATTTGATGTAGCAAATAAGACATATGACCTAAACACATCGGATGACTTGAGAAAATTCTTTGAAACTCCTGTGAAATGCCTTCTGAGGATAGAAAAGTCAATTAAGCTATGGACAAAGGAACTCGGAGCTAATGGATATTTTAAATTTATTGAAGACCAAATGGGTCATCTTGTTGAAAAAGATGAAAAAATGAATTACACCATGATGCTTAAAAGCAAGGACGATTTTGAGAAGCTTGGTATTGACGTTTCTTCCTTTGACAAACATTTTCTTGAAGATGGTGAAGAGTAGCTTGATAATGTGCTGATAAATTGCATAAGAAACAGCTCAAGATATTGAATGTTCTTTATAATATTCAGCAAATCTTGTATTGACATAATGTGGTTGCGAAATATGAGCTGTAAAATTAACAAAGGATTTTCCTGGCTTAAATCTATCAGAAGGTCAAAAGGGGCGGTTGTTTATGTGGAGGGAAAATATGAAGCATGTACAGTAGAATTTGTTGATAATAGCGGGGACACTAACGAGGAAGCATTGTTCTATGATTTCAAGCTAGAAGACCTGGAATTGGCTGAAAAGCAAAGGCCTTAAGTTGTGTTTCACGTGAAACAAATTCTAAGATTTATGAATAAATCCCTATCAGAAACATCGAGGCAGCCTTAAGGCTGCCTCGATGTTCTCCAGTCAGGAATTATTTCGCTTTTTTGAAGGGCTTTTATTACTATAACGGTCAGGGGTCCTAATATAACCCCGGTTATGCCAAATACCTGGATGCCTATATATAATGCCCCAAGGGTCACAAGAGGGTGAAGACCTATGCCTTCTCCCACGATCTTTGGTTCTATTATCTGTCTTGTCACAATAATAACCGCATATAACACCAAAAGGCCAAACCCCATGTGATAGTTATCCATGAATATATTCATTGTAGCCCAGGGGATAATTGTAGCTCCGGTGCCAAGTATGGGCAGCGCATCTACCAGGCCGATAATCAGGGCCATGGTGAGGGCATAGGGGGCACCGATTATATGAAGACCGGTAATGGTGATAATAAAGGTTATTACCATAAGCTTCAACTGGGCTTTTATAAACCCTGCCGTTGCTTTCAACAAATCCATTTCTACGCTTTTCAGTCTTACGGCCAGTTTGTCGGGGATTTGGGCTTTAAAGAAGTTATTTATTATCTTCATGTCCTTGCTTATTAAGAAGGCAGCTATTATTATTACAATGATAAATATTAATGTTTTGGGCAAAAGGGTTAAATAGGACAAAAAGGCGCCTATAGTATTGCTTAATGAATTTGTAAGCCGCTCAACCAGAGAATCCACATTTTCCTGGGCTATCTGAGTAAAACGGGGAGGAAGGTTGAAATATATGTTCTGGGCTTTGATTATCAGGTCTTTGACAATATCTTCAATTATTTGTGTGTACTGGGGCAGATGGGCTGAAATATTTTTCAGTTCTGCTGTCAGGCGAGAGGTTCCCAGGAAAGCCAGGAATACAATTATCGAAAAGAATAACAGTATCACCAGTATTGAAATGAAACCCCTGGGGATTCTGGTTTTCCTTTCAATATAATTCACAATGGGATTTATTATGGATGCCAGAAGCCATCCTATTAAAAAGGGCATCACATAGAAAATTATTTTGGTTAAGAATAAATATGCTGCAAATATAATGGCTAATATTATAAGGCCCTTTATGAAATACAATACGTATTTCTGATACTCTTCCATTTTTGCCTGTCCTCCTTTTGTCGCGGGCGCAGCACCGTTTAGTAGATTCATATCCAGATTCTGCTTTGTTAATAATAGTCTAGCATAATTAATTTGCAAAGTACACAAAAAGGTTATTTCCCCGGGAAATATATTGACTGGAAGGAAATTATCAATATATATAGAATAATAATTACTATTGCTTATATCTGTTTTTCTGGAGGATTAATGCAGCTATGGGGGGCGATTGATTGAAAATAGGGTATATTGTTAATCCTGCCGCCGGAAAAAAGCAGGTGGAGAAATGGGTTGAAAGGATTAGATGCGCGACTGAAGCAAAGGGGTTGCCCTACATAATCCTGATGACTGAAGGGCCCGGAGATGGGGTGAATAAAGGGAAGCTGGCGGTTGCCAGCAACTGCAATGTAGCAGTTGCAGTAGGTGGGGACGGTACTGTAAGTGAAGTAGTAAACGGTATTAAAGATAGTGATACGGCATTGGGAGTTATTCCTGTAGGTACAGGGAATGACTTTGTTAAATCCTTAGACATACCATTGGATTTTGAAGATGCTCTTGCCTGTGTTTTTAACGGGAGATGCAAAACAATCGATATGGGGGTGATTAATGGCAGACATTTCATTAATGTAGCAAGTGTGGGATTTGATGCGCAGGTGGTACTTGAAACCCGGAATATCAAAAAGTATTTTGCCGGTCCGGTTGCCTATGTTTTGGGGGTCTTCAAGGCTTTAAAAGAATATAACCCCTTTGTTCTGGAAATTGAGACTGAAGGCAGACTGATTAAGCGGCGGGCAGTATTAATGGCGGTGGGCAATGGAGCTTTTTACGGAGGGGGTATGAAAATAACCCCACTGGCTTGTATGGATGATGGCTTGCTGGATGTGTGTGTTGTTGAACATATGCCCAGAAGTAAGATTTTGCGGCTTTTTTCTACTATATTTACGGGTAAACACCTTTTGAGGCAGGAGATTGAGTATTTTACCACCAAAAGCATTGCGGTAAAATGCGATAATGCATATATAAACGCAGATGGTGACATTTATGGCATGTGTCCCGCCAGCTTTGAAGTGAAGGCAGGGGCGGCCAGAGTGATGGTTCCCTGAGAATAAATGATGTATCTCCGGAGAGAATATTTTCTGGAGGTGCGAAAAATGGGAAAGACTGTTGCTGTTGATAAAAGGTTTAGGGAGCTAAGACAGGAGCTTGAGGAGAAGGGTTATAAGGTGGTGGACCTGTTTCAATATGAGGCGCCGGTTGACGCATGTGTTTATCATGATAGTATAAGGGACTTTCACAATGCCAATTATTTATGGGATACCGGGGTGTTAATGATTAACGGCAAAGGGAAAAGCGCTGAAGATATTGAATTTATGATTAACAGAGGCGTATACAGTTCACTTTTCTAGGGGGTAAGAGATGTTCAAAAACAGGAAGGAAGCCGGTATGATGCTGGCAGAACAGTTAAAAGACTATAGAGGAGAAAATGTAGTTGTGCTGGGTATTCCAAGGGGGGGAGCCCTGGTTGCCCATACCATAAAGGTACAGCTTGAATGCGAATGGGATTTAATCATTCCCAAGAAATTAGGGGCACCTTTTAACAACGAAATTGCCATTGGTGCGGTAACCCAGGATGGGATTACTCTGCTGGACAGGGATATGATATTATATCTGAGCGTATCGGAAGAGTATATCAGAGCCGAAAAGGACAGACAGATAAATGAAATAAAGAGGAGAATGGATTATTATAAAAGTGGAAGGCAACCTGTATCGGTTAAAGGGAAAAAAGTTATACTGGTGGATGATGGTATTGCAACAGGTTTTACCATAAAAGCCGCTATCAAGTCTATAGAGAACGGGGGAGCGGATGAGATAGTTGTAGCGGTGCCGGTAGCTCCTGGAGATGTAGTGGAAAACCTTCTGGAGGTTGTGGATAGGGTCATATGCCTGGAGAGCCCTTATCCATTCTATGCTGTGGGCATGTATTATGAAGATTTTCATCAGACTACCGATGAAGAAGTCGTAGAGCTTTTCAGGTAAGATATTGGACTTTATATACGCTTATTATTGTTCACTGACCACTAATTGCCGGTAAATGTTTTTTGCGGTATTATCCGTATGGTTTGTTGCCGGCCGGTTGTCTATGGCTTTGAGTAAGCTGTGCTGTATTCCGAAGGAAATAATGTTTGCCATTTTCATTACCAGATTCAGCCTGGTATTTTGGAGGATCATATATTCCATGAAGCCTCCAAAGTTAACAATCCCGGTAATATGCATATCCCCTACGCTGGGCAGGTTTTTGTTTACTCCTGCCCCCGGCCTCAGAGGCCCCTGTCCTATTGTAATATATCCTACCTTGTCCAGGGCTCCAAGGCTTGCATCCACAGCGATAACGAATGAGCCAGGATGCTTCCGTTGAATATTTTCCATTATATGGGATATATTTTTGGCGTGGACCGGCTGATCCAGTGTTCCGTATATAAGTACCCCGTCATTCTTAAGTATTGTGGACAGCTTGTATCCAATAAGAGGACCCAGACAGTCACCGGTTGATCTATCGGTTCCTATGCAAAGGATTATCACGGGATTTCTATCCTTTGTATAGCATTTGTCAAAACAGCGACTGAATAAATCGGAAAATCCGGAAAGGGCGAAATCGCTGTTGATGTCCACATACTTTTTAAAATCCCTGGGAGAAAGGGTCATATCTGTTTCCTCCATTACAGTATTAATATTAATGTATTAAACAGGCTCGTAAATATTACAGTAAACAGTTTGTCCCGTGAAAAATATATAATACGTGGAAAAATTCACTAAGCCGGATAGATACCGGCGTTTTGGAAAGAACCCTGACAACTTGCCGGCATGGCCCGACCTGTGCAGAGCTGCCGGCAGTTGTACAGGAAGAATCATTGGTGATGAAGGGCCGCTAAACAGCAGGAGGCTACCGGATAAAAAAGTAAATAAAGGGAAGGAATTTAGCTGGCAGTAAAGAATAGAAATAAAAAGACGGATTACCCCTTTTAGGGACTGCCAATATGGAATTACGGAGGACCGGGGTCATGAGAACGAAAAGGTATAGATTACAGGGTAAAAGAAAATGGATAATCATTCTGACCGTACTGGCAGTCATTTTAACCTATTTTGCCTATCCGCATTTTTATTCAACTTTCATTAATGTGCGGCTCAACCCCAAAGAGTTGATGGAAATAGCTTCTCATCGCAGTCAGGGAGTTTTTTCCGGGGCTTTTGAAGTATATGAAAATCAGCTGCTTAATCTGGAGAAAACAGGATTGAAGCTGTTTGACAGAGAAGGGAATATTATCTGGAATAGCCCGATCAAATCCGGGACACCTTTTCTGGGGATGCTGAAGGATTGTATTGTTGCAGCGGATATGGACAAAGGAATAGTATATGGTGTCAATAATGAAGGCAAAACAGTCTGGAGCTACGAATCCGGGGGGAGAATCAGCAGGGTGGGAGCGGATAAAAATTTTATGTGGATTAAGGCTGTTCATGACGGGAATAACATAGTTGAGATAGTGAACCAGAAAGGGGAAAAAACAGCAAGCCTTGCATTCGGCAAAGAGGAAATCACCGGGGTATCGGTTTCTCCGGATGGAGAGTACGTGGCTGTTTGCACACTGGGGATACAGGGCAGGCAGCTGGTAAGCAGTCTGGGTTATTACAGGAAAGACGGCGCAATCCGATGGGCTCAAAAGTATAATGACATCATTATACTTGCCCTGAGGATAACCGACAAAGGGGATATCCTCGTATTGAACGAAGAAAGGGTTATCAGTCTCAGCAATAAAGGGGATATACAATGGTATCATAAGCTTAAGGGGTATGTCACAAAGGTGCTGCTATCCCCAAGGGGGTTTTCCCTGATAGCCACAGCAGACGATTATGGAAGCGGCTTGCCGGGTTCAATGGATGAAAAGACCTTGCTTTTTGACGGGAAAGGCGTTATAAAGGGAACATATCACCTTAACGGCAGGATTGCAGGCCTGGCCGAGGGGGAAGGTCATGCAGCCCTTTTCGCTTCCAGGGAAATGAAATTAATTGACCTTCAGGGGAATGAGAAAGCATACATGAAATTTGACAGGGATGTAAGCAGGGTTTTTCTGCTGGGAGACATGTCTCTGGCCTATGTGTCGGGGGGAGATACGTATTTCAGCAAAATAAAGTGATTGGGGTGGGACCATGAACTGGGTGGACGTAGCTATCATTGCAATAATGGTAATTGCTACAATCAAAGGATATCTGGACGGTCTTGTTGTTTCTTTGCTCAATGTGACAGGTATTGTTGTGGCAATAATTGCAGCGAAACTATATTTTAGAGAGCTGGCCGGATATATAATAACAAATACCCAACTATATGACAAACTCTATGCGTTTATTTCAAAAGGCATTGAAAAGAACAACGCAATGGGAACCCTGTTCAACACGGTTGTGGAAACCGGCAGCCATGGGGGGCTCGACAATGCAGCCTCTGCCGTCAGCACTGTAATAATTTATATATTGAGTATACTGGCGATATATTTTGCTGTCCGACTGGCCTTTACAATAATATTGCATTTTCTTAACGCCCTTGTTGAACTTCCTGTATTAAAACAGTTCAACAGGCTGGGGGGTATTGTAATAGGATTTGCCAAGGGTATTCTGGGTATTATGATACTGTTTGCCCTATGTCTGCCTCTGACCCAGATTTTTAGCATTGAATGGCTGACCGCGGCGATCAACCAGTCTTCCCTTGCCGTATATTTTTGCCAGTATAATTTTATAATATCGTGGGCTGCAAAAATGATTAACAGTATGCTGAATTAATGTCGGGGGCCTGCTGACCATAGAGGCGGGGCCTGTAACTGCCCAATAGAAACCAAGGGTTTTCAGGTTCTGAAGCGGGAACGGGCTAATGTCTTCAGGACATAGGAGGCTGACGAATTTTTCTTGATTACTGTATCACACAAAAAACAGAAAGGAGAGAAGGGCAATTCTTCCCTAACTTCAAAAACAGGGAAATTCCTGCCCGATTATGATGAGAAAGGAAATTGACGCCAGGGGATTGATCTGCCCGCAGCCGGTGATACTTACCAAGAAGGCCCTGGAACAGATAAAAGAGGGACAAATAACCACAATAGTTGACAACAAAACTGCGAAGGAAAATGTGGTAAAACTGGCCCGGAATATGACCTGCAGTGTGAACATAGAAGAGATAGGTCAGGACTATTATATAAACATATTTAAGGAAAAGCCCGGTGAAGAAGTCCATTTAAAGGACCCTGCAGGCAAGAACGGGCTGGTGGTGCTGATTGGTAAAGATTGCATGGGCGCGGGGGACAAAGAGCTGGGGCAGGTGCTTATCAAGGGTTTTATCAAAACATTGCTGGAAGTATACCCCTTTCCAGAAACGATGATTTTTCTCAATAGCGGTGTTAATCTGACAGTAGAAGGTTCTGAGGTAATAAACAGCCTTAAAGAACTTGAGAAAATGGGGGTAGAAATATTGTCCTGCGGTACATGTCTCAATTATTTCAATCTGGAAGAGAAACTGGCAGTAGGGCAGATATCCAACATGTACACAATTGCGGAAAAACTCTTCAATGCGGTTAACACTATTACTGTTTAGGAAGGTAGATCTATGCCAGCTAAAGAGTTTTACGTATTGTCATTTAACTCAACCCACCATGCAATCAAAGCAAAAAAGTTGCTGCAGGACAGACTGCTGGAAATGGAAATGATACCTACTCCCAGGGATATCACGGTAAGCTGCGGTCTGGCCATCAGGTTTGGTGAAGAAATGCTGCACAACATAAAAGAGGTGCTGGAATTTGACAGGGCCCACATGAGACTGTACAGAGGCATGGAATACGATGGGGGCAACATATATGTCGAAGTGGATTTTTAACAATATTTGGAGGGAGAAGGGAATATGGAGTGGCTGCTTGACAGATTAAACCTGGATCAGATTTCTCTGTTGATTGCAGGCCAGAAAATACTTAAAGTAGTTTTGATATTTATAGCCGTACGGCTGTCTGTCAGGGTTTCGGCAGTGGTCATAAACAAATTTTTCGAAAAACAGGCTAACAGCAGGTTTAAGATGATGGTCCCCAAGAAAGTTACTACAATGAGCACTGTTACAAAAAGTGTTGTCAAGTATACCCTCTATTTTATCGGGATAACTACCATACTTGGAGTTTTAGAGCTTCCCGTATCATCCCTGCTGGCCACGGCAGGGATCGGGGGCCTCGCCATAGGCTTTGGTGCCCAGAATCTGGTCAGGGATATTATTACCGGGTTTTTTATTCTGTTTGAGGACCAGTATTCTGTGGGAGATTATATTACCATTGACAAATACTCGGGTATTGTGGAAGAGATAGGGCTGAGAATAACCCAGATAAGAGACTTCAACGGAGACATACATATTGTCCCCAATGGGCAAATAGTAAATGTGACAAACCACAGCAGGGGGAATATGAGGGTCATGTTTGATGTATCCATTGCATATAGCGAGGATGTGGACAGGGCTGTGGAAATAATACAGAATTACCTGGATGAATACAAAAAGGAAGAGCCATGTATAATAGAAGGGCCGATGGTGCTGGGAGTTCAGGAACTGGCGGAATCTTCGGTTCAATTGCGGGTATGGGCTACGTCCCGGCCCATGGAGCAGTGGCGGATCGCCCGGGAACTGAAAAAAGGGATTAAGAAAACCCTGGAGAATGCCCGGATAGAGATTCCCTATCCAAAGATTGTTGTGATAAACCAGGCAGAGGAGGAATAATCATGCCCATGAAACTGGCCCTGGGGGATATTGTCCAGATGAAGAAGCAGCATCCCTGCGGCAGTAACAGGTGGGAAATCACAAGGATAGGTATGGATATAAGGATACGATGTTTGAAATGTGACAGGCAGATTCTTATGCCAAGAGAAAAATTTGAAAAAAGAGTAAAAAAAATACTAACTCCCTCTGAAAAAGGGGAATAATTATTATTGAAAACAAGATATTCTTATGATAGAATACATAAGTACGTCCTTGCTCTGATTTTTCAGGGCCGATTAGTCCATAAGGAGGTGAAGGGATGAATAAGTACGAGGCACTTTATATTTTGGATGCCGAATTGGATGATGAAGCGAAAGCGGCCGAGGTGTCCAAATTTAAAGGCATCATTGAAACGTCGGGAGAGGTTACCAGCATTGATGAATGGGGAGTAAGAAAACTGGCCTATCCCATTAATAAAAAAAACGAAGGTTACTATGTCTTAATGAATTTCAAGTCAAAGCCTGATGTGGTCGACGAGCTGACAAGGGTGTTCGGGATTACGGAAAATGTAATGAGATATTTGATAATCAATGAAGATGAATAAATCAGGGTGGTGATTTTTGTGTTAAACAAAGTATGTCTTGTAGGCAGATTAACGCGGGACCCTGAAATGAGATTTTTGCCTGAGTCGGGTACTCCGGTTACTACATTTACCCTTGCTGTGAACAGAAATTTCAAGAATAAGCAGGGAAACAGGGATGCAGATTTTATACCCATTGTAGTATGGAGGAAGCTGGCAGAATTATGCGCCAACTATCTTTCAAAAGGCAGACTTGTGGCGGTGGCCGGAAGGATCCAGACGAGAAGCTGGGAGGATGAAGCAGGGAAAAGACGGTATATTACCGAGGTTGTTGCCGATGAAGTGACCTTCCTGGATAAGGCTACCGGTGGCGGTAACGATGCCGTAAGCAGCCAGGAGGATTATGGTATAGACGATGACTTCCTCCCCATAGACGATGATAATAAAGATCTTCCATTTTAGGAAGGAGGGAATTATATGAAACGCAGACCTCGCAGAAGTAAAAAAAGGGTATGCAGTTTCTGCGTGGATGGCATAAATAAAATTGACTATAAAGATGTCAAACGACTTAGAAAATATATATCCGAAAGAGGCAAGATCATCCCAAGAAGAATAAACGGAAACTGTGCCAGACATCAGAGACAGTTGACTATTGCAGTGAAAAGAGCCAGAAACATTGCCCTTTTACCATTCACAGTAGATTAAGAGAGCTATATGCTCTCTTTTTTATAACTTGCTTTTTTCTGCAGGATAAGATGAACCTGAAGGGAATGGATTTTTTTTGGAGAATATTATATAGTTACTGTATTATTTTTGCAGATGAAGAATGGCTGTTGAGGGGGGTTAGTGTCCGGTGGATACGGGAGACAGCATGGACATTACCAAAAACATAAAACTGATAGAATGGCTTAAAAGCGAATTATTAAGCGGCATAGCAGCTCTCTACCGATTATTGTTTAAAGTGAACAGGGGAAGCCAGGAAGCTATTACCGATGCCATTGCAAATATAGTGCTTGTATCCTATTTGCTTGCCAGGAGACTGGGAATAACTTTTGCAGCGGTGGATTTAAAGATTCGCGACAAGATAAAGCTTGGCATTACCGAGCAACATGAAGTGGAAAAATGGTACCGGGATTTGTCACAACTTTCAGAATACATGAATAGAAATAGAGAATAGGGGGAAATAAATGGATAGAAATGACAGTACCAGAGCACTGGTCAATACTGCACTATCTTCTGCAATAGCTGTTATAATCGCAGTCATCGGGCTGTTTGTCCCTTTTATGTCCATTGCTTCATTTTTATGGCCTGTGCCGGTAATCATTATAATAAAGAGATATGGATTCAGGTATGGTATCTATGTAACCGTTGTCTCGGGGCTGATAGTGGGAATGATTTCACAGCCCCTTTATGCAGCGTATGTAATACTGGGTTTTGGAGCCATAGGGCTTACCATAGGTCTGGGGGTTAGCAAAGACTATTCAGCCGGGGTTACGCTCATTGTTTCTTCCATAGCTTCGCTGATGTCCAAGCTGTTGCTGATTTATATGGTTACCAGGATTATGGGGATTAATCCCCTGGATTTTCAGATTGAGGCCATTGAAAAATCTTTTCATCTTTCCAGTAAATTCTATAAGAGCATAGGCCTGAATAATATTGAGAATATTGAAGAGATGTTCACCGGCTATATACAGTTTTTTAAGATAATGATACCAGCTTTGTTAATCTCGGTATCAGTTGTGGACTCATTCATAAACTATATCGTGTCCAGGACAATACTGAAGAGATTAAAGCTTGAGATGAAGCCCTTTCCCCCTTTTGCCAGGTGGAGATTTCCGAGAAACATAGCCCTTGGATTTATTATGATGATCGCCCTCACTTATGCAGGGGGATATTTTGGTTTGGACAATACAGAGGTAATAATGGGCAATATATTTTTACTTTTCAATTCGGTGTTTTTAATACAGGGGCTTGCAGTAATATATTATTACATGACGTCCAAAGGGTGGCCCAAGTTCGGAAAGATAGCGGTATCTGTATTGATACTGTTCAATAATATCCTGGTACTGGCAGTAGTTTTTATCGGTCTGATTGATGGCATCCTGGACTTCAGAAAATTATCTGCGGGGAAATAGATTTATTATGGAGAGGTTAATATGAAAACCAGAAACTTCATGAAGTTAATAACACCCAGTGCAGCCATATACCTGTGGATTATTGCTGTTATGGATGCTTTTCTTCTTTACTATAATTTTGTCGCAGGTATTGCAGGGGCTATAGTGCTTACTTATCTCATGTATTACAACAGGAGTTCCATTTACAGCAGGAAAAAACAGCTGACAGAGTATATGGAAAATATATCCTTCAATGTAGGCAAAAACATAAAAGATATCCTTGTACATTTGCCTTTCCCCCTGGTGGTTACGGAGGAGGAAGGAAGTATTAACTGGTACAATTCGAAGTTTTCAGAGATAATAGGGGAGAAAATCATACTGGGCAGAAATATAAAGGACTATTTTGAAAGCCTGGAGATTGAATCCATCATGAAGGAAAAAGAAGACATGGAAATGGAGGTAACAACTACAGATAGACATTACAGAGCAATGTGTAATATAGTAAAAACAAAGGAGAAGAGGCTGTGCATCATATATTTTGTAGACGTGACCTATTCTGTGAATATAAAAAAATGCTACAGGGACAGTAGACCGGTGTTGTTTATTATTCATGTTGACAGCTATGAAGAGATACTTCAAAGTACGGATACTGCGAGCAGACCCTTACTGGTGGCGGAAATAGACAAGAAGATTAATAAATGGGTTGAAGAGGTTCAGGGTTATGTCAGAAAGTACGATGACGACAAATATATTGTCTTCATGGAGCAAAGATATCTCCCCTCTTTACAGGACAGAAAATTTGACATACTTGATGATATAAGGAATATAAGTGTCGGAAACTCCATATCCCCCACTCTGAGCATCGGGGTAGGTGTGGGTGGAGATAATTTCTTACAGCTGAATGAGTTCGCCAGGGCAGCAAAAGACCTTGCCCAGGGGAGAGGTGGAGACCAGGCGGTAGTAAAAAACAGGGAAAAGCTGTATTTTTACGGTGGCAAAACAAGGGAAGTGGAGAAGAGGACTAAAGTAAAATCCAGGGTTATGGCCCATGCCCTGCGTCAGTTGATAAACCAGAGTAAAAAAGTCTTGATCATGACACATAAAATGGCTGATCCGGACTGCCTTGGGGCTGCCATGGGTATGTACAGGGGGATAAAAACACTGGGTAAAGATGCCCGTATCATCATGAATGCCCCTAACCCTTCCATTGAAATTCTCTACTCCCGTATAATGGAAGATGATGAGTACAAGACCCTGTTCATTGACTGCAAGGATGCTCAGCTGGTTGCAGGGGATGATACCCTGATAATAATTGTGGATACCCACAGGCCCGGCTATACCGAATGCCCGGATATACTGGATAAGGTCAGCAACCTGGCAATTATTGACCACCATCGAAGGAGCGCTGATTTCATAAAGGAAGCAGCCCTTGTATATCAGGAGACCTATGCCTCCTCCACCTGCGAACTGGTTACCGAAATACTTCAGTACATCACTGATGACGTGAAGCTCAGGCCTATAGAAGCAGAAGCCCTTATGGCAGGGATTTTTGTAGATACCAAAAACTTTACATTTAAGACCGGTGTGCGGACTTTTGAAGCCGCTTCTTTCCTGAGAAGAATGGGGGCAGATACAACATCCGTCAAACAGTTGTTCCAGGACGATATAAATACGTTCATAGGCAAAGCTGAAACGGTTATGAATGCCCGGATAATAAGAGATACAATAGCTATTTCCATATGTGCGGAGAATGTAAAAAACCACCTGATTGTAACTGCCCAGGCTGCCGATGAATTGCTGAAAATCCAGGGGATAAAAGCTGCTTTTGTAATCTGCCGGTATAACGGAAGCGTTTATATAAGCGGCCGATCCCTGGGAGAAGTTAATGTACAGCTTATTGCAGAAAAACTGGGAGGCGGCGGGCACCTTACAGTTGCAGGAGCCCAACTGGAGGATGTTGATATTGAAGAGGCGAAACAGATACTGTTAAAAGCCATTGAAGAATATATGGATGAAAATATTAAGGAGGGGGATTTTTGATGGAAGTTATCCTGCTTAAAGATGTAAAAGGCCAGGGGAAAAAGGGAGATGTTGTAAAGGTCAGTAACGGATATGCGCGGAACTTTCTAATACCGAAGGGCTTTGCACTGGAAGCTACCGAAAGTGGTAAAAGGAAGGTAAAAGAAGAAAAGGAAGCTCAGAGGCGAAAAGAGAAACAACTGAGGGAAGAAGCCTTGAAGCTCAAGGAGAAGCTGGAAGGGTTGAAGGTGGTTCTAAGTGTTAAGGCCGGTGAAAAAGGCAAACTCTTCGGTTCAATCAATGCCAAAGACATTGTTGAAGGGCTGGAAAAACAACATGGAATAAAAATAGACAAGAAAAAAATTGTCCTTGATGAACCGATAAAGAATTTGGGGGTGATTAGTGTAGAGGTTAAGATATATCCGGAAATATCTGCCCATCTGGCAGTGGAAACGAGGGAAGAATAGGAAGGGGAATTCGCTGTGGTTGACGATATAGAAAAATACATAGCAAAGGATGAAAATGTTTTACATAGTATGGACTCGGATATATTGAGCAAGCAGATTGAAATATTAAACGAAATGGCCATGGACGGTTTGGGCAGGAAGGTATACAATCAGAAGATAAAAGACCTCAACATTGAAGATTTTTTACTCTGGAAAGACCAGTGCAAAAAAATTCACGCGCTGCAAAAGCTGATACTGGGAGAAAACTGTTCTCCGCCTTCAGCCGCCAGGATTCCTCAGATTATAGTTCAATTGCGAAAAGAGATTACCGGTTTGCTGGCAGACAAGGTGGTTAAAGAGCGTTTGAAAAAGGAACTGGAGATAAAAATCCAAAAACGGCAGGAACAGTACCTGGAAGAGCTGAAGCTGGAAATATTGAACAAGCATTCCAGCCCGGAAAATCCATCTACCCTAAAGAAATATGCAATCCTGGAAAAGATGGAACAGAAGAAGCTCAGCAGTTCCATGATGGAATTGTTAAGGCCTTCTACCATTGATGAAATAGTGGGGCAGCAAAGGGCTGTGAAGGCTGTAATTTCCAAGATTGCTTCTCCTTATCCCCAGCACGTGTTAATTTACGGGCCTCCGGGGGTAGGCAAGACATCTGTGGCGCGGCTGGCTTTGCAGCTGGCTGTTTCCAGGGATTATTCCCCATTTTCCAGGGATGCAAAGTTTGTTGAGGTGGATGGGACAACCCTGCGATGGGACCCCAGGGGAATAGCCAATCCCCTTTTGGGGTCTGTCCATGACCCTATTTATCAGGGGAGCAATAAAGAATTGGCGGCTGTGGGCATTCCCGAACCTAAAACCGGTCTGGTGACCGAAGCCCATGGAGGGATACTGTTTATTGATGAAATAGGGGAACTGGATTCAATTCTTCAGAACAAGCTGCTAAAAGTTCTTGAAGATAAAAGAGTTGAGTTTGATTCCATTTATTACGATGAATCCAACAAAAATATACCCCTTTATATAAAGAAATTGTTCCAGGAAGGTGCTCCTGCGGACTTTATTCTGATAGGGGCTACCACCCGGCAGCCGGAAGAGATTAATCCAGCTCTGCGTTCCCGGTGTACCGAAGTATTCTTTGAACCGCTTACTCCCAAGGATATTATACAGATTGTGAATAATGCTGCAAACAAACTGGGAGCTCAACTGGAAAAAGGGGCTGCCGGAATAATAAGCCAGTATACCATAGAAGGGCGGAAGGCTGTAAATATTCTGGCGGATGCCTATAACTTCGCATTGAATAATCATGCCGGCAGTATTTCACAGGTTTGTGTTACATGCAATGATATATATACCGTTATTCAGACAAGCCGTTTAACGCCCTATGTGCGGATAAAAGGCAACAGGGGCCATAGAGTGGGGAAGGTACTGGCCCTGGGCGTCACAGGTTATGTAGGCACTTTACTGGAGGTTGAAGCCATAGCCTTTCCGGCACAGGAAAAGGGAAAGGGTACCATAAGATTTAATGATACTGCAGGAACTATGGCAAAGGATTCGCTTTTTAATGCTGCTGCAGTAATAAAAAAACTGAGCGGTGAGAATATCAGCGACTACAGCATACATGTAAATTGTGTCGGAGGAGGCAGAATTGACGGTCCCTCAGCCGGTATCGCAATTATGGCTGCTATTATAAGTGCCATAAAGGAAAAACCGGTGAGACAGGATATAGCTGTGACCGGGGAGATTTCCATTCAGGGATATGTTAAGCCTGTAGGCGGAATAATTGAAAAGATATATGGAGCGAAACAAAGCGATATGACAGGGATAATAATTCCTGCAGACAATATTAATAACGTGCCGGATGACCTTACTGGCATAGAGATTTATGCCGTGGAAAATGCCGATGAAGTTTTGAAAATACTCTTTAGCAAGTAGTCCCGGGGAGTGAATGTTATGAAGGCTATCGGAAAAATCCCGCCCCACAGTATAGAAGCGGAACAATCGGTGCTGGGTGCCATGCTGCTGGACCGGGAGGCCATAATATCCGTTTTGGAGTCAATCAGACCTGAAGATTTCTACAAAGACAGTCACAGGGAAATATTCGAGGCTGTAATAGAGCTTTTTGAAAAAGGGGAACCTGTGGACCTGATAACCTTATCCGAGCAATTAAAGCAAAAGGATGTGCTGGAAGGAGTAGGCGGTGTGGAATATCTGGCGGACCTGTCCTCCGGTGTTCCAAGCACTGCAAATGCAGCCCATTATGCAAAAATTATTCAGGAGAAATCTTTTCTGAGAAAGCTGATAAGGATTTGTAGCGAAATAACGGATATGAGCTACGAAAGCGGAAAAGACATTCTTGATATAATAAACCAGGCTGAGAAGGGGATATTCGACCTCTCCCAGAGAAGATTGTCCCGTTCCTTTACCCCTCTTAAGGAAGTGCTGGTGACCAGTTTTAACAGAATCGAGGAACTCTACAGCAGTAAAGGAAAAATTACCGGCCTGTCTACAGGTTTTGTAGATATAGACAATAAGACTTCCGGTCTCCAGAAAAGCGACCTGATTTTAATAGCAGCAAGACCATCCATGGGTAAGACGGCTTTTGCCCTGAATATCTCCCAGAATGCAGCGTTATCACATGGGGCGTCTGTTGCAATATTCAGCCTTGAAATGGCAAAAGAGCAACTGGTAAATCGTATGATATGTGCTGAGGGCAATATCGACAGTCACAAACTGAGAACAGGGAATCTGGAGGAAGATGACTGGCCGAGGCTGGTGGAAGCTGTTGAAAGGCTGTCCAGGGCCAAGATATACATAGACGATACTCCCGGTATAACAGTAGCCGAAATGAGGTCAAAGGCCAGGAGAATTAAACTGGAGAAATCCCTTGACCTGATAGTAATAGACTATCTGCAACTGATGCAGGCCAGCAGGAGGGCCGAAAACAGACAGCAGGAGATATCTGAGATTTCCAGGTCTTTGAAGGCCCTTGCAAGGGAGATGGATTGTCCTGTTGTAGCCCTTTCACAGCTCAGCAGGGCACCTGAAATGCGTTCGGAACACAAACCCATGCTTTCCGACCTGAGGGAATCAGGGGCAATAGAACAGGATGCCGATGTAGTAATGTTTCTCTACAGAGACGAATACTATAACCCTTATACAACCGATAAAAAGAATATTGCTGAGGTTATTATCGCCAAGCAGAGAAACGGCCCTACCGGTGTTATAGAGCTGGCCTGGATGGATAAGTATACAAAATTTGCAGACCTGGCTAAGTACAGGGATGAATAAAGGGGCCTGACCAATTGTGTTTGATTATCCCATACGGGTAATAATATAATGAATAACATACAGGCAAAATAAAGGAGGGGAAAAATGGCTGACAAGGTTACCAAAGACATGACAATTACCAGTGTATTGATGATGGACAGGGGTACGGCACAGATTTTTATGAAACACGGCATGCACTGCCTGGGATGTCCTGCCGCTGCCGGGGAAAGCATAGACCAGGCAAGTGCTGTTCATGGTATTGATGCGGATAAACTGGTGGACGACCTAAACCAATATTTTGCGAACAAAGGAGAATAAACAGCCTCGGGCTGTTTATTCTATTCATTGGCATTGTTGACTGCAGGTATGCTTTTTGGTAGTATATCATGGGATTATGAGAGGAAGGGAGAGCTATCCATGACTCTTAAAGAAAAATATGATGTTATAGTTGTAGGGGCCGGGCCTGCCGGGATATTTGCGGCACTGGAGCTGAAGAAACTGGAAGAAAAATTGAGAATACTGATGATAGAAAAAGGGAGCCCTATAGAGGACAGGGTATGTCCCAAGAGAAAAACGGGGGTATGTGTGGGGTGTAATCCCTGCAACATTACCACCGGATTCGCAGGGGCAGGGGCTTATTCTGACGGAAAACTGTCCTTGTCTCCGGACGTGGGAGGCATATTGCCTGAATACATTGGATATAACAAAACCCGGCAGTTGATCAGATATATAGATGATATATACCTGCAGTTTGGAGCGGATAAAAAAATCTATGGTCTTGATAATCCTGAAAAAATTGAAAATATAAGAAAAAAAGCCATTGAAAGCAGCTTAAAACTCATCGAATGTCCCATCCGACATTTAGGAACCGAAGTAGGTTATTCAATATACGCTAAAATCCAGCATCATCTGGAAGCATTGGGTGTGGATATACTGTTCCGCAATCCTGTTTCCGACCTTATCATTGAAAATGGAAAGGCAGTAGGGGTTGAAGCGGACAAAAATTATTATGCCGATAAGATTGCCATAGCTGTCGGGCGGGAAGGCTCTGAATGGTTTAAGAAGATGTGTGAAAAATATGGTATTAATACGGAAACCGGTATTGTAGACATTGGAGTGAGGGTTGAAACAAGGAATGAAATTATGAAAGAACTGAACGAGGCGATGTATGAGACCAAACTTGTCTACTATACCCCCACTTTTGATGACAAGGTCAGGACCTTTTGTGCCAATCCCGGGGGAGAAGTTACTACCGAGTATTATGACGGTAATCTCGCTGTTGTTAATGGTCACAGTTATAAATCCCGGGACAGGAAGACGGACAATACAAATTTTGCCCTGCTGGTATCCAAAAATTTTACCGAGCCCTTCAAATCTCCCATAGAATATGGAAAATATATTGCCCGGCTGGGGAATATGCTCTCAGGAAACAAAATAATCATACAGAGATACGGGGATTTCAAAAAAGGAAGGCGAACCACCGAGGAAAGACTTTTCAGGAACAATATTATTCCGACACTGAAAGATGCGGTGCCCGGCGATCTCAGTCTCGTACTGCCGTACAGGATCATGAAGGATATAGATGAAATGATACTGGCGCTGGAAAATATAACTCCCGGGATAGCCAGTACGGGAACGCTGCTGTACGGAGTAGAGGTAAAATTTTATTCCAATAAGGTAAAGGTATATAACAATTTTGAAACCAATATACCTGATTTGCATGTTCTGGGCGATGGAGCCGGTATTTCCAGGGGCTTGGTACAGGCAAACTGCAACGGGGTTTATTTTGCACGGGAACTGATGAAGAAAGATTGATAAAGGGAAGGCGGGTGGTCACTATAACCTCGGATGAATTAAGGTGCAAACTTGCGGATATTGTTTATAATTCGCGGGACAACAGCTTTGACAGCGCCGAACTGTACTGTTTCGCCCTTGCACAGTTATTGGCCGGCGTTTTCATCAAGCTGGGCGGTATCAATAAATACCAGAAAGAATTGAACTGTCTGACCAACCCGAATATCCCTGCGGATATTCAGAATATTTGCAGGAGAAGTCTCCGGTTCCTGGGGAAAGTACTGAAAGCTTACGAGATAGACAATGAGAAACTGAAGAAGGTGTACGGCATGCTGACTGAACACAGGGACGGCTACCTGGACGGCGGAATTGATGAAAACCTGTGTGAAGAGGCCTTTTACAGCGGGCTTTACAGTGATAATATATTTTTGAGAGAATAAAATGCCCCTGTTTGTGTTATATTATACCCTCAAGTAATCCTGTGGTCTCCATATTCGCAAGTTATTTCACAACTTTATCCGATGGCTACCGCCGCTTATCTCCCGTCCCCTTAGGCGGGAGATAAGCGGTTCTACGCTCCTGGATAACGGATTCTAAGCTTCAGATGGCTTAAAACCCCACCTGAAGCTTAGAATCCTGTTTATTGGCATAATGGATCAGGCTGCCGGAGTTTAGAATTTGATTGTTACCTGCCCCATCTCAGCGTGCATATCGAATGATTCTCGCCTGCTCCCGAAGAGGCCATAAGAACGAGGTCCCCATCTTTCAGCTTTCCGGTTTTTCTAGCTTCCCACAGATTAACGGGGATAGAGGTGGAGGCTAAATTACCGTATATTTTATATGTTTGATGGGATTTTTCTTTCGGGATGCCAACAGAATCTCTCCAGACATCATGAGCCCAACTGCACGGCTGGTGTGAAACAAAAAGGTCAACCATGTCAGACGATATGTTACTTCTCTTAAGGCATTGCATAAGAGAATTTTTCATTGTCTCATTGGAATGTCTGCCTATTTCTCTTGCGGTTTCCGGATTAATAGTAAGCAGAGGTTGCACGGGTGATGGTTCGTAATGCCTTTTTACCTGTCCCAAAGGCATTCTTTCTTTCATGGTGAAAGCGTCGTGGTATGCGCCATTAGAACAGCAGTATGACCCTATATAGCCTTTGCCGTTATTTACTTCACCCATTACCACTCCTGCAGCCCCATCTCCGACATTAACCGACAGATAATCTGCATAGTCAACCATCCGTGAATGAGGGACTGATGTAATAATCAGTATTTTTCTGAATGTTTTCATAGCTATTAAATGGGATGCCGTTATAACCATTGTTACAAAACTTGAGCAGCATGTATCCATGTTCCATGCAGCAGCATTTTTCAGGCCCAATTTATGTTGTACAAGACTAGCATTGCCGGGGATAATTTCATCCTGAAGCATGGAATGAACCATTACCAGGTCTATCTCATCCGGGGTGACTGCAGCATCTTCCAAAGCTCTTTTACCCGCTTCGGTTTCAATATCAGATGGATTGATGTCGCTGGGGAAAACACGCCTTTCAATAGTTCCGTCAAAAGGATCTTTGATTTTATGGGAAGGAAGATTTTTAACAAATTCTTCTCCCCAAAAATCGTTTTTTCTAATTTTTTCAGGCATATAGATGCCGATGCCCCAAATACCTGCATTGACAATTTCTTTCAGCATATTCTTCTTCCCTTCTTTAATTTAAACTGAGGATATATTCCACTAATGGAGTAAGGGAAGCTTAAATTTAGTTATTCGTCCAGGTATTTTTCAGCGTCACTAAGATTGGAGAAATATCTCTCAGTACCTGCTACTCCGCTTTCTTTGGCAATTGTTTTGCCCTGGAGACCGCTCAAAGCACTCTCGGGCATAATAACGGCACTTTTTATTAATCCCTTCTGCACAGATATTTTCTGGATATCCACAAATATCTGTTTAACATCCTGTGAAGAGGTCTTAAATTCTCTTATATCGGCTAAAACGGTGAAGGGGGTTGATTGTCTGTAGAAATAATCGATCTCTTTTACAAAGTTATCAAAATACTCTTTAGCCTCTTCAGGAGAAATCATGCCTTTGAGAGTGGCATAAATCCTATTTTTTTGTAAATCCTTTTTAACCGAATACATTTGGTCACTTCCTTTCGTCTGGTATTCATATCTGTTAATTCAAACTTACCCTTACCCATGTGGAATAATTATAAAGATTTTACAATTGTACTAATGTATTCTATTAGACGTTTTCAAGGAAAATCCTTCACAAAAAGAAAAAATTTGTACAAAAAGTAATATTATGTACAAAATGAAGGAATTTATAAATATTTGTCGAATATTAACGATATTAATATATAGAGGCTTTTACCCTTAATTCATAAGATTTATCATATAAAAATTCGGCAGTTTTAGACATTTACTTGCATAATTAGACAAAAACATGGAAATTCCTTCTTAAATTAATAAAAAATAATTTCAATAAAATAATTTACTAAGGCACCCAATATGAATAGAATATTGTATATTGATGGCTTATTCACAAATTTTATCCGATGACTACCGCCGCTAATGCTTTCGTGCTCTTAGGCGGGAGATAAGTGGCGCTAAGCCCCTGACGGTTTCTAAGCTTCAGATGGCTTAAAACCCCACCTGAAGACAGGAATCCCGTTTATCCGCATTAAAGAGATATGTTCTATAGAGGAGGGAAAAACAACCTATGATTGGTAAAATGCGTACAACACGAAAGATTGCAGTATTAAGAAAATATCTGGACAGGATTAAAAACGGAGAATTAACATTTGATGAAGCTACAGAAAATATAAAAAATGAACATGACAGTGAAATGGCAGAGATATTCAGTATTATCAGCCAGACCGCTGCAGGTCGTGAGGAATTGATCGGTGATATCAAAGGAGCCACAGAGGAGCTTGAGAATATCATGGAAGTATTGTCAACATCATCTGAGGAAATCAATGCTTCCAGTGAAGAACTCTCAAGCGCCATCCAGCAGCTGGCTTCAGGAGCATCCGAGCAAGCGAAAGAAGCCGAAGAAAGTTTTAGTATAGTAAGCTGTTTTACCGATAGAATAGCTGATATGCTGAACAAACTACACATAACTTCACAAAGTACCGGAAGGATGAAAGAAAAAAATGATCTGGGTACCAAGTCCATTAATGACCTGAAGAATAAGTTTGAAAACAATATTGAATCTGTTATGAATTTGGCTGTAAGCATACAGGGAATATCAGATAAATCCAAATCCATAGGGAAAATACTGAATACTATCAATTCAATCGCCGAACAGACCAATCTGTTAGCGTTAAATGCGGCAATAGAAGCGGCACGAGCCGGAGAGGCGGGCAGAGGGTTTGCCGTTGTTGCTCAAGAAATAAGGAAACTTGCCGAGGAATCTTCGCTTGCTACCAAAGAAATAAGGGAGATTATTGAAGAAATAAAACAGGATATAGAAAAAGCCAAAAATGATATGGAATATACCGAAAAAACTATAATCGGAGCGAATACTGCCCTTGAAGATACCAAGGAAGCATTTTGCGATATAAATGTATCAGTAGATGAGACTGTTGAGCAGATAGAGTTATTGAATAAGGACAT
Organism: Clostridium thermobutyricum; assembly: GCA_016842005.1. GTDB lineage: Bacteria > Bacillota > Clostridia > Ch29 > Ch29 > JAENYD01. The sequence goes on along the minus strand of JAENYD010000004.1, from coordinate 108,540 downwards.
TGAAGCAATCAGCAAGGAGAAGGATAAAGTTTTAAAGTCTGTTGAGAATATTTCTTCAATAACAGAAGAGACATCTGCAGCGGTGGAGCAGATGAGTGCCTGTGTAGAAGAACAGACTGCATCTACCGAAGAAATGGCATCATCCGTCCAGCAGTTTAACAAAATGCTGAAACTCTTGTCCGACTATCTGTCAATCAGTACTTAAACCTTAATATCCCGTCGTTTATTCATTACATTTTTCAGGGCATTATTTTTTAGCCGTTGAGAAAGAATGCAGTCTTTTTTGTAATCTTCCATAAGGTCAAAGAGAATAATGTTTTGCATATCAAAGGTAATAGGCCATACTGGTTTATATACCGGCTCTTTATCATGAAGCACTATCCTGTATTCTTCAGTATGGGTGTCATAGTTCGCATCAGAATAATAGAATTCATCGGCAAGTTTGCTGTCAAAATTCAGTATTTCAACAATCCAAATCCAGTGATGACAAACAAGTGGTGGGAGTACGTCACATTGCTAATTGACAGGCTTTGAAAAGGTCCCTTCATATGCTCCTTAAAGGGACCTTCCCTATCAAGACCCGAATATTATGATAAGTATTTGAGATAATGTAATTTTCAAGGGCTATAAAGCAGGACATATTGCTTTTAAATCATATGGTTGTGTGGTATCATAATATATGGTTTTTATCCGATATAGAGCTAAATTGAAATCAGGAAGAGGTGTTCTTATGTCCACATTGGTTGTTGTTGGAGCACAGTGGGGAGATGAGGGGAAAGGAAAAGTAATAGATTTTCTTGCCCAAAAAGCGGATGTAGTTGTAAGATACCAGGGAGGAAACAATGCCGGTCATACCGTGAAGGTCGGAGAGGAAGTATATAAACTGCATCTTATACCTTCCGGTATCCTGTATGAAAACACCCTGTGTGTTGTAGGTAATGGAGTTGTTATTGACCCGGAAGTTATCCTGCAGGAGATTAAGCATTTGAATGACAGAGGGATTGACACCTCCAACTTGAAAATCAGCGATAGATGTCATGTAATAATGCCTTATCACAGTACCATGGACGAGCTGGAAGAAGAGAGAAAGGGCAGGTCGCAAATAGGTACAACCAAAAGGGGCATAGGCCCCTGTTATATGGATAAAACTGAAAGGGTAGGTATCAGGATTTGCGATTTTATGGATGAAGATATATTTAAAGAAAAACTGGCTGCAAACCTGGAAATCAAAAATGCTGTTTTACAAAAGATATACAAAAAAGAGCCAATCGACTTTGAGCGGACCTATAAGGCATATAGGCACTATGCAGAGGAGCTTAGACCTTATGTGGCTGATACTACTGTCGTGCTGAGCAATGCCATTAAAGAAGGCAGAAAGATTCTTTTTGAGGGAGCGCAGGGGACACTACTGGATAACGATTTCGGAACATATCCCTATGTAACATCATCCCATCCTGTATCCGGCGGCGCATGCACCGGCTCCGGAGTTGGCCCCACATGCATTGATGGTGTGGTGGGCGTTGTTAAGGCTTATACTACAAGGGTTGGCAAAGGACCCTTTCCTACAGAATTAACCGATGAACTGGGCGATATGATGAGGGAACGGGGCTACGAATTCGGCACCACCACAGGAAGGCCGAGGAGATGCGGCTGGCTTGACGCTGTTGTTGTCAGATATGCTGTAAGAATAAACGGGCTGGATGGTATTGCGATTACCAAGCTGGATATTTTGGACAGTTTTGAAAAAATCAAGATTTGCGTGGGATATGAATATGAAGGCAAAGTTATTACGGATTTTCCTGCCAGCCTGAAGGTACTGGAAAAATGCAAGCCTGTATATGAGGAAATGGACGGATGGATGGAAGACATAAGCGGTATTACTTCATATCAGGACCTGCCGGACAATGCCAGGAAGTATCTGCAGAGGATAGAGGAAGTCTGCGGGGTTTATATATCCATAGTTTCGGTAGGCCCCGGCAGGAAGCAGACCATGATTTTGAAAGACCTCATTTAACCGTCAGGTACTGATCGGTTAAAACCATAATTGGTATTGACAATAAAAATAAATTCGTTTATTATATATTAGTGCCCAGTGACCCATTAGCTCAGTCGGTAGAGCACCTGACTTTTAATCAGGGTGTCCCGCGTTCGAGTCGCGGATGGGTCACCAAATGCGGCCCGGTAGTTCAGATGGTTAGAATGCCAGCCTGTCACGCTGGAGGTCGAGGGTTCAAGTCCCTTCCGGGTCGCCATATTCTGCTGGTGTAGCTCAACTGGCAGAGCAGCTGACTTGTAATCAGCAGGTTGCGGGTTCGAGTCCCATCACCAGCTCCATTAAAAAAAGCGGATTTTACCCGCTTTTTTATTTATGAGAATATTTTATTTTTCCCATCTCAGGTCAGGGCCATAAAATTCAAGGGTCCTGTAATTTCCGGAAATTCGCGAGAATATTCTTTGGTTGTAAGTTTTCAATAGTTCTTCAGGTTCGAGGTTGGTTGAGATTATAACCTTCTTCTTTGACAGAAGTCTTGTGTTTATTATGTTGAAAAGCTCTGATACAGTGAAGGCGTTGGACAGCTCTGTACCCAGGTCGTCAATTATCAGAAGGTCACAGGTTAGTATACTGTCCAGTTGTTCACGGTTCTGCAGATTTTCACTATGATTAAAGCGGTATTCCTCCAGTATTCGGAACAGATTGAAAGCAGTAAGATAGATCACAAGCTCTCCTTTGTCCAGCAGTGCTTTGGCGATGCAGTTGCAGAGAAAAGTTTTTCCCAGGCCTGTACTTCCGTAAAAGAGAAGATTCTCGCCGTTGTCTTTATGAAAATTGTTTACGAAGCCTTCGCAGGTACTTACTATGTTTTTCATGTTTTCCCGGGGTGTTAAGGAATAATTATCGTATTTCTCATCGGGAAAAAGGTTTATATCAAAGTTGCTGAAGTTTTCTTTTTCCAGGGTATTGCCCAGATTTGACTGCTGGTATGCCCTGTCAATCAGTTTTTGTTTGAAACATTTACATTTTTCCCGGCCAACATATCCTGTATCCTTACATGCGCTGCATTCATAATGTATTTCCATGTAATCGGGCGAATACATATACTTTTCCAGAAGTTTAATCTTTTCCTGTTTCAATGAAGTAATCTCTTCCCTTAGTATATCAACGAATCTTTTGTCAGAAGCATTGTCCGACTTCAGTAATGCCCTCGCACAGCGGATGCCCAGGTTCTGAATTCTGTCATCTATTTCTTTAATTCTGGGAATTACGTTATATATTTCTTTTATTCTCTCTTTTCTTTCTTTATCAATGCGGGCCCTTATTGCCTGGTATTCATTCTGGATTTTTCTTGCTATTCCATCCATTATCATTCTTCCCCTGTATTAGATATTTTCTTTTTTATTCCACATATTCTTCAACTGGTCATTTGTATATTTTAATGCCGGCTGATGAAAATTGTGATACTTATTCTTGGCATTCTTACGGTGTGGCGGGGGGGTTTTTTTTATATCATCTTCAATTTCTTTAATGGTCTTGATATTATTTTTGAACCAGTCTGTGATAATGCCGTCTATGTAAGCCAGTGTAGGATTCGGTTTCCTCACAAAGGCGGTGTCACAGGCTTTTATCACTACTTCCAGGGGCATACTGTACTCGTAGAACCACTTGTTCATCAGCTCTTTTTCTTTTTTGGAAGGGTTTCTTGAGCTGCCAACGGCTTTCATTACTATATTATACAGACTGTATTTCTTATCCGAGTTTTCCAGATGTTCATGGAGTTTTTCCAGGGTGTTTATATTTTTATCATACCAGTTGCTTATAATGGCGTTTATATATTTGATATTTTTTATCCCTTTTTTGTCTATGGAATACCTGAAGGCCTCTTCAATCACCTGGGGCGACATTTTAAAATCGTAAAGCCATTCCAGGCACTGGAGACTTTCAGAGGGGTTGAGGGGTCTGCACATCAGTTGCTGTACGTTATGAAACATGTCCCTGATTCTTTCGTCCCGCATGGCTTCGGTAAGGTCGGAGGGAGAATAGGATTTATTTTTGTACTCTGTATTTTCTTCGGTAGTAGGCAGATAGCAGTTATTAATAATTAACTGCTTCAGATTAAGGAATTCTACTGTAAAGTCATCTTTACTGCCTTCATTCTGGTAGTGTTTTTTAATGATACCTTTCTTTTCCCAGTAGTCCCAGGCCTTTAACACATCGGACAGCAGTATATTCAGGTCTTTTGCAATCCTTTCATTGGTAAAGCCGGACGAAGAACAGGGGTCGCAGGCAAATCTATAACCCATCAGGTAAACCTTAACATAATTCCCATCTGCTGTAGGCATGTACGTATCTATAAAGAGATTTTCAACAGGGGTATCCCCCAGGTCAATATCGGTTTTCCCTTTGACAAAATGCATAATATCACCTCATGGGCTTATTTTTGCCAGCCACCTGTTATTATATTATAGCATATTGGCATTACCCTTCCTAATTCTGAATAGAAATACTATATACCCACAGGGAGGAGAAAATGGTGAAAAAGCTGATTATCTTAATATCGCTTTTAGTTTTAATAATATCATCCTGTGTACCTGTTAACCGGCATGAAATCCGGTTGAACGGGGAAATCAGGGACAGGTATTATATTAACTGCTATTTTGATGAAGTGGAGAAAGTGCTTAAAGGCTATCAACAGATAACATATTACAATAAAGAAGAGGAAATACTGGAGAACATATACTTTCACCTGTATCCCAATGCATTTCAGGAGAAGAATACCGCCCCTTTTCTCCCGGATGAACTTACTCAGGCATATCCACTGGGTTTTGATCCGGGCTTTATTGAGGTTCACAATGTGGATGTGGATGGCAGGGTATACAGCTGGGGCTACCAGGATGCTGCCAAAAATGTTTTGAAAATAAGCCTGGATAAACCCCTGCAACCGGGACAGGCACTCACTATTGATATGAACTATACACTGAAATTTCCCCTGTGCCACGGCAGGTTCGGATATGGAGAGAATACCTTAAGGGCAGCCAACTGGTATCCTGTGGCAGCAGTTTTTGACGACAAAGGATGGAACCTGGACCCCTATTATCCTATCGGTGACCCCTTCTACAGTGACATCAGCGACTATCATGTGCGCATAACCCTGCCGGATGAATATACTGTAGCTTCAACCGGACAGGTCAGGAGGGCCGGTAAGATTGGAAAAGGGTACAGGGAATGGATGGCAGAGGGAAAAGGTGTCAGGGATTTTGCATGGATTGCCAGTAAATCTTACAAGGTAAAGAAGAAAAAGGTAAAAGGCACAGAGATTAAATCCTATTTTTTTGATGAAACCGGGGGAGAGAAAGCCCTGGAAACTGCAGCCAGAGCTGTTGAGATTTTCAGCGAACTTTTCGGGGATTATCCTTATAGAACCTATTCTGTAGCTGCCTCGGATTTTTTCATCGGGGGGATGGAATATCCAAACCTTGTTTTTATAGACAAAGAATTATATAATAAAGGCGGTTTGTTCTCCCTGGAATATGTGGTGGCCCATGAGACTGCCCACCAGTGGTGGTATGGCGTTGTCGGCAACAATGAAATAGCCGAAGCGTGGCTGGATGAGGGGTTAACCGAGTATTCCACCGTGTTGTATTATTATGAGAGGTACGGTCCTGAAACCGGTGAAAGAATATTAAACAGCGTCATAGAAAAACCGTATTACAGTTTCCGGGACAGCCGGCAAAACAATGATACAGTCATACTGGAGGACCTTAAAGAATACGGTAGCTGGCAGGAATACTCGTCATTGGTATATGCTGGCGGAGCATTGATAATTGACTGGCTCAGGAAGCAGCTCGGAGACGAACTGTTTTTCCGCGGTCTCAGGAAATATTACGATACATATAAATTCCAGAATGCAACCACCGGGGATTTTATTGAAATTATGCAGGATGTAGCTGAGAAACCGATTGAAAACGAAGTAATGCAGCGGCTTAAGGGAGACCGCTAATTTTCCACATGATGACGAAAATGTATAAAAACAATAAAAGAGGATAAATAATATTATAGAGAAGAGGATATTACCTGTTGATAGGTAAATGTTCTTCAGAAAGGAGCACAGACATGGATGAAACGCCTAATAAGAACCCTTTAGGTAGACTTATTCCGGAGAAAAACCACTTTTTAAGAACAAATCTGGGAAGGTTTAACCTAAGGAAGTTCAACCTGGCGGAGTTCAGCCTCAATAAACTCAATCTGGTAAAACGCAAAATTAAAAAAATTGATTTAACCAGATTTAGTTTTTCAAGGTTCGGCTTATCGGGGAAAAAGGCAGGCGTAATCTCTGTAGTACTGTTAGTTGTGCTGGTAATTGTGGGGATTCAAGTATACAATACCGGATATGATGTGTATATTAATGGTATTCCTGTCGGGACAGTCAGAAGCAAGGCTGAAGCAAAGGATGCAATTGCTGAACTTACCCAGGAAATTGGGGCAGGGTATGAAACCGGGGATATTGTAGTGGGTGCGGCACTGGATATAAAAAAAGTAAAACTTTCTGATAACAGGTTGACTGACAAGGATGTATTAAAGAAAAACATGATGAAAAACATCAGTATAAAAAGACCGGCGGTTACCGTTATGATAGGCGGCAGCCCTGTGCTGTCCATAATGGGAAGGGAACAGGCGGAGAAATTACTGGAAGATATTAAAGCATCTTTTATTCCGGATGGGAAAGGAATAGAAACCGACAGAATTTACATAAAAGAAAAAGTGGAGCTCCTGGAACAGGCGGTAGATATAAATAAACTCATGATTTATGAAGACGCCTATAAATTCTTATTGAATGGTACTACCGAAGAGAAGGTCTATACCGTAAAAAAAGGGGACAGTTTATGGCTTATATCCAGAAACAACAATATATCCGTTGAAGACTTGGAAAAAGCCAATCCCGGCATAAGCCCCAAGCGGCTTCAGATAGGGCAGAAGATAAACATGATAGTGCCCAAACCTTTTCTGACGGTAGTTACTGAGGAAATAGCCACTTATTCAGAGAAAATTCCTTTTGATACTGATTATAAGCAAAGCAGCGAATTCTACAAAGGGGAATCAATAATAACCAAATACGGGAAATACGGCAAGAAGGAAGTTACTGCCAGGATAATCAAAGAAAACGGCGTAGAAGTAACCAGGGAAATACTGGAGGAAACAGTAGTGGAGGAACCGGTAACGCGATTGGTGGCCCTTGGCATTAAACCCCCTCCGCCCAGGCAGGGGACCGGTACCTTTTCATACCCTGCCAGGGGAAGAATTACTTCAGGCTTTGGCTGGAGATGGGGAAGGAGACACAATGGTATAGATATAGCCTTAAATTCCGGGACTCCCGTCAAAGCTTCAGATGGAGGTACCGTAAAATTCGCCGGAAACTACGGGGGCTATGGTCTGCTGGTTATTATTGACCACGGAGAGGGCTATGAAACCTATTACGGTCATAACTCCAAGCTCTTGGTGAAAAAAGGTGACAAGGTGCACAAAGGCCAGACAGTTGCCCTGTCCGGGAGCACCGGAAACACCACCGGTCCACACCTTCACTTTGAGGTGAGGAAATTCGGGGTACCTGTTAACCCGATACAATATCTTGACCAGTAAAAAAAAGAGGGAAATTCCCTCTTTTTTTTCATACCCCCAGAATCCTGTTCAAGTCTGGGAGGCCCCAGCCCTGTTGCACTTTTAACAGATTCAGGCTTTTACAGCTGTATTTCAATAGAGATTTTATCTCATCAGGACTTAACTGCTGGTTTTTATCAAGCATTAACGATACTATTCCGGCTATTGATGCACAGGCTGCGGAGGTACCCGAACCACAGCGGTAGTACTGGGACAGTTTGGCTCCCTTATATGCTGCCTGGGACCGGGGAATGAAAGCAGTGTCACATTCAAGGGAGGTTATATTTGAACCCGGTGCCACTACATCGGGACCCTGGTTTCCGTCTCTTGTGGAACCTCTGCTCGAAAAACCGCACAGGGGCTCGGACAAAAGGCCATCATTTCCATATGACCTTACTGCACCTGCCGTTATTATGTTCGGGTTGATACCGGGAGATGATATACTGGATGCTGCGGGCCCATTATTTCCTGCGGAAGCGCATACAACCAGCCCTTCATCCCATAATACCTGTACAGCACAGGCAAGAGGGTCTCTGGTCCATGGCAAATGGCCGGTGCAGCCCAGAGGTATGCATACCACCTTAATCCTGTACCTGTCTTTATTGTCATATATCCACTGCAGGCCGGCCAATACAGTCGATACTCTGCCAGTGCCGGTCTGGTTCAGCACTTTTATGCTTATCAGATAGGCTTCGGGGGCAATACCTGTGTATTCTCCCTTAGACATACTGCCGTTTCCTACCAGTATTCCCGCCATAAAGGTGCCATGACCGTTGTCATCATAGGCGAATTCACAGCGGTTTACCAGGTCCGCAAACCGGATAATACGGTTCCTCGGTCTTATTATATCCGGGTGGGGGTATGTACCTGTATCCAGTAAAGCTATCGTAATATTTTTACCTGAATAATTGAGATTGTGGGCGACAGTTGCTCCCAGCACGTTTGTGACAGTACTGAGATGGGATGTCACGGGATAGTCAAGGGAAATAAAAGATATAGGGTACATGGCTTCCAGGGATTTAATGCGGTCAGGCGGCACTGTTGCATGACACGCATTAATAAAGGGATATATGGTTTTAATTATTCCACCCCGTTTTATTATGCCTTTTTTTACCCTGTCGTTTATTTCCTCAATGAACTGGATGATTACCGAAACATGTTTTATGTTTTTGTAATCTATGCTTGCCTTAACACACGGATCAAGCTTTTCGGGAAAAAGCACCCTGTTTATTATTCCACCAATGGCTGCCATATCAACTCACTCCCGCAAAATTAGTCGGTATATACATATTATGCCGGACCACGGTCGATGGTTAATTGACACGCAAAATATTTTGATGATAAATTATAGTTAAACAGTAGACAAGTCAGGCTAAGATTCGGTGTGTGCCCGTGAAGGGGCCATTCTCTGGAGGGGGATAATGTGAAGAAGATTTTAATAATATGTATAGGGATTATTTTCTTAACTGCAGGATGTTCTTTAACTACCGTTGAAACCGGTCAGCAGCCGGTCGGGTCCGGGAAAGAGATGAATTCCGAGGAAGAGATGAATAATGAGGTCTCGGCTCCCGGTATTACCATTATAGCAGTGGGGGACATAATGCTTTCGAGAGGAGTAGGAGGATGGATAAAGAGAAATTCGGCAGATTACCCTTTCCAGCAGACACGGGATATAGTTGCCAGCGGTGATATTTCATTTGGCAATCTGGAGACCACCCTGGCCACCGGGGGGACCAAACTTCCGGGAAAGGGAATATGGTTCAGAGCTGAACCGGCGTCGGCAGAAGGCTTAAAAAATGCAGGGTTTGATATCCTGTCCATTGCCAACAATCATATTCTTGATTATGATACGCCGGCTTTGATGGAAACCATTGATGCCCTTGAAAAAAAGGGCCTTGGGTATGTGGGAGCCGGGGAAAACCTCAAAAAAGCACGGCAGCCCCTTGTAATAATAAAAGATAATTTGAAAGTGGGTTTTTTGGCCTATAATGAGTTCTATAACTATTATTACAGCCCTTACTACAGGAGGACCTTTGAAGCCACCACAACTCAGGCCGGAACTGCGCCCATGAAAGAAGATATTATCCAAGAGGATATAAAAAAGCTCAGGGAGATATGTGATATCCTGGTGGTGTCCTTGCACTGGGGAACAGAGGACAGCAACCATACCAATATCAATCAGAAGGAGCTTGCTTACAGGATAATCGATTGGGGGGCGGATATAATTCTGGGGCATCATCCTCATGTTCTGCAGGGGCTGGAGTTTTACAAAGGCAAGCTGATTGCATACAGTCTGGGCAATTTTGTATTTGACCAGAATGATGAAAACAACAAACAAAGTGTAATTTTGGAAATTGTCTGTGAAGGGGATCAGATTATTCAGGTTTCCGCCGTACCCATTTATATATGGAATAAATCTCAGCCTGTCGTTCCCGGAGACTGGAGAAGGGAATACATTATAGATAAAATAATCAAACTGAGCGATAATCCGGGTACCCATGGGATAAAAAAAGATGACAGGGCAATATTTATGCCCAGATAGGATTATTTACCTATGTAGTTTACATAATATTTTGTTATAATTGGTTTGGAGGGGAGGTCATATGTTGAGGGGGGACAAAAGGAGCCGTGTAATCGGGTTTTTTGTTTTACTTGTATTTGTGATGGTATACAGTTTTTCCAGTGTTGAAATTTTGATATCGGATATAGTGGAGATTGTTGAAAGCGCAAGACTGGAGGCTATTACTTCAGGATACAGTACGGAGGATACAGAGCATTTCAGGATAAAATATACCACCCAGGATGCCAATGTGCTGGATAGGGTGGTACAGGAAGCTGAAGAACAATACAGTACCATAACCGGCTATTTCAGATTTTATCCTGATGACAAAATCACATTAATAATATATCCAAGCAAAGAGGAATTAGAAAAAGGATTAAGGCTTCCCTCGGAGGACGCCACGCTGGGTGCCTTTTATTCAGGAACCATCAGCATACTTTCTCCCAATGAATGGGGAAAAGCAGGGGACCAGGCGGAAAAAGGGCTGTATATTCATGAACTGACCCATTTAATAATGGATGAAATGGCTGCAGGCAACTATCCAATCTGGTTTACCGAAGGGATGGCTCTCTACCAGGAATATAAAAATACCGGGTTCGAATGGGGGGAGAATTACCTGTTCAATAATAAACCCTATTCTCTGGAGGAATTAACCCATCATTTTAATGAATTGGAACAGATGCTGGCCTACCGGCAGTCTTTTTTGTTAGTTAAAGCTGTAATGGAAAAGAATGATACAGGCCGGTTATTAGAACTGTTTGGGATGCTGAAAAAAGGAGTACCCTTTGACAGGGCCTTTGAAGCTGTTACCGGTTATTCGCCAGAAGACCTTGAAAAGAGCATATAAGAAAATATACAAGGGTTGGGGATACCCTTGTATATTCAAAATTGGGGGATTGCTTGGGGATCATACCGAATAATTGACATAATTCGATATGCTTGTACAAAATTGGATTGTCTATATTATATTTTAAACGGTTCTGGACAAAAGTCCATAGGAATAGCAGTTTATTTTTGCAGGGACAAATGTCCCACATAAAACCGGGATATTTGTCCTAAAATTAAATATTTGAAGGAAAAAGCCTGTGTAAAGTGTAATATATCCTATAAAATATGGTTGAGGTGATGAAACTTTGGACAAGAAAATCCTGGTAGTGGACGATGAAAAGCCGATTGCCGATATACTAAAATATAACCTGCAAAAAGAAGGATATGCGGTTGAGCTGGCCTTCGACGGATGTCAGGCCATTGAGAAGGCTAATATGCTGAAGCCGGACCTGATAATCCTGGATATAATGCTTCCCAGGATGGACGGCTTTGCGGTGTGTAAAAAATTGAGGGAAAGCAGTCAGGTGCCCATAATCATGCTTACAGCCAAAGAGGAAGAGGTGGACAAAGTCCTGGGGTTGGAGCTAGGTGCAGACGATTATATAACAAAGCCTTTTGGGGTCAGAGAGCTTCTGGCCCGGGTGAAAGCTAATATACGGAGAGCGGATTTTCCCCAGACAGACGGCGAATTACCGGGGAATATCATTAAATCGGGAAATCTGTCCATAGATTTGAACAAATACGAGGTAAGGAAAGAGGATGTGGTGATTGATCTTACCCTGAGAGAGTTCGAGCTTTTGAAATACCTTGCTTCCCAGGAAGAGCAGGTATTTACCAGAGAGTCCTTGCTTGAAGATGTATGGGGGTATGAATATTATGGGGATGTCAGAACAGTAGACGTTACCATAAGACGGCTCAGGGAGAAAATCGAGGATGATTCCAGTAATCCAAAATACATTATTACAAAAAGAGGAGTAGGCTATTACTTCAGGAGGGTATAATTGAATGTTCAGAAGCATTCAGTGGAAGATAGTTATCATTTATTTCTTATTGGTATTCCTGGCTATGGAGATAATAGGGCTGTATATCATAAATGAGCTGGAACAGTATCATAAAAACAACCTTACCAAGTCCCTGGATGAGACGGCCAATTTTCTGGAGTTCCAGATCGAAGAGAAGAGCCTTATGGAGGCACCGGATATACAGAAAATTGTAGAAAGATGGTTTTTGGGCAGCCTTGAATCTCAGATCCGGGAAGTATATATACTTAACGCCGAAAGAGATGTTATAGCCAGTACTGTTAAAGAAGCTGTCAACAGGCCTGTCGGGGAAGTATTGAACTTTGATCCCCCCTGTGTACTGCTGGCTTCTTTTACAGGGAAAAAAGGAACGGATATTGTGGAAAATGACAGGGGAGAAGCATATCTTATGGACTATGCCTTTCCAATTCAAAATTCTTCCGGGAAGGTGGAAAAAATAATATATCTGCGGGCGAAGATGGAGCAGATTAACGATACCCTTTCGGAGGCAAAAAATATTCTTACTTATGCAACACTTATAGCGTTAATTATCACGGTTTTTCTTGGCTCTTTACTGGCAAGGAGCATTACCAGCCCGATAAAAGAGGTAACTTCCAAGGCAAAAAGGATGGCTGAGGGGGACTTTGACCACAGACTGGGGGTAAAGTCCAATGATGAGATTGGACAGCTCACTCAGATGTTTAACTATATGGCCGGACAGCTTAAAGATACTTTAGGAGAGATTGCCAGTGAGAAGGGTAAAATGGAAGCTATCCTGACATACCTTACAGATGGAGTGATAGCGGTAAATGACAGGGGAGACATTATCCACGCCAATCCTTCCGCCCTGAGGTTTCTTGGTATAGAGAATGAAAATCTCCTGGATATAAAACTTGATCAGCTTTTTTCTAGAACAGGTATTGACATGGCCTTTGAAGACCTGAAGGCCTATGAAGCCATTAAGGATAAGATTGTACAGGTTAAGGATGTTGTTATAAGGGTTGAAGTAGCGCCTTTCAAGAACGAAGAGAAAGAAATTATGGGATATATAATAGTGTTTCAGGACATTACCGAGCAGCATAAACTGGAAACAATGCAGAAAGAATTTGTCGCCAATGTATCCCATGAGCTAAGGACACCCCTAACGTCCATCAGAAGTTATATAGAAACGCTGCTGGAAGGTGTTCCGGAAGAAGAAAAGGAACTATCCAGGGATTTCCTCCGGGTTATTAACAGCGAGGCGGTTCGTATGACAAGGCTTGTTAAAGACCTGCTCCAGCTGTCCAAACTGGATTACCAGCAGACAGAGTGGAACGAATCCCGGTTTGACCTGGAGGAGATGGTGGAGCAGGTGGTCAAAAAACTGGAAATTACTGCAAAGGAGAAAAATCAAACCATCGCTATAGAGAAGCTGTCGCCATTACCTGTGTTTATTGGAGATAAAGACAGAATCGAACAGGTCATACTAAATATATTGAGCAATGCGATTAAGTACACACCGGATAATGGTAGCATAAAAGTGGTGATGGATTATGTAGGCGGTAATATCCGTATTATTGTAGAAGACAATGGTATCGGTATACCCGAGGATGACCTGCCCAGGATATTTGAAAGGTTTTACAGGGTGGATAAGGCCCGTTCCAGGGAACTGGGCGGCACAGGCCTGGGCCTGTCAATTGCGAAGCAGATCATTGAAGCCCATAACGGAAATATTTCGATAAGCAGTGTGCAGGGGGAGGGAACCACCGTTACCATACAATTTCCAGCGTGATTGTATATTTTTGTTAGAATAACTTAATTTATCTGTAACAAGATTGTAATATTGTTAAGATATAATTTTACTTGGGGGAGTGTTTGCATAAGGGAATCAGGAGGAATTACTATGCCCAGAAAAGTATTGACAGTAATAGTACTCAGCTTAATATTAGTGGTCGATGCATTATCAGCACCGGTTCTGGCAGCTCCCCGGGTTGTGGAGTTGATAAAACCCATATCGGATATTAAAACGGTTAACAAGAACATAATTATTTCAGGCTGGGCAGAGATGGACACAACGGTGGAAATAACCGTGTTCAGCAGAGAAGTGGTAAATGATAACGGTACGGATGTCTATAAATGGAAACAATATGACCAGCAGGGGGAAAACAACTGCATAGTCGTAGGTCCTACCGGTTTTTTTGCCAAAGAGATTGAATTGAAACAGGGCTATAACAAAGTAGTCATAAAGGCAGTCAGTCCTTCTGGTGACGAAGAGACAATAGAAGGGGAAGTAATGTTGTCCACAAAAGAAGAGATCAGAGAAGCGGTTGAGAATCTTTTGAATTTCAATTTTATTGACATTATAAAGAAAATAATTCAGTAGAATTATGGTACACAACTACGGAGTTGATTAAAATGAACAGGGAGAGGATAAAAAGCTTAATTCTGACAGGACTTGTATTAATGAGCATAATGCTTACCATTCAACTATGGCTTGACGTCCCCATTGGCAGAATTGCATCTGTTTCGGAGCTTCCTGAAAGGCAGGATAGTAAAAAAAACTATAACCTGTCTGATTTTGTTTTACCCCGGTGGATAACAGTCAATTTTGGAGGTCAGTCCCATACAATGCTGTTGAGGAACTCCGGAGGGTATAAGTATTACAGGGAGATACTCCGGGCATCGATTGATATTTTCAAGCATTTTGCTGAGGATGGGCAGCAGGGAGTATTGAAACAGGCCGGTATTGAAGAATGGACCATTGCAAAGTCCGCAAAATCGGTAGAGTTGAATTTTGAACGCCCTTTATCGGCAGCGTTAGTCCAGAAAGCGTTTTTTCCGGAAGCGGGTCTGGATTTATCCCTCCTGAACAGTATAAAAAGTCTGGTTGTAACCGTGGGTACTGAAGCCAGCATATTGATAAAGGATGATGTACAGGGACAAATTTACAAAATCCTGCTGCCCCATTCAGGAGACCGCCTGATAAAGCTGATAGATGAACTGGAAGAGATAGATCCGGTAAAATACTGGACTTTCCAGGAGATTGGATTTAGCGAAAACAGCAGCGTTTATCTGCCGCTAGAGATGCGGTCCATCAACCTGCCTATAGGCATTGCGGAGCAGGAAATAGATGCTTCGGAGGAACAGACAATTCTGATGTACGCTTCTTCT
Organism: Clostridium thermobutyricum; assembly: GCA_016842005.1. Taxonomy (GTDB): domain Bacteria; phylum Bacillota; class Clostridia; order Ch29; family Ch29; genus JAENYD01. Next base: position 93,332 of record JAENYD010000004.1, on the reverse strand, counting down.
TTTTTTAAGGATATGTCTATTGTAAGGAAAATCACCGAGACAAGCGGTTCGGTAATATTTACCGACGGGAGCAGTGCCTTGAAGGTTTATACCAATGGATATGTCGAATACCTTATATATAACGTGAGCACTTCGGACATTCAATTAAATGATATTGGAGAGGCCCTTAATGCTGCACTGAACTATATAGACAATCACGGGGGCATTCCTGAACAGCTGATTTTGAGAGAGGTTGAGACAGTATCCGATAACCAGCGCAGGGGATTTTTGTTCAGGTTTAACTACTGTAGTGACGGGCTGCCTTTTGTTTATGCCGGAAGTCAGGATTTTAGCCCGATAGAAGTATCTGTTATCAATAACAGTGTTGTTGGTTATAAAAGACTGGTTCACCATATAAAGAGATTTACCATAGTTAAAGAAACATTGTTGAATCCCATTGAGGCCCTTAATGTTATGCTCATGAAGGACAGTAGCAATGAAGCCCAGTCTTGGTCAGACATACAGGATATGTATCTGGGTTATTTTATAGATGCAGTAAACGGAAAAGACTACCAAGCCATTCCGGTCTGGTATATCAAGAAAAGCCATACTATGTATATTATTGACGCGTATAAGGGTATAATATTGAATTAAATGTTTCTGGGGGTAAGGTGTTTATGGACTGGTCAAGGGCAAAAAGCTTGTTAATTATTGCGTTTTTACTGACAAACCTTTATTTGCTGTTTAATATATACGATAATAATTACAGGCATCTGACCGCCGATAACCAGGAAATCAATGAAGTTATCGATGTGCTTGAGAATAAAGGGATTGAACTCATTCCCGATATTCCCCGGGATGTTTCGGTGCCGGGGATCTTAACCGTGGAGTACCAGGAGATTTCGCCACAGCACCTGGCATCCATTTTTTTTGGGGTTTCGGACATAGAGCCTATAATTCAGAATGGAACAACCATTTACATGAAAGATGAAAAGAAGCTTGAAATTAAGAATAACAGGGAAATCATTTATCTTGATCTGGCATTGAAAGATGACCAAAAAGGGACCCTTACAGCTAAAGATGCCGTTAAAACAGGTAACAGTTTTTTAAAGACAACGGGCTTATACACTCCGGCAATGGTTGTAGATGAAATAGTACCCACTTCTAAAGGTTATTCCATAAGCTATGTCCAGGAATATAAGGACGTCCTACTGGAAGTGAGTTATGTTCAACTGGAGGTTACTCCTAAGGGAATATATTCAATGAATATGTTGTGGCTCAAACCAAAGCATATGGAAAAGGGGAGAAAAAAAATAATGCCTGCGGCCCAGGCGCTATTAAAAATAGTGAGTTCCAAAGAGTTTGCAGATAATCCCCCATCCCGGATTGACGATATAACGCTGGTAAATTATTTTAACTGGGAAGGAGCAAAAGAGGGAGAGGCTTTCCCTGCCTGGAAAGTGCAGGTTGAAGGCAAAAGTTACTATATCAATGCTTTAACCGGGCAATATGACAAATAAAGGTTATAATTCAAAAAAACATATATTATTTGTATAAAGGAATTTTGAAAGTTTTGTAGAAATTAATATATTAGTGTCAATTGCAGGGAGTTATCCGATGACTACTGCCGCTAGTATTTCCATGTTCTAGGCGGAAGATAAGCGGTGATACGTCCATGGATAACGATTTCTAGGCTTCTGATGAGGTTAAAATTCTGCTTGAAGCCCAGAGTCCTGTTTATATACAGTGAAAGGAGTTGCGACCCGGGTGGAGAAGCTGGTAATCGAAGGAGGAAAACCCCTTAAAGGGCGCGTTAGAATAAGTGGAGCCAAGAATGCAGCTGTTGCAATAATACCGGCAGCATTGCTGGCTGACGATAAATGCCGTATAGAGAACCTGCCTGCAATAAGAGATGTACTGGTGTTAAGGGATATCATGAATGGAATAGGTGTTAAAGCAGAGCTGAAAGAAACCGGGACACTGGAACTGGATTCATCCGGTTTGGACTGCTGGAACATTGAGAACGGTCTTGTTAAAGAACTAAGGGCATCCTATTATTTGCTGGGGGCTTTGCTGACCCGTTTCGGCAGGGTGACCATGCCTTATCCCGGAGGCTGTGATATAGGAGTCAGGCCAATAGACCAGCACATAAAAGGTTTCAGGGCCCTGGGCGCTGATGTGGATATTGAGCACGGCCTGATAAAAATCAGGGCGGACAGACTGGTGGGCAAGCAGATATTTCTTGATGTCGTAAGTGTGGGAGCCACTATAAATATCATGATAGCGGCTACAATGGCAGAAGGGATTACGGTTATTGAAAATGCTGCCAAGGAGCCCCATGTGGTTGACGTAGCCAATTTTCTCAACTCAATGGGAGCGGAAGTAAAAGGTGCCGGCACCGATGTCATACGAATAAAGGGAGTTAAACAGCTTCACGGAACCAATTATATGGTGATTCCCGACCAGATTGAAGCAGGAACCTATATGATAGCAGCAGCTACTATTCCTGGAGGGGATGTTGTAATAGAAAATATTATTCCAAAGCATCTGGAATCAATTACTGCCAAATTAATTGAAATGGGAATAGATGTCCGGGAGAACGGTGATTCTGTTCGCGTTATCAGCAGAGGCAGGCCCAGGAGCACTGATATCAAGACATTGCCTTATCCCGGCTTTCCTACAGACCTTCAGCAGCCTATCACAGTCCTTCTCTCGGTGGCGGAGGGAACAAGTATGATTACCGAAAGCATATGGGAAGGGCGTTTTAAACACGTTGACGAACTGAAAAGAATGGGAGCGGATATAAAAGTTGAAGGAAGGGTTGCCGTGGTTGAAGGTATCGGCAAGCTGTCCGGGGCCAGTGTATATGCCACTGACCTGAGGGCAGGGGCTGCTCTTGTTATAGCAGGACTGATAGCTGAGGGCAGAACGGAAGTCGGTGACATATATCATATTGACAGAGGGTACGAACAGCTTGAGGATAAGCTGAGGTGTCTGGGAGCGGATATTTGCAGAACCAACACTTAAAGAATACACTTTAAGTGTATTCTTTTTGCATGGGGAGAACCCATTCTCTGATATATTATATTATAAATAAATGAATAACAACCCGGGGCTCCTAAGCGGACTTCAAGTCCGTTTTTTAACGTTCCGGCAGGGAGGTATTTATGACAGTTAAATTTTGTTCTTTATCCAGTGGAAGCGGTGGTAATTGCTTGTACATATCTACAGGTAAGATTTCCATTCTCATAGATGCAGGCTTCAGCGGCAAAAGGGTGGAAAAGCTGCTGAAAGATGCGGACATATCCCCTCAATCCATACAGGCCGTTATTGTAACCCACGATCATGATGACCATATTAAAGGGGTAGGAGTACTGTCAAGGCGTTATAATATCCCTGTTTACGCCAATCAATTGACATGGAAGGCCATGGAAAGCAAAATAGGTGATATTTGTCCGGATAATATGAGGGAGTTTTGTACCGGAGAGGCATTTTTTATTGGAGACCTGTATATTAAACCATATCCTATATCCCACGATGCGGCAGACCCTGTAGGCTTTTCTTTTCATAAGGACAATGTGAAGGTCTCCATAGCAAACGACCTGGGCTGTGTTACCGATGATATTATTGGAGAGATAATGGACAGCGATTTTTTGATGCTGGAGTCCAACCACGATGTGGAGATGTTAAAAGTGGGCCGGTATCCCTGGTTCTTAAAGAAAAGAATATTGGGAGACAGGGGACATCTGTCCAATGAAGAAGCGGGATATACCCTGGTGAAACTGGCGGAAAGAAAAATTAAAAGGGTTCTGTTGGGGCACCTTAGCAAAGAAAATAATTATCCTCCCCTGGCCCTGGCAACAGTAAAGGGAATACTATCGGAGGCAGGAATAGAGGTGGATAAGGCGGTGAATATTGACCTGTCCTTCAGGGATAAAATAAGTAAGGTATATAATATATCCAGTCGGGAGGTATATTGATGCGGAATGAAAGGTTGCGGTGGACAGGACGTCACTTCTATACCTATTTAATCATTGCATTAATAGCTGCCATCATCGGAGGGGTGGCGGGGAGTATTTTTTCTGCCGGATATATGGCTCAGAGACGGCCGATGCAGTATAGCAGGATACCGGAGGAAGGGCCGATAAAAATCATTTACCCGGAAGAAGAAAAACCGGGGATTGTGAGTGCCATTGCTCAGAAGAGTATTCCATCAGTGGTTTCTATTACTACCGTAGAGATAAGTAGGGATGAAATATTCAGAGCAGTTGAAACAAGAGGAGTCGGTTCTGGAGTAATACTTACGGCAGATGGTTATATCCTTACAAATGACCATGTTGTTGGGGAAAACCCCAGGGAGATTGTGGTGCTTTTTGAAAATGGGGACCGGATGACGGCAGAAGCCCTGTGGCGGGATGCAAGCCTAGATTTGGCATTGATAAAGGTGAATGCTGAAGGACTACCGTATGCGGAACTGGGGGACTCTGACACCGTAAGGGTGGGGGATATCGCTGTTGCAATAGGCAGTCCCCTGGGACTGAGGTTCCAAAGGACAGTAACGTCAGGAATTATAAGCGCTTTGAACAGGACAATTCTTGCCCCGGGAGATGAAGAGGATGTTGTTATGGAAGACCTGATACAGACGGATGCTTCCATAAATCCCGGCAACAGTGGAGGACCACTTTTGAACAGCAGGGGACAGGTCATAGGAATAAACACTATCAAAGCTTCTGAAGCAGAGGCCATTGGATTCGCCGTCCCTATAAACATAGCCAAGCCTGTTATCAAACAGATGGTGGAGAAGGGAAGCTTTCGTCCCATGTACCTGGGAGTAGACGGTTTTGACAGGGAAATTGCAGGGTACTACAATTCGGATGTTGATATACAAAAGGGTATCTATGTAATCGAAGTTCATCCCAATACTCCCGCCGACCGGGCAGGCATAAGGGAAGGGGATATAATCCTGGAGATTGACGGAAAGGAAGTAAACACTCTGATAAAGATGAGAAGCATACTGTATGGAATAATGGATGAGGAAAAGACAGTGAATGTCAAGATAAAAAGGGATGGAAAAACTCTCAGTAAGAGTGTCAAGCTGCTACCCCGGCCTCAGGGGTATTGATGTGATAAAGGGTACATATGATTTTGGAATGTCTCCCCGGAGTATTTAGTGATATAATTATGAAGAACATGTTGTATTCTTTTTTTGTTTCTGGAAGGAGGAATTTATTTTGCCGGATACGCCAGTGCAGATAAATCCTTTTGTTTTATACGGGCTGCTGGTCCTGGTTATGCTGACCCCTGTAATCATTTCTTTCGTCAGGTTTTTCAAACTGACCTCCCAGGTGGACAAAAAATACGGTGTCAGCAAAAATACCAAGGGAAAAGTCAGGGGAAGAAAAAAATGAATATAACCATAATAGCTGTCGGAAAGGTCAGAGAAAAATACCTGAAGAGCGGTATAGAAGAATACCGGAAGAGGCTGGGGCGTTACTGTCGGTTGAGAATAGCCGAAGTTCCGGATGTTCAGGCCCCCGAAGACCTAAGCCCTGCGCAGATGGAGGAGGTCAGGCGTAAGGAAGGGGAAAATATCCTGAAAAATATAAAAGGAAACACCCATATAATAGCCCTGGATATAAAGGGCAGAAGAATGTCCTCTGAAGAAATGGCCACATATATGGACAGGCTGGGTGTTACGGGCAGCAGCAATATTACCTTTATTATTGGCGGGTCCAACGGACTGTCGGAGGACGTATTACAGAGGGCGGATATGCAGCTCTCCTTTTCCGAGATGACCTTTCCCCATCAGTTGATGCGCTTGATTCTGCTGGAGCAGATATACAGGTGGTTTAGGATAAACAGGGGGGAGCCGTATCATAAGTGAGTGAAAGCCAAATTCCAGAAGTAATTGATTTTATCAGTTTTTTAAAAGCCAGGAAAGATAACCAGGCGTTTAAAGATTTAGAGTTAGCGAGCGAAAGCAGTATGGACTTTTGGAATAACGACATTGATGATGAGGTATGGAACAATGTATAAGCAAGGAGATGTAAAGAAGTTAAAAGGTTATGAGTACTATAGACTTAGGGTTGGAGATTTCAGAAGTATTTTTACTAAGAATGACAAAGAATTCATAATATTGCTTATCGATATAGGAACCAGAGGTCAGGCATATGAGAATCTGTAAATTTGTCGTACATAATGTACGATTTTCTTTATTTAATATCTTAAGATAGCTTTAACCGATTAGATGTCCATAATAGAAGGGGCATTTTTTATTACTGAAAAAACTTACTGTAGCATTTTTGGAGCCGGGATGTTATAATATAAATCGTATTTAGCATACTAAACATTAGCATACTAAACAACCGGGTGGTGATAAAATGCCGGAGATGGGAACAGGCTCTCAGATTGCTCTGTTGCTAAGGGAAATTAATCTGATGCTTAAAGAAAACATCAGAAATACTTTTAAGAATTGCGGGTTGACCTTTCCGCAGATGATGGCAATCCGCATACTTTCCAAGAGAAAAAGACTTAAAGTGACTGAATTAAGCAGTGAAATGAATCTTGCCGCCAGCACCGTTTCCGGGATTGTAGACCGGCTCGAAAAGATGGACCTGGTGAAAAGAGTACGCAGCGAAGAGGACAAGAGAATTGTCTATGTCGAGATCTCGGACAGAGCGGAAGAAATACATGAAGACGTTCATAATTTAATGAATAACTATTTGGAAAATATTTTACGCGACGCAAGCAGAGAAGAGATAAACGCTATTCTTGCCGGACTTGAAACCTTGAAAGGATTGTTGATTAAATAACAATCAATATTAAATCATATTTGCAGCATAGATAATATTAGCAGAGTGGAGATGATCACCAATGTTCAAGTTGCTCAGGTTCATAAGACCCTACACAGCAGCTATAATAGCTGTTTTTGTTTTGACGCTTTTTCAATCCATATCCCAGCTTTATCTGCCAACCCTGATGTCTGATATTGTGGATACGGGTATTGTCAAGGGTGATACTCGGTATATTGTAAGGATCGGCGGAATTATGCTGATTGTAGCCGGCATTGGTGCCATATGCACCATTTGGGGAAGTTATCTGTCATCAAAATCTGCAGTAGGATTTGGTAAAATTCTGCGTGGCAAGGTTTTTTCCAGAGTGGAAAGTTTTTCACTTAATGAGTTTGACAGAATCGGTACAGCTTCCCTTATTACAAGAACAACCAATGATATTACTCAGGTCCAGCAGGTATTGATAATGATGCTGCGTATGATGATCAGTGCACCCATGATGTGTATCGGCGGAATTGTCATGGCTGTATCAAAGGATGCCGCCCTGTCAGTTATTTTTGTAGTGGTGATATCCGCCCTTGCAGCAGTAATATTTATTATTGCCAGAAAGGGCGTACCGCTTTTTAGGGCTATGCAGATGAAGCTGGATAAATTGAATCTTGTTTTACGGGAAGGCCTTACAGGTATCCGTGTAATCCGCGCCTTTAACCGTACCGATTATGAAAAGAAACGTCTCTATGAGGCAAACCAGGACCTTACCGATACGGCAATCCGGGTAAATAAATTAATGGCAGCTCTTATGCCTGTTATGATGTTGCTTATGAACTTCACTACCATAGCCATTATCTGGTTCGGCGGTATTCGTATTGACAATGGTTATATGCAGGTCGGGGACATGATGGCGTTTATCCAGTATGCCATGCAGATAATGTTTTCCCTGATTATGGTTTCCATGATGTTCGTCGTGGTCCCCCGGGCACAGGCATCAGCTGTAAGGATTAATGAGGTCCTGGATATGGTTTCCGAAATCGTGGATCCGGATCAGACAAAAAACGGCAGTGAAAAAAAGGGATTTGTAGAGTTTAAGAATGTCACTTTCAGCTATCCTGGTGCGGAGCAGCCGGCCATTTGCAATATCTCTTTCAGTACGGGGCCGGGGGAGATTACAGCCATTATTGGCGGTACCGGTTCAGGTAAATCAACGATGATAAACCTTATTCCCCGCTTCTACGATGTGGATAGCGGAGCAGTATTGGTGGATGGCGTAGATGTCCGGGAAATGCCCCAGGAAAGCCTGAGAGAAAAGATTGGCTTTGTACCCCAGAACGTGGTTCTTTTCACCGGGACTGTTGCCGACAATATCAGATATGGGAAACAAGACGCCACCGATGAGGAAGTAAGTCATGCCGCAGATATCGCCCAGGCCACAGAATTTATTCTACAAATGAAACAAGGATTTAATTCTGTCATTGCACAGGGAGGCACCAATATTTCTGGAGGGCAGAAACAACGTATTTCCATTGCCCGGGCCCTTGTGAGAAAACCGGAAATATATTTGTTTGATGACTGCTTTTCTGCCCTTGACTTTAAAACCGATGCCAGGCTCCGGGCGGCACTGAAGAGGGAAACCATGAATGGCACCGTAATTATTGTAGCCCAGCGGGTGAGCACTGTTATGGGCGCAGACCGTATTATTGTTCTGGATGAGGGGAGAATAGCGGGAATAGGGAAACACCGTGAGCTTATAAATACCTGTAAGGTGTATCGAGAAATTGTATCCTCTCAGCTATCAGAGGAGGAGATTGCATGAACAGGGGAGAGACAGGGAACAGATTTTTCAGAGGTCCCGGCGGGGGCCGGCATATGAGCGGACCACCAATGGGCAGGCCGGTAGAGAAAGCAAAGGATTTTAAAGGAACATTGAAGCGGTTGATAGGTTATTTAAAACCCTACAGGGTTAAATTATTTGCAGTATTATTGGCTGCGGTATTGAGCACGGTTTTCAGCATTGTCAGTCCCAAAATCATGGGTAAGGCCACCACAAAGCTGTTTGAGGGGGCTATGGTCAAGTATATGGATGTGCCTGGTGCGGGTATTGACTTCAATTATATCCTGCAAATAATTCTGATTCTGGCAGGGTTATATCTTATAAGCGCTTTCTTCAGCTATATTCAAGGATATGTTATGGCCGGGGTAGCACAGAAAACCGTTTTTGACATGCGAAACCATGTAAATGATAAGCTGTCCAGACTGCCCCTCAAGTTTTTTGATGCCCGTACCCATGGTGAGGTTTTAAGCCGGGTTACCAATGATATCGATAATATTGCCAATACGCTGCAGCAAAGTTTGATACAACTTATTACGTCAGTAACTACCCTTGCAGGTATTGTGATAATGATGCTGACAATCAGTCCTGTTATGACTCTGATTGCTGTTGGAACACTGCCTGTTTATGGGATTGTTACCAGGGCGATTGCCATTCGTTCACAGAAGTATTTTGCGGAACAGCAGAAGACGCTCGGACAGCTAAACGGTCATGTGGAAGAAGTGTATACAGGACATAAAATCATAAAGGCCTTCGGATGCGAGTCCAAATCCATCAAGCAGTTCAATGAAATTAATGATAAGCTTTACGATGCAGGATTTAAAGCACAGTTCATCTCGGGCATCATCATGCCTTTAATGAATTTTATAAACAATATAGCATATATACTGGTATGCGTAGTAGGGGGTATCTTTGTTACCCAAAAAATAATTGAAATAGGGAATATCCAGGCATTCATCCAGTATTCCAGACAGTTCACCCGTCCGATTATTCATACCGCCAATATAGCCAATATTATTCAGTCTACTGTTGCATCGGCTGAACGCGTATTTGAGCTGCTGGATGAGGAGGAAGAGGTTCCTGAACCGGTAAATCCAAAAAATATTCCATCTCCCAGGGGTAATGTGAGATTTGAGAAGGTTGAATTTGGATATAAGGAAAATGTGGCGTTGATAAAAGATATGAATATGGATGTAAGACAGGGCCAGACTATTGCTATTGTGGGACCGACCGGGGCAGGCAAGACTACCCTTGTAAACCTGCTGATGCGTTTTTATGAAATAGGAGAGGGAAAAATCACTGTGGACGGGATAGATATCAGGGATCTAAAACGCGGAGATTTGCGCAGTATTTTTGGTATGGTGCTCCAGGATACATGGCTCTTTAACGGCACTATCCGGGAGAATATAGCCTATGGTCGTGCAGATGCTACCTTTAGAGATGTGGTCAGGGCGGCAAAGGCGGCCCATGCTGATCACTTTATCCGTACACTTCCCGATGGGTATGACACCATAATCAATGAAGAAGCCAGTAATATTTCTCAAGGACAGAAGCAGCTTTTGACTATTGCCCGTGCATTCCTGGCAGACCCGGCAATCCTGATTCTGGACGAAGCCACCAGCAGTGTGGATACCAGAACAGAAATCTATATTCAGAAAGCCATGACCGGGCTGATGAAAGGAAGAACGTGTTTTGTCATTGCCCACAGGCTGTCTACAATACGTAATGCAGACTTAATACTGGTGATGGATAATGGCCGTGTAATAGAGCAGGGTACTCATAAAGAGCTTTTAGCACAGGGAGGTTTCTACGCAGACCTTTATAACAGCCAGTTCAGTGGCAAGCGAAACAGGGCTGTTTCTGCAGGTTAATACCAGGCTGATATATACAAAGGGGATAAAGGATGATGCTTTATCCCCTTTCTTGCAGGGCAGCTGCCCTGAATGATACAGTAATAATTGCCAGTGGTGAGGGGATAATATTAATCTTCTTTTTATTCACCAGAAGTAAACTCCCGTCATAGAATGTAGTACAAAAAAGAGGAGGCGATTGTAATGTCAGGTAGTTTCTTGGACAGTTTCTTTGGCAAAGGCGGGGGTACTTTATTCCTGCTTCTGGTGATAATAATAATATTTTTTGCTGCTGGGGCAGGATGTAAGTACTAGTATAAGCACCGCCAAAAGAGTGTATATAATGGGAAGACCGGGTATCAACATCCTCTACCCGGTCGTATTTTTTGACATGATAATGGCTGACATACTGCAGGTTTTTGGGGTATTACCTACTGTATGAGTACGTCCCTGGATAACGGTTTCTAAGCTTCAGATGGGATTAAAACTTTACCTGGAACCAAGAATCCGGTTTATGTTATTATGGTTATAGAAAGGAAGAAATATCCGGAGTTGCTCAGTAACATAATATCAACATATATGGAGGGTTACTATGGATAATTTGCTGTATTTATCGGCTGTTAAGATTTCAAGTATGATCAGGAGCAGAAAAATAACATCAAGGGAGATAGTAAATGAGCAGCTCGGGAGAATAGAAAAAGTCAACCCCAGGCTGAACGGCATTGTTAAGATAAATGGAAGAGCCCTGGAACAGGCTGAAGAATACGATGACTATCTCAATAAAGGAAAATGTCTGGGGCCTCTACATGGAGTGCCGGTAACCATAAAGGATTCTTTTGATACCAAAGATTTAACCACTACCTACGGAACACTGGGAAGAAAGGACTATATACCCGGTATAGACGCGGCTGTCGTAGAGAAATTAAAAAAGGCAGGGGCCATAATATTGGGTAAAACCAATACCCCTGAGCTTACACTGATATTTGAAACGGATAATCTGCTATATGGTAAAACCAACAACCCCTATGATATTTGTAGAACTCCGGGCGGGAGCAGTGGAGGAGAGGCTGCAATGATTGCTTCCGGGGTCTCGTATATAGGCATAGGCAGTGATACCGGAGGAAGTATAAGGCTTCCGGCGCATTTTTGCGGCATAGCGGGGTTAAAGCCAACCATGGGACGGGTGTCAAGATATGGCCATATAATATCTTATGGAGGTATACTGGACGCACTTACACAGATAGGTCCTATGGCAAGATATGTTGAGGATCTGGCATTAGCATATAATATTATACAGGGATATGATTATAGAGACCCGTCCACTGTTGATGCAGAAGTGAAAAAATTCCAAGATGTTGATTTGAGCAGTTTAAAGGTTGCATACTTTGAAGATAATGGAATAATGACGCCAACCGGAGATGTTGTCAAGACTGTCCGGGATGTAGCAGCTTATATAAAAGGCAGGGTAAAAGTAATAGAAGAAGATAAGCCGCAAGATATAGACAGCATAGACAAGCTGTACGGGAAAATATTCAGTGCAGATGGCGGCAAATGGATAAGGGAAATTATTAATAAGTGTAAAACTTATGAGATACATTCTTCACTGAAGTGGGCGTTTAATTGTGAAGGAAAACCCGAGATGACTGTTTGTGAATTTGCTGAATTGATTAAGAACTGGGATGAACTGAAAATAAGCATGGAGGAATTTTTTAATAAATACGATGTTTTAATCTGTCCTGTTAATGCAAAACCAGCCATGAAGCACGGGGAAACTTTAAGCAGAGAAAACAGAAAAGCTTTTAGCTATACCAAGATTTTTAACCTTACCGGAAATCCGTCTGCAGTAGTGAGGGCCGGGTTCTCAAAAGAGGGACTTCCGATCGGTGTTCAAATCGTATCTAAAAAGTGGAGAGAGGACATCTGCCTGAAAGTTGCACAGGATATAGAAAAAAATTTTGGAGGGTGGATAAAGCCAAACATTTAGTTTAGCTTTGTCTCCAATAGCAACAGTTACTCTGAAACAATGAATTTGCCTGAAAAGGCTTGCAATTTTTTCAAGGTTGTGGTAATATTACAAAGGATATTAAAAAGCCGTGAAGAACAGATATGATCCTTAGGCCTCTGGTTACAGTATGGATTGAAGGTGATTGATGTTATTCCGCTTTTTGATGCAATTAATTTTTAAGGAGGCCTGCAAATTGAAAGGCAAAGTAAAATGGTTCAATGCAGAAAAAGGTTATGGGTTTATCGAATCTGATGAAGGTGGAGATGTTTTCGTTCATTTCTCTGCTATTCAGAGTGAAGGTTTTAAGACATTGGAAGAAGGCCAGTCTGTGGAATTTGATGTTGTAGATGGCCAGCGAGGACCTCAAGCAGCTAACGTTGTTCGTCTGTAAGAGAATAATAACATTGTTGTTAGAAGAGGCATTCCCGGCAACGCGGGAATGCCCTTATTTATTATTTCTGTAATGAATTATAAACTGTTCAGAAAGAATAAATAATAAAGAAAACAGTTAAAGGAGAAGTTATATTAATGACAACATTTAATGAATTAAGACTCAGCCATGAGGTAGTCCGGGCAACGGATGACATGGGTTTTGAAGAAGCAACGCCCATTCAGGAAAAGGTAATACCCCAGGCAATGGCTGGTAGGGATATTATAGGTCAGGCCCAGACCGGAACAGGGAAAACAGCAGCTTTCGCCATTCCCATGATAGAGAGATTTGGAAAGCAATATGAGAATGCCAAGGGACTTGTAATTACACCTACCAGGGAACTGGCCATACAGGTAGCCGAAGAGATAAACAGAATCGGCCAGATTAAAAACGTCCGTGCTTTACCCATATACGGGGGGCAGGATATCAAACGGCAGATAAAGGCCCTCAAGAATAAGCCCCAGATCATTGTGGGAACTCCCGGTCGTTTGATGGACCATATGAGAAGAAAAACTGTCAAACTGCATCAGATAGAAATAGTTGTTCTGGATGAGGCCGATGAAATGCTTAATATGGGTTTTATAGAGGATATTGAAACCATCCTGAAAGAGATCCCAAAAGATTGTCAGACCATGCTCTTTTCGGCAACCATGCCCAAGCCCATTCGGAGTTTGGCCGGGCGTTTCATGAACAACCCGGAGTTTCTCAGGGTGGAAACAAAAGAGGTTACTGTTCCACATATTGAACAGGTATATATCGAGGTCCAGGAAAAACAGAAATTCGATGTACTGTGCAGGCTGCTGGACATTCAACCTCCCGAACGATGTATTGTTTTTGTCAGGACCAAAAAACGGGTGGATGAAGTTTATGAAGCTTTGAACAAGAGGGGATATTCTGCGGAAGGCATCCATGGTGACCTCACACAGGCCAGGCGTAACAGCGTAATGGGCCGTTTCAGAAGAGGTATTGTTGAAATACTTGTGGCTACAGATGTAGCTGCCAGGGGATTGGATATCAGCGGTATAACGCATATTTATAATTTTGATATCCCGCAGAACCCAGAAAGCTACGTTCATAGGATAGGACGTACCGGGCGGGCAGGTAAAACAGGTTTGGCCACTACTTTTGTAACCCCCCGGGAGATAAGCCAGCTTAAACTGATTGAACGTATTACTAGGAGGAAAGTGGTCCGAAAACCCGTTCCCACGGTAAGTGAAGCAATAGAAGGTCTCCAGAGGATAGCAGTAGAAAAACTGATGAAAACGGTGGAGGATGGCGATACTCTCAAATATAAAGAGCTGGCTGAGGGGCTGCTGGATGTTACTGATTCTGTTTCCCTCTTATCTGCAGCCTTAAAACTGCTCACCAAAGAGCCGGATACCACCCAGGTGAAACTGACAGAGGATACCGCCTTCAACTCAAGGAAAGGAAGAAAGGGCAAACACAAAAGACAGGGATATCGGCAAAAGCATGGCAGAAAAAGGGGTCAGGCCTGACCCCACGCCCCCCGGGCTGTCAGGAATTTATGGCGAATATCCGGATAGCGCTGGCTTAAATCATGGATCAGATGTTTCATCTCTTCTCTCTTCGTTTTTTTGTTGGCAGGACAGGTATTTTTGACTACCGGGATATTTTTTAATCGGACGGCCTTTTCAATGACACTCTCCTCCAGGAAAATTACCGGTCGTATCACGGTAATATCCCGTCTGTCAAGATAGGTTTTTGGCTGAAAAGTTCCCAGTTTGCCATTATAGATCAGGTTCATCAGGAATGTTTCAAAAGCATCGTCCAGGTGATGGCCCAGGGCAGCTTTATTGCATCCCAGTGATTTGGCTGCATCGTATAATGCACCCCTCCGCATATTGGCGCACAGGGAACAGGGGTTCTTTTCCTGCCTTACGTCAAAGATGATTTTGCCGATAAGGGTTGATTTAATGTGGAGCTTATTTCCGAGTTCCGTCACATATTTATCAAGGAGGGTAAAATCCATGTCTTCAAACCCTAAATCTACGCATATAGGCACCAGGTCAAATTTGAAAGGCACATGTCTCCGGAGTACTGTCAATATATAAAAAAGGACAGCGCTGTCCTTACCGCCTGACAACCCCACGGCAATGCGGTCCCCTTCTTCAATCATGCCGTACTGTATCGAGGCCTTTTTAACAGGTGTGAGAAGCCATTTATTATCTGATTTTGTTGATTTCAGCATAGCGGCCTCCTTTGCTTCTATAGTTTTATTGTTTTATTTTTTTAGTATAAACATAAAATGTTGTTTTATCAAGGGGTTTGGATTGCATGGACAAAAACATTGACCGGTTGGGTTTTTTGTAATAAAATATGTTTGAAACAGGAGACCTGCTGCTAATTATTAACAGCAGAACAACAAGTGAATACACTTTATTGCTTTTGGGTGCCCTTAATCGGGATAATAGGGAAACCGGTGAAAATCCGGTGCGGACCCGCCGCTGTAATCGGAGACGAATCCCCGTTTTGCCACTGCAATCCGTATATAGGATTGTGGGAAGGCGTGGGAGGAGGATGATGCGAGAGCCAGAAGACCTGCCCAGAGGTATAATAACCGTCCAGGGAAGGACTGTTATTAATTAATTTGTTGAGGTTGGTTCTGCGGGTAACCGTCCCTTGGCTGATAGCTAAGGGATTTTTTAGTTCGACGGGCTAATCTCCCGGGATTTCCCCTGGACGAGGATATGGATGAAGAAAAGTCCTCACTGACGGAATTTTCACTTTATCGGGGCGTAACCGTCCGTAAGCCCCTCCTTCACTATAGTTGGGGAAATTCAAGCTCCCGGGGAATAAACTTCAGTTTTGCCGGGGGTGCCTCCTGACCGTTGAAGCGAGGACAACGGACGCTAACACCCCGATTAGTTCAATTAACCATTAGTGAGGATAAAAGCATCCGCACTAATGGAAATTTTACTTTAATACAGGGATGGTAATGGCATGCCGACGGATTTTTCGGTTATTCTGAAAAACAAATACTTAAGGGCTAAAGCTGCTGCGACCCTGCTCCTGGTAATCCTTATCCTGTCGATAGTACTGTCGGTCAATATGGGAAGGGCAGAAATAGGCATCGGTGAACTGGTGAAGATAGTTGCGGGAAAGATTAGCGGAAAAGAAAAATTATTGGCCGGCATCAGTGAATCTTACCGGGCAATCGTGTGGGATATCCGGCTGCCAAGAATACTGACGGCCGTACTTGTTGGGAGCGGACTTGCGGTTTCCGGAGCGGTATTCCAATCCCTGTTAATGAATCCCCTGGCCGATTCCTATACCATGGGCATTTCAACAGGAGCGGCCTTCGGAGCGGCAATGGCAATACACTTGAATCTGTTTATGCCGGGGATTGAGCTTCCCATAACCCTGTGTGCCTTTGCCGGGGCATTGCTGACACTGGGCATTGTGGTTTTCATAGCCAGAATAAAAGGGTATTTGAATTCAGCCAACCTGGTTATTGCAGGGATTATAGTAAGTTCCATCCTTTCGGCGGCTATCAGTTTTATAAAAAGTGCCTCCGGCGAGCATGTGGCAGCTATTGTATCGTGGCTTATGGGAAGCCTGGCCGCGCGTAGTTGGAAACATGTCGCCATGGGATTTCCAATTATTACTGTATGCGTGCTTGTCTGCATATATTTTTCTGAGGATTTGAACATAATGTGCGCTGGTGAACAGGCATCCAGGTCTCTGGGTATTGATACTCAGAAGCTGCGGAGAATATTTCTGGTCTGCGGAGCACTGATTACCGCTGTATGTGTCTCTGTAAGCGGGATTATAGGGTTTGTTGGTCTGATCGTGCCCCATATGCTGAGGTTTGCCATAGGCTCCGATAATCGTATCCTTATTCCATTATCGGCACTGATGGGCGGGGTGCTCCTGCTTGTTGCCGATACAGGGGCAAGGGTGATGATGGACGTGGAGATACCTGTTGGCGTATTGACCACTCTTCTTGGCGGACCTTTTTTCATATATATTTTTATAACCAGGAACAGATCACTTTATCAATGAGGGTGACAGCGATGTTGGAAGTGGAGAATCTCAGCTTTTCTTACAAAAATAAAAAGGTACTATGCAATCTTAATTTTTCCATAAGAAAAGGGAAATTTGCGGCAGTAATAGGCCCCAACGGTTCCGGTAAAACTACCCTGTTAAACCTCCTGACTGGGTTTATGCAGCCTCAGGAAGGGAAAATTTATTTTGATAGCAGACCAATAAATGAATACAGTATAAACCAGCTTGCCAGGAAGATGGCTGTCGTATCCCAGGATGTAAATTTTCGGTTCCCTTTTACCTGTCTGGAAGTAGTCATGATGGGACGGACCCCGTTTAAGGAGCGGATGAAAGTATTTGGTAAAAAGGACCTGGAAATTGTTTACCGTTGTATGGAAGAAACAAATACCCTGCAGTATGCTGATGCATTTATAACTGAGGTAAGCGGAGGCGAACGCCAGAGGATTGTTCTGGCAAAGGCCCTGGCCCAGACCCCTGAGGTATTGTTTTTGGATGAGGCCTTTTCTTCCATGGATATATGCTACTGTATCAAGTCTCTGAACATGTTACGAAAACTGGTGACGGAACAGGGGATGACGGTAGTATCCATAATGCATGACTTGAATATGGCTGATACCTTCAGTGATACGGTTATTGCACTGGATGAAGGAAGACTTATTGGATGGGGTAGAAGGGAAGAGGTAATGAACCCCGAATTTTTAAACAGATTGTTTAAGGTAAAGATTGAAAAGGTGGGCAGCAGAGGTTTGGTTATTGTACCACAGTTGTAATTGTTATGGCGGTTATAGGCTGCAGTCCGGTCCTAGGGTGTGACTGTTGTTTATAATAAATAAGCTGTGAAAAGAGGAGTGATAGGATGAGAAGATATTCATGCATGTTTCTGGTAGTCCTTGTTACAGTCTTAATAATTACAGGATGTGCTGCACAGCAGGCTTCGGGGACCCGGGAACAGGGGCTTGATAAAAAAGGCATACTGGTTGTAAGCTTCGGAACAAGCTATGCAGATACCAGAAAGGTAACCATTGAGGCCTGTGAAAACAGGATAGCAGAACATTTTCCCGGATATGAAGTGCGCAGGGCCTTCACTTCCAGTATAATCAGGAATATTTTGAAGGACAGGGATAACATCCTTGTTGACAGCCCTGAGGAAGCATTGACAAAGATGAAAGAAGAAGGTTTTACCGAGGTCATTGTACAACCTTTGCATATCATTACCGGTGAAGAGTATACTGAGGTTTTGGAAACCGTTGCGGACTTTGAGGGGGCTTTTGAGAAACTGGTTGTCGGCAGGCCTATTCTGACGACTATTGATGACTATAAGGCTGCGGCAGAGGCATTGAAAACCCAGCTACCCCAACTCAAGAAGGACCAGGCAGTTGTATTAATGGGGCACGGAACCCCTCATCCGGCCAATGCCTCTTATTCATGTCTGCAACTTGTAATATCAGACATGATGCCCAACGTATTTGTCGGTACTGTTGAGGGATATCCCGGGCTTGATGATGTTACAGCCAGGCTAAAAGAGGCAGACATAAAAGAGGTTACTCTGGTGCCCTATATGGTTGTTGCAGGAGACCATGCCCAAAATGATATGGCCGGCGATGAAGATGATTCCTGGAAAACCATCCTGAAAAAAGAGGGATTTGTTGTAAAGACATACCTTCACGGATTGGGAGAAAACCCCGGGTACCAGCAGATATATATAAATCATGTACAGGATTGCATTGATGGATACCCGATGGGGCATCAGGCCGAATAATTCTGCTCGGGATTAACCGGGCAATACAAGTGAATAGAAGAGATTCTATTCACTTGTATTGCTTTCATAACCTGAAGCCAAGAGCCCTGTCTATCATACTGCCCATGAAAGGAAGGGGAAATATGTACAAGTCCAGATTATTATTAGTCTTTGTAATATGTATTGCCATAATATTGCCCGGCTGCACCGGCGAGGAAACAATAAACCAGGAAAAAACTTCCACCGGTATACATTTTACCGATGACCTGGGTCATGAAATTAATATGGATAAGCCGGCCGAGAGGATAATTTCATTGTATTCCGCCCATACCGAAAATTTATTTGCCCTGGGGCTGGACCGGGAAATAATCGGCGTGGGGAAAAGTGAGGCTTATCCGCCCCGGGTTGTAGAGAAGGATGTATATGACTATGGTTCGGACCCTGAGAAGGTGATCGCCGCCAATCCGGACCTGGTTCTGATCAGGCCATTTATAAAGAACAGCAGCCCCGCATTTGTAGAGGCCCTGGAAAAGGCGGGCATAAATGTTGTGTGTTTGTACCCTGAAAGCTATGAAGAATTTGTCCCGTATATTGAGAAACTGGCCCTGCTGTCAGGGAGGGAAGAAAAAGCAAAAGAGCTGCTTGACGAATTTAAAGGGGATATAGAGAGAATATCACAAATAACCGGTAGCATTGAACCAAAGGTGAGGGTTTATTTTGAGTCCACAGAAACCCAGTACCGCACCGTAACGCCGGATTCCATTGCGGCCCATGCCGTCGAATATGCAGGGGGTATCAATATCGCATCGGATGCAAAAGCCGTAAGGGAAGGGAGCAGTATTGCATCGTATGGGATAGAAAGGATTCTTGAGAAGGCCGGAGATATAGATGTATACGTTGCCCAGAGGGGGGCTATGAATTCAGGGGGCACTCCCCATGGAATACAGACCCGTCCGGGCTTTTATGCCATAAAGGCGGTGAAAGAGGGGAGGATATACAACATTGATGAAAAGCTGGTTTCCAGCCCTACATTCCGCTTTTCCAAAGGAGTAAAAGAGCTGGCCCGCATGTTCTACCCGGAGGTATTTGACGATATTGGGGTATTCAATGATAATCAGCCTGTTACCAGGGAAAAAATGGCCAGGATTGCTGTCATGTTCAGGCATAAAAGCATATTCTCACCCACCTCAAAATATTATGGACAGCCACACAGGGGTCATGTATACGGTGGATTTTCGGATGTAGGAGTTGACCATCCCGGGTTTGACTATATCGAAACCGCTGTTCTGTCAGGGTACATGGACGGCTATGGGGATGAATTCCGTCCGGATGAAAAAATTACAAGGGAAGGTCTGGCTGAAGTATTGTTTATGCTGGCCGACCTGGAAGACCTTGCGGGTACTCCGGATATAAAGGATATAAATGCCTGTGACAGCCCGCGGATGGTAGAAATAGTTGTGGAAAACGGGTTAATGGAGTTAAAAAATAATGAGTTCAATCCCCTTGACCCGGTTACGGGGGCAGAGGTTGTCAAGGCCCTTGAAAGAATAAAACAGATTGAATCAGAGAGCAATTAAGGTGGAAGGAGAAATACGATGAAAGCCGTTATGGTTACTGCCCCCCGGAGCGGTTCAGGAAAGACCACCATCAGTATGGGAATAGTAAGGGCGCTCAGAAATGCGGGTAAGAATGTAATCCCCTTTAAAACAGGGCCGGACTATATAGATAGGGCGTTTCTGGAAAAAGCTTCGGGAAACTCAGGAGGGAATCTGGACATTTTCCTCCAGGGAGTTAGCGGGATGCGGGAGGCCCTGGCCTTTTTCCCCGGTGAATGTGCGGTAATTGAGGGGGCAATGGGTTTTTTTGACGGCATTCATAATACATATACCAATTCCAGCTATCATATATCAAAGGAACTGGGAGTACCGGCAGTATTGATATACGCCCCCGAAGGAGAAATGTTTTCATCGGTGCCCAAGATAAAAGGAATGGTGGAATTCGAAGATGCCCGGATAAAAGCGGTAATTTTGAACAGAGTGACCGAGAAAACTTACCTTATGCTGAAACAGCAGATAGAGGAATATACGGGAGTAAGGGTTATAGGTTTTATACCACAGGCTGAGGAATTTGCCCTGGAGAGCAGACACCTGGGCCTGGTACAGAGTGTGGAAGTGGATGCCCTGGAGGACAGGATTGAGCATATTGCGAGGATTGTAAGGGAAAAGGTTGATATGAATGCATTTATCCGTCTGATGTCTCCGGTTGATGTACCCCCTCAGCCTGCCTTTGATAAAAGGCCTGTAACCGTGGCTGTTGCAAAGGATAAAGCCTTTACCTTTTATTATAGCGAAAATCTCCGCATGCTTGAAGAGGCCTGCAATGTAGTATATTTTTCTCCCCTGTATGACCCGGAGCTTCCTCCCTGTGACCTGGTATACCTGGGAGGGGGCTATCCTGAAGTTTTCAGAGACCAACTTGCCCTCAATACTTCCATGCTGAACAGCATGAGAAGGTTCGCTGAAGACGGGGGATTTATCTATGCGGAATGCGGAGGATTTATGTACCTCTGTGAAAGTATTGAAGGGGCAAAGATGACGGGGATTTTCGGGGGGCAGTGCCGGATGACCGGCAGCCTCCAGAGATTTGGATATGTTGACCTCCGGTTGGAGGAAGACTGTCTACTTGGCAGGAAGGGAGACTGCCTGACAGCCCATGAGTTCCACAAATCAGCCGTGTCAATACCGGGCAGTGCCGTTTATGCTGTCAGCAAAGCCATGGGCAATAAAAGCTGGTACTGCGGATACAGGTACAAAAATGTTCTGGGAGGCTATCCTCATATTCATTTCCTGGGCAACCGCAAGGCTTTTGCGAACCTGCTGGACTGTGCTGAAGGAGTGAAGTCATGTATATAACCAGACCGGAGGAAATAGAAGAGAAAAGTATGGAAATCATTGAAGAAGGTATGGGGGCCCATTCCTTCAAGCCCGGAGAATTAACCGTGGTAAAGCGTATTATTCATACTACCGGTGATTTTGACTATAAAAGCATTGTTGTATTTCACAGGGAACCGGTAGAAACGGCGATAATCAGGATTAAAGCAGGTTGCAGGATAGTAACCGATACCAGGATGGCGTTCTCGGGTATTAACAGAAAAGCTTTACAGAAAGCCAACTGTACTCTTGATTGTTTTATAGGGGAGGATAAGGTTTTCAGGGCCGCAAAAAGCAGGGGAATAACCCGTTCAATGGCGGCAATGGACCTGGCGGCAGAAACAGGCTTCCATATTTTCGTCATCGGAAATGCCCCCACCGCCCTTTTCAGGCTGGGGGAGCTTATAGAGGGAAACAAAATAAAACCCGACCTTGTCATCGGGGTACCCGTTGGTTTTGTGGGGGCGGCAGAGGCCAAAGAGAGTATCAGGCAGCTTGATGTTCCCTCCATCAGCACTACAGGTACCAAGGGGGGCAGTAATGTGGCGGCTGCAATTGTAAATTCACTCTTATACATGGCGGTGGGACGGGATGAATGATAACTACAGGATTGTAGAAGGAAAACCCCTTAGATGCGGCTATACCACAGGAAGTTGTGCAGCAGGAGCAGCCAAGGCTGCAGCTATTATGCTCATTGAAGGCAGGATACCGGAATATGTGGATATTGAAACGCCTTCAGGGATACGCCTGCATCTTAAAGTGGAGAAACCCTGTCTTACAGAAACCTATGCTTCATGCTGTATTGTAAAGGATGCGGGGGATGACCCCGATGTGACGGATGGCATTGAGATATATGCCCGGGTTGCGGCAAGGCAGGATGGGAAAGTCTCAATAGAAGGGGGAGAGGGTATAGGGAGGATTACCCGGGAGGGTTTCTGGGGAAGGGTTGGCGAAGCCGCCATAAATCCGGTTCCAAGGGGTATGATCAGGAAAGCGGTATCCGAAATCACAGATGAAGGGCTTGACATAGTTATATACGCACCGGCAGGAGAGGAAACAGCCAAAAAGACCTTTAATGCCAATATAGGCATTGAAGGGGGTATCTCAATAATCGGTACAAAGGGGATAGTGGAGCCCATGTCCGAAGAGGCCCTCAAAATAACCATTTATCTTTCAATAGACAAATTATTCGATGAAGGGTACAGGGAGATTGTTTTCTTCCCGGGCAACTACGGGGAAAGTATTGCCGAAAGCCTTGGTCTGGAGATGAAAGGGGTCAAGGTTTCCAATTTTGTCGGAGATGCCCTTCTGTATTGTCATAACAAGGGATTTACCAGGGCTGTACTTGTTGGCCATATAGGGAAACTCAGCAAGTTGTCCATAGGGTGTTTCAATACCCACAGCAGGATATGCGATGCAAGGATTGAGGCGTTCATATATTATCTTGCCCTGGAAGGGGCACCGCCTGAAGTTATTAATAAAATCGTACAGTGCATAACCGCCGAAGAGGCTTTAGACGTTATTTACCAAGAAGGCTATCAGAGGGTTGTCGGGAAGATGGCCCGGGGGTGCGAAGAGAGAATTCGCCAATATGTCAAAGACAGGCAGTTTGATATTGAGGTAATTATTTATTCAATGAGCAGGGGGATTCTATGATATATTTGGTGGGTATGGGTCCGGGAGATTTAAGGTATGTAACTCAGGAGGCAGTGGAAGTTATAAAAAACTGCGATGAAGTTATTGCATTCGGCCGGATAGCTAAAACCGCCGAAAAGATAAAAAATCCCGTTACCAGGATAGACAGGGCGACGGATATCTCAGGCTGTATAAAAGAGGACAGAACCACTGCCATACTGGCATCGGGAGATCCGGGTTTTTATGGCATCCTGGAGTACCTGCAGAGGCAGGGCATTGGTATTGATAATGTTATACCCGGCATTACTTCCTTCCAGTACATGATGGCAAGGCTCCGGAAAAGCTGGCAAAATGCCTGTTTTATCAGTCTTCACGGGAGAGAGGAGGATATGGACAGAGCAATCGAAAGTCCTCTGTCAGTCATCCTTACTGACGACTGCCATAGCCCCCGGTATATATCCCTGAAGCTCAGGGATAGGGGATGCAGGGGTATTATCCATGCAGGATTCAATCTTTCATATGACAATGAGAGAATAATTTCGGGGAAGATAGGGGAAGAAATTGAAGATATAAGCAGTTTGTCACTGGTGGTGATTGAAAATGAGATGGATTAAAGATGAAGCCTTTGTGAGGGGCAGTCTTCCCATGACAAAATTTGACGCCCGGATCCTTGCCATAGCCCTGTTGGAGATAAAAGAGGGAGACGTATTACTGGATGTTGGCGCGGGAACAGGGTCTGTCTCTGTAGAAGCTGCCCTCCAGGGAGCCACTGTCTATGCTATGGAAAAGGATACAGAAGGGGTAAGGCTTATCAGAGAGAACGGGCAGAGGTTTGCTGCGGGGATACATATTATCAATAAAACTGCCCCTGAAGGAATAGATGAGCTGCCTTTATTCAACAAGTGCTTTATAGGAGGCAGCGGGGGGCATCTGAAGGAGATTTTCTACAGGGTCAATCGGGCTCTGCCAAAAGGAGGAATACTGGCAGGCAATTTTATCCGCCTGGAGAATGCATGCTGTTTTAAGGGTTTGCTGACGGCAGCCGGTTATCAGGATATTGAAGTCAGACAAATACAGTCTTCGATACTGGATGCCTGCACAGGTATATTTAAAGGGCAAAATCCTGTCATTCTGATAAGGGGGAGGAACCTTTGAAAAAGCTGTACGGTATAGGAGTAGGCCCGGGGGACAAGGAACTGATTACCGTAAAGGGGCTGCGCCTGATACGGGAGTGCGACTGTGTATTCATTCCCAGGAGCAAAGGCCGGAGTCTGGTAGGCAGCATCGTAAGGGACTATATCAGATACAAAAAAACCGTTTATCTGGATTTTACCATGGGAGATGAAAACAGGGAAAATTATAGGGCAGCCGCCATAAGCATAGAGAATGAACTGGGAAACGGACACAAAGGGGTTTTCCTTACCCTCGGAGACCCTCTTACATACAGTACATATATTTATCTTATGGAGGAGGCGAAGAAAACCGGAATGGAAATTGAGACGGTTCCGGGTATAACCTCTTTTAATGCCGCTGCCAGTTTAATCAATATGCCTGTAGTCATGAGGGATGAAACCTTCTGTCTTTGTGATAGGGGAATAGACCGGGAAATACTGAGAAAGGCAGACAGTATCTGCATACTCAAGGTCAATCAGAGCAAGGGGCCTATAATTGACAGGCTGGAGGAAGAGGGTTTTGAATACGCCTATATAAAGCGGGGCACTATGAGCGGTCAGGAAATACTGACGGATAAAGAAAGGATTAAGATGGATGATGATTACATGTCCCTTATCATCGGGAGGAGGAAATAAGGATGATCTATTTTGTAGGAGCCGGACCGGGAAATGTTGATCTAATTACTGTCAGGGGGAGAAATCTTCTGGAAAAGGCGGATGTTGTTATCTATGCAGGCTCCCTGGTATCACAGGAACATTTAAAATTCTGCAGGGAGGATTGTGCGGTATATGATAGTGCCTCCATGACCCTGGAAGAGATGGTTGAAGTAATGGTTGAAGGTTACAGACAGGGTAAGAGTGTAATCAGATTGCACACCGGTGACCCCACAATATACGGAGCAATCCGGGAACAGATGGATGCACTGGACTTTAGAGGCATACCTTACGAGGTAGTTCCGGGGGTAAGTTCCTTCACTGCCAGCTGTGCGGTATTGAACAGGGAGTATACTCTGCCCGGTGTAAGCCAGACTGTTATAATAACCAGGCTGGAAGGAAGGACACCTGTACCCCGGGAGGAAGACTTGGAAAGTCTGGCTGCCCATAAATGTTCCATGGCCATATTTTTGTCGGTTTTACATATAGACGAGGTGGTGGAAAAACTTAAAAAAGGATATGGCAGAGATGATGTAGCGGTGGCGGTGGTCTATAAAGCTACCTGGAAGGACCAGAAAATTATAAGGGGGACATTGAAAGACATATCCCGCAAAGTTCACGACGAAGGTATTGATAGATGTGCACAGATACTGGCGGGAGATTTTTTGAAAGGAATAGGGGAACGCTCCTTCCTTTATCACCCGGAATTTTCCCACGGGTTCAGAGATGGAAGAAAAGGATGATATATGAGAGATGAGAATAGCCTGCTTTACCTTTACCAGAAGCGGAGAAATCCTTGCTTGTAATCTCAAGGAGAAGTCCCCTGTTGATATTGATATCTATAACAGAGAGCATTATGGTAAGAACCTCAGGGCCTTCTGCGGGAAAGCCTTTGAGGAATATGATGCCCTGGTGTTTTTCTCTGCAATCGGTATAGCGGTGAGAATGATTGCCCCCTACATCCGGGATAAAAAGCAGGACCCCGCGGTGGTTGTAATTGATGACCTTGGCAGATACGCTGTCAGTCTTTTATCGGGACATATCGGGGGAGCCAATGAACTGGCCGAACACATTGCAGATATAATACACGCCCTGCCGGTTATAACCACAGCCTCGGACGGGAGAAACTTTGAAGCTGTTGATGTTTTTGCCCTTAGAAACGATTACGTAATAGAGAATATGGAAGATGCCAGGAAGATTACCGCCCTGATGGTGGATAACAGGAAAATCGAGTTCCTGTCCGAGCTGAATGCGAAGATAAGATATCATAATATTGTGGAAGAAAAAGGAGAAGGCCGCATAATAGTGTCTTCCCGTTTGAGCACAGCAGATAACAAACCATGTGTCGTTCTGAGACCTAAAACACTGCATATAGGCATTGGGTGCAAAAAAGATGTACCCGGCAGCATAATAGTCGGCTTTATAGAAAAAACTCTTCAGGAAAACAACTATTCAAGCTTGAGTATAGGTTCCATAGGAACCATTGAGGCTAAGAAAAAAGAAGAGGGGATTATGGAAGCCTGTACGCATTTCGGATGCCGGATGAGAGTGTTTTCTGCCAGAGAGATTGAGGGAGTGCAGCATTTGTTCAGAGGAAGTGATTTTGTAGAAGCAGCGCTTGGGGTAAGGGCGGTAGCGGAGCCCTGTGCATATCTCTGCGGCAAAAATATTATAATAAGCAGGATTGCTGAGGCCGGGGTTACAATAGCGGTGTCAAAGGAGGTTTAACATGGCAAAGCTCTATGTAGTAGGGATCGGTCCGGGAGGAAGGGAACATTTTACCGTAAAAGCCCTGGAAGCCATAGAGCAATCCGGGGTGATAGTAGGGTATGATTTTTATATTGATTTAATAGAGGATTTGCTGGAGGGTAAGGAAGTTATAAAAACCGGCATGAGAGACGAAATAGAGAGGTGCAGGATTGCCATTGACAAGGCGAAAAGGGGATTGGACACCTGTATTGTGAGCACTGGTGATGCGGGTCTTTATGGAATGGCCGGTCCGGTCCATGAAATGACTGAAGGTCTGGAGGTTGAAGTAATACCTGGTGTCAGCTCGGCCTTTTGCGCAGCTGCAGAATTAGGAGCACCAATAATGCATGATTTCTGCAGTATCAGTCTCAGTGACCTGCTTACACCATGGGAAGTGATTTCAAAACGGCTCCGATGTGCTGCCGAGGGAGATTTTGTCATAGCCCTGTATAATCCCAGAAGCAATGGAAGGAAAAATCATTTTAGAAGGGCAATAGATATCATAGAGGAATATAAAAGCCCCGATACCCCGGTTGGAATTGTAAGGAATGCGGGAAGGCCAGATAATGAGAAGACCCTTACGGTACTGTCAGAAATAAAGGATGACTTCATAGACATGAGGACTGTAATAATAATCGGCAACAGCCGGACTTACATAAAAAATGATAAAATGATTACTCCGAGGGGGTATAGTCTTTGATATGGATTATCGGGGGAACTGTGGAAACAGCACAGCTGTTGAATCGCATAGAAGGGAAAATGTCGTATATTGTAACAGTGGCTACTCGCAGCGGTAAAGAAAGACTGAACCGTCCCGGTGTGGAGATCTTGCGTTTGAACGAGAAAGAGATGATTGAGTTTATTAAAAGCCGCTATATCAGTAAAATAGTTGATATTTCTCATCCTTATGCCTGTGAAGTTACTAGAAATGCCATGAATGCTGCGAAGAAGAGCGGCATTACCTATATCAGATATGTCAGGAAGAAATCTGCCTCTCATACAAAACACTATTTCCAATCCCTGGAGGAATGTGCTGAATTCATAAAGGAAATTAGCGGGACAGTATTTTTTACAACAGGGACAAAATATATCCCCATTTTTGAAAGAGTTAAAAATGGCAGCCGCTTTATTTACAGGGTGCTGCCATCGGTGGCAAGTCTTGAGCTATGTGCCCGAAACAAGATAAAGATGGAAGATCTGGTGTGTGTGCTGGGGCCTGTATCCCGGGAATTAAATGAAGCAATGTTTAAAGAATTCGGGGCGGATTATGTGGTAATGAAGGACAGCGGCACAGAGGGGGGGATCTCCGAAAAACTCGAGGCCTGTAAAAATCTGGGTATTACCCCCCTGGTGATTGGTAGAAGGGATGAAGAAGGGATAAGTGATATGGAAAAGCTTGTAAAGCTTATAGTTGATGATGGAGTATAGGTCTTCCTGAATAAAAAAATCCCTGGTATGGGTTTTTCTATTCAGGGAGGTTAAGTATATCAAATGTTCATTTTACATACGGGCTTTACATATGATGATTGTATTCTCTTGACCTTGACATTGTCAGCAGAACCGTCCCCCTGACATCCCCCTGACATTTCCCCCTGACAAAGTTTTTATCCCACATACAGGTCAATCTGCTGAAGGGTACCCGGAGCCCCGTTTTCCTTCAGGTATATGCCGGTATTCCTTACCAGGCCATTTGTCTCATTATCCATGCTGTTAAGGTTGAAGGGTGTTTCCACATTGCCCAGGTAAATAGCTCCCACACCTTTTTCACCAAGGGCAATCAGCTTGTCCTTTCCGGTTTCGGCTTTAATCCATATGCGGAGCTTATCAAAAACCGGGTCATTTTCATCAATCCATTCATTGCTGTCGCTATCCAGCTTTCTAAGTTCATCAAACCCATTTCCCGTCTTAACGCCGAATAGTTCGGTCCCATCATTGATAATACCGTCATTGTTCCGGTCAAGGGTCAGGAATCCGCTGTGGGGGTTTACAAAGGATATCTGGTCAGGCAGTCCGTCCGCATCCAGGTCAAATTGAAATTTAGTATCAGTCAATTGAGCTGCAGTACCGTCAAAATTGATGACAAGAGGGTCCTTAAGAAGGGCATCCCCGGCACGGACAGAAATATCCGTGGATGATGCAAAACTGCGGGCCATGTTCAGAGATACGGAGAGCTGAATTTCCCGGCCATCTGATGTTCTGACAATACCTTCTGCTTTAAAAGAGGTTAGCTCGGTTTCATGGTAGGATTTATGATAATCATATTCCAATCCCCAGCCCTGCATAGGCCGGTTTTGTCCCTGGGCCTTTTGCGTTTCCAGGTGGTACTTCAGCAGTGCCAGTCTTTTTCCGCTGGCCTTGTCCAGTTTTATCTTATCCGGTACCATAATCTTTACTTTTCTCCCTGTTAAGGCTTGAAGCATGCTCTCAAGTAATGCGATTTTATATTTGTCTTTGTCACTTATCTCAAGCAGGAAATCTTTTTCCTGTTCAACAGGGAGGATGCATAATTCGGTTGAGCCCTGGTTTTTTGTATTTTCATATAATTTTCGTGCTGCGTCAGATATTGTCAGTTCTACTCCTTTGCGTCCGAACTGTAGCTGCCTGTTTCGGTTCCAGTAGAGCAGCTTCTCATATTCTTCGGTTTTTTGTTCATAATGATGATTGCTTTTCATCTTTACAGATGATGATTGTATCTTCATAACCCCAGCCCCCATTTGTGATCATTCTTATTATATTTATCGGTTTATAAAGGGGAAAACTGAATATAAGTATTTATATAATCATATCCCAAACTTTTTTGTGTAGCGAGGGAAATCAGGAAGAGCATATTACGGGGGAAAAAAGGAAGGAAAAAGGTGCAATCCCAAGAATATTTAATAGCAATTATTAATTTCAGCCGGAGGAGGTCAGAGGATGAGTAATGGGAACCAGTGCTGTGGGAATGATGCTAATAAGAGTATCACGGGGTTTGATGAAAAACATATATCTGAAATCGCAGAACAGTTGAATGAAGTACTGCATTCAGCGTCGGTAAATAAAGACGACAGGATTATGGTGGTTACCTCACTGTTGCTGGCGCAGCAGTATTCAAAACTGGATGCGACACCAGAGGCTGAAGAATTTGTGAGTGAGATTAATAACAGGGTCAGATGTGCATTCTCTGGACGCAATAAAAATGAACTGTATAAATACATTGAAATACGGCTGCCGGACAGGAAAGAAGCCCGGGATAAGTTTTACAAAGCCCTTGTGAAAGCGGCCGAGCTGTTGGAAGAACTGAAGATATGGGCGGTTATGGATGCGGGAACCGATGTTCTGGGGAAACTGTATGATACGTTTCTCCGGTATGGCAACGGTCCCAAAGACATCGGGATTGTATTGACCCCAGGGCATATAGCCGAATTTGCCTGTGAGGTGCTTGACATAAATCACAATGACCTGGTATACGACCCCACCTGTGGGACAGGGGGCTTTCTGGTTTCAGCCCTGAATAAGGTGCGACTATGCAGCAGCGATAGGGAATTTGCTGATTTCAGGGATAACAGGGTATTCGGCGTGGAACAGCAGTCAAAAGTCGCTGCCCTGGCGGTTGCAAACATGATTTTCCACCGAGCGGCCAGAGACAATATAATAAATAATGACTGTTTTTCCCAGCGTCTCACGGGTATAGAAGTTAACGGTCTTTCCTCTGCACGATTTTTATCTCTTACAGAGGAGGACAGATCCAAATCTGCCGGAAATAATAGAGTTGTAACCAAGGTCTTGATGAACCCTCCTTTTTCATTGAAAGAGAGGGACGAAAAGGAATTCAGGTTCATTGAACATGCCCTTGAGCAGATGCAGGACGGGGGGCTGCTTTTCAGTGTGGTTCCCTACTCTATGCTGGTCAAACAGGGACAGGACAGGCAGTTCAGGAAACGTCTGCTAAGGCACAATACATTACTCTCGGTTATAACCCTTCCGCAGGACCTGTTTTATCCCGTCGGAATACATACAGCGGGGATAATTATAAAAAAAGGTGTTCCCCATCCAGAAGACCGGAAGGTCTTGTGGGTCAGGGCCATTTCGGACGGATATGTGAAAGTCAAAGGCCGGCGCCTGCCCTGTGAAAAGAGGGACAACAATATTGAACAGATAACCCGAATGGTCAAGGATTTTATAAAGGATCCCGATACTGCTTTAGAAGAGGTAAAAGGATTCCATGTGGTTTGTCCTGTGGACAGACGGGATAAATCACTGGAACTGGTGCCGGAGGCATATCTCAGAGAAAGAGAGCCCTTATCTGTAGAAGAGATAAAAGAAGGACTGGAGAAGACGCTAAGGGAGTTCCTGGCATTCCTGATATGGTCAGGACTTCTGCCTGTAGAAGATATAAAAAGCATAAATATGGAGAGTGCCGATGGAAAGATTGCCTATCATAGTAATTTTAAAGAGGTAGCCTTAAAGGATATTTTGGGGCATCCGTATAAAGGGCCTTACCATATACACGGGGGCCTTGACATAGGGAGTATTCCCCTTATATCCACCAGTGCGCAGAATAACGGTGTTGCCGGTTATTTTGACGTACCCGGCAGCCTGACCTTTAAGGATGCCATAACTGTAACATCGGATGGAGCCCCCTTGACTGCTTTTTACCATCCATATGTATTTACTGCGAAGGATAATGTAATAATTTTTGAGCCTGGCAGTGATTTGAAGTATTCAACCATATTCTATATAGTAACCGAAATAAACAGGATTAAATGGAGATTTTCGTACGGTCGCAAATGCTATCTGAACAAGATTGACAAGGTTAAGATTTTTATACCGGTGAAAGGAGACGGGTCCATCGACCAGGATTATATAGAAGATATTGTCAACACTCTTCCCGGCTGGCATCTGGCCAAGCAGGCCTTAAGCCTCCTTGCCGGCGGCGAAGCCATTGGGAGAATATAGTGTCCAGGGGTCAGTGAAGATGTTCGATGGAATTGACCGCTATCACTGTCAGTAGTTTAACAAATAATAGAACCAGAGAAAAAGAAGGGTATTTGCGGCTAATGTAGAAATATTGTTGTGAACCAGGTATGATTATGCTAAGGAGGCGGGCGGATGGGCTGTGATGCAGTGTTAATAAATCCCAGGTACAGCTTTTTGGATAATATGCATGAAAATATCGGGTTAGGCTATGTAGCTTCCTATTCCAGGGCAAAGGGCAAGAAGGTTGAGATACTTGACCTTCCCACAAAAGGCTGGGATATAGACCGTGTTGTCTCATATCTGAAAGAGACTTCTCCTTCCCTTGTAGGAATAAGCATACTTTTCCAGGAGGGTGCCCGGGAGGCGCTCCATCTTATAAACCAATTAAGGGACGGGGGCGTTCAAAGCCGTATAGTCATAGGCGGCATATATCCCTCTTTTGAATATGAGGCGCTTTTGAATAATCATCATGCCATTGATTTTGTGTGTATCGGTGAAGGGGAAGAGACTTTCTTTCATCTTATTGAATGCATCCGGGAAAAAGGCCATCCATCTGAAGTTAAAGGGATAGCATACAGGGAAGGGGACAGGATAGTGACAGCACCGGCACGGAGTTCTGTAGAAGACCTAGACATTTTACCCTTTCCGGCAAGGGATATATTGCCCGAGATGTTAAAGTACAAAAGTTTTGTTTCTGTAGTGGGTAGCAGAGGGTGTTACGGAAGATGCAGCTTTTGCAGTGTTAATGGATTTTTTTCGTCAATTGGTCCTAAATACAGGTGCAGAAGCCCCCAAAATATTGTCAAAGAGATAGAATTCCTGATAAGCAACTACCGGGTTAACAAATTTACCTTTGATGATGCAATTTTTATAGGGAGCGGTGACCGGGGGAAGGCGCGGGTAAGAGAATTTGCACGTCTTCTGGAGGAAAAGGGTCTACAAATAGAGTATAGTATTGAATGCAGAGTCAATGATGTTGAAAAAGAACTTTTCAAGACATTAAAAGATGCCGGACTGGCAAGGGTGTATCTGGGGGTGGAATCCGGTTCTCAGTCCCAGCTGGACAGGTATCGCAAAGATGTAACCGTCGAGGATAACGTAAAGGCACTGGAAATACTGGCGGACCTCCGGATTTTTGTCCAGATGGGGTTTATCATGTTCGACCATAAGGCAACAGTGGAGGATATTGCTGCTAACCAGGAGTTCCTGGCAAAGGCAAAAGCAATGTTTCCGAAAGATTTTTTCGGTTACATTTATCCCACATCCAGGCTTATTCCTCTTTCAGGGAGCCAGTACCTGGAGGATTTGAGGCGGGAAGGGGCGTTAAAAGGGGATTATCTAGGGTATGATTATGACTTTGAAGATAAAAAAGTGAACATGCTGTATAACGTATCTTCTGCTTCCTCCAAAATGCTATGGGGAGTTAAGAGAAGATTTATTAAAGAGGACAGCAGTATTAATGACGGTTTTCCAAAACACTGGAGAAAAGAATAACAGGAAGCAGCACAGCCGCTTCCTGTTATTTTAATACTTTCTCAGGTCGGTTAGCACTTCTTCAAATATTTCCTTTACAGAAGACATTTTATTTACCTTATAAACGTTTTCTCCGGCAAAAGCAAAGCCTTTGAGGAGATTTCCCTTCTGTGCGTTAATAAGGGCATCGGCAATACAGTAGGGCGATTTTGCAGGATTACATGTTTTAAGGCAGTTTGAGATACACTTAAAAGGCTTTTTTATACCGGCTTCGATATCATCCAGATATGCATTGCGGATTGCCCTGCCCGGCATACCTACAGGACTTTTGATTATCATTACATCTTTTTCTTTTGCACTTATATATTGGTTTTTAAAGTTCTGGTCGGCATCACATTCATAGGTTGCCACGAATCTGGTTGCCATTTGTACGCCTGATGCACCTAATGACAGCATCCGGCCGATATCCTTCCCGGAAAATATTCCTCCTGCAGCGATTACCGGGATTTTTGACATGTATTTTTCTTCGTAGGGCTTTATGGCAGCTACTACTTCTTGGACCAGTTTTTCCAGGGAGAAATCCCTGATATTCTTTAGCTGTTCCAGGGTAAATCCCAGGTGACCTCCCGCTTTGGGTCCTTCAACGACAAGGGCGTCAGGAATGCGGCTGTATTTTCTGTCCCAGTGCTTGCAGATAACATTGGCAGCCTTTGCCGATGATATGATGGGTACAATCCTGGTCAGGGAATCTTTAACCAGTTCCGGAAGCCTGAGAGGAAGGCCCGCACCAGAGAATATTATGTCAATTTTCTCTCTTACTGCTGACGTCACCATTTCTTCAAAGTCATTGAGGGCCACCATTATGTTTACCCCCAGAATACCCGAGGGGCTTTGTGTTTTTGCCTTGCGGATGTTATATGAGAGGGCCTCCCTGTTTGTTTTTTTCTTGTCCGATAAATATCCTGAAAAATTAAAACCTGGTTCTACAGCTGAGATTACACCTATACCTCCGTTGTTTGCAACTGCAGAGGCTAACTTCCACAGGGAGATTCCGACTCCCATTCCGCCTTGAATAATAGGGTACCGGGGTTTCAGGTTGCCGATTTTCAATTGGGGAATATTCATTCAAGCACCTCTTTACATTTAATATAATGCCATTATAATAATCTATGGTATCCATTATAGAATACAGTTATAACCATTATACCGCTGATTTAACCGGGTGTCTAATTAAATATTACAGTATGATGGATTGGTAAGAAGATTTGCTGAGGTATGATGCATATGAACCGAATAATTACGTAGGGGAGCTGGGATAACCGGTTGAGAGGGGGATTCTTCTATCTTGCACTATTCAAATACCTGCGGTTGCGGCATTTAAAAAGGCAACGGGAGCAGGATGTGGCCTGCCCCTGTTGCCTTTTATAGGTCTATCCTGTATACAGGATAGGGGGGTTCTTCATTTGTTGATGACTCACTAACTGCTTTTTCTATTATCAGATATTTCAGATAGCTGATATACATCCAGGAACTCCTGGCCTAATTCTGTGCAACGGACTGTTGCCCCGCTAATGGCTTTAGTAATTGTATTTTCAAAGCCCATTCTTTCGAAAATTTTTAATGCGGCATAGGTAGTCCCGTCAGGGGAGGTTACTTTTTCTCTGAGAACGGCCGGCTCCTCAGAGGTTTCCTTAAGCATCACGGCGGCACCATACAGGGTTTGGACTATAAGCTTTCTTGCAGTTTCCTTCGAGAGACCGTGAGAAGCAGCTGCTTTCTGCATTTGTTCAACCATGTAGTAGAAATAAGCAGGCCCGCTTCCGGAAAGCCCCGTTATAAAATCCATGTCTTTTTCCTCAACAACTGCAACTTCTCCAAGGGATTCGAAGAGTTTTGACGCAGTTGCCAGGTGCCTGTCGTTGGCCAGTTTTCCTTTTGCTATTGCGGTTGCTGACGCGCCCACTGCACATGATGTATTGGGCATAACCCGGATAATGGCAATATTTTTTTTCAGAACAGATGCAATGGCATCAGTGGTTATACCTGCCGCAACCGTAATCAAAAGCTGCTTTTCGGATATTATAGGTTTAATCTCTTTAAGCACTTCCTGCATATCCTGGGGTTTTACTCCCAGGATTATAGTATCTGTGTTATCCAGCACCTTTTTTTTGTCAACCGTACAGTTGACGTTGTATTTTTTCCAGAGGTCCAGCAGATGAGCCCTGTTTTTCCTGTTTGTTACCCATATCTTATGACTTTTGACCACATCATTTTCAACAAGACCCTTGACCATGGTCTGAACAACGGACCCGGCTCCTATAAAACCAATCTTGTTATAAATCATTTGCCTTGCCTCCTCAAAACAAAATTAAAAATAATAAAACCCTTTCATCCCTATAGAGGACGAAAGGGTTGCCTTCCGCGGTACCACCTCACTTGGTCATTCTATATGACCCTGCTTAGTATCAACCATCATTGATATGTCCGAATATCGGTGGACAAGTCCGGACCGGTTCATCACCGTCAGCTCAAAGGCGGGTTTCGGAAATAAGCTATCGTTAAACCTCGCAGCCAAGGGTTTAGCTCTCTGAAGATGCATGTATTTCCTACTATTCCTCTTCATTGCCTTTATCGAATGTAATTTCTATTTATAATACCACATTACTATTATTTAGTCAACTGTTTTCTTTTTTTTATCCAGGAAAGGTTTTAGTGGATATGGCATCGGTCCATGGAAGTTTTACGCTGATATTTTTCCCGCGCGACATTGATATGCTGGACTTTCCCTGTTTTTTTCATAATTCCGGCTCAAGCATTTAACACCTCAGGCATTATTATGCCATATATCCCGGATTAAAAATAAGTTAAATTTTTGTAAGCATTAAAAATATGTTAAAATAATGCTGTAACATTTTTGATTGTCAGGGGGCTCTTTTGCGTGACTGAAGGCAATATGAATAAGTCTGAAAAGATAATCATTGTATTGATGGCTGTTATTATCGGTATATTGTCGGGAATGGCCGCAGTTATATTTCTGTTTGGATTGAAATGGGTAGAAGCCCGTTTCCTTAATACAGGTATAGCATGGATGAAGGATTACGGCAGAGGGCTTATAATTGTTATGCCGGTATTGGGAGGACTTGTAGTAGGCATGGTATCAAAGTACTGGTCCCTGGAGAATAAGGGTTTTGGGGTCCCTGAGGTTATGGAGGCCGTAACTTACAAAAACGGTAAAATGGACCCTAGCATTATACTGGGGAAAACCATGTTAGCCATTATCACCATGGGGACCGGCGGTTCGGCCGGCCGGCTGGGCCCTGTGGTACAGATGTCTGCCGGAATTTCATCGGCGGTTGGACAGGCTGTCAAACTGACAAAAGGCAATCTCCTTACCATGGTATCATGCGGAGTTGCTGCGGGTATTGCGGCAGAGTATAATGCGCCTCTGGCCGGTGTCCTGTTTGCCATTGAGGTGGTGCTTGGGAGGTTGAAGACCACTTTCTTTATTCCGGCCCTTATTTCTGCAGTCACCTCAGTATTGATAAGGCGTCAGCTTCTGGGATCCGACCCCATATTTTCATTTCCTGCTGCACATATTACCCTGGGATATTCTGCCCTCATACATTTTACTCTGCTGGGCATACTGACAGGTATTGTTGTAATACTGTACATCAAAACGCTGTACGGAATAGGTGATTTCTTCAGAAACAGGGTCAAAATACCTGTATGCTTAAAACCGGCCCTGGGAGGACTGACGGTAGGCATTATAGGTATATTTGTGCCGCAGGTACTGGGGACCGGGGGCATTTATACCCAAAATGCAATTTTTGGGAGCTACAGCCTTTCTTTGTTTGTGGTACTCATGATTGCAAAGCTGGTGGCCACATCCTTCACCCTGGGGTCAGGAGGGGTGGGAGGCATATTTGCCCCCAGCCTCTTCATGGGAGCCATGCTTGGAGGGGCCTTCGGAAGGCTGATGCATATCTTTGACCCCGGCATCGGGATACCGGTCTCGGTTTTTGTGGTAGTAGGTATAGGGGCATTTTTTTCCGCCACCGCCATGGCACCTTTAACTTCCATAGTTATGTTCACTGAATTTACAGGGAACCTTGAGCTGAGTATTCCCCTCATGTTTGCCTGCGCGGTAAGCCCGCTGTTCCTCAAAACAGTATATGGCTACTCCATGTTTACTGAAAAACTGAAAAGACAGGGAATGAATATTCAGGCCATAAGGCAGGTATCTCTTGGAGACGCTCTGACTGTGGAGGATATAATGCACCAGGGGGCTGTGGGAGTAAAAGAGGATATCACAGTGGGGCAACTGGTGGAAAAGATGAGGGAGACCAATTTTCTGGGATTTCCTGTTCTTGATGACGAGGGTAGACTGAAGGGAATAATTACTTTTGATGATATAAGGGAGGCTTTGGTAAAGGGCAATACCGAACGCAGGATTACAGAATATATAACAAGGGAATTGATAACAGTAAATCCGGACTGCCCTGTACCCGTGGCCTTGGGAAAACTGAATCATTATGATATAGGGAGGCTGCTTGTCGTAGAAGATAGTAATCCGGAAAAATTGCTGGGCATTGTAACCCGCAGTGATGTTATACATGCCTGTGAAAGAATAATTGAATAGAACCTGCCTTAATGAAAAAAAGAAGGCTAATCGCCTTCAACCAGCATCTCTCCTATCCTGTATATATTACCTGCCCCCACGGTCAGTACCAGGTCACCTTCACGGAGATTGCGGGACAGATAGAGCACTATATCTTCAAAGGCCGGTATATACACGGCATCTTTACCTTTCCTGTTTATTTCATTTACCAGGTCTGTAGAATGAATATCTCCCGTATTTTTTTCCCGTGCAGCATATATGTCGGTTACTATTATCTTATCTGCCTGATTAAAGCTATGGGAAAAATCTTTTAGAAGAAACTTGGTGCGCGTATAGGTATGAGGCTGGAAGACGCACCAAATCCTGTTATGGGGATATTTGCCGGCCGCCTTCAAGGTGGCCCGGATTTCTGCAGGATGATGGGCGTAATCATCAATTATTGTAGCACCCCTGAAATTTCCCTTTATCTCAAAGCGGCGATGGGTGCCGGTAAATCCGTCAAAAGTCTTTTTTATTACATCAAAGTCAATATCAAAAATTATCGCTGCTGCACAAGCTGCCAGGGCATTAAGTACGTTGTGTTCACCGGGTATTTTCAGGTTTATCCTGCCCATATGGTGATTCCGGTATATAAGGTCAAAACCGGGATATCCCCTGTCATCAAAGGTCAGATTATCTGCTTTCAGGTCTGCATCCCCTCCGGTGCCATATGTGATGACATTGCATGCGAGCAGGGACTTTATTTCCATGAGACGGGGGTCTCCCTTGTACAAAATGACCCATCCATTCCCGGGTACAAGCCGGGCAAAGCGGGTGAAGGCAGATTTTATATGCGCCATGTTTTTATAATAATCAAGATGGTCTGCATCAATATTGAGTATTATAGCTATGTACGGGTGAAACTTCAGAAAGTTTTCCTTGTATTCGCACGCTTCTGTTATAAAATAAGGACTGCTGCCCGTTCTTACATTACCTCCCACCTGGTCCAATTCCCCGCCGATCAGGATTGTGGGATCAAGCCCGGCGTTGTATAATATCAGGGATATCATAGAAGTTGTGGTAGTTTTCCCATGGGCCCCGGCTACTGCCACTGAGTATTTGAACTCTTCCATGAGCTTTCCCAGCAGGAAAGCCCTGTCTACTGTATTTATGCCTTTTTCCCTCGCTGACAGCAGTTCCGGATTATTTTCGCCGACCGCCGATGTATATACCACCAGGTCAGGGGATGTTATATGGTCTCTGCTGTGTCCTTTATATACATGTGCTCCCTCTGCCACCAGTCTTTCAGTTATTTTGGACAGGGAGGTATCCGAGCCTGTAACTTTGTAGCCTTTTTTCAGAAGTATATGGGCAATGCCGCTCATACTTATTCCGCCTATGCCCACAAAATGTATATGGGGTTTTCTGTCTTGAGGTAAGTCTAAAAACATAAGAGTCTCTCCTTTTAAAATACATTTATTATATTACTATTATAGACAAATTTTGTATTTCATAATATAAATAATTTAAAACATACATCCGCATTAATAAAGATTATATCATAATATTGTCCGGCAGGTTCAATATGTCGGCATCTGATTGACAATACAGCAGCTTATTATATTTATATGAAATAGCATATTACAGTTGAACATTTATCAATATGTGAATAAAATTAAAATATAACAAAAGAATATTCGCATGGGGGAATAATTTATGAAACGATTAAAGAGAAATGAACGGATTGCTGCCTTTGTTAAAATAATATGCGACGAGCCTAATAAAATCTTTTCTCTGAACTATTTTTCCGAACTATTCGGAGCGGCGAAGTCAACGGTCAGTGAGGATATTGTGATAGCGCGGCGTGTTATGGAACAGCTAAATCTTGGGATAATAGAAACAATACCGGGGGCCGCAGGAGGGGTCAGATACAGAGGAATAACTTCTGCCGCTGAGAATATAAAATTTTTGAATATGCTGGTAGAAAAACTCACAGAGCCCGAGCGTATAATTACCGGAGGGTTTCTTTATATGGCAGATATTATATATGACCCGTCCATTGCTCACAGGGCAGGTAAAGTACTGGCCAGCTGTTTTAACCGGAAGGATATTCATTATGTTTTAACGTTGGAGACCAAGGGCATACCGATAGCGTTAATGACTGCCAGGGCAATGGGCATCCCCCTGGTAATAGCCAGAAGGGACAACCGGGTTACCGAAGGATCAGCCGTCAATATCAATTACCTGTCCGGATCCACAGGGAGAATACAAACCATGTCCCTTTCGAAACGGGCCATACGCAAAGGAGCCGGAGTGTTGATAATCGACGATTTTATGAAAGCGGGAGGCACCGCCCGGGGACTGATAAACCTGGTAAAAGAATTTGAGGCAAAGGTAGAAGGAATAGGAGTATTGATAACTACTACCAATCCCCGGGAAAAACTTGTGGACAATTTTATTCCTCTGTTATACCTGGAAGAAGTGGATGAAAAGAACAGAAATACTGTTATCTATCCCAATAGCAGACTGACGGGATAATATTTTTCAGAAAATTTTCGCTCTTATTGCAGGAAAAATACAATCTATGACGAATAGTAAATTAACTAGAGTATGCTCTATCGGAAGGTGGTGAGACAGTGGAGATTACTGACGTACGTATCAGAAAGGTTAATGCGGACGGCAAGATGAAAGCGGTTGTTTCTGTCACTTTTGATAATCAGTTTGTTGTACATGATATAAAGATCATAGATGGACAGAATGGTATGTTTATAGCAATGCCCAGTCGTAAGACACCGGCCGGGGAGTTCAAAGATATAGCCCATCCCATAAACTCTGAGACCAGGGATGTCCTTCAACAGGCTATATTTCAGGAATACGAAAAGGTGTTAGAAGAAGATAATGACGAATAAAACCAAAGGGTCTTGCAGACCCTAAATTTTTTGACTGAGTATTTCCACAAACGCCTCCAGTCGTGTTTCCAGAAGGGTTCTGTCGTTGTGTTCGTCTACAGTTATGTGCATTACACTTATTTTTTTTTCCCGGGATATCTTTGCCAGCACCTGGCGGCTTACAATCTCCGGCATGCAGGTAATGGGCATTATGTGCAGTATCCCGTCATAGCCCATGTCTGCATATTTAAGGGCATTATATATCGTTTCCATGCCGTTGCCGCCAACGCGGTTATTCATATAACCCCTGACACATCTCAGCATTTCCATGTTTATTCTGTGCCTGCTCCAGGGCACAAAATTGTTTTTCACCCAGGTGCTTGTATAAATACTGCGGGTTACCTGAATACCCCTATCTGATAAATATTTTTCTATGAAATAGTTAGAATAGGGTTCATTCAAAGTGTAAATATCCCCGAGCATGCAAACCCTCGGCAGCAGTTCTCTTATGTCCTTCATGGAACCTAATTGGGTTTGGTATTCGCTGCACATCTTCCTCAACCCAGTGATGTTGCTGCACCTTGCGATGTATTTTACGGCCTGGTCATATAAATCTTTAGCCTTATTCTTGCAGGCAATATATGGAATCATGTTCCAGAAGTTCTTCTCCAGTGCATCAAGGGCCCGCAGTTTCTCCCATCCCAGCAGGATACCTGAGGCCAGTTTGCTGTAACTGAATTGCGGCAGATGCTTCAATTGCGTGAGGACAGACAGAATGCTTGAAGGCTCCAGGTTTATGAAGTTGAAGGAGAATCCTATATCTTTAAGTATCAGATTCAGCATATACCCGAAATATCCGAATCTGCAAGGGCCCGAACCTCCAAGCATTATTACTGTATCGGCGCCCTTTTCCAGTGAATACAGTATGTTTCCAAGAATCAGCTTAAAAGGTATACAGGCATATTCAGGCGCATACCTGAGACCAAGTTCCTTTATACAGTTGTTGTTGGCAGGGGGCATTATAACTTCCGCTCCCAGTTCTTCAAAAATGCTCCTTAAAGGTATATAAACCCGGCCCATATGAGGAAACGTTATCTTCAAATACTTCAATCCTTTCTCGCTGGCGATGATGGCAGAAACACTATTAAGTGTATCCGGGCAAAAAAAAAATATACCCTGCTGTTACAGGGTATCCCATCTACCGCATCTACCGCCCCAACGGGCCGCCAGTTCGCCGTTTTGATATATCTGTATTATTTCACACAGGTTGGGGCAGTTTTTACATTCGAAACTGCTGGCCTGGTAATCAAATTCGCTGACATTAAAGCCTTTGAATTTTGTCTTGCCTGTCTTCTGGCTGTTATTCCTGGCCAGCAGTGCTGCCCCTATTGCTCCCATTACGTTATAATACTCAGGCACCTGGATTTTTGCGTTCAGGGCCTTTTCAAAGGCTGCCTTTATGCCTGCATTGGCGGCAACACCACCCTGAAATATTATGGGAGGTCTTATGTCCTTACCTTTGCCCACATTGTTAAGAAAATTCCTGACCAATGCCTCGCAAAGGCCTGCTACAATATTTTCGGTTGAATGGCCCAGCTGTTGCTTGTGTATCATATCGGATTCAGCGAAAACAGAGCACCTTCCTGCGATTCTCACCGGGTTGGTACTGTTCAGGGCCAGGGTTCCGAATTCTTCTATCGGAATTCTCAGACGTTGTGCCTGGTGGTCCAGGAAAGATCCGGTACCCGCGGCGCATACCGTGTTCATTGCGAAATCCACTACTATTCCATCCCTCATAATGATTATTTTTGAGTCCTGGCCTCCTATTTCGATTATGGTACGGGTACCGGGCACCATGTGGGAAGAGGCGATTGCATGGGTGGTTATTTCGTTTTTAACAATGTCCGCCCCTACAATTATGGCGGCTATCTCCCTGCCGCTGCCTGTGGTGGCAACGCCGCAGATTTCAAGGTTGTCATCTGTCTGCGAATGAACGGTTCTCAGACCCTGCTGTATGACCTTAATAGGCTGGCCGGAGGTGGCAGTGTAAAGGCTGGATAATATATTCAAATCATCATCAATGATTACAATCTTGGTGCTTACAGAGCCCACATCAATTCCCATATATCCTCTCATAATACAACCCCCTGTCTGAGCTGTCGCTTGCTGTACAGCAGATCCACAAAAGCTTCCAATCGTGTTTTTATGCCCGTTTTTCCTGTTTGTTCGTCAATGAATAAGGTCAGAAGAGGTATGTCCAGTTCTTTTTTTACTTTTGTCAGGATACCTTTTGCCACTATCTCGGGTATACAGGAAAAAGGAGCCAGCTGGATGATACCGTCATAACCCTGCCGGGAATAGAGTATTGTATTTCCCACGCTCAGGATGCCGTGTCCTCCTATGGGGACCTGCAGATATTCTTTTGCCGCTTTTTTAATGTGTTCTTCCCCCTTAAAAAAAGTATTATCTTTAGTCCATTCCACCAGGTAAATGGATCGCCGGGCGATTATGCCCATTTCTCCCAGGACGTTTTGTATATCAAAGTTGGCTGCCGGTTCAAGGACGACATATATTTCACCTATGATGCCTATTTTCAATGGATTTCTGGTTTTGTCCACGGGGATTTCACTTAATATTTCGAGGCACCGGGTTTGACTTTTGGTTATATCTTCTTTTAGCCAGGCCCTGTCTATCACATCAAGACATTTTTCAAAAGCCCGGGTGGTATCGCC
Source organism: Clostridium thermobutyricum (assembly GCA_016842005.1). Taxonomy (GTDB): domain Bacteria; phylum Bacillota; class Clostridia; order Ch29; family Ch29; genus JAENYD01. Next base: position 49,902 of record JAENYD010000004.1, on the reverse strand, counting down.
TTTATTGATTTCGTAGGGCCTTATCTCATACGTGAGACGTTCTATACGATCCAGCACTTTAAGTTTGAGCCAGGTACTGGAAACTGCCTCCCATATGGTCTGTATGGAATTACCGGCAGTAAGCTTTCTGAGAGTTTTAACAAAGTTCATAGCTTTTTTCTGGGGAGGTTCCAGTACGAGAAAATCAATGTCGTATCCCAGGTCTTTAAGGATTTTTTCATGAAGTATGCCGTAATAACCAGCCCGGCACGGACCGACGCCTCCGGAACTTATTATCATTTCCGCTCCTTCTTCAAGGGCTTCGAGGTATGTGCCCAGAAGGATTTTAAAGGGGATGCATGCAAATTCCGGTGCATAATGAGACCCGAGGCTGAGGGTGTTTTCACTGGGGCGTTTAGGCATTACGACTTCATGACCCAGTTTTTGGATAAGCATTTTAAAAGCAATGTGTGAATAACCCATGTGTGGAAAGGTTACTTTCATATCATATCCCTCCGATATTCTAACATGTCAACAAACGCCTCCAATCTGGTATGTATTCCTCCTTCGCCGGTATGTTCATCCACTGACACGCATATAAAGGGAATATTTCTCTGTTTGGCCTCCAGTTCCACCAGTTTGTCAACCATGGCATCGGGACCGCAGCCGAAAGCGGTAATATGAATAATGCCGTCAATGTTTTGGTTATCCATATAGTATAGTGCGCTTCTTACAACCTGGTTGCTGAAAGTCCAGAAAAGGTCCTTGGGGAGATATCGGGATTGTTTTTTTTGCTCCCTTACAGGTACCATTTCGGGAGTTAAAATTTGAATGTCCATCTTTATAAGTTTATCAATAAGATTGGCATTCAAAAGGTTATCATATATCAAATAAGGATAACCAACCACAGCCAGGGAAAGGGCATCAGGAGACGGTACGGGTATATCGTTTTTTTCACACATCAGGGACAACGCCCTGGTACGGTCAGCCTTTCCGGAAATCAGTTTCCTGTATTCAGCCATATGTTTTCTGGCTTTATGGAAGGCTTTGGTCACCTTCATGGGGCTTGTCTCAAGCATGTGCCCTATTCGGGCGAACTCTTTATACCGGTCCTTAAATTTCTCCCGCATATCTATATGAAAATCCAGTATTGCCGGAAGTCCTTCAATAGAAGCATGGACCATATCAGCCAGTCCCAGAAATTTAGGGCAGTAAGTCTCGGTTTTTGCCCCTGTAAGATTAATGAGCCGCGGTATGAATATAAAGTCTACTTTGTCTTTAAGGCTGCAAACGTGTCCGTGAAAAATCTTGATAGGTATGCATGCATCGTTTACGGTATAATAAACTCCCTGATCCAGTATAGCTTTGGTTGTTCTTTCAGATACCAGTATTTCACAGCCAAGTTCCTGGAAAAACTTTTGCCACATTGGGAAATACGCATAATAGGTAAGGGTTCTGGGTATCCCTATTTTCATCAGACCACCTTCACTTTCTATGACTCACTATAGATGTATTCTCCGGCACACCTATATTATACCTGTATAGTCATTATAAAGGAATATGTCTTTAATAATTTTGTATTACGGTACTGTTAAAATATTTTTTATTTCGGAAATCAGTTCACCAGTTATTCCGGCTTTGAAAGGGAATTTTATTTTTTTGTAGAAGTGTTAAGACTATAGAATAAAGATTTAAGGTTACAGGGTGGTGTTTGAATGAGCAGACTATCGGCAATAGTTTTGGCAGCAGGCGAGGGAACAAGGATGAAATCCCATCTTCCCAAAGTACTCCATAAGGTGTGCTGCAAAGAGATGATAAATCATGTGGTAGACACCGTAAAAGCCGCAGGTGCGGGCCAGATAATAGTTGTTGTAGGGCATAAGGGTGAAATGGTGAAAGAGGTTCTTGATAAGGAGGTCGAAGTCGCCTACCAGAACAAACAACTGGGAACCGGCCATGCCGTTATGCAGGCCTTACCCCTGGTGAGGGAGGATACGGAAGATGTGATAGTCCTTTACGGCGATACGCCCCTGGTTTCGGCGTCAACACTGACGGATTTAGTGGATGTACACAAAAAAGAGAATAATGGCATGACCATATTGACTGCCCTGGTGGATGACCCGGAGGGATATGGCAGGATTATAAGGAATAAGGAAGGCGAAATAGCCGGTATAGTAGAGCATAGGGATGCCGATGAAGAGCAGAGAGATATAAACGAGATCAATTCAGGGATGTACTGTTTTAAGACCCGTTATCTCCGGGAGGGTGTCAAACAGCTGGGTAATGATAATATTCAGGGTGAGTATTATTTGACGGATATTGTTGAATTTTTCAGAGATAGAGGTATAATGATAGGGGGTTATGTCTGTACACGCCCTGAGGAAATTATGGGGGTGAATAATAAACGGCAGCTGGCGGATGCGCAGAGGACTATGAATACCCTCAAACTTGAAAGACTGATGGAAGAAGGTGTAATTATAGATGACCCTGATGCTACGTACATAGGCACTGACGTCCAAATAGGCATGGATACGAGGATTTTACCGGGGACTTTCATTGAAGGAAACTGTTCAATAGGGGAGAATAATGTCATCGGTCCCGGGGTGAGAATAGTCAACTGCCGTATCGGTGATGAAAATCATATCCAGTTTTCGGTTCTCCGGGACAGTGATATTGGGAACGGCTGCAGTATAGGGCCCTATTCCCATATCCGGCCTAACTGCGATATAAAAAACCATGTACGTGTTGGTAATTTTGTGGAAATAAAGAATTCGGTTATTGAAAATGGTGCAAAGGCATCCCATTTATCTTATGTTGGGGATGGGGATGTGGGAAGAGACGTTAACTTGGGCTGTGGTATTGTATTTGTTAATTATGACGGCCGGGAGAAACACAGGACTATTATTGAGGACCATGCTTTTATCGGCTGCAATGTTAACCTTGTGGCGCCTGTCAGAGTCAAAAAAGGTGCTTATGTTGCGGCGGGGTCTACCATAACAAAGGATATAGAGGAGTACTCCCTCGCCATTGAAAGGGGCAAGCAGAAAGAGATAAAAGACTGGGTCAGGAGAAAGGGGTTTGCAGAATAACAGATGAGTGTAACAGGAGGCTTTAATATGGCTGGGCGGAAAACTATAAAGGTGTTTACAGGAAATGCTCACCCGCAACTGGCTAAAGAGATCTGTCAAAATATAGGGATTCCTCTGGGAAAAGCAGAGGTAGGACGGTTTAGTGACGGGGAGATAGCCATCAATATAGGTGAGTCTGTGAGGGGTGCTGATGTATATGTAGTTCAGCCGACTTGTACTCCCGCAAACAACTATTTGATGGAGCTGCTGATAATGATAGATGCCCTGAAAAGGGCTTCCGCAGGCAGAATAACTGCGGTAATACCTTATTACGGATATGCCCGTCAGGACAGGAAGACCAAGGCCAGGGACCCCATTACCGCTAAACTGGTGGCCGACCTGATATCAGTTGCGGGAGCAGACAGGCTGCTTTCCATGGACCTTCATGCAGCGCAGATACAGGGGTATTTTAATATACCGGTGGACCATCTTTTGGGAGCTCCCATACTGGCGGAATACTTCAAAGATAAAAACCTTCAGGAAGCGGTTGTTGTTTCACCGGATGTAGGTAGTGTGGCAAGGGCCCGCAACTTTGCAAACATCATGAATTTGCCCATTGCAATTGTTGACAAGCGAAGACCGAAGGCAAATGTGTCCGAAGTGGTTAATGTCATAGGGGATATAAAAGATAAAGACGTTATCATTATTGACGATATCCTTGATACGGCAGGTACCATGACCGGAGGAGCAACCGCCCTGAAGAAAATGGGTGCCCGCAGGATTTATGCCTGCTGTACGCACCCGGTGCTGTCAGGACCGGCCATAGAGAGAATAAAAAATTCCGAGATAGAAGAAGTGGTCGTGCTCAATACCATTCCCCTGTCTCCGGATAAACGCATTGACAAAATAGTATCCCTGTCCGTAGCCCCTATTTTTGCAGAGGCTATAACCAGGATTTATGAAGACCTTTCGGTAAGCAAGCTGTTTGACCAGGATTGATCTATATTTTTGGGGATGGTATCCTTCAGGAACCATACCCGGTTGTGACATATATTACAAATGCTGCTCTGAGCCTTATGGCCCGAGACAGGAATAAGCCACATTTGTCTGTGGGCGTATTCTGTTTTTTGGAGCAGGATACGCTTTTTTTGTTGTATCAGGGAAGACTAAAAAGGAGGAGCGTATAACATGGAAATAGTGCGAACAAAGAGAGAGTTAAGGGAAAAACTAAGACCGGAAAGAAGAAAAGGAAAAGTGATAGGTTTTGTGCCTACCATGGGGTACCTTCATGAAGGGCATCTGTCTCTCATGAGAAAAGCCCGGGAAGACAGTGACATAGTAGTGGTAAGCATTTTTGTGAATCCCACGCAGTTTGGCGAGGGAGAAGACTATGAAACATACCCCAGAGACCTGGAGAGGGATGCAAAGTTGGCACAAGAGGCAGGAGCGGATTTGATATTCTTTCCGGACGTAAAGGAGATGTACGGAGAAGGCAGTATCACGTATGTGGATATGACCGGCTTGACGGATACCCTGTGCGGGGCGTCCCGACCCGGGCATTTTAGAGGAGTCATGACGGTAGTAGCAAAACTGTTTAACATCGTTGACCCGAACAAGGCGTATTTCGGACAGAAAGACGCCCAGCAGGTAGCGGTGTTGAAAAAAATGGTGGAAGACCTTGACTTTAACGTAGACATTGTGGAAATGCCCATAGTAAGAGAAAAGGACGGCCTGGCAATGAGCTCCAGGAATACTTATTTGAACGGAGCGCAGAGGGAAGCTGCCCTGGCAATATCCCGGTCACTGTTCGAGGCAAGGAGTTTAATCGAGGCAGGGGAAAGGGATGCATCCCGTGTGAAAGAACGCATAGTCCGGAAACTGTCCTCCAGTCCCATGATATTGATAGACTATGTTGAACTGGTGGATGCGGGGACGCTGAAGAGCATCCAGGAAGTTAAAGGCAGTGTCCTCATTGCTGTGGCGGTCAAAATAGGTGATACAAGGCTTATTGACAATGTCAAACTGGAGGTGTGATTTATGTATATAACAGTTATGAAATCAAAGATACACAGAGCAGTGGTTACGGATGCCGATTTAAACTATATGGGCAGTATTACCATTGACGAGGAGCTTATGGAAGCGGCAGATATAGTCGAAGGGGAAAAGGTCCAGATAGTCAATAATAATAATGGTGCCCGTCTTGAAACATATACTATTAAAGGGGAAAGAGGCAGCGGAATTATCTGTCTCAACGGGGCCGCTGCCAGACTGGTCCAGAAAGAAGACATCATAATAATAATATCTTACTGTCATGTTGAGAGAGAAAAGGCCGGAGAAATCACGCCCAGGATAGTTTTTGTCAATAACAAAAACAGGATTGTTGAAATAAAGTAAATTGCGCAGAGGGTACTCCGGTTGCCTCTGGCTATGGCAGACGCTTGTATGGATCACCGGTAATGCTTAATGCTAACCGGTGGTTTTATTTTAGTGAAATATGGTAAAATTAATGGTAGATTATCAAAGAGGTGATGGAGATGTTTCTGATGGTGGGGCTCGGAAATCCGGGCAGGAAATATATGTACACAAGGCATAATGTAGGCTACGATACACTGGACCTGTTTGCCAGAAAGCATGCCATAGCCCTCAATAATCCAAAATTTGAAGGACTGACAGGCAAAAAAGAGATTTTCGGGCATCAGATAACATTGCTTAAGCCTCTGACATATATGAACCTGAGCGGTATAAGTGTGTTGCAGGCAATGGAGTATTACCGGCTGGATACAGGCAGGCTGATAGTGGTGTACGATGATGTGGACCTGGACCTGGGGAAGCTGCGAATACGAAGAGGAGGTAGCGCAGGCACTCACAATGGCATGAAGTCCATAATATATCATCTTGAGACAGATAATTTCCCAAGGATAAGATTGGGCATAGGAAGACCGGAAGACGGGGAGGAATTGGCACGGTACGTCCTGGACAGTTTTCCTGAAGAGGAAAGAACTATAATAAACCGGGCCATTGACAGGGCGGTGGGCGCTATAGAAACCATACTCCAGGATGGTATTGAAAAAGCAATGAGTCTGTTCAATGGGTGACAGCCATGCTGAAAGGATTGCCAGCAGAGATTGTCGTTTCTCTATTCTCCTATATAATTAACAGTTTTATTCTTGACCGTATAGAGGACAGGACAGCGGATATACATATACCTTTAATTGAAGAGTTTTACAGGACGTATTTCTGTATCTGCATGGATGGTAATTTGATATTTTCTCATATGCTTCCGGACAGATATTTTTATACGGCATCAATATTGAGCTTGGTCAGCCGTGCTTTGTTTGGGGTATTGACCTTTTATTTGATTAAGTTAACCGGTTTGCCTTTGCCAGAAGGAGTTGAAAGTGTTGAAACTGCAGTATGCTGTTAACAGGATAAAACATACCCCTGCTTTTAAAGAAATAATAGAGGATATTGTAGGGAGGAATAACAACATAGATATAGGCGGCGTATCAGGTTCAAAAAGGGCATTCTGGACTGCTGCAGTGAAATCCGCCTGTGAAACCATATTATGCATAACCTATAACAGTACAAATGCCAGGGAGATTTATGACGAACTGAGGAATTTTTATGATGATGTATATTTTTTTCCGGCCCATCAGGGGGTACTGTATAATGTTCTGGCTCATAGCGCCGAAGCCGAGCAAAAGCGCATTCAAATAATGGACAGAATGGTACAGGGTAAAGGGGGGATAATTGTCCTTTCTGTTGAGGCACTGCTTTTCCCGGTAATGCCCAGGCAAAGGTTTGTAGAAAACTCTTTTCAACTGGAAACCGGACAGGCGGTCCGGATGCAAGAACTGACCAAAAAGCTGATAGGAGCCGGTTATATAAGGGAAGACATGATAGAGGGGCCGGGACAATTCAGTATCAGGGGGGGCATTGTAGATATATACCCTGTGGGGGCAAAACCCTACAGACTGGAATTCTTCGGAGACGAGATAGAATCCATCAGAATAATGGATATTTCAACCCAGAGGTCTGTAGGGAGGATTGAAAAGGTTGCAATTTCGCCTTGCCGGGAATTGCTGCTGGAGGAACGGGAAAAAGACGTGTTTTTCCGCAACATCAGGCAGGATATGGTGGATACGAAGAAAGGACTGCATAAGAAAACGCTGAGAGAAGACATGGAAGAGATCATCGAGCTGTTTGAAACAGGAAATAATTCGGATATTATTAGCAATTACTGGATGTACGGTTGTGAGACTACGTCTCTGATTGATTATCTGACTGGAGCGTCGGTCATAGTAATAGATAATCCCGTAAGGGTTAAAGAGTATGCCGATAGTTTCTATAGAGAATTTATAGTGCATTATACCGACATGATTGATAAGGGCAGGGCTCTGAACAGGCAGAAGGAGAAGATATTTACCCTGGAGGGGATAATTGAAGGGTTGAGGGAAGTACCCAAGATTACATTCACTGAAATACTCACCGGCAGACAGCGGTTTGGGGCGGGGAAGTCCTTCAATTTCTCTGTGAAATCCATGCACCCCTTCTACAGGAAAGTTGAACTTGCTGTGGAAGAGATGCATAGGCTTTCCAAAGAAGGTTATTTGACAGCGGTTTTTGTCAGTACCAGAGAAAGAGGGGATATGCTGGCAGAGGAACTGAAGAACACCGGGGTATTTCCACTTATGTATCCGGACCCTTCGGTTGGAGATATCCCGGGAGGGCAGGTTATTATAGATATTGGTTTTATTAAAGAGGGTTTCATATATCCGGAGGGAAAATTTGCTGTTTTTTCTGACGGGGATATATTCGGGACCACCAGGAAGAAGACCAGGGTGGTGAAGAAGGATGACAGGGACAGGATACAGGTTTTTTCCGAACTGAGTCCCGGAGACTATGTAGTGCATGAAACCCAGGGGATAGGAATGTATAAAGGTATTTGTGAATTGAAAGTGGAAGGCATTAAAAGGGATTATTTGAAGATAGAGTACAGGGGTGGAGATATACTATACTTGCCCACCTATCAGTCCCATCTTATTCAGAAGTATATCGGAGCCGAAGGCAGGCATCTGCGGTTGAGCAAGATGGGAGGCCGGGAATGGGCCAAAACCAAGGCGGGCGTTAAAAAGGCCATTGAAAACATGGCCAGGGAACTGCTGGAACTGTACGCTTTCCGCCAGTCTGCCAGGGGGTATTCTTTTGGGAAAGATACTCCCTGGCAGAGGCAGTTTGAGGATTTATTTCCCTTTCAGGAGACACCGGATCAGGCCAGGTGCATTGAAGAGGTCAAGGGGGATATGCAAAAGGACAGACCAATGGACAGACTGCTGTGCGGCGACGTAGGTTATGGTAAAACCGAAGTTGCCATGAGAGCAGCCTTCAAAGCGGTTATGGACGGAAAACAGGTAGCCATGCTGGTGCCTACCACTATTCTGGCACAGCAGCATTATAATACTTTTATGACAAGGATGGAACAGTTTCCGGTGAACATTGAAATGATCAGCAGATTTCGGTCTCCAGACCAGCAACAGGAAATATTGAAGCTGTTGAGGGAAGGGAATATAGATATAATCATTGGCACTCACAGGTTGTTGCAGGAGGATGTACGTTATAAAAACCTGGGATTGCTTATAGTGGATGAGGAACAGAGATTTGGGGTGGCACACAAGGAAGCCATAAAAAAGTTTAAAAAAAACATAGACGTTTTGACCCTGACGGCCACTCCCATACCACGGACTTTGCACATGTCTTTAACAGGTATCAGAGATATGAGCATAATACAGGACCCTCCCGAGGACAGATTACCTGTGGAAACATATGTTATGGAATACAATGAAGGTCTCATCAGAGATGCAGTTTTAAGAGAAATTAGCAGAAAAGGGCAGGTTTATTTTGTGCATAACAGGGTCAAGTCCATTCTGAAATTTGCCCGGGACCTCAAAAGGATTGTTCCCGAAGCTTCAATAGGGGTAGCCCATGGCCAGATGCAGGAGAACGACCTGGAAAATGTGATGATAGATTTTTTAAACCGGGAATACGATGTACTGGTATGCACAACCATAATAGAAACCGGTTTGGACATTCCCAATGTTAACACCATAATAGTAACCGAAGCTGATAAACTGGGGCTGTCACAGATGTACCAGCTGCGAGGACGGGTAGGGCGGTCCAACAGACTGGCATACGCTTATTTTACTTATAAGAAGGATAAAGTTCTTACAGAAGCAGCAGAAAAAAGACTTAAAGCCATTAAAGAATTCACTGAATTCGGTGCGGGATTCAAGATTGCGTTAAAGGACCTGGAGATCAGGGGTACGGGGAACATACTGGGCAGGGAACAGCACGGGCATATGATGATGGTAGGATATGACCTGTATTCCAAGCTTCTGGACCAGACTGTCAAGGAATTAAAAGGCATAGAGGTGGAAGAGAGAATAGAGCCCCTTCTTGATTTGAAGGTAGATGCCTTTATTCCCGGAGAATACATCCAGGATGAAAAACAAAAGGTGGAAATATACAGACGGATCGCTGCCATTGAAAGCCCTGAAGACTTCAGCGACGTGGAAGAAGAAATAAAAGACAGGTTTGGCAGTGTACTACCTCCGGTTAAAAATCTGCTGGTTATGGCATATATCAGGTCGCTATGCCAGAAAGCGGGTATAACAAGTATTGAACAGGAAGCCAATAAAATAAAAGCCAGATTTAAAGACCAGAATTCAATAACACCGGAAGCTGTTGCAGGCATCCTGAACATATTCTCAGGAAAAATAAAATTTCAGGCTACCGAAACGCCATCTTTTATTTTCACGGTAAAGACAGAAAACCCGTACAGACTGCTTTTGATTGTCAAAGGGGTACTTGAAAAAATTATATATTTTCAGCAGGGTCAAATTGCTATATAATGAGTTTAAGTCATTTTAGACAGGAAAGGATGGAATCTGCATATGAGCAGGGTTAAACATGTTCATTTCATATTTGTAATAATTCTTGCATTGATTTTTACGGGTTGCGGCATAGTAAGGAAAAACCCTGAAGTTGAAAAGAATTCTGCTGTTGCAAAGGTTAACGGGGAAGTTATTGTAAAGGAAGAGTTCACCCGGAACCTTCAACTCTATAGGAACAGTTACGAGCAGCAGTATGGCAAAGACGTATGGGACAAAGACATTGAAGGCAAAAAGCTCATAGATGTTGTAAAGGAACAGGTAATAGAAAAAATGATACTGGACAGGCTTGTTCTGGAACAGGCAGCAGAGCAGGGTATTGAGGTGTCCCGGGAAGAAATTGAAGAGGAAATCCAGAGCATAAAAGGATATTTTGAAGGTGAGGAGAAGTTCCTTGAGTTCCTGAATACACAGAACCTGTCGGAAGAAAAATTAAAGGAACAGGTTAAGAAGGATTTGATAATCTACAGGTATAAGGAAAAAATCGTTGAAGACGTGACCGTATCGGAAGAAGATATAAAGAACTATTATGATAACAATATTAAAGAATTCAAGGAAGATCAGGTAAAGGCCAGTCATATTCTCCTGGATACTGAAGAAGATGCACAGGAGGTTCTTGAGAAAATTGAAAACGGTGAAGATTTTTCGAAACTCGCCGAGGAATATTCGGTCGATCCCAATGCCAAGTCTACTAAGGGAGACCTGGGATATTTCGGGTACGGCCAGATGGTACAGCCTTTTGAAGAAGCAGCCTTTGCCCTTGAGGTGGGAGAAGTAAGCGATATTGTAAAAACTCAGTTTGGATATCATATTATCAAAGTTTTTGATAAGAAGATTGTCGACCCAACCCCTTTTTCAGAGGTTAAGGAGAGCATAAGGAGCAGACTGGTTTATAACGCAAGAGAGATGAAATACAATGAACATTTGAATAAACTCAGGGAAGAGGCAGACGTTGAGATATACAAAAAGAATTTATAAACAGGATTCCGGACTTCAGCAGGTGTGTCCCCTGACCTCTTACAGGACGGGAGTATTAGCGCCGGTAGCCATCGGATAAAAACGGGTGCCGGGGATCCTTTTTCTGCATGAAATTTTCATTACATGAATAAAAGTCGATAAAGTATCTAATAATAAATTTGCAGGATAATTTGTAACAAAATACAGAAAAAGGAGGGATATACCTTTGAAGGCAACCGGAATTGTCAGGCGTATTGACGATCTCGGGAGGGTTGTAATACCCAAAGAGATCAGACGAACTTTAAGGATCAGAGAAGGGGATCCCCTTGAGATTTTTACCGACAGGGAAGGGGAAGTAATACTAAAAAAATATTCGCCCATCGGAGAGCTGAACGAGTTTGCCCAGGAATATGCAGAATCCCTGAATGAGTCTGTAGGACATATTGCATTGATAGCTGATAGAGATGCTATTATTTCTGTTGCAGGAGCTTCAAAAAAGGAATACGTGGATAAAAAGGTTAGTCCCGCTCTGGAGAAAGTCATGGAAGAGAAAAAAGTTGTCAATCTGAGCAAACAGGATGGTTCAAAGCTCATAAGCGTTATTAATGAAGAAGACGGGGAAGGGAAGTATACAGCTCAGGTAATTGCACCGGTTATTTCTCTGGGTGATCCGATTGGAGCTGTTGTACTCCTATCCAAGGAAGCCAATGCGAAAATGGGAGATCTGGAAACAAAGCTGGCCAATACGGCCGCTTCATTCCTGGGAAAACAAATGGAGCAGTAGCAGGGCGTTGAAAACAGCAGCTGATAGCTGCTGTTTTTGTTTGTTATAGTATTCTTCTTTCTGGCATAAAGCAACATTATGAGGGCCGGAGAGAAGCATTTTTATTTTAATAATAGAACATATCTGATATAATATAATCTGTTAATTGTATATGCTGTATTATCGGGAGGCTTATATCTGATGCAGAAGCATTCGCTCTTAAAAGGCACACTTATTCTGAGTGTGGCAGGTGTAATAGTGAAAGTGATGGGAGCCATCTACAGAATACCCCTGGCCAATATTATAACATCCGAGGGGATGGGGTATTATGGAATGGCTTATCCGATATACGGTTTTTTGATTGCTATTTCAACCGCAGGGCTGCCTATTGCCATTTCCAAGCTGGTATCTGAAAGAATAGCCCTGGGGGACAAAAAAGAAGCTCACAGGGTCTTTAGAATTTCTTTCGCAACCCTGTTCATCATAGGAATAGTGTCTTCGGTTGCGTTGTTTTCCGGAGCGGGGTTTCTTGTCAATGTTGTATTGACAAATCCCAAGGCGTATTATTCCATGCTGGCAGTAGCCCCCGCCCTTTTCTTCGTACCATTGATGTCGGCATTCAGGGGGTATTTTCAGGGGATGCAGAACATGATACCCACTGCTCTTTCACAGATATTCGAGCAATTGGGAAGAGTGGTTGTCGGATTTGCACTGGCGATTGTTTTTTTACCCAAAGGCTTGGAGTATGCGGCTGCGGGAGCATCTTTCGGCGCTTCATCGGGAGCCATAGCAGGGCTTATTATTATTTATATCATATACTTGTTGAGCAGGAAAAAGATTATGGATGAATTAAAAGACAGTCCGGTGATCCATCAAGAACCTGTCGGTAAAATACTCTACAGACTTTTTGCCATTGCCGTACCTATAACACTGGGAACTTCTGTTATGCCTTTTATGAATCTGATTGACCTCAGCATAGTCATAAGGAGATTGCAGTTTGCAGGGTTTTCCATAGAAGAAGCCAACAGCCTTTATGGTCAGCTGACGCAAATGGCCGCTACACTGATTAATTTTCCACAGGTTATAACCATAGCCCTGGCTGCCAGTCTTGTCCCTGCAGTATCAGAATCTGTAGCCAGGAGAGATGCAAAAGGGGTGACGAAAAAGGCGGTGGCAGGCATGAAAGCATGTATACTTATTGGCCTGCCGGCTTCAATAGGGCTTGCAGTACTGGCGAAGCCTATAATGTATATGCTTTATCCCAAAGAGCCTGAAGTATGGAAGGTCTTGCAGGTGCTGGCCTTTGGATTTATTTTTTTGGCTATAATCCAAACAGCTACGGGTATAATACAGGGTATTGGAAAGCCTATAGTACCTGTCAAGCATCTGTTAATCGGTTCAGTGTTCAAGCTAATAGTGAGTTATATTCTGACCGGCATTCCATGGATAAATATAAGAGGAGCAGCGTCAGGCACCGTAGTCGGATATATGGCAGCTGCAATATTGAATTACCGGTATTTGAAAAAAGAAACTGGCATTAAGCTGGGTATAGGGGATTTTCTTATTAAACCTGCGGTGGCGGTTGCTGGAATGGCTGCCGGGGTAAAAGTTATTTATGACTGGACGGTCATTGCAACTTCCAGTAATACCGTATCCACCATGACGGCAGTTGTGGCAGGGGCTCTGGTCTATGGGGGCCTGCTGTTGTTTTCAGGCGGGATAACCTCTCAGGAACTCGAAATGGTACCCGGGGGGAAAAGGATTTCCAGAATCCTCAAGAAGGTTGGGCTTTTGAGGAAGTAGGGAGGGAGAAATATGAGGGGCAGGATTACGGTAGTAGGATTGGGGGCAGGAAACTGGCAGCATCTTACCCTTGGTGCAATGCATGCTCTTGAAAAGACGGACAGGCTTTTTCTGAGAACCGAAAAGCATCCTGTTGTTGATTATATTAAGGCAAAGGGCATTGTATATAAAACCTTTGATGATTTCTATGAGAAATATGAGACCTTTGAAGAGGTGTACTCGCATATCGCAGATTTTTTGGTTGAAGCAGCGGATAATGACAGTATCGTATACGGAGTGCCGGGAAGTCCCATGGTTGCCGAGGACAGCGTGTCTTTACTGATAAGGAACGCCAGGGAAAAGGATATTGAGATAGAAATAATCCCGGGTATCAGTTTCCTGGAGATCATCTATGGAAGAATGGGTATAGACCCTGTTAAGGGAGTACAGGTAATTGACGGGCTGCAGTTAAAGGATACCGGTATAGAAACTGATAAGGACTGCATTATAACCCAGGTGTACGATAGACTTGTGGCCGGAGAAGTTAAACTGGCCCTCATGGAATACTACCATGACGAACATCCCCTTTGGATTATAAGGGCGGCAGGGGTGGACAGGGAAGAAATAATAAAGAAGATACCCTTGTACCAGCTGGACAGGCAGCCCTTCATCGATTATCTCACAACCATATACATTCCGTCTTGCGAAAAGGCCATGTACAATATGCGCGACCTTGTGGCAATAATGCGGCATCTAAGGGGAGAAAAGGGCTGTCCGTGGGACAGGGCCCAGGACCACCAGTCCCTGATGCCTTATCTTCTGGAAGAGACCTACGAGGTCCTGGAGGCTATTGAAATGAAGGACAGCCATATGATGAAAGAGGAACTGGGAGATTTACTGCTACAGGTTGTGTTTCACTGCAGTATAGCTGAAGAGAAAGGGGACTATAACTTCCGGGAAGTAGTGGACGGTATCTGCAGTAAGCTTATAAACAGACATCCTCATGTATTCGGAAACCGCAAAGCCGGGGATTGCAACGGGGCCCTGAAAAATTGGGAGGCCAGCAAGCGAAGGGAAAAAGGGATTGACAGTTACACCAGGATGCTGGAAGATATTCCTAAGGCCCTTCCTTCCCTCATGCGCAGTTATAAGGTTCAGCAAAAAGCTGCCCTGGCCGGATTTGACTGGGATAATATTGAAGATGTAATGGAAAAGGTAAAAGAAGAAGTATCAGAACTGGAAGAAGTATATAAATCAGGGAAAATGAACAGAATAAAAGAAGAGATAGGGGATTTACTGTTTGCAGTGGTAAATCTGGCCAGGTTTGAAAAGATACAACCCGAACTGGCTTTGAAGGACACTACAGAAAAATTTATCAAAAGATTTAAGTTTATTGAAGATAATGCCCGTAAAACAGGGAAAAATATGGATAATATGACATTAGATGAGATGGAATCCCTGTGGCAGAAGGCAAAAACACATAATTTAAATTAATTTGATAAAAAATACTACTGAAAAGAAGGAATTCCAACCATTTCGTAGAATATGCATTATGGAAAACCAAAAAAAGGGAGGGAGACAGTTTGAATAAAGCTGAACTTATTGCAAGCATAGCTGACAAAAGCGGTATGACAAAGAAGGATTCCGAAAAAGCGTTAAATGCTTTTATGGAATCAGTGAACGATGCTCTGATGAAGGGTGAAAAGGTGCAGTTGGTTGGTTTCGGAACTTTTGAAGTCAGGGAGAGAAGTGAAAGGAAAGGTCGAAATCCCAGGACACAGGAAGAAATGGTTATCCCTGCTTCCAAGGCTCCGGTTTTCAAAGCAGGTAAAGCTTTGAAGGATGCATTGAATAAGTAAGAATAAAATCAGGTCTTTGGCCTGATTTTTTCTTAAACGGGACAGGAGGAATGTCACCGTTGAGACTGGATAAGTATCTGAAATGCTCAAGACTTATAAAAAGAAGAACAGTGGCAAAAGAGGCCTGTGATGCCGGGAGAGTACTGGTCAATGGAAGAACGGCAAAAGCAGGTGCTGATTTAAAGCAGGGGGACATTATAGAGATTGTTTTTGGCAGCCGGAAAGTCAAGGTCCGGGTAAGCGATCTAACCGAACGCACCGGTAAAGATCAGGCCCGGCATATGTATGAAGAGATTGAATAAACAGGAAAGCAGCAGGGCCGTTTAAAGACCTGCTGCTTTTTTTACCATTTTTTGATGCTCCGGGTCCGGTTTATCAGTACTGTGAAGGGTACTGTTCCTGAAGTGGACACAGATATGACCGTCCATACCATTGTCCTTGATCCGGTCATAGTTCAGTCCTTTTCCGTAGCCGCCGCTTCTGCTTGATATGGGCTTTAATGCGGGATGGTTATCCATACCGGCATGGGGCATGGCAACAGAAGAAGCTGCTATATGCCTGTCACCTACAGTAACTATTACTGCCCTCCTTTCCCAGCTCCATCCGCCCCATATATGCTTTAAAACGGCAGTATCTTCAACAGAGAGGGTTTCGCAGTCTGCGTGGTTGTGACCGAAGGTTCTCATTATCCTAAAGCTCAGTCCTGTATCTACATCAGTGACAGTGGCTATCGTTCCAACAGGGAATATATGCTGTACTTCCTGATACCAGTCCAGGTACTCGCCCTCGGACGGGATTTCCATTGACTTGTCATTAGCGGGGGGAACCGTATCCCTGGTAAGTATCAGGGCGCTATAGGTTTTGGGGCCTACAATGCCGTCAGCCTTCAAGTTATGTTCCTGCTGAAAGGTCATAACGGCTTTGGTTGTCAAGGGCCCGTAATAGCCTGTAGCCTCATGATGAAGATATTCTTTTTCTATGAGAAGCTGCTGTATAAATGTTACGTCAGACCCGCTGCTGCCAGATTTCAATACACTGCTGAGAGCCTCTGCAGGGGGAGAGAGCAGCATAATAAAAGAAACAACAAAGACCAGAGACAGTTTAATTATTTCTTTCATGGCTTCCCACCTTTTGCATACCTTTATGGACCTATTATAACATAAGGGTTGTCAATATTTCGATTTGTAAAAAATTTCCATATTAGAATGGTTAATAATCCAAATAATATTTATAGTGAGCCGTTTTGATATAGTCTGTCCGATTTAAATAACGATTAACATTGGGAGGGAATGTACAAATGCTTAAAAGCAAGCTGATAAAAGTCTTAACGTTATTATTAATACCCGTACTGCTCGGTTCCTGTGCTGGCGTAAGGCAAAGACCCGGGGAGGATACGCCTCCCGAGCTGGTAAGGCTGAAAATTCCGGGTTCAATAAGCAGAGGGCAGGGTAAAGAACCAGTTCTCAAGGTCTATATCAAGGATACAGGTCAGATAAAGGAACTGCCCTTTGAACAGTATGTTGCAGGGGTTGTTGCCGGTGAGATGAAAAACGACTGGCCGGAAGAAGCCCTGGCGGCGCAGGCGATCCTGGCCCGGACATTTGTCATGGAATTTATAACCGAAAAAGGTGGTTCGAAATACAGTGGGGCAGATGTTTCCACAGATATCGAGGAGGTTCAGGCATGGAATGAGGAGGCCGTAAATGAGAGGGTAAAAAGGGCGGTGAATAAGACAAGAGGAGAGGTCGCAGTCTACAATAATCAATATATCAAGGCCTGGTTTCATTCCAATGCCGGAGGGAAAACCGCTTCTGCAAAGGAAGGGCTGGCATTCAGGGAGAAAGAGCCGCCATATGTAAAAATGGTCACGTCTCCGGATTCGGATAAGGCACCGAAGGACGAACAAAACTGGACGGCTGAATTTACAAAGCAGGAGATAGCCAAAGCCCTTCAGGATATGGGAAAAGAAGCCGGGGATTTCACATCGGTGAAAATATCCGGAAAAGGCCCGTCAGGACGGGCTACAGAATTAATTTTTGGCAATACAAAAGTCTCAGCCCCTGAATTCAGGATAGCTGTGGGGAGCACCAGAATGAAATCTACTCTGCTGACAGCAGTGGATGTCCATGGGGATAAAGTGATTTTAAAAGGGAAAGGATACGGGCACGGTGTGGGTATGTCCCAGTGGGGAGCCTATACCCTTGCCGAGAGGGGGAGAAAAGCAGAAGAGATTGTGGATTATTACTTCAAGAATGTGCGCATAGTAAAGATTTGGGAATAGCTGTTTTTATTGCAGCCATTCCACATCCGGGCTTCCGGGGCTCAGACTCCGGGAGCTTTTATTTTATTATTCTGAGAGGGTTTAGACCCTTCTGTCGTGTTCAAAATGTTTCTGTATTGACGATAAATGAGTAATATACTGCGGCTGTTGTTCATAAATATTAACAAAATGGGTGAGGAGGTATTGTATGGAGGACAAGAAGCATAGCATAATTCTGGAGGGAAGAGACCTCTTATCTACTTCCGGGGTAAAGGATATCTATAGTTTTGATGAGAGCAAAATTGTCCTCGAAACCTCGCTGGGCATATTAACCGTAACAGGAAATGAATTACACATAAATAAACTGAATATTGATGATGGCAATCTGCAGATAAGAGGGCAGATAAACAGCTGCGCATACAGTGAAGACAGAAATATAAAGGAGAGGGGACAAGGGGTTTTAAGCAGGATATTTAAATAAACCATCGTTTAACGATGGTTTATTTAAATTGAAGGGAGCACAGATAATACTGATTGAGAGGAGATTTATATGATAGTCTCGGTTGTTGACCAGGCACTGTTACTGCTGGCTGCAGTTTACGGCGGTTTAATACTGGGTTTGTGTTTTGATATATACAGATTTATCAGAAGAAAAGCAGGGTTTGGCAGAATAATCACGTACATGGGCGATATTATTTTCTGGATAATCAGTTCGGGGATAATTCTTGCAGTTGTTTACAAAAGCAGCAGCGGCCTGTTAAGGGCCTACCAGCTAACGGGATTTGCCCTGGGAATGCTCGTTTATATTAGGGTGCTTAGCAGTCATGTAACAGGATTAATGCACATCCTATTCCGCTCTATAACGAGAATGTCATATACGGCATTGAAAATGGTCGGGATGCCTTTTATAATCATATACAGGGTTTTATGGAGACCGTATAATATAATAAAAAAGAAGATGCATGCAATGTTTTGCAGGGCACTGAAGGATACCGGAAAATATTTTACTATATTAAAAAACAAGAAATGATATGAAGGATTTTGGTAATATATATAGAAATATCTTTATATTATGCATAATATGGTTCAGGGGGACTATGTATGGGAAAGGTATACAGTATTAAATCAAGAAAAAGCAAAAAAAGATTTAAGTTAAGGCATTTGCTTGCATCAATTTTTGTACTGTATATAGTCTGCATTCTGGTATCCCAGCAGATTGCCATTAAAGAAGCCAGCAGAAAAGAGGAGGATATTAAAAGCCGGATAGAGCAACTGAAAGAGGAGAATGAAAGTATTAAAACAGAACTGGAAAGAACCAAGGATGAGGAATATATAGAGAAGCTTGCGAGAGAAAAACTGGGTATGATTAAACCGGGAGAAATAATGTTTATTGATGTTAATTATAAGATGCAAAATATGGATAATTGACACTGAGGGCACATTAATATATAATAAACTCAGCTACACAGCAGCATTTATTTAAAGGGGAGGAATAACAGATTTATGCCGTTGCAAGTAGGTAACATAGTCGAAGGAGTGGTTACCAATATTGCTGATTTTGGCGCCTTCGTTCGGCTGCCTGAGGGGAAGATAGGCTTAATACATGTATCAGAAGTTGCAGAGCATTATGTGGAAGATATTAAGCAGTATTTGAAAAAGAACGATAAAATAAAAGTAAAGATTATTTCTATTGATAACAGGGGGAAAGTGAGCCTGTCGTTAAGACAGGCGGGGACAAAGCTCAATAAAAGTACCCGGCCTCTGGAGATTGACTGGGAAGCAGAGAAGAGAGGCAGGGGAGGCAGCTTATCGTTTGAAGACAGATTGAGCAAGTTTTTAAAGGACAGTGACGAAAGACAACAGGATTTGAAGAAGAAAATGGCTTTCAACAGAAACGGAAGATTTTAGTATACCGCCGTACCTCCTGGGTACGGTTTATTGATGTTATTCCCTGAAAGAGGAGGAAATGGGTTGACGGTTAAGGCTGCTATTGATATCGGTACTAACTCGGTAAGGCTGCTGGTAGTGAATGTTAAAGATGATGGTTTGCCCTACCCCCTCCTGAAGTGCCTGGAAACGACCAGACTGGGAGCCGGTGTTGACGCTGAAGGTATCCTTTCTGACAGCGCCATGGACAGGACTTTGAAGGCTGTCAATGCATTAAAAGGAAAAGCCCGGTCCATGGGGGCGGAAGATATTGCTGTCATAGCAACCAGCGCAGTCAGGGATGCCGGAAATGGCCCGGACTTTGTAAATAAGATAAAAAGTCAGGGGTTAAATATTGATGTTCTTGATGGAAGAGAAGAGGCAAAGCTGGGATTTTACGGTGCTGTTCTGGGCTGCGGTAAGCCCGGCAAGGAAATTGTTGTAATTGACATTGGTGGCGGAAGCACAGAACTGAGCTTTGGAGAAAACAGCCATATACGCTTGGCAACCAGCATGGATATTGGTGCAGTCAGAATGACAGAAAGATTTCTGCAAAACGATATCATAATTGAAAAAGAGGTGGCAGCTGTCAGAATATATGTGAGGAATGAACTGGCGCATCTCAGGTATAATCCCGCCGACAGCAGTCTATATATGATTGGTATCGGCGGGACCATCACTTCTCTCGCGGCTATTGACCAGAAGCTTGCTGAATACAGAAGTCATCTGGTGCACCGTTATATTATTGACAAGCATTCTATAGAAAAAATGATTAAAGAACTGTCCAGAATGCCCCTGGAGGAAAGGAAAAAGGTTCCCGGGCTTCACCCGGGGAGAGCGGATATAATAGTTGCCGGGGCGATAATACTGGACGAAATAATGGATTTCTTGCAGGCGAAAAGCATAATGACAAGCGAATGGGACAATCTGGAGGGAGTAATTTTCCATAAATTTATTCAAAACGATGAAATTACCGGTTAATTTGGATGGGAAAAGTCTTGACGTGTCTAAAAACATATTATATAATATACTTTGTCGTCACAAGATAACAATGACGCGGGGTGGAGCAGTCAGGTAGCTCGTCGGGCTCATAACCCGGAGGTCGCAGGTTCAAATCCTGCCCCCGCAACCACATGGCGGCGTAGCTCAGGTGGCTAGAGCATGCGGTTCATACCCGCAGTGTCAGCGGTTCGAATCCGTTCGCCGCTACCATTCATATGGCCCCTTGGTCAAGCGGTTAAGACACCGCCCTTTCACGGCGGTAACAGGGGTTCGATTCCCCTAGGGGTCACCACACGGGCGCATAGCTCAGTTGGGAGAGCACCTGCCTTACAAGCAGGGGGTCACTGGTTCGAGCCCAGTTGTGCCCACCACAGGAGGTATTAAGGTACCTCCTTTTTTATGTAAAGAAACGAATGAAATGAGGTACAAATCGTGTCAAAAAGATACCCGCAGAGAGTATCTTTTTTTGTTTTTTGACCGGCTCCTGATGAAGTGTACGCCAATATGAAATCATTTGTCATATGTCCGTTTTCTGGTGTCGCATATTCTTATAAACCCGCTCCTAAATATGACAAAAAAAAAGGACATGCTTTGTTATAATGTAATAACCAGAAAGTGACAGGTGGTGTTTTTTATGTCCAATAAAAGCCAGGCTTTTTCTATGGGCGGCTTTATAAGAGAGAATGTAAATCTGAAAAGTTTTATTACCCTCAATCTGTTCTCTTTTCTTCTTGCAAGAGCCTTTATACTTGAAGGGGTAATGCCTTTCGGTATCGCATTCCTGGCCTCGTCCATTACCGGCGGGAGTGTATTGTTACCCATCTCTTTGAGCGCACTGGCAGGGATAATCAGTGTCTCGGAAACGGTCTTTCCCCTGAAGTATCTGACAATGATTCTTCTGCTGTTGCTTATAACAAGGGTCATGCTAAGAAAGAAAAATCTCAGCAGGCATGCCGTATCTTTTATAACCTTTGTCACAATGTCGGGAACATCCTGGGCATGGCTGTCCATAGGCGGCGTGTATGCCCTTTATAATGTATTCATGGCGATTTTTGAGGCCTTTTCGGCATCTGTACTGGTATATATTTTTTATTATGTAGCACCGCTATTAAGGGATTTTGACAAAAGAAAACTGCTATCCAGAGAAGAAATCATATGTCTTTCAGTAACTTTTGCCATTGCTGTCAGCGGATTGGGAAGCGCAGAGGTGTGGGGCCTGTCGTTAAAAGTTGTTGCGCTGATGGTGCTGGTAATGATAATCGGATATGCCGGAGGGGCTGCGGCGGGCAGTGCTGCAGGAGTTGTGTTCGGAGTGGTTTGCGGGCTGACTGTCAGTACAGTTCCAACGGTAATAGGTGCTTATGCCTTTGCGGGCCTGCTGGCGGGCACTTTTAAAGAACTGGGCAAACCGGGGACCATTCTGGGATTTGTGATAGGGAGTGCAATAACCAATTTTTATGCAGTTGGCGGCGGTGGAATGATTGCCACAATGGAAGAACTGCTGGCTGCATCTATGATATTTGCAGTAATTCCCGGAAAGGCCTTAAAAAAGCTGTTGGATTATACAAGCGTTGAAGATATAAAATCAAAAAACAGGATAGCTTATAATATCCGCAGCAGAGAGCTTACATCCCTGCGTCTGAAAGAACTTTCAAAAGTTTTTAGCCAGTTATCCGCAACATTCAATGATGTGTCCTTTAAAACGGATTTTACGGATAATGCCAATATAAATAAACTTTTTGAGGATATATGCAGCAGGGTGTGCAAAAACTGCAGCTTTTACAGACGGTGCTGGGGAAGAGATTTTTATGTGACCTATAAGGCCATGTTTGATTTAATAAGCCGTGTTGAGGAGGATGTAAAGCTGGAAACCGGCCATTTGCCGGAGGAGATTGGGAAGAAGTGTATAAAACCTGAAGCCCTTATAGATACAGTAAACTATCTCTATGACATGCACAAGATAAACTGTAAGTGGCAGGTGAAACTGGAAGAGTGCAGGCAATTGGTTTCTGACCAGCTGTATGGCGTATCCCGGGTGGTGGAAAACCTGACCGGTGAAGTAAATATGGATTTGAAATTCAATGAAGATATGGAAGAGACTATCTATGTGGAACTGGACAGAAAAGGCGTGGCTGTTTCCCGTGTGATGGTTGTGGAGAGGCCCGACAACAGACCGGAAATATATATCGAAAAAAAGCCCTGTTATGGTTGCAGGGAATGCTCAAAAAAAATAATACCTATAATTTCGGGTATTACAGGCAGAAAGCATGAAAAAGCAAGTTATCTGTGTGATATTCAAAAGGATGTCTGCTCCATAAAACTTATCGAATCACAAAAATATCAAGTTTTAACAGGCGTTTGCACCAGCCCTAAGGCTAAGAACAATGTAAATGGTGATAACCACACGTTCATGGAACTGAAAGACAGCAAATATCTGATGGCCCTTTCTGACGGAATGGGGGCAGGGGCCAGGGCAGCCCTTGAAAGCGGGGTTACCATAAATCTTCTTGAGCAGCTGCTGGAGGCGGGATTTGATTACGACCTGGCCGTGAAAACCATTAACTCCATATTGATACTTAAATCGCCGGAAGATAGCTTTTCCACTTTGGATGTGTCACTGGTGGACCTTTATTCGGGAGATACAAAATTTATTAAGATAGGGGCGCCTCCGGCGTTCATAAAAAGAGGGGAGGAAGTAAGGATTGTATCTTCTTCTTCGTTACCGGTAGGTATTGTCAGTCAGCTGGATTTTGAGGTTAAAAGATTTTCAGTCAGAAGCGGGGATTTTATTGTCATGGTGACGGACGGTATTATTGATGCCTGTGGGCGGGAGGATACCAACCTGTGGATTGTTGATGTCCTTAAAAATGCCAGTTCAAAAAACCCGCAGGAAGTGGCCCGGGCCATATTTGACAGGGCCCTTGAATGCTATGATGGTGAGGCCCGGGACGATATGACTGTGATGGTGGCCAGGATTTGGGACAACAAGTGAAACCTGCCTTCATATGGGCAGGTTTTTTACATGGTATAGGCTGACAGGTATGTGGTAATACTTATAAGAAAACTGATCTGGTGGTGTGTGGTTATGCATAAATCGATCCCTATGGAGTTGAAGGAAATTGTGGTGGTAACCGATGGAAGGTCCAATATAGGCGGTAATCCGGTGGATGCTGCCAGAATTGCCCATAGTAAAGGAATTGTGGTGAATGCCATAGGCATACTGGAAGAAAGCAGGGAAGAAGACCCGTACATTGAACTGGACGGAATAGTACGGGAAGGAGGGGGTATTTGTGATATTGTAGCCCTTTCAGGGTTGGGGAGTTCAATGCAGATGGTAACCCGGCAGTCGGTGCAAATGACTATTGAAAAAGCTGTCAGTGTTCAGCTTAAAAAAATTGCAGGACATTCTCTGGAAGAAATAGAGCCGGCATCAAGGGGGAAAATAATTGATTATATCAGGAAGGTGGGAGAAGAGGTCAATCTTAGATGTGCGATATTACTTGACTGCAGCGGCAGCATGGCCAGCAAGCTCCATACGGCTGTAACAAGTATTGAGGAACTGCTTTTATCTTTCAGGTCCAGGAAAGGTATGTCCAGCATTGCGGTACTTGCATTTCCAGGGAGAAAGGGACAGCACTGCGATCTGATATCAGGATTTACCGCTGACTATGAACTGCTGTCATCCAGACTGGGAACCATTAAGGCCGGGGGAGGGACACCGACATATGCCGGAATTATGAAAGCCGTAGATATATTCGGTGATGAGGAGTACGTGGATACTCCGGCACAGGTGAATGTTTATTGAATGTTTTAGCGGCCAACAGCCGCTTTTATACTTTACGGAGGGTTATTATGGGATCAAAGGTCAGTATAGACAAGGGAGCAGTAATATCCGGAAAGTGGTACGGCAGGGAATACAGTGTAGTCAGCTTTATAAGCGAAGGAGGGACTGCCAGCATATTTTTGGTGGATGAAATACCTTCTGGAGCAAGATACGTGATGAAGATAAGCCGGGATATGATAAATATCCACAGTGAATTCAATATAATAAAGAAACTTAAGGGAGTGCATTATATACCGGAAGTTTATTACAGAGACGACTGCATAATCAATCATATTCCCCATTATTTTTTTATAATGTCCTATTACAGGGGGAGGGACCTGAAGAAGATTTACAGCGCAGGCGGACTGAACCCGAAGAGTGTTCTGCAGGTTATTGTAATCCTGTGCGAAATCTGTTCCGCTCTTGGGGAGCAGGGGGTACTATACTGTGATCTGAAGCCGGATAATATAATATTTGATCTTGATACCCTCAGTATATATCTGATAGATTTCGGAGGGACGGTAAAAGAGGGAGAAAGTATAAATCATTTCACACCCTTTTTTGACAGGGCCAGCTGGGGCGTGGGAGAAAGGGTGGCCGACGAGGGTTACCAGATATTCGCTTTATCCATGATGCTGATACAGCTTTTGATTGGCGAATCCATAGGAGGGGACAGGGACTACGAAAAATTGTTGAACACAGTAAAGAACTCGTGTTTGAGTAGAGATTTAAAAAAGGTTATAATAAAGGGGCTGGGACAAAAATATAAGAACCTTGATGTCTTCGCAAGGGATTTATATCCTCTGGTAAACAGGACAGAAATAAGGGCAGAGCAAAGGAAAGACAGGATGGGATATGTCATTGACCTGTGTTTTATAGCATCCCTGGTGATTTTCTGCATTACGCTGGTCATGGTGACTCAGTGAACGGGGAAGTGGATGTGTTGGTAATTGAGGATATCTTTCATGAAACCGTAAATAAATACAGAATGCTGGATAAAGGGGACGGGGTGGTTGTAGCGCTGTCAGGAGGCCCGGATTCAATGGCGCTGTTTCACCTCCTTTATCGCTTTAAGGACTGTTACGGTATAAATCTTATAACAGTTCACCTTAACCATAATTTTCGCCCGGGAGAGGCTGAAAAAGAAGCTGAATACGTAAGAAGGGTGAGCGAAGCCAGGAGGATACCCTGTATTATTGAATCTTGTGATGTGCCGACAATGGCCAGAAGGGGAAATCTCTCCTGGGAACAGGCAGGCCGGAAAGCCAGATATGAATTCTTTAACAGGGTCATGGCAGACATGAATTATAACAGGATAGCAGTAGCCCATAATCATAACGACCAGGCAGAGACAGTGGTAATGCGATTTATAAGGGGTTCGGGGATGGAGGGCCTGGGAGGCATACATCCGGTCAGAGGCAATATAATACGACCCCTTATTGAAGTGCCCCGCCGGTTGATTGAGGAATACTGCCGGGCACATAACCTGAACCCTGTGATAGACAGGAGCAATATGGAACCTGTATATACCAGAAATAAGATCAGACTGGAATTGTTGCCCTATTTGAGAAAAGAGTACAATGAAAATATCGACGGGGTAGTTTGTGATACTGCCTATTTGTTAAGGGATGAAAACGATTTTCTCAGCCGCATTGCATCCCAAAATTTCAGGGAAGCCCTCTTATCCGGCGGAAAGAATAGACTGGTCATGGACCTGAACAAATTAAACGGCTTTCATGATGCATTATTGAGAAGGGTTTTGCGGCTGGCTGTAGAAAAACTAAAGGGGGATAAAACAGATATAGCATTCAAACATATACAGGATATTATCTGCCTGGTCAAGGCCGGGAAAACAGGAGCCTGTATCCACCTGCCCCATGGGATAAGGGCAGAAACAGGCTATGGGAAATTTTTCATTACTTCCGGAGAGGATGTAACCCAGAGTATTGACAGAATATATGAGCTCAGAGTACCTGGTGAAACCTTTATTGATGAGCTGGGCTCTGTAGTGGAAGCGACGATACTGACGCAGGAAGATTATTGCAAAGAAAAGGGTAGCCGGGACCGGTTCACAGCATATCTTGACTTTGACAAGACAGGTGAATACCTGTATCTCAGAGGAAGAAAGGCGGGGGACAGGTTCAAACCCCTTGGAATGAAAGGGACCAGGAAAATAAAAGATTTTTTTATTGATTTAAAAATACCCAGGAGAGAAAGGGATGCCGTTCCCCTGATACAAAACAGCAGGGATATAGTATGGGTGACAGGGTTGAGAATTAACGAAGATTATAAGATAGATGGCAGCACCGTCAATATACTAAGACTGGGCTACAGACAATAATACAGGGAGGAGTAGATTTGGAGGGAAATATAGAAAGAATATTAATAACAGAACAGCAGATACGGGATAAAGTCAGGGAACTGGGGGAAATTATCACCGAAGATTATAAGGATAAAGACCTGTTGGTGGTGGGAGTATTAAAGGGCGCAGTGCTTTTCATGGGGGACCTCGTAAAGAATATCAGACTTCCCCTGGTGATGGATTTTATGGCCGTTTCCAGCTACGGTAGCTCAACCGAGACATCAGGAGTAGTAAGAATATTAAAAGACCTGGATAATACCATCGAGGGAATGGATGTACTGATAGTGGAAGATATTATCGACAGCGGTCTGACCCTGAATTATCTGTATGAAAACCTCAAATCCAGAGGCCCGAAAAGCATCAGGATTTGTGCGCTGCTGGACAAGCCGGAAAGACGCAAGGTAGATGTTAAAGTGGATTATGTAGGCTTTGTGATTGAGGATGAATTCGTGGTGGGATATGGCCTGGATTTTTCAGAAAAATACAGAAATCTTCCGGAAATCTGCGTTTTGAAATCCCAGGACTATAATAGTACAATAGATTGAGTTTTTTCGATAATTGTGTTAAAATATCTTCTATGGTTTTATCCGATGGCTACCGCCGCTAATACTCCCGTCCTCTTAGGCGGGAGGTAAGCGACGCTACGCCCCTGGATAACGGGTTCCAAGCTTCAGATGGGGTTAAAGCCCGCCTGAAGCCAAGAATCCTGTTTATCTGATTGCTATGGAAAGGAGGGCTATGATTGAAGAAATTTTTCCGCGGAGCAAGTTTTTATATACTGGTGTTTATAATAATAATTGCAATAGTACAGATGTTTGGGACTAACACCAAAGAGATTAAAAAGCTGGAGTATTCAGAACTTATTATTCAACTGAACAACAAAAATATAAAAAGCATGGTTATTGAAGACAAGGTAGTTACAGGAATGACAAGGGACGGCACCGAATTTACCGCTACCGTCCCGGATGTAAATGCTTTTCACCAGCTTATACTGCCCCAGATAAATGAAGGGATACTTCAGTTTGACAATAAATTACCTCCCAAGACACCCTGGTGGGCGCAGATGTTGCCTACGCTATTTATATTTCTGCTATTTGTGGCATTGTGGTTTTTCTTCATGCAGCAGTCCCAGGGCGGGGGAAACCGTGTAATGTCCTTTGGTAAAAGCCGCGCAAAGCTGCACAGTGACGACGGCAGAAAAATCACCTTCGATGATGTCGCCGGTGCCAAGGAGGAGAAGGAGGAACTCTCGGAGATTGTTGAATTCCTCAAGAACCCCAGAAAATTTATAGAACTGGGGGCCCGGATTCCCAAGGGGGTATTGCTGGTAGGGCCTCCCGGTACAGGTAAGACATATCTTGCCAAGGCTGTGGCCGGAGAAGCAGGGGTACCTTTCTTCAGCATCTCCGGGTCAGATTTTGTTGAAATGTTTGTGGGGGTAGGCGCATCCAGGGTAAGGGACCTGTTTGAACAGGCAAAGAAAAATTCGCCCTGTATAGTTTTTATTGACGAAATAGATGCCGTAGGCCGGCACAGGGGTGCAGGCCTTGGAGGCGGGCATGACGAGCGGGAACAGACCCTTAACCAGTTACTGGTCGAAATGGACGGGTTCAGCGTTAACGAGGGTATAATAATTATTGCAGCTACCAACAGGCCGGACATATTGGACCCTGCACTGCTGAGACCGGGCAGATTTGACAGGCAGGTTATGGTGGGCATACCGGATATTAAGGAAAGAGAAGCGGTTCTCAGGATACACTCAAAGGGGAAACCACTGGATGATGATGTGAAGCTGGAAGAGGTGGCAAAGGGGACCCCCGGGTTTACTCCCGCAGACCTTGAGAATCTTATGAATGAGGCCGCACTCCTTGCTGCCCGCAGGGGAAAGAAAAAGATAGGCAGGGATGAACTGGAAGAGGGCGTTACAAGGGTTATTGCCGGTCCGGAGAAGAGAAGCAGGGTTATGACCGAGAAGGACAAAAAACTCACCGCTTACCATGAAGCAGGGCATGCAGTAGTGGCAAGGCTGCTTCCCAATGCCGACCCGGTTCACCAGATTTCCATAATACCCCGGGGCAGGGCGGGAGGGTATACCATGATACTTCCCCAGGAAGACAAATACTATATGTCCAGGTCCGAGATGCTTGAGCAGCTGATACACCTGCTGGGAGGACGGGTGGCAGAAAAACTGGTGCTGAATGACGTAAGCACCGGAGCTCAAAACGACCTGGAAAAGGCAACCCGCCTGGTAAGGAAAATGGTCACGGAATACGGTATGAGCGAGAAACTGGGTCCCATGACCTTCGGCACCAGTCATGACGAGGTGTTTATCGGCAAGGACCTGGGCAGGGCGAAGAACTACAGCGAAGAAGTGGCGGCCCAGATAGACAAGGAGATAAAATGCATTATAGAAAACGCCTATAAGAAGGCGGAGGAGCTTTTGACCAGGAATATTGAAAAGCTTCACAACGTGGCCAGGGTCCTGCTTGAGAAAGAGAAACTGACGGGAGAGGAATTTGAAGAGGCATTCTCTCAGGCTTAGAAGACAAGGTTTTAAGCTGAATACAGGTTCCGGTTAGGATAAATCCCCTGTCATCACGGATTTAGCGCGATGACAGGGGATTTATATGTTAATCCCTGGAGAATTCAATTAGGCTATCTGGTTACCAAAATATATTTAGAAAGATTACCACCGTCACCAAGTGTTTACAGCGTCCTAAAAGCAGCTCTCTGTACTCTTAGAACGGGAAGAATATCGGTATTACAACCATAGCGATTATGAAGCTCAGTACCTGTAAGGGCCAGCCTGACAAGAAGTAATCCCTGAACTTGTATCCGGCAGGGCCAAGTACTATCGTGTTCGGAGGTGTTGCAACAGGCGTTATGAAGCAGCAGGAAGCTGCCATGGCAATACCCATCAGGATCGGTGCCGGGCTTATTCCTGCTCCCTGGGCAACGGCCACTCCGATGGGAGCGAACAGGGCTGTTGTGGCTGTGTTTGACATAAAGTTTGTTACTACGGCAGTAACGAGGAACATTGCTCCCAGTATCATAACAGGAGAATCCAGGTTTCCGCTTATTGCCTTTGCGACCATTTCAGCGGCCCCTGTATCCTGCATAGCCTTGCTCATGGGAAGCATACCGGCGAACAGGAAGATGGTAGTCCAGCTTACCGACTGGAAGGCTTCCTTCATAGTAATACAGCCGGTTACTATAACGAGGAACGCACCAAGCATTGCAGCGGTCTCAAGGTCTATAAAGCCGGTAGCCATTGAAGCCACTACGAATACAAATACGATGATTGCTGCAGGCATCTTGTTCCAGCGGATTTCTTCGTCAGGAATCTGCTTGAGGCTGGAAGTGTCGATATCGTCATCAGCCCCGCCCTTGGGAAGGAGCCTATGGCCTATCAAAGCAGTAAATGCAATGCCAATGACATAGAAGAAGAAGCCGACTTTTGCAAATTCGAAGAAACCGAATTCAGGCATATTCAGGGTACCGCTCAGCACACCGTTTACAATACCGTTGGGAGGTGTACCTATAACGGTCATGGTGCCTCCAAGGGAGGAGGCGAATGCCATGGGCATTAACATTTTCTTCGGACTTACCCCCGAGCTCATACACATGGCAAGGACTATGGGAATGAATACAACTGTTGTACCGGTGTTGCTCAGGAAAGCCGACATACCGCCAACGGCAATCATAACAAATGTCATCAGTCTGATTTCGTTGGTGCCGGCGGCTTTAACGGTAATTTCACCGACCTTCTTGGCGAAACCGGTCCGGAACATGGCTTCACCAACCATGAACATTGCCATGAATATCATGACCCATTTGTCTGACCAGTAAGAGAATGCAACCGTCGGTTTGAGGATTTTGAACAGGCTCAGGCAAATGGGAACTGCCATTGCTGTAGCAGGCAGGGGAATAACCTCGGTGAAGAACAAAATGGCTGCACCTAGCAGAATCAACAAAGTAATAATTGCTGGTGACATTGAGTTTCCTCCTTTTTAAATAGTTATTTCCGTTAAAGAGATATTAAGTTGTGACGGCGGTAACCTGACTAACCTGTGCCGTATATTTTTATGTCCCTGTATCTCCCTCCCTTCGTTATCCTGAAAACCAAAAGAATTATAGTCAGTGTTATTTATGTAAAAAAACAAAAACACGACCCTATTTGATAGAAACCAAATACTAGCCGTGTTATACCTACTATGCGGCAAAAGAACTTTTTGTCGCCATAGGCATATGGCGAAACAGATTTTCAATTATAATTGGAATTGATTATATCATATTATATATCTACATTCAATGACAAATTTATAACGAATGCAAGTCAATTCGATTATTTTTCTTAAAAACAAGGTCATGTTTAAAATCAAAACATTTGCCGGACCCGTTCGGACCGGTGCAATATACGGGCCAAATCCGGACAGTTCCATGGAGAAATATGCTTCCCGGGCAATTGTTGCCCATGGACAGGATAACCGCACCGGCAATGGTTATACCCGTTCTCTGAAAGATTCCGGTCGGTATCTTGCCGGCATTGAAATCGGTTTTAAGTATTAAAATATTTTATTATTATTTTTATGCAGCATAATATTGCAATAGCACAGGTATACGGCAAAGAGAACCCCCTGAAGGAAGTTTCGCTTTATCGTATTTTTTGATATAATAAGATAGCTTCAGAATCAGTGCCTGAAAGGGTGGTCCTGGGGCGGGAGAACAGGTTTCTCCAAGTATTTTTTATATTAATCATACTGGATAGTCAGGGGTGATATGTATGGACTTCAAATTGCAAAAAGGGCTGACGGCAAAGATAGAGACAACGGTAAAATACAAAGATACTGCGGCGAACTTCGGCAGCGGCGGGGTTGAAGTATTTGCAACACCCGTGATGATCGGGTTAATGGAAAATGCCGCCCTTTCGGCCGTTGACCTTCACCTGCCGAAAGGATACGCCACAGTGGGAACTCATCTGGATGTCAAGCACCTGGCGGCAACACCAATGGGAATGAAGGTTTATGCTGTGGGAGAACTGATTGAGATAGATGGCAGAAGGCTTGTCTTCAAGGTGGAGGCCTATGACGAGGAAGAGAAGATAGGTGAAGGACGTCATGAAAGGTACATAATAAATCTGGACAAGTTCATGGACAGAGTTAATGACAAAGGCAAAAGGAAGAACGATTAAGCGTTAAAAAAATCACATTTTGCCGGGTTTTCTGTTGAACAGGTAAAAATGATGTGGTATAATAAACTCAAGCTGAATAGGTTCTTTTTTGCCATATACCTATGTTGGCAAAAGGTACTTTTGTCTGCGAGTAGGTATAGCACGGCTTGTGCTTGATAATAATCAAGCATGCGGTCGTGCTTTTGTTTTTTGAAGTGCTTTTTGTTTAACAAGGTATATGTATTAATTTAAATTTAGCGATTAAAGGGGAGGAAGATTATGTTGAAGGACCGCATAAGAAACGAGCATCTCATGAAGAAGGTATGCCAGGCGGGAGAGGCTGCTGCCATGATAAAAGACGGCATGACGATAGGCACCAGCGGCTTTACCCCGTCAGGATACCCGAAGGCTGTTCCTCTGGCTCTGGCTGAGAGAGCCAGCAAAGGAGAAAAGATTAAGATCAATCTTTTTACCGGAGCATCGGTGGGAGACGAACTGGACGGAGCTTTGACCCGGGCGGGAGTGATAAATAAAAGACTGCCCTATCAAACCAACAAAGACATCAGGAACGGTATAAACGACGGGAGTCTGGAGTATGTTGACATGCACCTCAGCCATACGCCCCAGTATGTGAGGTACGGTTATCTCGGAAAAATAGACTTTGCGTTGATCGAAGCAGTGGCCATCACCGAAGACGGTCATATAATCCCTTCTACTTCTGTAGGCAATTCCCCGGTTTTCGTTGAGATGGCCGATAAAGTCATAATTGAGGTAAATACGTCTCAGCCGCTGGAACTTGAAGGAATACATGATATATATGCACCCCAGAATCCTCCTAACAGACAACCAATACCTATATTCAAGCCGGACGACAGGATAGGCACCACTTATATTCCCTGTGGAGTTGATAAAATTGCTGCGATAGTTGTTACAGATATAAAGGACAATGTAAGGCCGCTGGGCCCCATTGATGAAGATTCGAGAAAAATATCCGGATACCTGATTGATTTTCTTGAGTCGGAAGTGAAGGCGGGCAGGTTGCCAGAAAACCTTCTGCCCCTTCAGTCGGGGGTAGGAAGCGTGGCCAATGCCGTCCTGGGCGGTCTCGTGGAATCCAGATTTGAAGACCTGTACTGTTATACCGAGGTAATACAGGATTCTATGTTTGACCTTATAGATGCCGACAAGGTATTAATGGCATCGGGCACCTCCATTACCCCTTCCGAGGAAGGTCTTGTGAGGCTGTACAACAATATAAGCCGGTACAGAAATAGAATGATATTGAGACCCCAGGAGATAAGCAATAATCCTGCCATTGCCAGGAGACTGGGTGTAATCGCCATGAACACCGCACTGGAAGTTGATATATATGGAAACGTAAATTCCACCCATGTAATGGGAAGCCGCATGATGAACGGCATAGGCGGTTCAGGAGATTTTACCAGAAATGCGTACCTTTCCATATTTACCACTGTGTCTACAGCTAAAGGGGGAGACATTTCCAGTATTGTGCCAATGGTATCCCATCATGACCATACAGAGCACGATGTAATGGTAATAGTAACAGAGCAGGGGCTGGCTGACCTGAGAGGAACAAGTCCGAAGGAAAGGGCCAGAAAAATAATCCAGAATTGTGCCCATCCCGACTATAAAGATATGCTTATGGATTATTTTGAAAGGGCATCCAGCGGGCCAATCAAGCATACCCCGCATATACTCGGGGAAGCATTGTCCTGGCATCAGAGATTTATTGACACCGGTACAATGAAAGTAAAATAGAATAGCGGATACCTGTATATTTCCCCGTAGAAAATGTATAATCCTGTAGATTCATAAATTTCACCGGAGAATTCAAAGAAACAGGAAGGAATAATGATTTTAATCTAGAATTAAATACAGGATATACATTTAATATTCCTGGGGAATATATAGAGGGGTGATATTTTGGATTCCAGGCAAATATTTGTCACTGGGTATGCAAGGCTTCCGCAGGGTATCACTGCTTCAGAACTGTATACGGTAATAGCAATAGGTTTGGTTATCCGGATGGACAGCGGTGAAATCCTGGAAACCGATTGCACGCTGGCAACTGATACGGCAAGGAGATTTGTAAGGGATCTTATCACCGGTAAAAATATTAATAACTTAGATGAAATAATTGACGAAATAAGACTAAGCTATTTCGGCCATGCAAAAAAAGCGATTGTATCGGCGCTTAAGATGTGCCATACAAAATATCATACTGCTCTAGCCGGGGATTTCGGTATGGATTCCTAGGCGCTGAATGCCTGGTTACCTACGGCAGCAAAACAGCCTTTTGTTGCAAATGTAGCTAACATAGCGGCAACACATACTGTTATTGCAGTATGTATTGCCGCTATGTTTGTGTGTTGGAAGGTTATCAACGTTTGACTTTACATAAGTTGTTTTTACATCACTTTTTTATTGATTGCTAATTATATTATTAAATGACTAAAAGGAGGAAAGAGAATGTCGGACAAAGAAAAATTGGAACTGATAAGAAGCAAGAAGGAGGAATGGCAGGAGAAATCAGTCAATAAGCTTCTGGCAAAGAGACCGGAGAGAAAACAAACCTTTGTAACCGGTTCGAATGCAGAAGTAAAAAGGCTGTATACCCCTGACGACATTGCAGAGCTTGATTATCTTGAGGACATTGGTTTCCCGGGCGAGTATCCCTACACCCGGGGCGTTCAGCCCACCATGTACAGGGGAAGATTCTGGACCATGAGGCAGTATGCAGGCTTTGCTACAGCCGAAGAATCCAACAAGAGATACAAGTATTTGCTGGAGCAGGGTCAGACTGGTTTAAGCGTGGCTTTTGACCTGCCGACACAGATAGGATACGATTCAGATCATGCACTGGCTGAAGGTGAAGTGGGAAAGGTCGGAGTTGCTATCGACTCACTGAAAGACATGGAGATACTGTTTGACGGCATACCTCTGGATAAGGTGAGCACTTCCATGACCATCAATGCCCCGGCATCTGTTCTGCTTGCAATGTATATAGCAGTCGGGGCCAAACAGGGAGTTCCCGCTGACCAGCTCAAAGGAACCATACAAAATGATATATTGAAAGAATATATTGCAAGGGGGACCTATATATTCCCCACAGAGCAATCCATGAGACTTATAACCAACATATTCGAATACTGTTCCAAATATGTGCCCAAGTGGAATACAATAAGCATAAGCGGTTACCACATAAGAGAGGCCGGTTCAACCGCATCCCAGGAAGTAGCCTTCACATTGGCTGATGGTATAGCCTATGTGGATGCTGCTATAAAAGCCGGACTTAATGTAGATGATTTCGCTCCAAGGCTGTCATTCTTCTTTAACGCGCACAATGACCTTCTGGAAGAAGTGGCCAAGTTCAGGGCTGCCCGACGCATTTGGGCCAAGATAATGAAGGAAAGGTTCGGGGCTACTGACCCCAAATCAATGATGCTGCGATTCCATACACAAACAGGTGGGTCCACTTTGACTGCCCAGCAGCCTGACAATAATATAGTAAGGGTTGCCATTCAGACTCTTGCCGCAGTTCTTGGCGGGACTCAGTCCCTGCACACCAACTCCAGAGATGAGGCATTGGCTTTGCCAACTGAAGAGTCGGTCAGGATTGCTCTCAGGACACAGCAGATAGTCGCGTATGAAAGCGGAGTTGCTGAGACTGTTGACCCCCTTGCCGGTTCTTACTATGTAGAGGCCATGACAAACAGAATAGAAAAAGAAGCCATGGAGTATATCAATAAAATTGACGAACTGGGTGGAGCGCCCAAGGCAATTGACAAGGGATTCATTCAGAAAGAGATTCAGGACAGCGCTTACAGTTACCAGATGGAAATTGAAGCCGGCAAGCGTATTGTTGTTGGCATGAACAAATTTGAGATTAAAGAAGAGCCTCCCAAAGGCCTGTTAAAAGTTGACCCCAGTGTGGGCGAAATGCAGAAACAAAAACTGCAGCAGCTCAGGGCTGAAAGAGATAACCAGAAGGTTGAAGCCGATCTTGCGGCCCTTAGGAAAGCTGCCCAGGGCGATGATAATCTCATGCCTTTCATTCTTGAAGCTGTTAAATCCTATGCTACTCTCGGTGAAATCTGCGGAGTGCTGAGAGAAGTATTTGGTGAATATCAACAATCGGTTATACTATAATTGGATATAAAAAGGAGGTTTAATTGTAATGGATAGACCAATTAGAGTATTGGTAGCCAAGCCCGGGCTGGATGGACACGACAGGGGGGCCAAGGTTATAGCAAGGGCCTTCAGGGATGCAGGAATGGAGGTTATATATACAGGACTGAGACAAACTCCCGAACAGATAGTGGAGTCGGCTATTCAGGAAGATGTTGATGTAGTTGCCATGAGTATTTTGTCCGGTGCTCACAACCACCTGTTCCCCAGGGTGGTTAACCTGCTTAAAGAGAAAGGTGCGGATGATGTGCTGGTTGTAGGCGGAGGAGTAATTCCGGATGATGATATACCCGGATTGAAGCAGGCGGGCATATCTGCAATATTTACCCCCGGAACACCAACAACCACTGCAATAGAATTTATTAAGAACAATATAAAAAGGAAATAGTTCTCGGAAGTAACTAATTATTGGGTGGTGCTATAATGTCTCTGCAGGAAAGATTGGTCACCGGAGATGTCAGGGCTCTTGCAAGACTACTGACCCTTGCGGAAAACAATGACCCTGAAGCAACCAGGATTATAAAGGAGCTTTATGATAGAACCGGTAATGCCTATGTTGTAGGCATTACCGGGCCTCCTGGAGCCGGAAAAAGTACCCTTACGGATAAACTGGTTAAGCTTTTAAGGGGCCAGGGCAAAACCGTAGGAATAATAGCGATAGATCCTACCAGTCCCTTTACAGGAGGTGCCATCCTGGGGGACAGGATAAGAATGCAGGACCTGTATACCGACCCGGGAGTTTTTATCAGAAGCATGGGTACCAGGGGGCATCTTGGAGGATTGTCCAGAGCTACCCAGACAGCAGTCAAGGTAATGGATATTTTCGGGAAGGACTATATCTTCATTGAAACGGTCGGCGTAGGGCAGTCGGAAGTTGATATAGTCAAGACAGCAGATACCGTTATAATGGTAATGGTACCGGGACTGGGTGATGATATCCAGGCTATTAAGGCCGGTATAATGGAAATAGGAGATGTATTTGCCATAAATAAGGCTGACAGGGAAGGGGCGGACAGGACTAAGATTGAGCTTGAGATGATGCTTGATTTTGGAGATCATAAAGACTGGCGTCCTCCTATCACCAAGGTAATAGCTCTGGATAACACCGGAACTGTTGAATTACTGGAAAACATGTTTAAGCACAGGGAGTATTTGGAAAAATCCGGCGAATTAAGAAACCGGCGGTTCAGAAATACCAGAGAAGAGCTTATTCAACTTGTACAATCCCGATTGCTTGAGTTGATCCTCCAGGGGACAGACAAACAGGCAAAATTGGAAGGGCTTGTTGACAGGATACTTTCAAGGGATATTGATATATATACGGCCGTTGAGGATATTATAAAGAAAAACTTCAACCAGGTGAAGTTTTAGTGACGGTCAATTATCAGATAAAAATATCAGTAAATATAAAGGAGGTATTTTGATGGTTAAGAAAGTTGACCACATCGGTGTAGCAGTGGCCAATCTGGACGAGGCTTTAAAGTTTTACACCGAGGTGCTGGGACTTAACCTTGAAGGAGTTGAAGTGGTTGAAGACCAGAAGGTAAAGGTTGCATTCCTGCCTGTAGGGGATACAGAGATTGAACTGCTGGAATCCACGGACCCCGAAGGGCCCATAGCAAAATATATTGAGAAGAAAGGAGCGGGTATACAGCATATTGCATTCAGGGTTGATGATATTGAAAAGGCCCTTGACGAAATGAGAAGGAAAGGCGTAAGATTGATAGACGAGAAGCCCAGATACGGTGCCGGGGGAGCAAAAATTGCATTCCTGCATCCGAAGAGTACTTACGGCGTACTTGTTGAACTGAGTGAAAGATAACAAATACAAAAAAGTAGTGGAGGTATTGGAATGGCTTTGAACAGAACAGAAGACCTTCAAGAGCGTAAAGAGAAAATTATGGAAGGCGGCGGTCAAAAGAGGATAGATAAACAGCACCAAAGCGGTAAAATGACTGCCAGGGAAAGAATTGGCCTTCTCATGGACAAAGGCAGTTTTGTTGAGATTGATGCTTTCGTAAAGCACAGGTGCAATCTTTTCGGCATGGAACAACAGGAGGCCCCTGGCGAAGGCGTTGTTACCGGGTATGGTACTGTAAACGGAAGGCTTGTTTACGTATTTGCCCAGGATTTTACCGTACTGGGCGGTTCCCTGGGAGAAATGCATGCAAAGAAGATATGCAAGGTTCTTGATATGGCATTGAAAGTAGGGGCTCCGGTTGTAGGTATTAACGATTCAGGCGGTGCCCGTATACAGGAAGGAGTAGACGCCCTGTCCGGTTATGGCCAGATATTCTACAGGAATACAATTGCATCCGGTGTTATCCCCCAGATTTCTGTAATAATGGGTCCCTGTGCAGGCGGTGCAGTATACTCGCCGGCTCTAACCGATTTCATATTCATGGTGGATAAGACCAGCCAGATGTTCATAACCGGTCCCCAGGTAATAAAGACAGTAACAGGGGAAGAGGTATCGGCTGAAGATCTGGGCGGAGCCATGACCCACAACAGCATAAGCGGGGTTGCGCATTTTATGAGTGCGGATGAAAAGCAGTGCATAGAGGATATTAAAACACTGCTCAGCTTCCTGCCGTCAAATAACATGGAATCGGCACCGGTATTCGAGTGTACTGATGATGTAAACCGTATGGAGGAAGCCCTGAACGATATAGTGCCGGACAACCCAAACAAGCCCTATGACATGAAAGAAGTAATAAGCCTTATAGTGGATAACGGCGCATTCTTTGAAGTACAGCCATACTATGCCCAGAACATGATTACCGGTTTTGCAAGGTTGAATGGTAGATCCATAGGTATAATAGCCAATCAGCCCAAGGTGCTTGCAGGCTGCCTTGACATAAACGCATCCGACAAGGGAGCCAGATTCATAAGGACCTGCGATGCCTTCAATATCCCGGTACTCAACCTTGTGGACGTTCCCGGGTTCCTGCCGGGCACCAACCAGGAGTACGGCGGTATAATAAGGCATGGGGCCAAGATGCTTTATGCATATTCAGAGACAACTGTGCCCAAGGTAACCCTGGTAACCAGGAAAGCATACGGCGGCGCATACCTGGCAATGTGCAGCAAAGACCTGGGCGCCGATGTGGTACTGGCATGGCCCAGTGCCGAGATAGCCGTAATGGGTCCTGAAGGGGCAGCCAACATCATATTCAGGAAGGACATACAGGATTCGGATGACCCCGCAGCCACCAGACAGGAAAAAATACAGGATTACAAGGATAAATTTGCAAATCCCTATGTGGCCGCATCCAGAGGCTTTGTGGATGATGTGATAGTGCCCAGCACTACAAGACAAAGGCTGATAAGCGCATACGATATGCTGGCCGGTAAGCGGGAAACCAGACCTGCTAAAAAGCACGGGAATCTACCCGTATAAAGAGGTGATACAATTGTTATTTGGGGATTCTATAGATATTATGGAAGGTTTACAGATAACCCTGCTGGGTATGCTGGTTGTATTTCTGGCATTGATATTCCTTATGGTAATACTGACTGTTATGGAAAAGATATTTTACAGGTCAGCTAAATCAACATCCGCAAAACAATCCGAACCAGCAAAGACAGAGGTAGCTCCGGCGGAAAGCGTACAGGATGATACCGAGCTTGTTGCTGTTATTGCTGCAGCGGTTGCCTCCAGCATGGGAGTTATGCCCTCTGACCTGGTTATCAGGAATATTGTCCGCATGCCGGAAACTGCTCCTGCATGGAGTCTTGCAGGCAGGACCGACCAGATGAACAGGATGTTACAAAACTGATTGTACCGATTAAATTTCGATTAAGGAGGAAAACATCAGAATGAGAAAATTCAACATAACTGTGAACGGTAACAGCTATCAAGTGGAAGTAGAAGAGATAAAAGCAGGCGGTGCACCTTCAGCTCCTGCAGCAACTCCTGCCCCTGCAGCACCAAAACCTGCAGCTCCGGCACCCAAGCCTGCGGCATCACCAAAACCTGCAGCAACATCGGCCCCGGCGGGAGCCAATACAGTAACTGCCCCGATGCCCGGAACAGTTCTGTCGGTGAAAGTCAATGAAGGAGACGCTGTAAAATCCGGTCAGGTGCTTCTCGTACTGGAGGCCATGAAAATGGAAAACGAAATAATGGCTCCGGCAGACGGAGTGATAGCATCCATAAACGTATCCACAGGCGCATCAGTTAACGCAGGTGACGTACTCTTATCCATGAAATAGAATATCCCAAGAAAGGAGACTTTTAAATGGTAGAAGTACTGGTTGACTTTGTAAAGAGTACGGGATTTGCTGCCCTGGACCTACCTCACATACTCATGCTGGCCATAGCCTGCTTCTTGCTGTACCTGGCTATAGTTAAACAGTATGAGCCCCTTTTACTGGTGCCCATAGCATTTGGTATGCTCCTGGCAAACCTGCCCCTGGCGAACCTTATGGCGCATCAGATAACCCATCAGCCTGTAGAACTGATAGAGCAGGCAGGGGAACTTATAATGACCAAGGCTGAGGAGGCTCGTGTCGAGCCCGGGGGGCTCCTGTGGTATTTCTTCCAGGGCGACCATCTGGGAATATTTCCTCCCATAATATTCATGGGGGTAGGGGCTATGACCGATTTCGGTCCCCTGATAGCAAACCCGAAGAGTTTATTGCTGGGCGCTGCCGCTCAGTTTGGAATATTTACCACCTTCATAGGTGCCATACTGCTGGGCTTCACCGGCCCTGAAGCATCATCCATCGGCATAATCGGTGGTGCTGACGGCCCTACCGCCATATATCTTACATCCAGGCTGGCACCCCATCTGCTGGGGCCCATAGCCGTGGCAGCTTACTCATATATGGCGCTGGTACCCATAATTCAGCCTCCCATAATGAAAGCGCTTACCACCAAACAAGAGCGTATGATAAAGATGGAACAGCTGAGACCGGTATCAAAAACAGAGAAGGTGCTGTTCCCCATAATAACCACAATAGCAGTGTCGCTGCTTTTACCGGCAGCGGCAGCGCTGGTAGGCATGCTCATGCTGGGCAACCTGTTCCGGGAATGTGGAGTGGTGGAAAGGCTGTCCAAGACAGCAGCCAATGAACTTATAAACATAGTGACCATATTTCTGGGAGTAAGCGTTGGTGCCACTGCATCTGCCGAAAGGTTCCTCCAGCTACAAACCATCCAGATAATAGTACTGGGTGTACTGGCCTTTGGTGTGGGAACTGCTGCCGGCGTGATACTTGGCAAGATAATGAACAAGCTGTCCGGCGGTAAGATAAATCCTCTCATAGGCTCTGCAGGGGTTTCCGCAGTGCCCATGGCTGCCCGTGTATCACAGGTGGTAGGGCAGAAGGAGAACCCGTCCAACTTCCTGCTTATGCATGCCATGGGACCTAACGTATCGGGCGTAATAGGTTCTGCGGTAGCGGCAGGGGTACTGCTCTCAATATTCAGTTAGGACCAAAAATAGGTGGTGCATTGGCGCCACCTTTATTTTATAATAGGCTAAAGAGGATTTTTAGCCTATGTCACTGTATAATGGATGCTAACACCTCTAGTTGAAAATCAAGAATAAAGGTAGCGTTCATTTGAAGAATTTGATTAGAAAACTCAGCGAATGTAATGTAGAAAAAGCGTAGTTCAAACAGGATGTTTGAACAGGTTTGTCAGGGCATGGATGCCCTATACAAAGCGTTAGCTTTTCCAAATGGAATGAGTGCTAAGTTTTCTTCAAATTGTTCTTCTGATAAGCGGTTTATTTTTGATTTATATGTGTCCCCTGACGGGGATGAAGAAAACCCTTACTGATAGAAGTTTCATTCTGCCTGGAAGGAGCTATCCGTTTATGAAGGAAAAAATTTTGAGACATCTGATGAATAATAGAGAGAGGTTTATATCCGGTCAGGCTTTGAGCCAAGAAATGGGCACAAGCAGAACTGCTGTGTGGAAACATATAAAGGTACTGAAAGAAGAAGGGTATGAGATTGCCTCGGTGCCCAATAAAGGGTATAAGCTAATGAAATCACCGGATATTTTGTCCCAGGAAGAGGTACTTCCTTTGCTTAAGACCGATTTTATGGGCAAGAAAATAATATATATGGATGTTGTGAGTTCTACCATTGACATTGCAAAGGAGATTGCCCCGGCCGAAAAAGAGGGTACAGCGGTTATTGCAGAAAAGCAGGAGAGGGGCAGGGGGAGAATGGGAAGACCCTGGATATCTCCGCCCCGCACGGGAATATGGATGTCATTAATACTGAAACCCAATATAAGGCCGGATAAAGCGTATCCGATTACCCAGGCGGCCGCCGTGGCGGCAGCAAGGGCTATTGAGGAGGTTACATCCCTGAAAGCAGGGGTAAAATGGCCCAATGATATAGTTGTAAACGGCAAGAAGGTCTGCGGGATATTGACCGAAATGAGTGCAGAGCCTGACAGGATTAATTATATCATCCTGTCAATGGGGATAAATGTTAATACATGTCTGGAGGATATGCCAGAAGGCCTCAGGGGCAAGGCGACTTCTATCAGAGTGGAGCAGGGAGACAAAGTATCAAGAAAAATACTGGTGGCATCATTGCTGAATAATTTCGAGAAAGTATACTGCGATTTTGCCCAAAAGGGCTTCAAGGCAGTACTGGAAGACTGCAGGAGATATTCCGTACTGTTGGGAAAGGAGATAATGATTACGCAGATGAATGAAACATATAAGGGCAAAGCCCTGGATATAAGGGAAGATGGAGTACTGCTGGTCCAAACATCTGAGAACGTTGTAGAAGCCATTTCCGGGGATGTCAGTGTCAGGTCCGGGAATGTATATCTGTAATTATTGCAATACAATTATTTTGATGTTAGAATCAGTTCGAAAAATATATGGATAAGCAGGTGAAGAAGATGATTCTGGTATTTGATGTGGGGAACACCAATATTGTTTTAGGGGTTTATAAGGAAAATCAACTGGTCACATACTGGAGGATATCAACAGACCGGAACAAGACAGCCGATGAATATGGGATACTGCTCAAACATCTACTGGAACACGAAGGATTGAGGATGGAGAGTATGGAGGCAGTGGTAATATCTTCGGTGGTGCCTCCTTTAATGTATTCTTTACAGCGGGCGATAAACAAATACTGCAAGGTTAATCCCCTGATAGTGGGTCCTGGCATTAAGACAGGGATAAATATAAAATATGATAACCCCAAGGAAGTAGGTGCGGACAGGATAGTTAATGCAGTGGCCGCCTGTGAGAAATACGGAGGCCCTGTTATTATAGTGGATTTTGGAACAGCCACCACTTTTTGTGCTGTGAACGAGAAATGTGAATATTTAGGCGGGATTATATCTCCAGGCATCAGAATATCCAGCGAGGCCTTGTTTGAAAAGGCTTCAAAATTGCCCAGGGTAGAGCTTGTAAAACCGGGCCAGTTTATATGTAAAAATACGGTGGACAGCATGAAAGCGGGTATTATATACGGATATGTGGGACTTGTCGACCATATAGTCAGGAATGCAAAGAAAGAACTTAACTGGGAAAAGGCCAAGGTCATCGCTACAGGAGGTTTCGCCCGGCTGATAGCTTCTGAATCCGAAACTATTGATGTGGTTGACGGATTGCTTACATTGGAAGGCCTGAGGATTATTTATGAAAGAAACCGTGAATGAAAGGATGGTCAGAGGTTGAAAATAGGGGATGTGGAGCTGGATAACAACGTATTTCTGGCCCCTATGGCGGGGATTACCGATACCGCTTTTCGTCTTATATGTAAGAAGCATGGTTGTGGTCTTGTATATACTGAAATGGTCAGTGCCAAAGGTCTGTATCATCAGAATGGCAAAACCCGGCGTCTTCTCACAATAGAAGCTGAAGAGAAGCCGGTGGCGGTACAGATTTTTGGATCGGATCCCGGTTTGATGGCAGAGACAGCATACAAGCTGTGTCTGGATGGAGTTGAGATCATAGATATAAATATGGGTTGTCCGACTCCCAAGATTGTAAGGAATGGCGAAGGGGCGGCTCTGATGCTGAAGCCTACCCTGGTGGGGGAAATAATAAGAAAAGTATCAGGAGCAATCAATGTCCCTCTGACAGTAAAAATCAGAAAAGGCTGGGACCAAAACAATTTAAATGCTCTTGAAATTGCACATATTGCCCGGGAAAATGGCGTTGCAGCAATTGCGATTCACGGCAGAACAAGAGAAGAATTTTATAGCGGCAAGGCAGACTGGAGCATAGTAGAAGAGTTAAAAAAAAGCATGGACATACCTGTCATCGGAAACGGAGATATATTTAGCCCGGTTGATGCGGTGAACATGATTGAAAGAACCGGGTGTGACGCTGTAATGATTGGGAGAGGCGCCAGGGGAAACCCCTGGATTTTTTCACAT
The DNA here is from genome assembly GCA_016842005.1 of Clostridium thermobutyricum. Lineage (GTDB taxonomy): Bacteria > Bacillota > Clostridia > Ch29 > Ch29 > JAENYD01. The sequence goes on along the minus strand of JAENYD010000004.1, from coordinate 5,427 downwards.
ACCCTGCGTTATATGGAGACAGGGCAGTTGCCTGATATGCCGGATATATCCGAGAGGATAAGAATGATTGAAGAACACACACGGCTTATGGTCAGCTATAAAGGAGAAGAAACCGCTGTTAAGGAAATGAGGAAGCATATATGCTGGTACATAAAAGGCCTGAAAAACGCCGGCCGGTTGAGGAATCAGGTCAACAGGGTCTCCAGTATAGATGAGCTGCTGCAGTTGCTGCAGAGTTTTGACCGTGAAAATCAAGAGCATCTGTCATAGATGTTCTTTTTAATTTTATAAGAGGATGAAATATGACATAATGCGGGGATTAAAGACAAAAAATGCACATATTGAAATAAATACTAATTTGGTTTAAAATTAAATTGCACAACAATGTGCACATAAAACAGGTTTCTTGGATAAAAAAGCCAGTTGTGTCATATACTAATACGACTATTGCAGGAGTGGGTTTATTATGGGCCTTATCAGGATAGGCAACAAAACTATCAGTAAGCATAAAATTCACCAGACAATTGACAGAATCCTTGAGATGAGAGATGGAGGCATGTCTCAGGCGGATACAGCAAGAGAAATGGGCACAGACAGGAGTTTTATATCCCGGCTGGAAAGCCTGGGAGAAGTGAGAAAAGGAGAAAGGGTAGCCTTTGTAGCCTTTCCTGTTGAAAACAAAGACGAGATCAACAGACTGCTGGACCAATACGGAGTTGATTTTCGCCTGGTAATGACCGAGCAGGAGAGGCTGGCTTTTGTGAAAGACAGAAGCGGTATTGAACTTACCAATGATATTTGCGAGCTGATCGCCAGGACCCGTCAGCATGACATCCTGATAGTCTTTGCCTCTGATAAGAGGGGGAAGCTGATAAAAACCCTTGTGGATTGTTGCACTATTCTAAAAGATATAGGTACGTCTCCCATAACCAGAGATGTATATATACCACCGGAAGAAGTCAGGGAAATACTTGATGCCATATTATTTTAAATGGAGGGATAAACATGAAAACTGTACTCAGCGTTAGCATAGGTTCTTCAGCCAGGGACCACAGGGTAGAGACCGAGATACTGGGAGAAAAGTTCATTATAGAAAGGAAGGGTACCGACGGGAATATAAATAAGGCTGTGGAGCTGATCAAAAAATATGACGGGGAAGTGGATGCGTTTGGCATGGGAGGTATAGACCTATATATATACGGCGGAGATAAAAGATACACTATTAAAGATGCCCTGCCCCTCAAAGAGGCAGCCCGAATTTCGCCTATCGTTGACGGTTCGGGGCTGAAGAACACCCTGGAGAGAAAGGTTATAAGATACATTCAGGAGAACAATATCATTGATTTGAAGGGGAAAAGAGTACTGGTGGTCTCTGCCATGGACCGGTTCGGCATGGCGCAAGCCCTGGAACAGGCAGGCGGTGATGTTGTTTGTGGAGACCTGATATTTGCACTGGGGATACCCAGGAAGATTAATTCTCTGAAGACGCTGTATAATGTGGCCCGGGTAATTGCTCCCATAGCCTGCAAGCTGCCCTTTGAAATACTTTACCCTACCGGAAAAGCCCAGGAGACCACCAACAATAGATATTACAAATTTTTCTATGAAACTGACATAATAGCCGGAGATTTTTTATATATTAATAGATACATGCCGGAGGTTATGGAAAACAAAATTATTATAACCAATACTGTAACGGCAAAGGATATTAACAGGCTGAAGAATGCCGGAGTGTCCGTTTTGATTACCACCACGCCCGGATACCAGGGCAGGTCCTTTGGCACAAATGTAATGGAAGGCATTATAGTAGCCCTTGCAGGTAAAGGAAGGGAAGCACTGTCTGCAGAGGAATATGACGAATACCTGCAAAAAATCGGTTTTGAACCGAGGATAGAATATTTAAATCCAAGCAAAGCAGTTGCAGAAAGGAGCATGTGAAATATGGGTGAATTCGGGTTTGTAATCCATCCTTTAAGCATGCAGGATGTTATGAGAAAGTATCCTATAGCAAAAAGAATACCCAATAAGGTGATGAGAAAAGTAATCGAAAAACTGCCGCCTGTGAAGGTATCCGAGATAACAGGGATTACTTCATCCTTCGCGGAAGCAAAGGGTTATTTTGTAGGCGTCCCGCTGTTACCGGACCAATTATTGAGTTTGCCGCTGGATACAGTGGAAAGGAAAATAGTTAAAGCATGTCAAATTGCGGAAGGGATGGGGGCTCAAGTGATTGGCCTGGGCGCTTTTACATCGGTGATAGGGGACAAAGGCATTTCAATCGCCAGGCAGCTAAAAACCCCGGTGACCACTGGTAATACATATACAGTGGCCATAGCGCTGGAAGCCGTGAAGAAGGTATGCAAGGTCATAGGAAAGGATTTAAGCAGAAGCGAAATAGTTATAGTTGGAGCCAACGGAGCCATAGGGAGAGTCTGTTCAAAGATTTTGGCCCGGGAAGTCAAATATCTGTCTTTGGTATCAAGAAACGTGCGGAAGCTTGAAGAACTGGCAAAAGACATCCTGATGGAGACCGGGCTTTCGGTACATATTTCTGACCGGCTGCAAAAAACACTGAAAAGGGCTGACGTTGTGATTGCTGTCAGCAGTTCGGCTGATGTTGTTATTCAACCGGAATTCCTGAAGGAGGGAGCGGTAGTATGTGATGTCGCACGGCCGAGGGATGTCTCGGCCAGAGTAGCGAAAGAAAGGAAGGATGTTGTTGTAATAGAAGGAGGGCTGGTGGAAGTTCCGGGGGACGTTAATTTCAACTTTAATTTTGGTCTGCCGCCTAGGGTGTGTTATGCCTGTATGGCTGAGACAATAATACTCGCCCTGGAAGGTAGATATGAGAACTATTCCCTGGGTGATAGCCTTGAGACGGATAAGGTAGTGGAGATGCTGGAACTCGGCAGAAAACACGGCTTTAAGCTGGCCGCCTTCAGGAGTTTTGACAGGGCACTGGAATACAGGGATATTCTTTCGGTTAAAGAGAAAATTGTTGATAATGCAGTATAAAAGTATTATCTTGACATCTCAGAATTGTTAAATTATAATTACCATGAATGCACTGGAGTTTCTCTGCAGTGCATATTATATCTTTAAGAAGGGTTTTCCATAATTTATTTCGAATAAAATCGGAGCCATAACATATATTATCTAAGATAAAGAACTGTAAAATTATATAAAGTTAAAGGGGAGAAATGTAGTGGCTCAAAAGCAAATAGTTTTAACAGTTGCCGGTTTAGAAAAACTGGAAGAAGAGTTAGGATACCTTAAAACAAAAAAAAGAAGAGAAATTGCTGAAAAAATTAAACAGGCAATAGCATTTGGCGACATAACTGAGAATTCAGAATATGATGAGGCTAAAAATGAACAGGCCTTTGTGGAAGGCAAGATATTTGAACTGGAGAACATGCTGAAAAACGCCAAGGTAATTGACGAAGATGATATTTCTGTGGAAACGGTCAGTATTGGTTCCAAAGTCAGGGTCAAAGACCTGGAAGTGGATGAAACTATGGACTACACTATAGTGAGTTCGGCTGAAGCGGACCCTGGAAAAATGAAAATATCCGTGGAATCTCCTGTAGGCAAAGCCCTCCTGGGGCATAAAATAGGAGAATTGGTGGAAGTCCAGGTTCCCGACGGTTCAATAAAGTACGAGATACTTGATATATCTAAATAACAGGGGGTTTACCAATGGGTGGCAACCAAAGAGAAGAGCAGAACCTAAATGAAATTTTAAAGCTCAGGAGAAAAAAATTAAAAGCCCTTAAGGAAAATAAATCCGATCCGTTTGTTATAGAGAAATATGACAGGACTCATACCTGCCAGATTATAAAGGATAAATATGAAGAATATAAAGGAACAGGTGTTAGCATTGCGGGTCGTATAATGACGATGCGGGGACACGGCAAAGCGAGTTTTGCCGATGTTCAGGACCGGTACGGGAGAATTCAGATATATGTAAGGGAAGATGAGATAGGAAGGGATAAATATGATGAATTCACTTCCTATGATATAGGTGATATAGTGGGGGTCAAGGGGGAGGTTTTTAAAACCCGCAAAGGGGAAATATCCGTAAAGGCGTCCGAAATAGTATTGTTGTCGAAATCTCTTCAGATATTGCCCGAAAAGTGGCACGGGTTGAAGGACCCTGACCTCAGATACAGACAGAGATATGTAGATTTAATTGTGAATCCTGATGTGAAAAGGAACTTCATTATAAGAAGCAATACTATTAAAGCTATAAGAGAGTTTCTTGATAGCAGGGATTATATAGAGGTGGAAACCCCTATACTGCACACTATAGCCGGCGGAGCAAATGCCCGGCCGTTTATAACTCATCATAACACCCTTGATATAGACATGTATCTCCGCATAGCAACCGAGCTTCACCTGAAAAGACTTATAGTGGGGGGGCTTGAGAAGGTTTATGAAATAGGGAGGATTTTCAGAAACGAGGGAATGTCCATAAAGCATAATCCCGAGTTTACTTCTATAGAACTATATGAGGCATATGCTGATTACAAGGATATGATGGAACTGACAGAGGACCTTCTCTCCTATACTGCACAAAAAGTCCTGGGGACTAATAGAATAGTATATCAGGGAACCGAGATAGACCTTACCCCACCATGGACCCGCATGACAATGCTGGAGGCCATAGGCAAACATACAGGCATTGATTTCGCAAGTTTAAAAACACAGCAGGAGACGTATGAAGCGGCCAGGGGACTGGATATTGATGTTGAAAAGACAATGTCAAAAGGGGAAATTGTTAATGCGGTATTTGAGGAAAGGGTGGAGGAGCATCTGATACAGCCCACTTTCATTATGGACTATCCTGTGGAAGTATCGCCGCTGGCAAAGAGAATACCTGATAACCCCGATTATACCAGGAGGTTCGAAGGGTTCATATATGCCCGGGAAATAGCTAATGCTTTTTCCGAACTTAATGACCCTTTGGATCAGAAAAAAAGGTTCGAAGAACAGTTAAAGCAGCGTGAAGCCGGAGATGAAGAAGCACATATGATGGATGAGGATTATGTCAATGCCCTGGAAGTGGGGCTTCCCCCCACAGGAGGATTGGGTATTGGCATAGACAGGCTTGTTATGTTCTTCACCGATGCCTATTCAATACGGGATGTAATCTTGTTTCCTACAATGAAGCCAAGGGATTGACAGTACAGTACTGTGGAGGGAAAAATTACATAACGCATTCATGTTGACATAAAATTTTGTTTGTGCTAGTATATAAAAGTCGCTTTTGTCGACAATTGATATATGATGAAAAATTACCTCATAAGTTCTTGACAGCAATTTTGATATGTGTTAATATAATAAAGCCGCTTGAAAATAAGCGGTATAAAACTTGCACCTTTAAAACTGAACAGTGCGAACAGGCGGGCTAGGATAAAAGAATTCAAA
>JAENYD010000029.1 GCA_016842005.1 Clostridium thermobutyricum | reverse complement strand
GCACTGTTCAGTTTTAAAGGTGCATGCGCTGTCTGTCTGACAGCGACTTTAACATATTAACACATACTGCTCCCGGTGTCAATATGTTTTTTTATTCCATTTTTGCCGTGAAAGATGAAACAAAAATTATTCTAACATACATATTATATTCATTTAATCAAATAAAAATCACCAAACCAAAAATAAATCGGACAATTATTCATCTGCTCGCCGTCTAATCTGATTTTTCGGGTACAACGTTCAGAAACTGGTCCTCAGGTACATAAATATAGTTTTCGGGAATATTGCCCACAATTATTGTCTCTGCGATAGGGACCTGCGTAACTATATCTATCCTGTTGCTGGCCAGCGGCAGTATAATTTTTACCTGAGTGTTTACTATAAGGTAAATCTTATGACGCGTCTGGTTTATTCCCGCCTGCTCAAAATCCGTGGCAAAATCTACCGATACCGTCCCGGCCGGCAAAACTCCTATATTTATTCTGGGACCATAACTGGCAAAAATCTTGCTTCCCAAAACACTTCCCAGTGGAATGCTTATCTCTTTAGTCCCTATCTGCCGCAGTTTCTCCTGTATAGACAAGGCCGTCTCTGAAGCAATCCTGTTCATAACCATTGTATTGGCCTGAAGCATAGTAACCCTGTTTTCTTTGTCAGTCTTCACCAAAAACAAATCCTCATACCTCACTTTGTAAGTAAGTTCTGAATTGACGGCTTCGTTGATGGCCTGGGTAGCAATAACCCTGGCCCTTACTTCCGCCATTGCCATCAGAAGAGGGCCTATATTTTTGTTTGTCAATATAAATGCGTATATGAAAAACAGTGCTATCAGGAATATAATTATGTATTTCTTCACCATCTTTGTGCGCCGGACTCTATTGGGAAATCTCGATCTGCGTGGAAGCCTTCTCATTCAAACTACCCCCTTTCATATATTCTATGTGAGGAGGAAATATATAGATACCAGGCCAAAGCCATTTTGCAGTATGTATTTAATTATTTTTTGTGTTATAATCAGTATGATATACGGTTGTTGTGGTGGATTGTCATAGAGGAGGTATATATATGTCGCAACAGAATAAAAAAAATAAGAATAAAAAACTGAGCTTTTTAAGGCTTGTTATTGTGGTTGTTTTACTTGTGGCATTCATAGGGGTTGGTGTGGGAGCAGGTATTGTAGCCGCTTTTATCAAAGATGCGCCTGAAATAAGTCTTAAGGATATAATGACCTTAAGGCAGTCATCCATAGTATATGAAGAAGAAACCGGTGAGGAAGTAGCAAGGATACATGCCGAGGTAGACAGAACCCTGGTTACTCTGGAAGAAGTTCCGGAACACGTTCAGAATGCCTTCATAGCTATAGAGGATGAAAGATTCAGGCAGCACTTCGGTATTGATATCAGAAGAATAATCGGAGTAGCTTTTCAGAATATTAAAGCAAGAAGAATTGTTGCGGGAGCCAGTACCATAACACAACAACTGGTTAGAAATGTAGTACTTTCACAGGAACAGAAATTCAAAAGGAAAATCCAGGAACAGTACCTGGCCATCAAGCTTGAACGGGTGCTTACCAAGGACCAGATCCTGGAAGCCTATATGAATACAATATATTTCGGGCACAGCGCCTACGGCATTCATGCCGCTGCATATACTTACTTCGGCAAGGACGTGTCTGAACTTTCGGTTGCCGAAGGAGCCATGATCGCTGGTGTAGCCAACAGCCCTGGAACCTATTCGCCCTATCTTCATCCTGACAATGCAAAAGAGCGCCAGAGACTTGTCCTTAAAGAGATGTACGATCAGGGCTATTTAAGCAAAGAAGAATATGAGGAGGCAATAAATCAGGAGCTGGTACTGAAGAGAACCAAAGTAGAAGAAGATGAAATTGCCATCTCATCCTATTTCATTGACAGAATCCGGACAGACGTTATAGAGGATTTAATGACCAAATACAAGTATACAAAGGATGAAGCCACAAACCTGGTTTATAACGGCGGACTTAAGATTTACTCAACCATAGACAAAAGAATGCAGGAAATCGTTGAGGAGGCTTTCAAAGACCCGGCCAACTTCCCTGCTGCGACAAAGGATGCCAAAGGCATTATACAGCCCCAGGGAGCCATGGTGGTAATAGACTACAGAACCGGAAAAATCAAAGCTATGGTAGGTGGCAGAGGTCAGACCGGAAAACTTCTGCTTAACAGGGCCACCCAGTCATACCGCCAGCCCGGGTCAGCCATAAAACCCCTTACTGTTTATACCGCTGCAATAGATAACGGTTATACTGCCGCAACCGTTGTGGATGACGTTCCCGTATCTTATGTTCAGCCGGACGGCGAAGTATGGATACCAAAGAACTGGTATAAAGACCCTGAAACACAGCTCCCCACCTTCTGGGGGCTGACAACGGTGAGGCAGGCTATACAATGGTCTATGAACGTAATAGCTGTAAAGGTTGCAAATGATATAGGGCCGGATACCGCTATAGATTATGCCAAGAGACTGGGTATTACAAGTTTTGTGGAAAATGGCACCAAGAACGACAAAACCCTGGCTTCGGTTGCGCTGGGCGGCCTAACCAAGGGAGTCAGTCCCCTGGATATGGCCACGGCCTACGGAACACTGGCCAACGGAGGGACTTATATCAAACCTATAACCTATACAAAGGTTACCGATGCAAACGACAATGTCCTGCTCCAGAAAAACACTGCCAAAACCAGGGTGGTAAGCGAACAGGTGGCTTATATCATGACCGATATGCTGCAGTCGGTTGTGAAAGGCGGTACTGCCACAAACGCGAACTTCGGTATAGCTATAGCCGGAAAGACAGGCACCACATCGGATACAAAAGACGCATGGTTTGTTGGGTATACCCCCTACTATGTGGCATCGGTCTGGATGGGCCATGACGAGCCCAAGCCCATGAACATCGGAGGGGGCTCATACCCGGCCATTCTATGGCGCAAGGTTATGGAAGAGATTCATAAAGACCTGCCCGAAAAAGACTTCGCAAAACCAAAGGACATCATTCAGGTGGCTGTAGATACTGAATCGGGGAAACTTCCCACAGACCTATCATATATGGCCAATACAGTAAGAAACGAAATATTCATAAAGGGCACCGAACCTACGCAATATGACGATGTACACGTACTCAGAGATGTGGATATTACAACAAACAAACTTGCTACCCCGTATTGTCCTCCTTCACTGGTTGAATCAAGGGTGTTCATACAGCGGCCCGTTCCTTACAGTCCTGAAGCATTCCTGGAAAGTCTAGGGGGAATAGACCCGGAGATGCATTTAATCCCCAGAGACGCTGCAAATGAAGTGCCTTCTGAATACTGCCCGGTTCACAATCCCTTTGGACCCCCTCAGGAGAATGACCAGGACACCGGAGAGACAGAGGGAGATAGAACCGAAGAAGCAGGAGGAGATGCAGGAGAAATAGTTGACGACCTTCTGCAGAACCAATAAGACCGCTGATAGAGTGATGATTTATCCGATGGCTACCGCCGCTAATACTCCCGTCCTCTTAGGCGGGAGATAAGCGGCGCTACGCCCCTGGATAACGGTTTCTAAGCTTCAGATGGGTTAAAACCCCACCTGAAGCCAAGAATCCTGTTTATGGAGAGTACCGCACAAGCGGTACTCTTTTTGTCATCAGAATATTTTCTATTGCTGTTTCGGGTCGGGTGAAGCATCATCTCTATCCCTTGTATCCAGAAAATCCGGGCGCAGTCTTACTTCGGGTACCGGCTTTCTGAGCAGGATTGTTGATAAAGCGGGTCCATTGAACGGAATTAAGGGCCATGTATACCTGACACCGCCGAAGGACTTTGTAAGCAGGAAAATGATGGCTACAAATAGTATTCCTGCAGCAAACCCGTATATTCCAAGCAATCCGGTGACCAGAAGCAGAATAAGTCTGAACAGCCTTATAGCCATGGCAAATTCTATACTCGGTGTGCCAAAAGAACCAATCCCTGCAATGGCTATATAGAGGATAGTCTCGGGTACAAACAGCCCCACCTTTACTGCGAATTCCCCCAAAAGTAAAGCGCCGATAATGGCCAGGGAAGTGGTAAGGGCATTGGGTGTATGTATGGACGCTATTCTCAGGGCATCTATGCCTATTTCAAGTATAAGGAACTGCAGAAAAATGGGAATGGTACCGGTCTCCTTGGGTCCGAGGAATTTTAACGCTTCAGGCAGAATGTCCCGGTACTGGACCAGCAGAAACCACAGGGGAGGCAGAATAAGGGATAAAATCATCAGAAAGAACCTGACCCATCTGATATAGGTTCCCACTACAGGGCTTTGATAATAATCCTCCGCATGCTGGGTGAAATGAAACATGCACACAGGTATTATCATTACACTGGGGCTGGTATCCACCATTATGACAATATGCCCTTCCATCAGGTGGGCAGCCGCTACATCCGGCCTTTCGGTAAATTTCGCCTGGGGCAGGGGATTCCAATTTTTCCCCAGGATATATTCCTGCAGGGTTTTCTCCCCCATTATCAATGCATCAGTTTCAACCGATTTGATCTTGCTCTTCACTAGTTCAACCAGGTCCGGATTTGCTATATCTTCGATGTACGAAACTACTACGTCAGTCTTGGAACGGCTGCCCACCTGGAAAATCTCATTTCTGAGTTTGGGATCCCTAACTCTTCTTCTGATAAGAGCAGTGTTGAATACAATAGTTTCTACCAGTCCATCCCTTGCACCACGGGTTACCTTTTCCAGGTCGGATTCCTCCGGTGCCCTTACGGGATACTCCCGGGCATCAATTATTACAGCTTCGCATATGCCGTCTACAAGTAAAACCAGAGGACCCGCCAGGACTTTTTCCACTATGTCTTCTATCCTGTCTGTTGTTTCAACTTCCAGGTAACCTATCTCTTTCTCCACAATCTTTTTTACAGCGTTAGGTACAATGTCCTCCCTTTTCACCCTCTGAAGCTGCTGCATTATCCAAAGCATTATATCGTCCTTTGCAAATCCGTCCACAAAGAGAAGGGAAGCTGTTTTCCCCCCAATCTGAAATTCCCGGTTTATTATGTCAAAACTTTTTGAGATGCCCAGTTCCCTGTCAAGTATTTCAATATTTTTTCTCAGATATTTGTCTACTTTCATCCGATGTCACTCCTATCAATGACTAACTGTAATGCCTTTGTAATCACAGGACATCCTATTGAAAAATCATCCCTGCCGTTCATTTTCCCGGGATCGCCTATACCGACTATTACAGGGACATCAATATGGTTGAGCACGTCAACCGTATCCCCGTATATTACCCTGTCGTCTGTAGTATTTCCCTCTTTGTCAACAGGGTTGCCCGTGACATCAAGGACGTTATTCACCGAGCAGTCCACCTCTATGCCTTCTGCCTCTCGTGTATTGGATGCAACGGCTACTACTCCCAGTATTTCAATTTCATCCCTTTCGGCCAGTTGTTTGATCAGTTCTTCACCTTTTCCAATACCCGGCTTTCCAACATCGTCAACCATTATAACTACCGGGTCATTGGGGCACTGCTTCACCAGAGCAATTACTTCCTCACATGAAAGGGGGGTCGGATTTCCTGCAGACCTGGAAATACATCGTCCTCCGATATTAGATGCGGCTTTTTCAACAGCCTTCTGAGCAATTCTATCTCCATCCGTCACAATTATTATTTTTCTTCTGTGCCTCATTTGCGGTTCCCTTCCTGATGCCCTGTCCCGGCAAATATAATTTAATTGATACCATAGTTATTACTGCTCAATGCACCTATCAATTTCCCATGGCCATCCAATCAGTCATTGAATCCAGGGTCCACATGAAATACTGTCGGAAAACCCGGTCTATTTTTTACTCCTGGGATTAAACAGGATCGCCATTGTATATCCAAAGACCACTGCAGCTGCAACTCCCCCTGCTGTAGCCTTTACTCCACCGGTAAATGCCCCCAGCAAGCCTGATTTTTGAACCTCCTCTATAGCGCCCTTTGCAAGGGCATACCCGAATCCGGGCAGAGGTACTGTGGCTCCCGCACCGCCAAACTGCACTATGGGTTCATAGATGCCTACGGCCCCTAGAATGGTCCCTACAGTGACAAAGGATACAAGTACATGGGCAGGCGTCAGCTTGGCCTTATCCATAAGTATCTGGCCTATTACGCATATTATGCCACCTGTCACAAAGGCCTTAAGATAGTCCAAAATATCACCTCCCCGGAATTGTTCGCTCTATTGTAATGGCATGGGCTATACAGGGTATACTTTCTCCCTGCTGGGTGCTGGTTGTTGACAACAGCGCACCGGTAGCCACCAGCATCATCCTGTTAATCCGGCCCTTTTGAAGAAGGTCATAGAAATACCCGCAGGTAACAACGGCAGAACAACCGCATCCACTTCCCCCTGCATGGACATCCTGACCTGCGTCAAATATTTCTATTCCGCAGTCGGTGTGAACAGGCGTGATATTGTAACCCTGCTTCTGTACAAGGTCGTCAGCTATCTCTTTCCCTATACTGCCCAGGTCACCGGTGGCAATAAGGTCGTAATTCCCCGGCGAAAATCCGGTGTCCTGAAAATGGGTTACAATAGTGTCAACTGCAGCGGGTGCCATGGCTGCCCCCATATTATTGGCATCTTTGATGCCCATATCAACCACCTTCCCGGGGGTTACATATGTGATATAGGGTCCTGTATCCGCTGCTGCAAGCACCATGGCCCCAGCACCGGTTACCGTCCACTGTGCCGTTGGAGGCCTCTGGTTGCCTAACTCCAGCGGAAATCTGTACTGACGTTCTGCCGATGAAAAATGGCTGGAGGTTACTGCAACAGTGCGGTCTGCATAACCGCCGTTAATAAGTATGGAACCAAGGGCCATCGATTCAGCCATTGTGGAACATGCACCATATAATCCGAAAAAGGGTATCCTCAATTCCCTGGCTGCAAAGGAAGTCGAAATTATCTGGTTCAGCAGGTCTCCTGCAAGCATATAATCTATGTCCTGCGGGGTGAGGTGCGCTTTCCGGATAGCCGTTTTTACGGCTTCTCTCAAGATCTTGCTTTCTGCCTTTTCCCAGCTTTTTTCACCGAAATAATCATCCTCCAGGATAAAGTCAAAATAATCTTTAAGAGGACCTTCCCCTTCTTTGGGACCCACAATTGAAGCTGTAGATATGATGGACGGAGGATTAGTGAATTTGATTGTCTGTCTTCCAATCCTATTTACAGCCATACTTTCCCTCCTTCACCTGGCAAATATTGCATAAATGATTCCTACAATGACCGAAGTCCCAAACCCGTATACCAGAACCGGTCCTGCCAGTACAAACATTTTTGCGCCAACGCCAAAAACATATCCTTCCCTTTTAAATTCCATGGCAGGCGATACAATGGAATTGGCAAATCCGGTTATCGGAACTATTGAGCCTGCCCCTGCCCTTTTGCCTATCCTGTCGTATATCCCCAGACCTGTGAGAAATGCCCCGAGAAATACCATTACTATAGCAGTAATAGCTGAAGTCTCATCCTTGTTAAATCCCAAAGATGAGGCGGTATTTGAAACAAACTGCCCGATGCTGCAAATTATACCGCCTACTGTAAAGGCCCAGGCAATATTCTTAATCAGGGCAGGTTGAGGGGCCTTTTTATTCACATAGTTTTTATACTCCTTCTGTAGCTGATTGTCCATGCTTCAACAACCTCCCTTGTTTATTATCAAGCTTAACAATAATTCTGGTCATATTCTCAAAATCCATCATATGCCTCAGCTTCATTTCTTTCGGGTCTATATCCGCCGGAGGCCGGTACACTGGATATAAAATACACCTTTCATCCATTCCAAATACACCTCTAATTTTAGATTGAGAGGAAAATCCGGTATACTTAGATTATTGATCCGGTTATTTCCCCTGAAATCAAAACAATGTAATTCATTAATCATAGCCCTGAGGATAAACAGGATGCTAAGCTCCAGGGTAGGGTCTTTAATCCCCTCTGAAGCTTAGAATCCGTTATCCAGGGACGCAACGCCGCTTATCTTCAGCCGGAACATTCCGATGGGGACATTCCTGACCGCCGAGAGGAATACCGGGACTTCAGCAGGTGTGTCCCCTGACCTCTGACAGGGCGGGAGTACTAGCGGCGGTATTCATGGTATAAATTACCAGTTTGGCCCTGTTTGGCTGGCCTTTCTTGATCTGTATAAGAAAAAAAACCGAATACAAGGCTGTAAATATCAGTGCAATAATCAAAAAGCCTATAACTAAATGCTTTTTATCCATATCAGCATCTCCTCTGTCCTTTATTTTAGTATTGTCCTTTTATGTTATTTAATACGGATATTGATTGCAGGCTATATGGATTTAATTACAAAAAAATAAAGGCAATTATCTGATGCCCTTATTTTACAAAAGCGCTCTTTAATTTTTCCAGTATCCTTTTTTCTATGCGGGAGACCTGTACCTGAGATATACCAAGTTTTTCAGCAATCTGTGTCTGGGTTTTGTCCTGAAAATACCTCATGATTATTATCTGCCTTTCCCTAGGCTTCAGCTTTGATATCATTTCCTTAAGAGTTATACGGTCCAGCATTTCCGAACTGTAGTCATCATTGGCACTGATTTTGTCAATCAAGAATATGGGAGAACCGTCATCCTGGTGAATGGTATCGTACAGGTACTCGGGAGTTGATGCGGCATCCAGAGCCATGATTAAATCTTCCAGGGGAATGCCCAGCTCTTCCGAAATTTCGCTGAGGGTGGGTTCCCTTCCCATTTCACTGGACATCCTGTCCTTGGCCTGTTTTATCTTTCCATAAGTTTCTTTAAGGGAACGGCTTACCTTGATAATTCCGTCATCCCTCAGAAACCTTTTTACTTCTCCCACTATCATTGGCACTGCATAGGTTGAAAACCTTACATTATAGCTGGTATCGAAATTCTTTACCGCCTTCAAAAGCCCTATACTACCCAGCTGAAACAGGTCTTCATATTCATATCCCCTGTTCAAAAATCTCTTTACAACACTTTTTACCAGACCGATATTTTTTTTTATGAGAACAGACTGGGCTTCTTTGTCTCCATTCTGCGCCTTTTCAATAAGTTCCAGGATTTCCCGGTGGCTCAGGTTATTGTTGTTGGTTTTCATTACACCCGACCCCTTACTCTTCCTTCGATAAATTAAAACTTTTCCGCATTATGACAGTGGTGCCCTTGTCTTTCCGTGAACGTATCTCAACTTCGTCCATAAATGTTTCCATTACCGTAAATCCCATACCCGAGCGTTCAAGTTCCGGTTTGGAAGTATAAAGAGGCTGTCGTGCCAGGTCAATGTCCTCTATCCCTTTGCCATTGTCGGTTACCTCTATCTCAATGGCGTTTTCCCCCAGCCGGCATTCAATGATTATTATTCCTTCATTGTTTTCATATCCATGAATTATTGAATTGGTTACAGCCTCAGAAACCACTGTTTTGATGTCGGCAATATCCTCTAATGTCGGGTCCAGCTGTGATGCAAAGGCTGCCACCGCAATCCTGGCAAAGGCCTCATTCTGAGATTTGCTGGGTATCTCAATTCTCATATAATTATCAACCTTCATCCGTATCACTCCTCATATAACTCTTTTAACGCCTGTTCCGGATTTCTGTAAGAAGTAATAATGTCATAAATCCCCGAAACTTTCAATAACCTTCCTACCTGATTGTTTACATTTGCAACCGCCGTTTTGCCTCCCAGGCTGCTCACTTTTTTATATCTCCCAATAAGGGCTCCTATACCCGAGCTATCCATGAACTCCAGCCGGGACAGATCCAGCACAAGGTGCTTTACAGCATTGTTTTCCAGGTTATAATCTATATAGTTCCTGAATTCATCCGCCGTATGATGGTCAAGTTCGCCTTGTACATAACATATAAGAACATTACCGGAGATTTTTGACTTTATCTCCATACTTATCCCTCCTTTGGCCTAATAATAGAAATTCTCCACTGTATTTTTTTTCCCTTCATTGAAAAATGTTTTGTTTTGTCTTTTATTACACATATATATATATTCCCGTCGAAAATACCCGTCTTTCCCCTTTTCTATAATTAAATTTATGAAATGCAAAAGAGCATCTTAAGTTGTATATCATAATATGGTAAACTGTTAGTGGAGGTGGTCCTGGTGGAGCGGAGCATATTACACCTTGACATGGACGCTTTTTATGCCTCGGTGGAACAGCTGGATAACCCCCATTTGAAGGGCAAACCTGTAATAGTGGGAGGAAGCGGGGACAGAAGTGTTGTCTCCACATGTTCTTATGAAGCCAGACAGTACGGCGTTCACTCTGCCATGCCGGTTTTTATGGCGAAAAAGAAATGTCCCCAGGGGATATTCCTTCCCGCAAGACATAAAAGATATGAAGAGGTATCCAGGGAGATATTCGGCATATTCAATCAGTTCACCCCGTTGGTTGAACCCCTGTCCATTGATGAGGCATTCCTGGACGTTACAAATCACAGACTTCCGCCTGCAGTGATAGCGGCAGAATTGAAGGAAAGGGTTCTTAAGGACACAGGCCTGACAGTCTCGGTGGGAATAAGCTACAACAAGTTTCTGTCAAAAATCGCTTCATCCTGGAATAAACCTGACGGCTTATTCACAATAACCCCTGATATGATGCCCCGCATCCTGTTTCCTTTAAAGGTGGACAGGGTATACGGCATAGGTAATAAGGCTGCGAAGAAACTGAATTCGCTGGGTATTTACCATATACGGGACTTATTTGCACTGGACCGGAGGAGAATGGAAGAACTGTTCGGAAAGCAGGGTGGTGAGATATACCACAGGATAAGGGGTATTGACAACAGGCCTGTTATAAGCAGCAGGGATGTAAAATCGGTAGGCAGGGAAACAACCCTGGACAGGGATACCCGGGACAAAAGCTTCATCAGAAAACTGCTGTTCGAGTTCTGCAAGGAAATCTCCATGACCCTGGACCAGAAAAATTTTTACGGAAAAACCGTGACTGTAAAACTCAAAACCTCTTCCTTCAGGACCATGACAAGAAGCAAGACACTGGAAGGATACATAAAAGATATCCATGAAATATATGAAGTGGCTGACCGGATTATACGGGATATTGAATTGAAGGAGGACTTAAGGCTGATTGGCGTCTCAGTATCAAATCTGACACAGCATCCTGTAGAACAGGTAAGCATGTTTGAGGACAGGGAATACAAGAAGAAGAAAGAGATTGACCGTCTGGTACTGGATATAAACAGGAAACTGGGGGATGATATATTGAAGTTCGGGATAGAACTGTAGACAAGGAGGAATGACATTGTTTACCGTAGGTATAATAACCGTAAGCGATAAGGGCTATGCCGGAGAGAGAAAGGATACAAGCGGACAGGTAATCAAGGATATTGTTGAAACAATGGGCGGAAAAGTGGCAGACTATATCATAGTCCCCGATGAAAAGGACCTTGTTTCCCAGGCAATTGTGAAAATGACGGATGAAAAGAGTATAGATCTGGTCCTGACCACCGGCGGCACGGGGTTTTCGCCCAGGGATGTTACCCCCGAGGCCACCCTTTCGGTAGTGGAAAGGCAGGTGCCGGGAATACCGGAAGCCATGAGGATGAAAAGCCTGGAAATTACGCCCATGGCCATGCTGTCAAGGGCAGCAGCAGGCATAAGAAACAAGTCCCTCATAATAAATCTCCCCGGCAGCCCCAAAGGCGTCAGAGAAAACCTGGAGGCAATACTCCCGGCCCTGTCCCATGGGCTACTAATACTCCAGGGAAAGACCGGGGAATGCGGGCGCAGTTAAGATATGTCCAGAATGTCCCTTGAATTCACAGCTTCGGTCACAAGCCTTCCCACCTCAAGATGGCTTTCCGACTGAAGTATCCTGTCCAGTCTGGGTTTTGTGACAGGGTGCCTGGGCAGGAAAAGGGTGCAGCAATCTTCGTAAGGCAGGATGGATGTCTCATATGTACCTATTTCCCTTGCTTTAACCATTATTTCAGTCTTGTCCATGCCCAGCAGGGGCCTGAATACGGGCAGGTCCACCGATGCATTGGTCACATAAATGCTTTCCATGGTCTGACTTGCCACCTGGCCGAGGCTTTCTCCTGTTATAAGGGCATAAGCCCCCTCTTCCCGGGCTATTTCCCCGGCAATCTTCATCATAAAACGCCTGGTAAGAATTGTCCCCTGCTCTTCCGGACAGTTTTGATTTATGCTTGTCTGTATATCCGTAAGCGAAACCATATGCAGTTTAAAAGGACCAGCAAACCCGCTCATGATTTTTGCCAGCTCAACAACTTTCTGCCTGGCCCGTTCACTGGTGAAGGGGAAACTGTGATAATGCACTGCCTCCAGCTTAACTCCCCTTTTGGCTATCATCCATCCTGCCACCGGGCTGTCAATGCCCCCCGACAGCAAAAGCACGCCTTTCCCTCCGGACCCTACGGGCAGCCCGCCGGGCCCTTTCTCCACCAGGGTATATATATATGCCTTGTCCCTTATCTCCACATTTACTATAACTTCAGGATTATGAACGTCCACCGCTGTCCGGTCTGTATTGCCCAGGATATATGCTCCCACCGCCCGGCTGATTTCGGGTGATTTCAGGGCAAATGTCTTGTCCGCCCTCCTGGTTTCCACTTTGAAGGTTCCCGGGCTCTGTTCCTGGACCATAGCAAGGGCAGTCTGCTGGATATCATCCATATCTTTGTTCACTCTTGCCACCCGGCTGAGGGATACTATTCCGAATACCTTTTTGAGCCGTGCCATACCCTCCCCCACTTTTTTGCTGCCTCCCCGCATCTCTACAAGAATCCTTCCCTGGTCCTTGACCAGATTATACTCAAGACCTTTCAAACTGCTTTTGATATTCCTGACCAGCAGATTGATAAAATATGACCTGTTTTGCCCCTTCAGTCCAATTTCCCCGTATCTTACAAGAATAATATGCTCCATGGCATGCTACCTCCTGAACAGTTTTCTGAGTGATTCCACTTCCCCCGGCAGTATGTCAATAACCCTGTCCATTTCTCCCATAGTGTTGAATGAAGAAAGGCCAAACCTCACCGTTCCTTCAATCTCTTCGCCGGTCAGCCCGATAGCCGTAAGCACCCCACTGGCCCGGGCCTGCCTGGAAGAACAGGCGGAACGGGTGGATATAAATATATTGTATTTTTCCAGTGAATGCACCAGTACCTCCCCCTTTACGCCCCTGAAGGATACGCTCAGAATATGGGGAGCTGCCTTCTTCTCATCCACCGGTGTATTTATCTTAATATCCGTCACCCTCTTTTCAAGCCCTTCCCTGAGCCTCTGCTTCATCATCCTCATGCCGGCCGAGTATTCTCCGAAATGTTTGCTGTATATCTCAACCGCTTTTCCCAGGCCTGCAATAACGGGTACATTCTCGGTGCCCGAACGCAGGCCATACTCCTGGCTTCCACCGGTCTGCCACGGTCTAAGATTTATGCCTTTCCTGAAATACAGGACCCCGACCCCTTTGGGCCCGTGAAATTTATGGCCGCTCAATGAAAGCAGGTCTATTTTCATGGTCTCAGGGTCAAGAGGGACCTTCATGAATGCCTGTACACAGTCTGTATGAAAGAAAGCAAGGGGGTTAATCCTTTTTATCCTGGCACCTATTTCATCAAGAGGCTGTACGGTCCCTATCTCATTATTGACCCCCATTATCGAAACCAGGATGGTATCCTTCCTTATACTTTTCTCCAGCTGCTGCAGGTCCACCAGTCCTTCCCGGTCCACATCAAGATATGTTACGGTAAACCCGTCTTTCTGCAGGTCTTCCAGGGTATTGTAAACCGACGGGTGTTCTATTTTGCTGGATATTATATGCTTTCCCCTGTTGGAATAGCTCCTGGCAATGCCTCTTATTGCCGTATTATTGGATTCGGTACCTCCTGATGTAAACAGTATCTGCCCCGGCTGAACCCCCAGTACCCCGGCCACCTTATTCCTGCTTTCCTTCAGGATGTTTTCCGCCTCCATGCCCTTCCTGTGCAGGGAGGAGGGATTGCCATACTGGTTTGAAAGGCAGTCCACCATTACATCAACCACAGCATCAAAGGGCTTGGTAGTAGCCCCATTGTCAAGATATATCTCTTCCAAATGCCATTCACCTCTCTATTATGCAAGAATCTATTATCAATTCAAATCCCCGGATAGCAAGAGCCTTTTATGGAAAGTGAGAAATGAGGGCAGAAAAAAGATTTGGTCTTTACTCAATTCCAGCAAGTACCGCATCTTCAATCCTACACATCTCACGTCTCATTCAGGCCTGGGCCGGATTGAAAGTGCAAACAAAAAGAACCGCCCCTTTTGTTTCCTGGATTTCTCAAAATAATATTACAGTAAAACAGCAAGAAAATCAAAAACATACCTGTTGTCATAATAATAGGGTAGTGACAAATAGTAAAGGGATGTATAATTATAATTATTAAAGTATAATTATACGCTTGACAGCCCTCTGGAATTTTGTTAGCATTATTAAAAGCAGTGGAACTCTGCCCTTTATATATTTCAGGACTTTTCTTTACCGGCTGTGGAATATATACGTTACATACCCCTCATTAATATTGTTTAATAAAAGGTTATTTCTTATGTAGTGTTTATACTACGGTAATACGAAATTATTTCATGTAATGCAGGAGTGATGCATATGAAAATGCACGGAACAATGAATGTTAACCATGCCGGTCACCTGGAAATCGGGGGTTGTGATACGGTAGAACTCGCCAAGGAATACGGTACTCCCCTGTACATTATGGATGAACCCTTTATCCGGGAAAAATGCAGAAGCTTTGTCAAGGCATTTTCAAGCCTGTATCCCGATGTGGAAATAGTATATGCGGGGAAAGCTTTTCTTTCCATGGCGCAGGCACGGATAATGGAACAGGAGGGGCTGTCCCTTGATGTAGTATCCGGGGGAGAGCTTTATACAGCATCCGGCGCAGGATTTCCTGCAGAAAAAATATATTTTCATGGAAACAATAAAAGCCCTGAAGAACTGAGGATGGCCCTGGACCTGGGAGTAGGGCATGTAGTAGTGGACAATATAAATGAATTAAAAACTCTGAACCACATTGCCGGGTTCCTGGGCAAAAAACAGAGGATACTTATAAGGCTTTCTCCCGGAATAACAGGGAACACTCACCAGTATATACAGACCGGTCAGCTTGATTCCAAATTCGGGTTTCCCCTGTATCAAGATATAGCCTTTGAAGCGGTCAAACAGGCCCTATCATGCAAAAACCTGATGTTTGCAGGGCTTCACTGTCATATAGGTTCCCAGATTTTAGACATAAAATCCTTTGTCACTGCCGCCCGGATTGTAATTGAGTTCGCCGCCCGGCTTAAAAGCGAACTGAACTGCGAATCCAGCGTTCTGAACCTGGGCGGAGGATTTGGCATATATTATACAAAGCAGGACAGAGAACTGCTTCCCCTTACTCTGGCTGAAGAGATAGTAACCGCAGTAAAGGAAACCCTCAACAGGTACGGCCTCCCCTATCCCAGACTGGTACTGGAACCCGGACGTTTTATAGTGGGTAACGCAGGAACAACCCTGTATACCGTGGGAGGCATTAAAGAGATACCTTCGGTAAGAAAGTACGTATTTATAGACGGAGGCATGGCGGACAATCCTCGTCCCGCCCTCTACCAGGCCAAATACCAGGCAGTTGTTGCCAACAAGATGAATAGAACCCCTGCCCAGGAAGTGACCATTGCAGGAAGATGCTGTGAATCCAGCGATGTTCTCATAAGGGATATAATGCTGCCCAGGGTAGAAAAAGGAGACCTTATTGCAGTCCTGTCAACCGGGGCCTACAACTACTCCATGGCCAGCAATTACAATCGTATTCCCCGACCGGCGGTGATACTTGCGGGCGGGGGGAAGGCCGATCTTATAATACAACGGGAAAGCTACCAGGACTTGATAAAAAATGATATTATTCCCGACAGACTGAAAAAAAGCTGTGATTTCTAGCACCAACGATGCTTCAATAGCCCGGTCAGCCAAGGCCCTCAGGTGTACTTCCCCGGGTCTTGGCTTCTTCTTCCCCCTTTTCCGGAATCATCCTGTGATTCCAAACAGTACAACAATTCCTGCTGTCAAATGTCATAAATGGCTGGACTGCAGGGCAGGTCTTGCACCAGTTTACCCAGATTATAAAAAGTACTTCTGGAAACCGCTATTTTTTCACCCTCCTGATTTACCACTTGGGCCTGCACCACGCTGAATCTGCTGCCTATATCCACAACCCTTCCGGTGGCTTTCAGAATGTCGCTTTTCCCGGCAGCCTTTATATAGTTTATATTCATCTCAATAGTAGCGCCATGATAATTCAATGTCCTGATGGCAAAACCCATAGCCGTATCCGCCAGGGAGAAAGCCACCCCACCGTGGGCAATTTCCCGGGGATTAATATGGTTTTCATTAATCGCCAGTTCCAGCACCGCTTCCCCCGGTCTCAATTCGGTTATGTAAATACCCATGAAGTTGTGAAAAGGACACTCCCTGTTCAGTTTTATTATTGTCTCAAATAATCTGTTGTTTAAACCTTCATTTTTGGGGTCTCTCAATATGGCATCCACCTCTCCTGCGGGTCATACTGAAGGTCTTCGGGGGAATTGCAGCGCAATTCTTCATCATATATGCTTTCATACTGACTTATATCATTTCTGGCCTTCCCCATCATCTGGATTTGTTTTTCCTGCTCTGCAATCTTTTGTCTTGCCAGTTCCAACTCTTTATTCAATTCCATATTTTCCTTTTCCAGGTCCTCAATCCGATTGTTATAAACTGTGTTATCCCCGCAGCTTACTGATAAAAAAGCCGCAATTATCAGCAAGGAAGACAGAATAACCTTTTTTGATTTTCTCACAGGGCTATCCCCTTTCTTAACAATTATGCCAACGGCCGGTGCATTACCGGATAGATATAAAGACCCTGCTTATATAAGCGGGGTCTTATGTACTAATATCCCAGTTCCTGGTCAACAAGCATTACGTTTATCTCTTTCCCCGGTGGAGGACATTCTATAACAACCTTTATATTGCACATCCTGTCCTCTCCAAGACAGTCATGGCATTTACCGGTCTTACGACACGGAGTGTTCCTGTTGAGCCTTTCGGCATTCTTCGGGCATGCCACTGTCCTGGTTCTTTCCACCGCCTCATCCTCGGTTTCCACAACTTTGTTCCTGCCGCAGATTATATACACCCTGTCCGGGCCGTAGAACATGCTGGCCACCCTGTTACCGAAACCGTCAATGTTTACCAGCCTGCCTTCCTTTGTTACTCCATTGGAACTGGACAGGTACACATCCGCTTCGGAGGCCAGTTTACGTATTCCGCCCCGTTCTTCCGGAGGCACCTTCCAGTGAAAGTATACGGTGTTGCCCCTTTCCTTCAACAGGTCATAGATACCGCTGTCATTTACGGTAATGGAACCGCCTATTCCCACCGACTGACCGGGCTCTATCTCCTCCAGCAGCACATCATTAACCTGCTGAATGCTGTCAAAAACCCTTGCCTTAAATCCTCTTTTATTGAATACGTCTGCAACTTCCTTCAGATTCACAAATTCACCCCCTTGTTTTTGTCCTCCTGTTTTGGAAGAGGCATCTCAATAATTTCTTTATACTTATTATATCAGATTTACTGCGGATTAAGAATTGCTAAATGTATGCATCCTCTCTATTGACTGAACCGGGCAGTTCTCATCCTGTTGATGGCGGAACCCAACTCAAAAATTCTGGGCAGGGCCAGTTCTCCCGGGTGACCTTTAAAGGCGGATATAACGTCCAGGCCTTCCCTGTTTATATCCTCCAGGACTTCTGTCAATATCCCTTTCAGTGTCCTCCTGCCGTCAACATACCTTTGCATATACCTCAGTACTTCTGCAATGGCCGCTGTCTGACCGTAGTCCACCAGCTGTTCCACAAAACTCAGGTCTATGGGGGTTCTGCCGTAGAGAATAGTATCCAGGCCTTTAACCTTTATTTTTTCATGCCTGTCCCTTCCCCCGGCAGGCATCAGTTTTCTCCCGGTAATATCCCCGAAAGGCCCAACCCTTTCCCGGTCCCTGACAGCCTTACTCTTATCGGCTATTTGCCTGGCTCTGGCGGTTACATCCACCGGCCTGTAGTTATCCATCATCACAACATTATCCGACACTTCAAAATAATCCCCGGAACCACCCACCACCAGTATGGTGGACACCCCCTTTTCGGTATACAGCTGTCTTACACGATCTATGAAAGGGGTGATGGGCTCCTTGTCCTTGACCACCAGCTGCTGCATCCTCCCGTCTCTTATCATAAAATTGGTTGCACTGGTATCCTCGTCAAGCAGAAGGACCTTTGCCCCCAGTTCCAGTGCCTCCATTATATTGGCTGCCTGGGACGTACTTCCGCTGGCATTCTGGGTTGAAAACCCCACCGTATCTTCACCGTTGGGGAGGTTGTTAATGAAAGGCGATATATTCACCTTTTCCACGCCCCTGCCATCTTCCGCCCTGATTTTCACGGCATCTTCCCGGGTTATGACCAGTTCTCTACCATCCCCGGGAACATGATTATACACCCCCCTTTCAATAGCCCTCAGGAGGGTGGATTTACCGTGATATCCTCCCCCCACTATAAGGGTAATCCCTTCGGGTATACCCATTCCTCTGACTTCCCCCTTATTGGGGAGGGAAATCTTAATTTCCATGGATGGCGGTGATTGGAAGGGCGTCACATCTTTCCCCTTCATGGGTCTCTGGCTTACCCCGCTCTCCCGGGGAAGGACCGCCCCGTTGGCTACGAAACAGACCATCTTCAGCTCTTTAAGTTTGTTTCGCAGGAAATCCTGGTCTTCAGCCATGTTCACATGATTCTCCAGTTTCTCCCTATCAACAGCCCTGTACAGCAGCGACCTGTTTACAATCTCGGGCAGTTCTTCAAGGAGCATAGCCCTCGCCTGACTTCCCAGAACGGTTCTCCCCCGGGCAGGCAGTCCTATGGTCATCCTTGCCTCAATATATTCTTTATTAATAACTACTGATGTACGCTCCAGCATTTCCTGCCCGAAACTGTTTACGGATATAAGCCCGCTCTTCCCGGTACCCCTGTTCCCCCTGGCCACATGCCGTATGGCATCCGAGATCTGCCGGGTGATATAATCTTCAAATCCTATCCTGCGGGACCTGTTGTTAAACAGTCTTTCGGGAAAGACCGCCGTTCCCTGGTCAACCCTTACCCTGATTCTGGAAGGCGAGGCAAAGGGGTCCCCCTGAACATAGTCAATCATAAGGGTAAAATTACGTATCCTGTAAGTACCGCTTATACCCTTATATGCTTTATATCCCCTGCCGTCAATACTGTTCAACAGGTCATTCAGTTTTTTCCCGTCCATCAAATCACTCCCTAAAACCTGACGTTAGCCATTATATTCCTGAATATCTTATTGCCTTCGGTTCTCAGATGCTGCACCCGTGACTTCATCTCCCGGGTGAAATCCTCATCTTTGATATATGGAAGGTTTATCTCCACATTCACCAGAGCACTTTCCAGTCCCGCATTTGCCATAAGAGCTCCCACGCCTATATCGCTCAGGGCATTGGGGTTACCCTTGTCATGAAGGTCCCAGGCCAGTTTCAGGGCATCCAGGCACATATCGCCTATTTCCGCCGGTTTCAGCGCTGCTCCTTTAAAAGCCCGCTGCATGATCTCCGCCCTTTCCGCCTTTTCACTGTCGGTATTCCTGGGCATTTTCATGGCATCCATGACAGCATTAAAAGCCCGGGCATCCTCATCGGCGGCTGTCAGCAGCTTCTCCCTGAGTATCTCGCTTCTTTCCAGTATGGTTTTTACATCTTTTTCATGGCCTTTAAACTTCTGGTTTCCCACAGTAAGATTGGCCACCATACTTACAAGACTGCAGCCCATGGAACCGGCCATGGCGGCAGCGCTTCCCCCTCCCGGCGCTGCGGCATCGGATGCAAGTTTATTCATAAACTGACCTACGGTCATATCTTTGAAAAGCATAATTTGCCCCTCCCTATGTAGTTATCTTTAACACATCTGTATATTTTATCATACCCAATTATATAAAAAAAGCGGGTACACCGCTTTTCCCCGGTTTATATCCTACAATTCCATTTCCAACAGTTCCTCCGCAATCCCGGCAGGTTCTCCCGACATCACCAGTCCTGCAACTTTCTCCATATCCTCATGCATTATCCTGTCTTCTTCAAGGAAGGCCACCTTTTCCCTCACCATTTCATAGACCCCCCGTGTACCTTTGCCCATCTTTCTGCCGCCCTGCAGGTCAATTGCCTGGACTGCAGCCAGAAGCTCAATAGCCAGTACATTGGCAGTATTATCTTTTATTTCCCCGGCTTTCCTGGCAGCAATGGTACCCATGCTGACATGGTCTTCCTGATTGGCGGAAGAAGGTATGGAATCCACACTGGCAGGATGAGCCAGTACTTTATTCTCAGAAACCAGGGCTGCTGCCGAATACTGGGTAATCATAAATCCTGAATTCAGGCCCCCATGCCTGGCAAGAAACGCAGGCAGCCCGTTGTTCAACTGAGGGTTTACCAGCCTTTCCAGCCGCCTCTCGGATATATTGGCCAGTTCCGCCAGGGCTATACCAAGGAAATCCATGGCAAGGGCCACCGGCTCTCCGTGGAAATTCCCCCCGGATATTACTTCACTGCTGTCCGGAAAGATGAGGGGATTGTCGGTGGCAGCGTTCAATTCCCTGCCAATAACTCCCCGTACATAATCAATACTGTCCCTGCAGGCCCCGTGGACCTGCGGAGTGCACCTGAGAGCGTAGGCGTCCTGTACTCTCAGTTCTCCCTGGCGGGTCACATATTCGCTGCCTTCCACAAGGCTGAAGATATTACGGGCCGACCTGATCTGCCCTCTGTGGCCTCTTGCCTCATGCACCCTGGGGTCAAAGGCATTGATTATACCTCTTAAAGCTTCAAGGGTTAAGGCGGCATTTAAATCAGCAGTTTTCATCAAGAGTCCTGCATCATAAACGGCAAGGGCCGCCGCCGCTGTCATTACCGGTGTCCCGTTTATAAGAGCCAGACCCTCCTTTGACGAGAGAATAACCGGTTCAAGACCTGCCCTGTTCAAAGCCTCCGGGCCAGCCATCTTCTCCCCGCCGAATTCCGCTCGGCCTTCTCCAATCATCACAAGGACCATATGGGCCAGGGGTGCAAGGTCACCACTGGCTCCCAGAGAGCCCTTCTGAGGGATAAGAGGATGGACTCCTCTGTTTATCATATCAACCAGGAGGTTCAGGGTTTCGGGTCTGATGCCGGATAGCCCTTTACACAGTGTATTGGCCCGCAAAAGCATTACCGCTCTGGTAATATCGGTGCTGAAGGGTTCTCCTACACCGCATGCGTGACTCATAATCAAATTCTTCTGCAGCAGCCGGGTTTCATCCCTGGATATTATTATATCGCTGAACTTTCCAAAACCGGTGGTTATTCCGTAAACCACCTCTTCCCTTTCCACAAAACCGTCTACTATTTCCCTGGACTTTTTTATCCTGTCAAGGGCCTCGGGATGTATCCGGACACCATAACCCTGCCTCGCTACCATAACAACATCTTCAATTGTAAGGTCCTGTCCTGTGATTATTATCTCCTTCAAACGGTTGCCTCCTTTTTTCTTCGGGACCCATTATATATGTGCTGAGGTCTAGATATCCATGTATAATATAATATATTCCCGCTATTTTGTTTCTTTCCTCTGACAAGCACTTGTTTTGCTACCCCATCATTTCCTCTATGGATATGCGCTGTTTTTTCGAAAAATCAATGAATTCCCCGTCTGTCATCACAACCGGTCTGAGAGGAAAATTGGGGTAAATATATACTACCTGACCAATCCGTCCATCGCTCAGCTTTACAGTATTACCGACAAAATACCTGGACATCCTTTCTGCAAAAATCCTGGATACTTTGGGATCAAGACTGGAAAAGCTGTCGTGGGCAATGGATTCCACTACCTTGAAGGGAGATGTCTTTTTCTGATATGCCCTGCTGGATGTCATAGCATCATATGTATCAGCCACCGCCACTATTTTGGCAAAGATATGTATGCCTTCACCCTTGTACCCGAAGGGATAACCGCTCCCGTCTTCCCTTTCGTGGTGCAGAAGCACTCCCATAAGCACATTTTTGCTCAGGTCTGACGTGTTCTTAAGTATATTGTACCCGTGCACAGGATGGTGCTTCATCAACTCCCATTCGTCCCTGGTGAGAGGTCCCGGTTTGTTTATGATTTTAAGCGGTATCTTGCACTTGCCCAGGTCATGAAACAATCCCGCATAAGCAAGGTTTTTCAGGTCTTCATCGCCCATACTCAGCCACTTCCCTATCATGGTGGACAAAAGGCTGACATTCAAGGAATGGCGATAGGTATAGTCATCCCTTTCCTGGAGCCTCAACAGCTTGGGTACAACGCTGAAACTGTCCAGCAAAAGGGACAGCAGTGTCTCCACCGGTTTTCTCACATCATCCAGGTCCGCACTCTTCCCAATCCGGATACCTTCGAACAGGTCCCTGACGGTGTTGTAAGAATCGTCGTATCTCCTCTTGAACTCTTCTTCCTTTATTTCATACAATATTTTGCCTTCCTGCTCATCCTGCACTTCAAGCATCTCTTTTTCAAATTCTTCATAGTACTCTATTGGGTTATGTTCTTCACTGTCAGCAATATTGACATAAGTAATTTCCAAATTGTTTATTCTTTCGACTTCCCTCTCCGAAAGGATAGTTCCCTCGGCCAGGAACAATTCCCCTTTTTCGCTGACCAGGTCGGTTTTGAGCTTCATTCCCGGTTTTAGCTCTTCAATTCTTATAAACCCCATAAGATACCCCCTGTGAAAGCAAAATTGCATCTATTTACCATAATTATATTAATAATGCAGCGTACTGTCAATGAATGTATTATTATGTAGATTGGCGTCATTATAACAGGGCCGAATTTTATGACTATTGAAAGTTCCGTTTCCGGAAATGCATATTCCCTGGTATCATGGATTATCGGACGGGGATTTTGCATTATTGTGCACAAAAACTTTCACTAAAATGATATTTCCTGTAATCCGGTAGTATAAGTCTGATATTGCAAGCAATGCAAAGATAAATTCAATTTTTTCGCCTTTATCATGAATTCAGGTCCTTTATCATTGTATGTCATTGTTGAAATATTAACCGGTTAGGCATATAATATTCATCATAGTTCACGATACATATACATATGTCCTTGTACGATGGACATAAAGGAGGTGATTGCATGAAGGAGCCTGTATACTACATTGTAAATTCATCAGTACTCCCCGATATTTTTAACAAGGTTATGGAGACCAAGGCCCTCTTGGAAACGGGTAAAGCCAAAACTGTAAATGATGCGGTGAAGATAGCAGGCATAAGCAGAAGCGCTTATTACAAATATAAGGATTATGTATTCACCTTTTATGAAAGAAATAAGATAAAACTTGTCACCATTTCGTTGATGCTTGAGCATGTTCCGGGGGTGCTTTCCAGTATCCTTGATGCAATCGCCCGTGCCAGGGGAAGTATTTTAACCATCAATCAGAATATCCCCATGAACGGCATAGCCATGGTCAGTATATCCTTTGAAACAGGATTAATGGATAAGGATGTAGAGGAACTGCTGCTGGAAATAAATCACCTTCCCGGCGTCAAGCAAATGGATATAGTATCAAGACAATAACCGATCTTCGTGAAGGGAGTAATTATAAATGGTAAAAATCGGTCTCCTGGGATGTGGAACCATCGGTTCCGGAGTTGTGGAACTTATATCAAAGAAACACCTGTCCATGCAGAATGTATCCATAGAAAGAATCCTTGTAAGGAATCTGGAGAAACACCTTAGTATGCCTTACAGCGTTAAACTGACAGATAGATTTCAGGATGTCATAGACAGCGACATTGATATTGTTGTGGAAGTGATGGGAGGCCTGGACCCCGCATATCACTATGTTAAGCAGGCCCTTGAAAAGGGGAAGCACGTGGTGACAGCCAACAAAGAACTGATAGCCGA
>JAENYD010000028.1 GCA_016842005.1 Clostridium thermobutyricum | reverse complement strand
TCAGTGTGGTCTTGCCGTGGTCTACGTGACCTATTGTTCCCACATTTACGTGGGGTTTAGTCCTTTCATATTTTGCTTTTCCCATATTATTCTCCTCCTTAGCGGTATTCACCAGAAAACCGTTCCTGGTGTCTCGAATAAAAAAACAAATATGGAGCCCACGGCCGGACTTGAACCGGTGACCTCCGCCTTACCAAGGCGACGCTCTACCTGCTGAGCTACGTGGGCAAAGATGCTGATATTGGTTTCAGGCTTAGCCTGCCCAATTTACTATTTTACTATATGATATCCGAATATGTCAAGAAATATTATTCCCCCGGCCGTCAACATTAATCTCTGTTGTTCAGGTACCTTTCCAGCTTCCTTTTTACCCTCTGCAGGGCATTATCTATGGATTTTACATGTCTGTCCAGATCGCATGCAATTTCCTGATAGGATTTACCCTGTAGATAAAACATAAGAACTTCCCATTCCAGGTCGCTGAGAATTTCTCCAATCTTATTCTCGATGCTGGAAAACTCTTCTCTGCTGATAATCAGTTCTTCGGGATCTGTGATGCGGGTGCCTGAAAGTATGTCCATCAGGGTCCTGTCCGACTCTTCATCGTATAAAGGTTTATTTAAGGACACATAGGAATTCAGGGGAATATGTTTCTGTCGTGTTGCTGTTTTAATAGCGGTTATAATCTGCCGGGTGATGCACAGCTCCGCGAAGGCCCTGAAGGAAGACAGCTTGTCATGCCTGAAATCCCTTATCGCCTTATAGAGGCCAATCATGCCTTCCTGTACAATATCCTCCCTGTCCGCACCTATAAGGAAATATGCCCGGGCCTTGGCTCGTACAAAATTTTTGTATTTATTAATCAGATATTCAGCCGCTTTGCCATTTCCTTCTTTTGCACACTGCACAATCTCTTCATCCACCATAGATTCATAAGGCTTGTATGCCAAATTATCCTGGGCTTTTGCTTCCACCTGCATCGCCTCCAGCACTGGTATTTAAGTCCCCAAGCCATATAATAATTATATCTTATAAGAATTTTTAGAGTCAAGCGGGCCTACGGGGATTTCCTCCACTTTTGCAGCTTGTCTGCAACATCGGGGGACAAATTGTTGCCTACTATATTTATACGCTCATAACCCCTGTTTAAGAATCTCTTTTTTATATCTCCTTCAGCGTTTTTTACTGCAACATAAAGTTCACTGGCCGATATACGTATGCCTCCCAATGCCAAGATTACCTGCTGCTCGGTCCAGTCGGAAGTAGCTACCCTGACCGTACCCCTCCTGGACATGTCTCTTATTATACTCTCTATATAATTATCGGCAGTTTCCTGTTCTTTTGTATATACCACCTGCACACCCTTAACAAATGCAGAACTGCCTGTATTCCCCTTTACCAGATGACCGTCAAATACTATTATGACTTCAACGCCTTTATAGGCCCGAAATTCTGCCATTATCTCAATGAGTTTGTCCCTGGCCTGCTCTATGCTTACATTGAACAGCTCTTTCAGTTCAGGCCAGGCATTTACAATATTATAGCCATCCACGATAAGGTATTCTTTCTTCACCTCTTCACCTACTTCATCCTTTGCCGAAAAATTTCATACATCAGTATCCCTGCTGCCACCGAAGCGTTTAGAGATGCAACCCTGCCCTTCATAGGTATTTTGGCAACAAAATCGCATTTTTCCCTGACCAGCCTGCTGATACCCTTGCCTTCACTGCCGATAACCAGCCCCAGAGGTCCGGTAAGCTGAACATCGTACATTATTTCTCCATTCATATCCGCACCGGCAATCCACAGCCCCAATCCCTTCATCCTTTCCAGGGTATGGGCTATATTGGCCACCCGGACTACCGGCAAATATTCCACCGCACCGGCAGAGACCTTGACAACCGTCTGAGTAACCCCTGCAGCATTCTTCTTTGGTATAACAACTCCGTGGACCCCGCAGCAATGAGCAGTTCTTATTATGGCCCCCAGATTATGAGGGTCTTTTATCTTATCCAGCACCACTATAAAGGGGTACTCTCCCTTTCGTTCTGCATACTCTATCAGTTGTTCAATGCCCTCCGCATACCGGTATGTGGTCACCATGGCAATAACCCCCTGGTGGGAGTCGGTGCCGGCAACCTTATCCAGTACCGTCTTGTCAACATGCTCTATTCTGATGCCGGCATCCTTCGCAGTATTTATCAGCTCTTTACCTGTCCCTTTCAACCCTTTGGATACCAGGATTTTTTCAACCGTCCGGTCTCCTTTAAGGGCCTCGAGAACAGGGTTTCTGCCAAATATTATGTCATATGTGCCTCTGTCCTTTACCATAACCTATATTCCTCCGTTAAAAAACCTCCCGGACACTACAGGGACCCGAACTCCTCCCGGACCTGTACCATTTTGCCGCAGCTCATTCTGCCTTCAGGGCATGGTCCTGTCAGGCATCCGGGGCCTGCATTTTTGAACAGTACAGGAGCCACTTTCTTAACCTGCCTGAGCATTTCCACGGCCAGCCGGCGAATTTCCCACTGGGCCCTGTTACAGCAGCGCAAACTGAAGAAATTGTAAAGAGCCCTGGCGTTCATGGTAAATAATATTTTTGTTTCACAGGCATTGGGAAAAACATACCTCGCATCTTCAATGGCCTTCTTCTGGGCGGCCTGGCCGGCGGTTTTTTCGTCCATCCCTTCCTTTATGAAATTGGTATAATGCTGGTTATAAAGTATGTCAGCCAGCCGATTGTAATACCCCTGGTCTTCTTCCATTGCCCTCCTGAATAATTCCCTGGCTTCAGAATGCGCTTCAATATGGGGCGGTATTATGTACTCAAACTGGTCCAGCTTTACATATCTCTGGGACTGCTGAGAGTAACTTGCAATCCTGTGCCTCACCAGTTGATGTGTCAGCGTCCTGCTTACTCCTTCAACGGCAAAAGTAAAGGATGCATGCTCAATGGGAGACTGGTGTCCCATTTCTATCAATATACCGAGGAATTTATTAACCTCCTGCTCGGTCAGGTCTTCCATAATGTTCTCTGCTCCTACCCTTGAATAACACAGCCGGGCAGCCGCCGATACCAGTTTGTCAGGTTCAGGTGTGTATTGAACCAGTTTCACTCTTGGCTTTGTCATAATTTTGCCCCCTTGTATCTTCAATTTATTAATATAAACAGTATTAAGCGGGAAACTATCAACAATGTGAGGCTCTGGACAGTTCGGGCAGCTTGTAAAAATGAAGAACAGGCAGTCCGAATCATCCCCCACATATGACATTGAGCCCCTGTATCAGCTATAAGAGAATATCATACGACATGTTCAGTATTTCCATAAGTCTATGGATATCACCCTTCACAAACAAATATCCCAGCAGGGTTTCATATCCTGTCGCATACCTGTAATCCACCACAGCTGCATTTTTGGGAGAAGAACCGGATTTGGTGTTCCTCCCCTTTTTAACCGCTCTTTTCTCCTTCTCGGTGAGACATTCCCATATGCCGTGTATTATGTTGCTCTGGGAAGAAGCCTTCACATAACTTACCACCTTCCGGTGAAGCCTGTCAACAGGGAAATTAACATGCTCGGCCGTTATCCTGCTTCTTATATACAGTTCAAAAACAGCATCACCTATATATGCCAGGGAAAGCGCCGAAGCGCTGCCGGGGTCGCCCATGTCTGCCAACTGCCCCAGTCTCCCGAAATATCCATCCAACAATGCATCAGCCCCTTATGAGATATATTCCGAGGGTTGTGCCCCCGGAATATATCCGTCCTTAAATCCTTTTCCATTTTACTCCCTGAGGAGTATCTTCAAGGATGATGCCTCTTTCCTTGAGTTCATCCCTGATACTGTCGGCCGTCGTCCAATCTTTATTTTTTCTCGCCTCTTCTCTTTTTTCTATAAGCTCCTGAATCTCGTCTTCCAGCCCCTGCTCCTCCTTATTTAACAATCCAAGTACCCCCGTTAATTCCATAAGCTGACCCAGGGCTCTCCGGGCAAATCCCGCCGAAATACCACCGGCTATATGCATGTTAATCTCTTTGACCAGTTCAAATATCGCTGCCACGGCATCAGCCGTATTCAGGTCATCATCCATTGCTTTTTCAAAACTGTCCCTGTATTTCTCCAGACTCTTAAGCTTGTTTCTTTCGTCAGAACTGAGACCTTCAGCGGGACTGTTTTTTATGAGATGTTCCAGAGTGCTTCGAGTATTATACAGCCTTTCGAGGGCACTTTTAGCCTGTTCCAGCATTTCCCTGCTGAAATTTATG
This sequence comes from Clostridium thermobutyricum, assembly GCA_016842005.1. Taxonomy (GTDB): domain Bacteria; phylum Bacillota; class Clostridia; order Ch29; family Ch29; genus JAENYD01. The sequence goes on along the minus strand of JAENYD010000028.1, from coordinate 20,614 downwards.
GGGTTCCGGTAATGGGCGGAAAACATGAAAAACCTTACGATTTCAAGGTCGTATTCCTTGCTTATATCTCTCACAGTAAAAAAATTTCCCAGGGATTTGGACATTTTTTGATTGTCCACATTGATATATCCGTTGTGAAGCCAGTACCTGGCAAAAGGTTTGCCCGTAGCCCCTTCCGATTGGGCTATCTCGTTCTCATGATGAGGGAAAATAAGGTCCTGTCCCCCGGCATGAATATCAATGGTTTCTCCCAGAAACTTTGTAGCCATTACCGAGCATTCAATATGCCATCCGGGTCTTCCCCTCCCCCATGGGCTGTCCCAGGAAGGTTCCCCCGGTTTTTCCCTTTTCCACAAGGCAAAATCTGAAGGATTTTTCTTTTTATCGTTTATCTCAACCCTTGCACCGGCATTCAAGTCTTCCAGGCTTTGCCCGGATAGTTTCCCATATCCGTCAAACCTGCCGGTATCGAAGTATACATCCCCGTCCACTTCATAAGCCAGACCATTATACTCCAGCTTCCGTATCATATCAATCATTTCCGCAATTAAATGGGTTGCCCTTGGATGAACAGTAGCCCTCTTTATCCCCAGGCCATCGGCATCTTTGTAATATTCTTCAATATACCTGTCAGCCAACTGCTCTATGGTAATGCCTTCTTCAGCGGCCCTGTTTATCATCTTGTCGTCTACGTCGGTAAAGTTCTGTACATAGGTCACTTCATAGCCTTTATATTCGAGGTATCTTCTTAAAGTATCAAAAATGACAAAGGGCCTGGCATTCCCTATATGAAAATAGTTGTACACCGTGGGACCGCAAACATACATTTTCACCTTTCCTTTTTCAAGAGGTACAAATTCTTCTTTTTTTCTGGTTAAAGTATTATAGAGCTTCACAGTCCGCTGCTCCTCCCTCATTTATAATTCTCAAGAACATAATCAATCCTCTTTATAAGCCTGTCTTTACCCAGGATAAGCAGTATATTAACCAGTTCAGGACCATGACACTGCCCCGTAATGGCAACTCTGACAGGCATGAAAAGGTTTTTCCCTTTAATTCCCGTTTCTTTCTGTATGACCTTGAAAATCCCTTTGCAGAACTCCTGGTCAACTGTCCCGGCATTAAGAAGCTTTTCTTTGAAAACCCTTAAAAGTCGGGAAACATGTTCGCCTTTCAGCAATTCCGCAGCTTCATCGTCTTCCGGGACTATCCTGTCATCAAAAAATATCTTTACTTTTTCGGTAATATCGGATATTTTTACAAGGCTCTCCTTAACCGTTTCAACCACCAGATACAGCCATTCCTTCTTTTCTACCGCTTCTTCCTCGGTTATCAGACCCTCTTCAATCAGATATGGAATGGATAGGGCAGCTATCCTTTCCAGGGGCGCCTGCCTTATGTAATGGGCATTCAGCCAGTTGAGCTTCCCTATATCAAACACAGGATTTGCCCGGGTCACCCTTTCCAATTTGAACTGTTTGACTATATCCTCCTTTGATAAAATCTCTTCGTTCCCCTCCGGGGACCAGCTCAGCAATGCCAGGTAATTGAACATTGCTTCGGGTAGATAGCCATCTTCCCTGTACTGCCCGATATATGTATTGCCATGCCTCTTACTCAGTTTGGTCCTGTCCGGGCCCAGTATCAGGGGTGCATGGGCAAATGCAGGTTTTTCCCAGCCCAGGGCTTCATAAATAAGAATTTGCTTGGGTGTATTGGAAAGATGATCTTCTCCTCTTATAATATTAGTAATTCCCATTAAATGGTCATCTATTACCACTGCAAAATTATAGGTGGGCATGCCGTCAGACTTTTGTATTACCATATCCCCTCCCAGAGTATCCGAATTAATCTCTATTTTCCCCTTGATTACATCCTCAAAAACTACCATCCGGTCGGAGGGTATCTTGAATCTGACCACAGGGGTTCTTCCTTCCCTCTTATAAACCTCGGCCTGCTCCGGAGTGAGATGCCTGCACCGGCCCGAATACCTGGGTATATCACCTGAAGCCACCGATTTCTGCCTGTCTTCCTCCAGTTCTTCCGGGGTACAGTAACAATAATAAGCCTTTCCCTTTGCTACAAGTATCTCTATATATTTACTGTAGATATCCAGCCTCTGGCTCTGATAATAAGGACCAAAATCTCCGCCTTTCCCTGCTCCCTCATCCCATTCTATTCCCAGCCACTGCAGCTCCTCGAAAATCAGCCTTTCATATTCCTTTGAAGACCTTTGCAGGTCGGTATCTTCGATCCTAAGAACCATCCTGGCTTTGTCCCCTGAACTGCGTACAAAAAGATAATTAAACAGTGCTGTTCTGATATTCCCTATATGTATAGGTCCCGTAGGGCTGGGTGCGAATCTGGCTCTGATCATGGTAAATCTTCCTTCCTGAAGTATAGTTAATCATGGTTTATTATAACACTTGATTCTTTGGATTTTCAAGCATACAGATTACTGTGTCAGAGGTCTCACGCAATCAATCCAAATCGCTTATAACTTTTTTGAGAGCAGTGCTACTGCGTGAGCTGCTATACCTTCTTTTCTGCCTTCGAAGCCCATGCCTTCGGTGGTAGTTGCCTTTATGTTTATCCGGCTTTCGGGTACTCCAAGCACATCTGCTATATTTTTCTCCATTTTACCGGTATAGGGTCTCATTCTTGGTTCCTGTGCTATTATAACCCCATCCACGTTATTAATAAGATAATTTCTCTCATCCAGCAATTCTTTCACTTTTCCCAGCAGTTCCAGACTGCTGGCTCCTGAATAAACAGGGTCGGTATCGGGAAAATGCAAACCAATATCACCAAGGGAAACGGCTCCCAATAATGCATCCATTATGGCGTGAACAAGTACATCGGCATCCGAGTGGCCGGCCAATCCTTTTATGTATTCCACAGCAACGCCTCCTATAATCAGCGACCGTCCTTCAATGAATCTATGGGCATCATATCCTATGCCTATTCTATACATCATATTCCCCGCCCTTCAGTATAATCTCCGCCAAAGCCATGTCCACCGGAGTAGTTATTTTGATGTTGCTGTAGCTGCCCCGGAATAACTTTACACTGTAGCCATAACGCTCAAGAAGCATTAAATCATCGGTGGATTCTGTCCCTTCCGCCAACGCCTCTTTATGAACCCGATGAAGCACGGACCGGCAAAAAAACTGGGGGGTTTGTACCGCCCTCAAGTATTCCCTGGGTAATGTCTCCTTCACCACTTCCTCCCTGTCCACCATTTTTACGGTGTCTTTTACCGGAACTGCGCACCCGGTGCCCTGGTATTCTCCCTCTACAAGCAATCTTATACCCTCTTCTATCAATCTGTTGTTTAAAAATGGCCGGGCTCCATCATGAACAATTACAATATCACTTTTTGTAGCATCAACGCCCCTCTCTACAGATTGTTGACGGGTATCCCCTCCCGGCAACACCCCTGTTACCTTTTTCAAATTATACTTTTCCACAATGATTTTCCGGCAGTATTCAATTTCACCCTGTGCGGCAACTACTACAATTCCATCAATCAGCCTGCATTTTTCCAGCGCCTGCAGCGTATGAACAAGTACAGGTTTGTCTCCCAGCATCAGGTATTGTTTGCTGATATCCGTATTCATCCTGCTGCCTTTGCCTGCAGCAGGAACTACTGCCGCAATCTTCAGCCCCCGATACATATTAATCACCTCTGTCCAAATCATTTCGCTACAAGGAATATTGATTCCTTTAACCGCCAAAAAACTCCGTCTTTCAAAGACGGAGTTTTTTACTAAACCGCTTTATTATCCATCATACTTTTGGGTTTTGCAAAAATCATTCTGCCTGCGGCTGTCTGCAGTACACTGGTTACCATTACACCTATTGACTCGCCTATATGTTTTTTACCGCCGTCCACCACTATCATAGTACCGTCATCCAGGTACGCTACCCCTTGTCCCGTTTCTTTACCGTCTTTTATTACCTGTACAACCATTTCTTCACCCGGCAGAACAACCGGTTTGACGGCATTGGCCAGTTCATTGATGTTAAGAACGGGGACCCCCTGGAATTCAGCTACCTTATTCAGATTAAAATCATTTGTTACAACCTTGCCTTTGAGCTGTTGGGCCAATTTTAGCAGTTTACTATCCACTTCGATTACATCATCAAAATCCTTGTCATAAATTTGAACAGGTATGTCCAGTTCTTTTTGTATTTTATTCAGTATATCCAGTCCTCTGCGTCCCCTGTTGCGTTTCAGGGTATCCGATGAATCAGCGATATGTCTTAATTCTTCCAGAACAAATCTGGGTATTACCAAAGGCCCTTCAACAAAACCAGTTTTGCAAATATCTGCAATCCTTCCATCTATAATAACACTGGTATCCAGTATTTTAGGACGGATAGGACTGTCGGTTTTAAAAGTCTTCTCCTTAACTCCCAATTTTCTAAGGGAATTAACCAGCCCTCCAAGGTCATCGCTTTTCCTGGTGGCTATCCTTATTCCAAGATAGCCAAGAACAATATAGGCAAGAACCATCACTATACTACCAAGCCATGGAACAGGGATAATGGCTATTGGTCTTATTAAAAGATTGGCTATAACCAGTCCGAATATCAATCCTATAGTACCAAGGAGTATATCGCTTGTGGGTACCGTCTGTAAGGCACCTTCTATTATCTCGGTAGTCTTCCATCCCAGTTTAATCAGCAGCGGAGATAGGATGAAAAAAATAAGGCCAATTATAACCGCTCCAACAATATAGAAAATAATTTGACTGGTTCCTGAAAGCACAATTCCGAACAACTCGGTAATGTGCAGCAAATCGGTCAGTACCACTGTCAATTGGTAACCAATCACTATTCCTGCTGCAGTAAGTAAGCCGCGTATGAGCTTATTTACCATTAATTCCAATCACCTCCTTGATACTGATTATAACCATTATATAAATAATTTATAACCCATTCCACATATCCTTAACAAAAAATCAGCGTCTCTCAGGACGCTTATTCGATGATTGAATCTATCAGCTTTTCAATCTCCGCTTCATCCATATTTTTGACCAGCACCAGCTCGCTAACCAGGATTTGTTTTGCATTGTTTAGCATTTTCCTTTCTCCTGTAGAGAGCCCTTTTTCCCTATCTCTTATTATAAGGTTTCTAACCACATCGGCTACTTCAAGAATATCCCCGCTCTTTATCTTATCCATATTAGCACGGTATCTTCTGTTCCAGTTGCCGGGCATCACCGTTCTGGCGCCTCCCAGCACTTCCACCACCGAATTTACTTCTTGGGAATTGATTACTTCCCGCAGACCGATATCATTGACGCTGTCCAGAGGGATCATAACTTTCATATTACCGATAGGCATTCTCATTATATAGTATTTGCGTTTTTTTCCCAAAATTTCCTTTTCTTCTATGGCTTCTATAATACCGGCACCATGCATGGGGTACACTATTTTATCTCCTATATTAAACATCAAACTACCTCCAGTAATACTCAGGTCTCCTTAATAATTTTACTACATCAGCTATCTGGTGTCAATAAAACGATATTTTAACACATATCTCCCCGCTATGTCAACAAAAATACTTTTGTTGAAAGTACGCTGATTTCTTTTTATAATAGTATTAGCCCCAATACATGCTAAGGAGTGGTGAAATGAAAGATATGTTATTCGACCAGTTCCAGCACTCTGTATCAGAACTTTTGTTAAGACACAAAAGCATATTAGATGCCATGACCAAATTGCAGGAATCAAATGCAAGAGTAAACAGGGCAATCGTAAAATCAGTCACCAGCTGTGGATGTCTCCGGATCGATGCGCGGAAACAGAACAATCCCTCGGATATACCCCTTAAAAAGCTTACCGAATATCTTGATTCTCACATCAAGGGCAGCCTGTGCGATAATTGCAGGGAGGTAATCGAAAAGGAGCTGGGCAGTAATCTGTTTTACATAGCAGCAGTATGCGATATTCTTGATATCAACCTTTATGATGTTATGCTTAAAGAATACGAAAAAATGAAGACTTTAGGTGTTTATACCCTCCGTTAAAACAAAACCCGCCCGCCCTTCAGGTGGGTATTTTCACTTTATCCTTTGAAAACCATATCAAGGGTTTCTCGTATGTTTGTTACACCGACTATATCTATCCCTTTATCCTTGGCTTGTCTTTTGTTCCCTTCAGGGATTATACACTTGGTAAATCCCATTTTCCTGGCCTCATTAATTCTTTTGTCTATGGAACTAACCGCCCTTATTTCGCCTGTCAGTCCCACCTCGCCGATGAAAGTGGTGTTTCCCTCTACAGGCCTATTCTGAAAACTGGAAGCAACGGCAATAACGATACCCAAATCCGCAGCAGGTTCATCTATTTTCAAGCCTCCTACTACATTGACAAAAGCATCCTGTCCCTGCATCTGCATTCCCAGCCTCTTTTCCATAACAGCCAGTAACATGGATAGCCTGTTATAATCGATGCCCGTGGCCATTCTTCTGGGCATTGCCAGGTTTGACAGGCTTATCAGTGCCTGTATCTCTACCAGCATCGGCCGTGTGCCTTTCAAACTGCATACTACGACCGTCCCCGGAACTCCATGGGGTCTCCCCTCTATCATCAGCCTGGAGGGATCGGTTACCTCATCAAGACCCTCATCTTTCATTTCAAAAACCCCTATTTCATTGGTAGAACCAAACCTGTTTTTCACGCTTCTGATTATCCTGTAACTCTGGTATCTTTCTCCTTCAAAATACAGCACTGTATCAACCATATGCTCCAGTATCCGGGGTCCTGCCAGAGCTCCCTGTTTTGTGACATGTCCCACGATAAAAACCGGTATTGAATACTGTTTTGCTGTTCTGACCAACCGTCCGGCCGCTTCCCTTACCTGACCGACACTGCCGGGTACCGACGCAAGTTCCGGGACATATACTGTCTGTATGGAATCAACTATGACAAGGTCAGGTTTCGACTCCTGTATCTGATGCAGCATAGCATTCAGATCGGTTTCGGCCAGTATAAATATATTGTGGTCATTTATCCCCAGGCGTTCTCCCCTGAGCTTTATCTGTTTTATGGATTCTTCCCCGGTAATGTAGAGGATTTTTAAATCCTGAGCCAATTTACCGGCCATCTGCAGGAGCAGTGTGGATTTGCCAATACCCGGGTCTCCTCCTACAAGAATAGCCGAGCCTTTGACAATTCCGCCCCCAAGCACCCTGTTCAGTTCATTAAACCCTGTAGAATGCCTGGTTTCTTGTGCTATGTCTATTGTTCTTAAGGATACAGGGGTATTTCCTTCCCGTCCTTTTGCCCCTGTTTTTATTCCCTTATCTATTACTTCTTCCGCCATAGTATTCCACTGACTGCATCCCGGACATCGGCCCATCCACTTAAGGCTTTCGTATCCGCATTCCTGGCATATATACATCCTTTTTTCTTTTGCCATCACTTATTCCCCTTTACCCATGTTTAGAATATATTCCCGCTTTTGGCCGTTGACCTCGCTCCTGAAGAGGATGGTGGCTTATCCCGGTATATCTCATTAAAGGGCGGTGCGGTGGAGCCGTACCGCCCTTTAATACTATTTCCTGCTGAATACAGCCTTCCCTTCTTTCTCGTCTACCAGTACGTGGTCCCCTTCTTTAATATTTCCTTTCAGCAGTTCTTCTGACAGGTTATCTTCAATCATCCTCTGTATGGCCCTGCGCAAAGGACGGGCACCGTAAGTCTGGTCAAATCCTTCCCTGGCAATCAATTCTTTAGCTCTCTCGGTCAGTTCAACTTTAAGATTAAGCTGCTTCAATCGCTTTTGCAGGTCTTCCAGCATTAAATCCACAATTTCTCTTATATGTTTTTCATCCAGCTGGTGGAACACTATAACTTCATCCACCCTGTTCAAAAATTCCGGGCGGAAAGTTTTGCGCAGCTCTTCCATTATTTTTTCTTTCATCTTTTCATATTCGTCTCTGTGCGCATCTTCCCCTCCAGCAGCAAAACCTAGGGTTTTTTGTTTCTTTATTGTATGGGCCCCTACATTGGAAGTCATTATCACTACCGTGTTCTTAAAATCCACTGTTCTGCCCTTGGCATCAGTCAATCTCCCATCTTCCAGGATTTGTAACAGTATATTGAAGACTTCAGGGTGCGCTTTCTCAATCTCATCCAGCAAGATAACCGAATATGGCTTCCGGCGGACTCTCTCAGTGAGCTGCCCGCCCTCTTCATACCCCACATATCCCGGCGGAGAGCCTACCAGTCTTGAAACCGAATGCTTCTCCATATACTCGGACATATCTATCCTGATGGTAGCATTCTCATCACCAAACAGTGTTTCGGCAAGGGCCCTGGACAGCTCGGTTTTACCCACTCCTGTGGGGCCCAGGAATATGAAAGAACCTATGGGCCGTTTGGGATCTTTAAGGCCAACCCGGGCCCTTCTAACCGCTTTAGCCACCGCTGTTACAGCCTCGTCCTGTCCGATAACCCTTTTATGGAGCTCATCTTCCAGTCTTGTCAGTCGCTGCGACTCTTCCTCAGCCAGCTTTGTTACAGGGATCCCTGTCCAGTCGGAAACTATTCTGGCAATATCTTCTTCATCCACCTTTGCCGTAGCTTCCCGGTTATCTTTCTCCCAGATGTCTTTCATTTTTTTCATTTCATCCCTTAGCCTTTTCTCCTCATCCCTTATTTTCGCAGCCTTCTCAAACTCCTGGTGACTTATAGCCTCTTCTTTTTCCTTATTCAGCTCATCCAGCTTTCCTTCCATCTTCTTCAGTTCGGGAGGAGCGGTAATGGTCTTAATCCTGACCTTTGATGCCGCTTCATCTATCAGGTCAATAGCCTTGTCAGGTAAAAACCTGTCCGAAATATACCGGGCAGAAAGAGTAGCCGCTGCCGTTATAGCTTCATCCGTTATCTTGACTCTGTGGTGGGACTCGTATTTATCTCTCAACCCGTACAATATGGCAACTGTTTCCTCCACCGTGGGTTCCTCCACCGTAATGGGCTGAAATCTTCTTTCCAGGGCAGGGTCTTTCTCAACATGCTTCCTGTATTCATCAAGGGTGGTGGCACCGATTGCCTGTATCTCTCCCCTTGCCAGGGCAGGTTTCAGTATGTTTGATGCGTCAATGGCCCCTTCCGCAGCTCCGGCCCCGATGATGGTATGCATTTCATCAATGAACAGTATTACATTCCCCGCATCCTGCAGTTCTTTCATCACCTTTTTCAGCCTGTCTTCAAATTCTCCCCGGTACTTGGCCCCAGCCACCATGGAAGCCAGGTCAAGGGTTACAACCCTTTTCTCCTTCAGTATCTCGGGGACTTCGCCCTTGATTATTTTCTGAGCAAGTCCTTCCGCAATAGCAGTTTTACCAACCCCCGGTTCTCCTATCAGGCAGGGATTGTTCTTCGTCCGCCTGCTCAATACCTGTATCACCCTGTCAATCTCTTTTCCCCTGCCAATTACAGGGTCGAGCTTCTCTTCCCGGGCTATCTGGGTAAGGTCCCTTCCAAACTGGTCAAGGGTGGGGGTCGAGGTTTTTCCTTCCTGAGACTTGCTTCCCCCCGAAGGCTGGTTTGTAAGTATCTTTATTATTTCCTCCCTTGTCTTGCCCAGGTCTACGTTGAGACCTGTCAATACCCTGGCGGCAATACCCTCTCCTTCCCTGACAAGTCCCAGGAGTATATGCTCGGTTCCCACATAATTATGGTTCATTCTCCTGGCTTCAATATGACTCAATTCCAGCACTCTTTTTGCTCTGGGCGTCAGACCTATTATCTGACCGGAAAAGTTGTCATCTCCTTTTCCAATCAATTCCTGGATTTTTTCTGTTACCTTTTGGGCTTCAACGCCCATATTTTTTAGTACCTGAGCCGCTATTCCCCCGCCTTCCTTGACCAGACCCAGCAACAGGTGTTCGGTACCCACGTAGCTATGATTAAGGGCTGCGGCTTCCTGCTGTGAAATCATTATAACCTTTTGCGCTCTTTCAGTAAACCTGCCGTATATATCCATAATCCTTCTCCTTTCCTCTATCCTAACCTCTCTCTTATTAGCTGTGCCCTGAATACATCCCTTTCTATATCGGATAACTGCCGCCCCACTTTTTCCTGCAGCGTAGCCGGCTGGGATTCAAGCATCAACTGATTCAGCGTCTCCCTTTTTATATCTTTAATTATTCCCATATCCACTCCCAGCATTACATCGGATAACAGTCCCATGAACTCTTTAGAGGACAGAACCCTTGCACCGACTAAAAGGCCGTACGACCTGCAAATCTTATCTTCCAGCATTATCCTGTTCTTGTCCAATAGCATCTCCCTGGCATGCTTTTCCTTGTTTATTATTTGGCCTGTCATTCCTTTTAAATTGTCAATTATATATTGTTCTGACTGACCAAGGGTTAGCTGGTTTGATATTTGCACAAGATTACCTGATATATCGGTCCCTTCACCATAGACACCTCTTACAGCCAGGCCGAGTTGTCCCAAAGTCTGCAGCACTCTGTTCAGCTGGTTGGTTATATTCAGAGCGGGTAGGTGCATCATCGCCGATGCCCTTAGCCCGGTGCCGGTATTGGTTGGGCAGGCCGTAAGATATCCAAGATGCTCATCAAAAGCATAATTAATTGCTTCCTCCAGCACATCATCGATTTTATCCGCAAGGTCCCAGCATTTTTCCAGTTGAAGACCAGGCAATAAAACCTGTATCCTTATATGGTCTTCTTCATTTATCATTATACTTACCTGCTCATCTTTTTTTAAAAAAACCGCTGAATCTTTGTGCTTCTGGGCAAGGACCGGACTGATTAAATGTTTTTCAACAAGGGCACCGGCTTCCAGTGATGAAACAGTACCCAGGTTCACAAATCTGAACTCATTGGATAAAACCGGATTACGATTAACGGCTTCTTTAACCGCTCTGATTGCTTTATTGCTTTCTTCCTTCCCCATCTCATTAGGAAATGGCAAACCCTCAATATTCCTGGCAAGCCTAATCCTGCTGCTTAATACAATATCACCGTGAGGACCGTTACCTTTTATCCACTCGGCCATACAGATCCCTCCTATTTGCTTAACTCCCTTATCCTATCCCGGAGCTCAGCAGCCTTTTCATATTCTTCAGCCTTAACGGCATTCTCCAGTTGTCTCTTCAACTGTTCAATCTCCCTTTGCTGCCTGAGAAAACCACCCTTACGTCTTGGTATTTTTCCCCCATGCTGGGTATTTCCATGTATCCTCTTTAACAGAGGGACAATCCTGTCTCTATACTCCCGGTAGCAGTTGCTGCAGCCCAGAAGACCTGTTTTTTTGAACTGACCGAAACTGGAACCACAGACGTCACATTTCAGGGCTTCCAGTTTCTCGAATTTTATGGGGGTTTCCATACCCATATCCAGTAATGATGACAGCACAGCATGTATGGAAAAAGGATCGTTTATGGAGACATCTTTTTCCTGTCTGGCACACTCTTCACACAGGTGGAACTCTTGCTTGTTGCCGTTAATGTTAATAATCTTGTGTATAACGGCAGGGTTTTTGCCACACCTGTCACACAACATTCTATCCCTCCTATCTTACTTCCTCTGCAATAATGAGGAAATCATAGCTTTTAGTATGCTGGCCCTGACCTCATCCTTGGAAGGTGAAAATACATTAATGGTTTTACTGTTTACGGCAGACTGCATCATCAACTGCTCTCTGGGAGTTATTATGCCTCTTTCCGCTAAAGCTCTGATTATCCCCAGGGCCTCAAATTGGGAGATACTGTCTCCTATGTGTTCGTGCATTATACTGCCGAGGTACTGTTTGCTGTCAATGTCCAGTCTCTGTATCTTGATATAACCTCCCCCACCCCGCCTGCTCTGGATATAATATCCCCTGTCAATGGTAAATCGGGTAGATAGCACATAATTAATCTGGGAGGGGGCACAATTGAAATAATCCGCAAGCTGATTCCGCTGAATTTCCAGTATCCCTTTGTCGCATTCCTCAATCAGTTCCTTTATGAATTTTTCTATCACATCGCTAAGGCCAGGCAACGCATCACCCCTCCTATCATACTTTGACTTTCTTTGACTATTAATAGTATAATCAAATTGATAAATTTTGTCAATACCTTTTGCATTATTTTGTGATTATCGTGTGATAATGTCACCTTGTTAATTATCCTGATAAAATGTCAGTATGAAGAACTAGGTGTATTATCTTATGTCTCAAAAACAACTTAACAGGTATCTGGTAATTTCAAAGATCATCGAAAAGAAGCATCAGATGTCAGGGGACACACCTGCTGAAGTTCCGGTATTCTTCTGCGAACAGGAATGCCATCATGGAAACCCACCTAAAGATAAGCGGTGCTACGTCCCTGGCGGATTCTAATTTTCTATAATAACCAAGGTGCAGGGTTGCTGTCCATGTAAAGCGAACCAACATAAAGCAGGGGCAAATATGCCCCTACTCCTTCTTTCTGGTTATATCGTCTATATGCCTGGCTTTCCTATTCTGTTCCTCGAAGCTAACCCATCCGTTGAAGGTTGAAACAAATTCGCCATAGGCGGTTTTGTCTTTCAGCCTGTCCTCTTCCTCCGCATCCCTCTTATGCATATCCACCCTGTTGCCTCTCCTGTTTTCTTTGTTCTCCAGCAGAAACACCTCCTTATAGCTTAGTTTTAGGTATTAAAGAGAAGTTTATACTCATGTTAACGGCTGCCCCGGAATAATAAAAGAAGACCGAAAAACCGGTCTTCCCCTTATTCTTCCGCTTTTGCCTCTGCAATTACCTTCTCGGTCACTGCCGGAGGCGCTTCTTCATATCTTTCAAATCTCATGGTAAAACTGCCTCTCGCCTGGGTCATCGATCTCAGATCAGTGGCATACTTGAACATCTCTCCCAGGGGCGCTTCAGCCATTACCAGCTGCTTGTTCCCCTTAGGTTCCATGCCGAGTATCCTGCCTCTCTTCTTGTTCAAATCACCTATTACATCTCCCATATAATCTTCGGGCACCAGCACTTCCACCCTTACTATGGGTTCCAGTAAAACAGGGTTGGCCTCCTGCATACCTTTTTTGTAAGCCAGATTGGCCGCTATCTTAAAGGACATTTCATCCGAATCAACCGAGTGGAAGGAACCATCATACAGTGTAGCTCTAAGCCCTACTGCAGGATATTTTGCAAGAACGCCTTCCTTGATGGCTTCCCTTAACCCTTTCTCAACTGCAGGTATAAACTGTCTGGGAACTACTCCTCCCACTATCTTGTCAACGAACTCCAGATCTTTGGTCAGGTCATGGAGAGGTTCGAATTCTATCCATACATGTCCGAACTGTCCTCGGCCGCCCGACTGCTTCTTATGCTTACCTTCCGCCTTTGCAGTGCCTTTAATTGTCTCCCTGTAAGGTATTCGCGGGTCTTTTAACTCCACTTCCACACCAAACTTGCTGGCAAGTTTTTTGGTTATTACCTCTATGTGCACTTCACCCTGTCCTGAAACCAGCAGGTCCCCCGTTTCTGAACTTTTTTCCACCTTAAAGGTGGGATCCTCTTCCAGCAATCTCTGCAACCCGCCGCTGATTTTCTCTTCATCCCCTTTTGCCTTTGGCTCAACTGCCATGGATATGCAGGGCTCGGGGAACTGTATTGCACTGTAAACAAAATCGGTTTTACCTGCTGCCAGCGTATCTCCGGTTACTGTATGCTGCAGTTTGGCTATGGCCCCGATATCACCGGCAACAATCTTTTCAATGTTTATCTGTTTTTTGCCGCGCATTATGAATATGTTCCCGAACTTTTCTTTTTCTTCCTTGTTTGCATTATATAATGATATGTCTGAATGCAACTCCCCTGACATGACCTTGAAAAGCGATATTTTCCCAACATAGGGGTCCGCCACTGTTTTGAAAACCAGGGCTGAAAACTGGTCATCTTCGCCGATTTTTCTTTCAACCTTATTACCCTCTTTGTCCTCCGCCTTCAGCTGGGCAGCATCTTTAGGGGACGGCAGGTAATCTACGAGCATATCCATCAATGTTTCTACGCCAATATTGTTATTGGTAGCCCCGCAGAGCACAGGGACTATTTTCCCGCTTAAAACCCCTTTTCTCAGGCCCTCACGAATCTCCTCATCAGTAAAGGATTCACCTTCAAAGAATTTCATCATAAGCTCGTCATCGGTCTCGGCAACAGATTCCATAACCATCTCCCGTATAGGCTCAATCTTGCTCTCATAACCGGCGGGAATATCTATGTCCCTGCATCCGCTGCCGGTGTATTCCCTTGCTTTCATGTCAACAACATTGATTATCCCCTTGAAGTTCTCTCCTTCACCGATAGGTACCTGGAAAGGAGCAATACTGACTCCGAAGACCTCCCTTAACTGGTCAACCACTTTGAAGAAATCAACATTCTCTCTGTTCATCTTATTAACAAAGATTATCCTTGGCATATTTCTTTCACTGGTGTATTCCCAACCTTTTTCTGTTCCCACTTCCACTCCTGAAGAGGCATCTACCAGTATAACGGCTCCCTCTGCAACTCTGAGGCTTGAAACCACTTCTCCCACAAAGTCAAAGTAGCCTGGAGTGTCCAATATGTTAATTTTGTTATTATTCCACTCTACGGGTAGGACTGACATGCTGATTGAGATTTGCCTCTTAATCTCTTCCGGGTCAAAGTCAGAAATGGTAGTGCCTTCCTCTACTTTGCCCATTCTCTCTACAGCCTTTGCATTGAACGACATAGCTTCAGCCAGCGTGGTCTTTCCGCTTCCTCCGTGCCCAATCAGAGCTACATTTCTTATGTTGTCGGTTTGATATACCTTCATTCAATTTTCCCCCTTGCCTGTTCTATTGTTTTGAGTTATATTTATATTCTATTCAGGTTGCAGAATCCCTTTATAATTGTATCATATTTTTCCCGGGCACAAAATAGTGGTATTTCTATTATATCTTTCCTAAATTATACCGCTAATATTCTTTCCTATTACCACGAACATAAAAAAATGGCTGTTATAAAATTATTTCAATTGTTCAACATTTTTATGTTATTGTGTTATAATGAAATCAAAATCAGACATGGAGGTATCAGATATGAAAGTACCTGTGAGAAAACAAATTGAGGGATTGACTCCTTACAAGCCGGGTAAACCCATTGAAGATGTCCAGAGGGAATACGGTCTTGAACAAGTCGATAAGCTGGCTTCCAACGAAAACCCCCTTAACTGTTCTCCTGTCGTTATCAAAGCAGTTAAAGAGGCTGCCGCCAATCTTTCCATATACCCCGACGGCAACGCCACAGAACTGAAGGAAGCTATTGCTGAATTCTACGGCGTCAAGGTTTCGGAAATAATGCCCACAAGCGGTTCGAATGAAATGGTATGGCTGCTGGCAAAAACCTTCTTAAACCCCGGCGATGAAGCAATAATGGCTGATTATACCTTTGTAAGCTATAAAATAGCAACCATAACCATGGGTGCTGTCCCTGTCATCGTCCCTGTCAAGGACTTTAGCCTTGACCTGGATGCCATGGCAGATGCCATAACCGAAAAGACCAGGATAATATGGCTGTGCAATCCCAACAATCCTACAGGCACACTGTTCTCTGAAGAAGAACTCCATTCTTTTATGAAAAAAGTACCTGAAGATGTTCTGGTAGCCTATGACGAGGCCTACATTGAGTATGTAACCGATCCCTCCTTCTCCAAGGATGGATATAAGCTGTACCAGAGGTACCCGAACATGGTGGTAATGAGAACGTTCTCCAAGATATACGGACTGGCAGCCCTAAGGGTCGGCTACACTCTGGCCAATGAGGAGGTCCTGGATAATATAAACAAGATAAGACGCCCCTTTAATGTAAACAGACTTGCTCAGGTTGCTGCAATAGCCGCACTGAAAGACCAGGACTTTGTAAAACGCTCTTATGAAGTCAATATGGAGGGTAAGGAGTATTTGTACAGGGCCTTTGACGAAATGGGCCTTACATATGCTAAAAGTGAAACGAACCATATCTTTGTTGACGTTGAAAAAGACTGTAACGAAATATTTGTTGAACTTCAGAAGCGCGGTACAATAATAAGGCCATTCCCCAGAACTTATATCAGGGTTACCATCGGTACCATGGAACAAAACAAAAAATTCGTTGCATTATTGAAGGAAGTATTGGACAAATAACATAAAAAACATAAAACAAGCCGTCCCATTACGACGGCTTGTTTTATGTTTTTTTGCACCTGCATCCCCATATGATAATAAATACGCCTCTTTAAGGCAATACTATAATTGAGATACTACGGGCGGGTGGATTTATGAGAATTCCGAAGCACATAGGCATTATACCTGACGGTAACAGAAGGTGGGCAGCCCATAACGGCCTGCCCAAAGAAAACGGTTACGAGATGGGCCTTAAGCCTGGCCTGGAACTGTTCAGACTCTGCAAGGAAGCCGGAGTAGGTGAATTAACCTTTTATGGCTTCACTGTGGATAATACCAAAAGGCCCTCTGTTCAAACCAGGGCTTTTACCCGTGCCTGCGTCAAAGCTGTCCAGATGCTGTCAAAGGAAGATGCCAGCTTATTGGTTATTGGGAATGCAGAATCTCCCATGTTTCCCAAAGAATTAATCCCCTACACAAAAAGAACCACCTTCGGGAAAGGAAAAATGAAGATTAATTTCCTGGTCAACTATGGCTGGGAATGGGACCTGAACAATATTAATCAGGTCGGGAACAAAGATAATCTGATAAGCTGTATAAGGTCATCAGATGTTTCCCGGATAGATTTGATAATACGCTGGGGTAACAGGAGGCGGTTAAGCGGCTTCCTTCCGGTGCAATCGGTTTATGCCGATTTCTACGTGGTAGACGCCTACTGGCCGGATTTTAAACCTCAACACTTTTATGATGCCATAAAATGGTATTCTGAACAGGACATCACCTTAGGGGGATAAACAGGACTGCCAGCTTCAGACGGGGTCTTAACCCCATCTGAAGGTTAGAAACCGTTATCCGGCGAACGGCCATAGGATAAATAACACAAGGGAGGTGTATATATGCATTTGAACAGGGCCTTGGAAATCGTTGAAGCCCCAGACAACATTAAAGTACTTTATGAAAAGACGCCTGTCTGGATTGAAAATATAAACCGTGAAACCGGTACGGCTCAGGTGAAGCTGTTGGGGAACAGCCAGATATTGAATGTACCCGTGTCCCACTTGAATGAAGAAGGATAACTGTGCATCTCTCTGTCTTTGTGAAAGGATACATATACCAGACATCTTCCCTTTTTTGATTTAATATCCCCGCCTCTTTCAACTTTTTTATTAAGCGCTGGAAAACCGCTGTCGTATTCCGCGGCTTTCTTACACCCATTATCTCTGAACATCGTATCCAGTGGCACTTCCAGTATTTCTCCCATATCTTCTGTCGTTACCCGGCTGCTCCCCCTACAACCGTTGAATAAGTTCATCTCCTCCCTTTGGACAAATTTTTTATTGAGAATGCTATAAAACCCCTTACTACCCTTCTTTACTTGTTATTCAATCTGTGCCATAATAATAACTACTGACAAGGCCTGTTATCCATTAAGTGTAGCTTCTATCAGAAAATATTATAAAAATTGGAAGTGGTGACGTTCCGGTGGAAGTAAAAGATATATTCAAACTAAATCAAAACTTTAAAGAAATGAAAGTAATCGGCGGGGCAAGTGGTCTTAATAGGAAGATTAAGGATATTGAAATTATGGAAGTCCCCGATGGCGCATACTGGGCTGTTGAAGGAGATTTCGCAATTACTACCGGATATATATTCCTGGATAAGAAGAACGACCTGGTGAACACCATCAATGTTTTGAACCATAAAAAAGCCGCTGGACTGGGTATAAAGGTAGGCCGGTTTTTAAAGGAAATATCCCCTTCCATTATAGAATTGACTGACAGATTGAGTTTTCCTCTGCTGGAAATACCTGTACACCTGGGATACAGCGATATAACATGGCCCATTATGAGTAAGTTATTGGGTGATCAGAATTATAACAATTATATGCTCGAAAGATTCCGGGGCAACCTAATAACTCTGATTGATCAAAACTATGATACCGACAATATCCTCCAGGTCCTGGAGAACTATATTGAGAGATCCATATTGCTTTTGTCCGGTCACAATCAGCTACTGAACTGCAGGCATCTATACAATAGTACATTGGAGAAAATCCCTATAGACATAATTGTTGAGATAATCAACAATAACAATAGTAAGATTGCCAACATCAGTTCTCCTTTTCAATATAAAGATGAAAAATATAAATTTATGGTATTCCCGCTAAAAACACCCAAACAATTGGTTGGCTATCTGTGTACTGTAGATAATAAAAAAAGCATGCCTAATGAAGACCTGATAATAAATCTGGTTAACGAAGCCCTTCCCTTTCTTACAATTTCAGTTTTATCTTCCTTCGAGAATAAACTGATACAGCATAAATCTAAAAATGAATTCCTGAAAAGCCTGTTGGCCGGAACCCTGACCGACAGAAACACAATAGATATTGAAGCAAATTATTTCAACATAGACATGTCCCTGAACAGACTGACATGGGTAATGAAAATTCAGAGAAAAGAATATCAAATATCCGGGAAAACAGCCGTTCCTGATAATCTTGATGATATAATCCGAAAGGTACTGGCTGTTATCAAAAACCAAAACAATAAAGACCATTTGCTGATCGAAAACGATAGAATAGTCTGCATCTGCCCTGTACAGAAAGGAACGAGAGACAATCTGAAAACAAAACTGAAGTACCTTATCAGGGAACTGGAATTAAAATTTCCCATGTGCGGCTTTATGATAGGAGTGAGTGACGAATACGAAGGCCTGGAATATCTCAGCCTGGCTTATAAAGAAGCTCACATCAGTTCCGAACTGGGCAGTAAGATTTCTAAAAAATCCAGCAGCATATTCTACTATGATGATTTAATAGTCTACCACCTGTTGTATGAATTATCGTCCCATTCCGTTATCAACAGGATCTACAGGAATACTATCGAAAAAATCTGCAGATATGACAGCGCAAACAACGGGGATCTATATAACACGCTTGTCGCTTTCAGGAGAAATAACTTTAACCTCAGCAAAACATCCGATGAATTATATATACACAGAAACACCTTATACAAACGTTTGAGAAAGATTGAAGAGATTACCGGATACGACCTTGAGAGTTCCGAAGCCCGCTTGATAATGCATTTGGGGCTAAAAATTCATGAAATATATACCATTGACCAGCAATAAAAGTAAACGGTAAAAAAAAGGAGGGAAATCCCCCTCCTTTTTTTATATTATCTCTGACGCCAGATCGACAAGTTCCCGGGGATGAATGACCCTACCCTTGTCCATTATCTGTACCCCGTCCACCCACACAGAAGAATTCATGCAAATACCGTCGGTATGGGAAGGAGCCTGAATACCACCGGGTATATCGGGAACCAGTCTTGGCCCGACATTACCTATCCCCCACTCGGTAGCACCCCATATCCTTTCGTCCTCCACTACATTTCCGGTAAGTCTGGCCCCCGGGTTAAATCCGTAGGAAATATGGGCAAGCTGATATATGCTGGCATCATTGAAGCTCCTGAACCATTTATCCAGTTCCTGGGCTTCAAGCCCTCCTTCAACCTTTACAACCTT
This sequence comes from Clostridium thermobutyricum, assembly GCA_016842005.1. GTDB lineage: Bacteria > Bacillota > Clostridia > Ch29 > Ch29 > JAENYD01. The sequence goes on along the minus strand of JAENYD010000028.1, from coordinate 949 downwards.
TCCTTTTTCCACTGTAAGCTTGATAGGTGTATCCAGTAATCCCACAGGCGGATTCACCGAACCGTCAAAAACAATGGTCCCGTTTATCGTTTCAAATCTCGGTGCCCAGCTTATCTGCCCGGGCAGCATTTCATACTCCCCCTTCGGAACTATTCCTGAATGTACAATCATCTTTCTTTCCGGATGATTTTCAAATTCCACACAAGTTCCGGCGGGAGTGGTTACCTTTATTTTATTGCCTTTCCCGGTAATCTCTGCAACCTTATTCAGGAATATCTCCAGTTTTTTTATGTCAATCCTCCCTATTGTCCTGACCATCATATCCGGATTCATTTCTACCATGCATATATACCTGATGTCTTTATTTTTTTTCATGACTTCATCGAAGACCGTAGAATAAAGCAGCCACTGCCGGTTATATTCTATCCATACATCAGCTGCGGATAATGCACCGATCAATGATTGCTGGGGCAACATAGGGTCTGCCGCTTTTCCCACCCCGTAGGGAGATGCCAGCCAGATGGTCATGGGTTTGGCCCCCACACTAAAAACCGCTCCAGCTGTGGCATTCACCACTTCTTCACTTGAACCGGTGTCTGCTGTTATAGCCACCGTTTCGCCTTCCTGCACCTTCAGTATATCCTTTATAATCCGATCGGCTGCCTTATACAGTTCGAATTCAAACAGCTTCATTTTAATCCCCTCTTTATAGTATTAATATACATCTGGATATTACTTTTTACCGAGTTTGAGAGTGGAGGTGAAGAAACTGTATACAGCTGCACCTGTTATAAATCCCGCTCCCAGCACATACAGAAGGTTTTGGCCTTCTTCTTTGTATTTACTCACAACAAGATACCTGATTATCAAGCCTGCTATTACGGTTAATCCTGCAACCTACATTCCCGGAATTTATAACGAGGGTGGTTCCACTCCTAATGCAGTGTAA
>JAENYD010000003.1 GCA_016842005.1 Clostridium thermobutyricum | reverse complement strand
CATGTTAATTTTTCTTTCCATTTTGCGAAAGATTTTAGAACTAAGATACCTAAGTTCTTCTTCCGACTTAAAGCTCGATAGTTTCAAACACCTTCTATGCAGTATTGAAAAGAATATTTCTATTTGATTTACCCACGAAGCATGCTTAGGTGTATAGTGAAACTTAAATTTTCCTCCATGCTTTTTGTTAAATGTCGAATATATTCATGTTCATATTTTCCGGCTTTCCCGCACTTGGGCATCACAGTTTCGTTTTTTCTTTCTGTCGCCTGCATAGCTGTCTTTTCATCAATACATATTACAGCAGAACCCTCAGGTGGATTAATGTATAATGATACAATTTCGTTTACTTTTTCTTTAAACTCAGGATCTTTACACAGAAGCTTTTTTACCAGGAACATTCCAAAGGAAACAGACGGTACATCCTGACCTTTGACCGCCAGCTCTATGAAGACCATCAACAAAACAGGCAAGAGCGTTTCAAACAGGCAACAAACTACTTTAAAGAATTGAATGCCGAATTAAAGCAAGCCAAAAGGAGCAGAAACCTGAGGCCTTTGCAACTACTTGACTGGAAAATTTTTACGCCAAATTCGGGTAAATAATAATACATGATTTTCATAATTATTCATCAAGTTCTACATATATCCTCTTGTTTATCTTTCCCTTGCTTTTGTAATCAGCGATCCTCATGGTACCCACTTCTCTTGTGTTTGTCACGTGGGTGCCTCCGTCAGCCTGCAGGTCAAGGCCTTCTATTTCCACGGTACGCACATGGGTTATTCCTTCGGGGAGAAGATTTATTTTTGTACGGATTAAATCGGGTATCAGAAAGGCTTCTTCCCGTGGCAGTATTTTTATGGATACCCTTCAAATTCTTTCAAATAACTGTCCCGCTGGTACAGTAAATCGGTCATAACCGGTCTTCTCTCCCTTCACATTAAAGATAGTTTCTTCAAAATCGACGCAAAAACCACGGGCAACGGTGCCTGAAATTCCATATATTCTCCGGTTACTGGATGAATAAATCCCAGAACAGCGGCATGCAAGAGCTGGCCTTCCACCTCCAGTGTCCTGTCGGTTTTGCCGTATACCGGGTCACCTGCCAGGGGATGACCTATATAGGCCATATGTACCCTTATCTGATGGGTTCTCCCTGTCTCCAGCCGGGCCTCTATAAGGGTATATCCGGGATACCTTTTCAACACCTTGAAATGAGTTACCGCATTCTTTGAACTGCCCGGAACAACCCACATCTTTTTTCTGTGGACCGGATGGCGCCCTATGGGAGCATCCACAGTACCCCTGTCTTCCTCTACAATTCCCCTCACAAGGGCTATGTATATCCGTTTTATACTGTGTTCCTTCAGTTGTCCGGCCAGTCCCCTGTGGGTCTTCTCATTCTTTGCAACTACCAAAAGCCCGGAAGTATCCTTGTCTATCCTGTGCACAATCCCGGGCCTGTACTCTCCGTTTATCTGCGACAGCCGGTCACAATGGGCCAAAAGCGCATTGACCAGGGTTCCCTCGTAATTGCCTGCAGCCGGATGCACCACCATACCGGCCGGCTTATTAACCACCAGAAGGTGACTGTCTTCATAGACGATATCCAGCTGAATGGACTGGGGTTTCAGGTCTATTTCCCTTGGTTCGGGCACATCAATCGTAACGATGTCCCCTTCTCCGAGGCGGTAGTTCTTTTTAACCGGTCTATTGTTGACTTCCGCCCTATTGTCATCAATCAGCTTCTGCAAATATGACCGGGAATACCTGTCAATCTTCCGGGCCAGGAAACTATCCAGCCTTTCCCCTTCATCCTCTCTCTCCACCTTGAAAATCTGTCTATCCATATTTCAATTCTTCACCTTTTATAATCACCAGATAACCCAGCAATATGGCTCCCATCACAATAAAACTGTCGGCCACATTAAACACCGGCCATACCCTGAAGTCCAGAAAATCCACCACATACCCCTGGTAAATCCTATCAATAAGATTTCCCAGGGCACCGCTGAGAATAAACATCAGGGATACTTTCAGAAATACACTGCAGCCCTTCATTTTTTGCAATATATAAATTATCCCCATTACAATCACTACAGTAACGGGTACAAAAATCCAGGTTTTATTCTGCAGCATACCGAAAGCCACTCCCCTGTTCTCCACGTATGTCAAATGAAAAACATTTCTGATGACCGGTATGGAACCCGCAGGTTCCAGATATACTTTGGCAATATACTTGGTAACCCGGTCCAGAATTAACACCGCTGCTGCCACTATCCATATCATAAAATACCCCCTATACCTTTTGAGTAATGCCCGGTGATCAAAATGCAGTGTTCCGCCGCCAGTGGGCAGAACAAAACCGCAGGTTATCAATATGAATTTTATCATAAAACTTCCGGGCATGAAACTTTCAATCTACATCATCCCTTTCCTCATCCGGCAGTTGCCCCTTGTAGTACTTATTGCTGATTTTTTCCACATCCTCCACATACCCCGGCAGTTCCTCATCCCATACCCCCTGCTGGTCTGCCGTCTGATTGCTGGGGTCATCCCTCCTGTTGAAACGGGCTACAGCCTGCCATATATCCTCCCCGTCGGTTCTTATGCCGTTGTCTTCGCTGCTGTATTCCCTGTTATAGGGATAGTTGAGGACCTCTTCTTCCACAGGCCTTCCTTCTTTAAGCCTTTCCCGGGGAAGCCTTGTATTTTGCGAGCACTCCAGGCAGGTATCAGCCTCAGGATAGGCCTCCAGCCTTTCAATTTTTATATCTTTTCCGCAGAGAGTACATCTCCCGTATTCGCCTTTTCTTATTCTTTCCAGGGCCTGCTCTTTCTCCTGGAGCCTGTGCAGCTGCTGACCCTTAAGGGCAAAGGCTTTTTCCATTTCAAAGGTTTCTGACCCGGTATCGGCCGGATGGTTGTCATAGAAGGATATTTCTCCGGTATCTTCCCCGAGGGCATCATTATACTCGTTTTCTTCAAGCAATTTTAAGGTAGTGAGTATCTCCTCCTTCTCCTGCTCAAGCCTTTTGCGCAGCCTGTCCATTGTTTCCTTTTGCATCAGCATCCTCCTCATTCTTCGATTTGTTCGATGATTGAAGGCTCCGAAGCCCCACCAAAGCAAGTTTTCATCTTATAGGCTTTGAGATACTATTTTTACAATTTCCGCTATAAAATCCCCTATCAGGGGCAGATTAAGCATAACCAGCCTCCGGAGAAAATATACCACTATGGCACCCAGTATGGTAAATCCCACGGCAATGCCCAGCCCCCGTACCAGTCCTACAATGAAGTTTACCAGCAGAAGCCGTCTTGTATCCTGCATAAACTCTATGTATTCGGCTATTTTGGCCCTTTCCAGGTCAAGAGCCATCCGGTCCACCTTATCCCTGATTTCATTCAGGATGTGATTCCCTTCCTTCATAACAATACTCCCCCCCAGAATAATTTTCCCATCATGGGCATAACTATACAGACCTGAATCAAAACAGGCAACCGTCAGGTTGCCTGCCTTACACAATCTCTAATTTTATTTATCTCTTCCATAAGCCTTTTGAACTGACCAAAAGTCAGGGACTGGTGTCCGTCACACAATGCCTTTTCCGGGCAGGGGTGTACCTCCACCATAATACCGTCAGCCCCTGCAGCTATTGCCGCCCTTGCCATGGGCATCACCAGTTCGGACCTTCCTGTGCCATGGCTGGGGTCCACAATCACCGGCAGACCGCACAGTTCTTTTACTACCGGCACTACTGTAAGGTCAAGGGTATTCCTGGTAATATTTTCGAAGGTCCTTATGCCCCTCTCACAGAGGATGATATCCCGGTTGCCTTCCTTGGCAATGTATTCGGCTGCCATGAGCCAATCCTCCACGGTGGCAGCCATACCCCGTTTCAGCAGGACCGGTTTTCCGCTTTTACCAGCCTCTTTAAGAAGGGGATAGTTCTGCATATTCCTGGACCCCACCTGCAGGATATCCACATACCCCGCCACCATGTCCACGTCCCTGGGGTCCATTACCTCGGATACTGACACCATCCCGGAAGCCGTTGCCGCTTCCTTCATATACGCCAGAGCTTCTTCCCCCATTCCCTGGAAGGAATACGGGGATGTCCTGGGCTTAAAAGCGCCTCCCCGCAGTACCGAAGCACCGGCTTCAGCTATTGACCGGGCAGTCTCCAATATCTGCCGCCTGTTTTCAATGGCGCAGGGACCGGCTATTACCACGATATCCCTGCCCCCGAACCGTACACCTTTTACCTCTACAATTCTGTTTACAGCTTCATCGGTATCCCAGAGTCCCATTTCAGAACCTCCAGTTTAGTTATTCAAGATTGGCGAGACACCTGGAGCAAACCCTGGGATGTTCTTCCGATGCTCCCACAGTAGTACTGTATACCCAGCACCTCTCACATTTCTCGCCCTCAGCCTGGGAAACGGATATCATCATCCCTGCCAGGTCTTCTCCTTCCACTGCTGATGCAGGGGCAGTCTCTTCAGGGTGATGCACTTCAACCCGGGAAACTATGAAGAGGGTGGACAGGTCCTCCTTTATGGTACCCAGGAATTGGTGGATTTTCTTTTCAGGATACAGGTCAACCCTGGCATCAAGGGAATGCCCTATTACCTTCTGAGTCCTTGCCCTTTCCAGGGCCCTTGCCACTTCATACCTGACTGCAAGCAGTTTATCATATTTTTCTCCCAGTACCTCATCTATATATTCTTCCCGGATTTTCGGCAGTTCCTCCATCAGAACGCTTACTTCCCTGCCGGTGGCATCCCCGGGCATATACTGCCATATCTCTTCTGCAGTAAACGAAAGTACGGGAGCTATAAGCCTGACCAGCATATCCAGCAGATGATGCATAACCGTCTGAGCTGCCCTTCTTTCCTTTGACCCGGCCCTGGAGGTATACAGCCTGTCTTTTATTACATCCAGGTAAAAGTTGCTCATATCCACCACACAGAAATTGTGGATGGCATGAAACAGTACATGGAACTCATAATCATCATATGCCTTCAGTACTTTTTCAACAAGTTTCTGCCCCCTGTGCAGGGCCCACTTATCCAGTTCAGACATATGGTCATAACCGACGCGGTCTCCGGCCGGGTCAAAGTCGTACAGATTGCCCAGCATAAACCTGCAGGTATTCCTGATTTTCCTGTAAACTTCAGTAAGCTGCTTCAATATTTCAGGTGAAATTCTGATATCCACACTGTAATCGGAGGAAGCCACCCACAGGCGGAGAATGTCTGCACCGTACTCTTCAATGATTTCCATGGGAGAAATCACATTTCCCATGGATTTGGACATTTTCCGTCCTTCTCCGTCCACCACATAACCATGGGTCAATACCTCGTCATAAGGCGCCCTTCCCCTGGTTGCCACCGCAGTCAGGAGAGAAGACTGGAACCAGCCTCTGTGCTGGTCACTGCCTTCAAGGTACATTGTGGAAGGCCAGTGAAGACCCGGAGTGGTTTCCAGTACTGCAGCGTGACTGGAACCGGAGTCAAACCATACGTCCATTATATCCGTTTCCTTTGTAAATTTGCTACTGCTGCACTTATGACATTTTACCCCTTCCGGAAGTATCTCCTCCGCCGTTTTTTCAAACCATGCATCAGAGCCTTCTTCCCTGAAAAGGTCTGCAACCGCTCTGATGGTTTCATCATTGACTATGTGTTCACCGCACTCACTGCAGTAGAATATGGGAATGGGAACCCCCCAGACCCTCTGGCGGGATATGCACCAGTCGCTCCTGTCCCTTACCATACTGCTTATTCTCTCTTCTCCCCATCCCGGTATCCATTTCACGTCTTTGATGCTCTTCAGGGTCTCATCCCTGAAGCCTTCCACAGAGGCAAACCACTGCTTTGTCGCCCTGAAAATTATAGGCCCTTTGCAGCGCCAGCAATGGGGATAGGAATGAACAATCTCCGAGTCGGCGAACAACATTCCGGATGCCCTCATATCCTCTATAATGACCTTATTGGCCTTTTCATAATACAGTCCTTCATATTTTCCTGCCTTATCGGTAAAATATCCCTTATCGTCAACCGGGTTCAAGACATCAAGCCCGTATTCCTTACCTACCAGGAAGTCCTCTTCGCCGTGTCCCGGGGCAGTGTGAACGCAGCCGGTACCTTGCTCCAGGGTAACATGTTCACCAAGTATTACCAGAGAATCCCTTTCCATAAACGGATGCCTGCATACTATCCCTTCCAGTTCCTTTCCGGAAAATTCAGCCAGTACCTCATATCTGTCCTTACCGCCAGCTTCTTTTATTTCATCCGCTTTCTTCCCGGCTATCAGGTAATACTCCCCTTCCATATCCACCAGGACATACGAAATGTCCGGATTAAGGGCAATAGCCAGGTTGGCAGGCAGTGTCCACGGAGTGGTTGTCCATATCATGACATATACTTTTTCAAGCCCTCCGGTATACCCTGCAAAAAGACCCTTGTCGTCAGTCACCGGAAATTTTACGTAAATGGAATAGGTCTTGTGATTGCTGTACTCCACCTCCGCCTCGGCCAGGGCGGTTTCGCAATCAGGGCACCAGTACACCGGCTTCAGCCCTTTATATATATAGCCCTTCTTGGCCATTTCGCCGAACACTTCTATCTGTTTGGCTTCGAACTGTGGAGCTAGTGTCAGATACGGGTTCTCCCAATCTCCAAGCACCCCCAGCCTTTTGAATTCTTTTCTCTGCAGGTCCACATATTTCAGTGCAAAGTCCTTGCAAAGCCTCCTGAATTCAACCGGTGATTTCTCGTGCCGGTTTATCCCCAGTGCTTTAATGGCCTGGGTTTCTATGGGGAGTCCATGGGTGTCCCATCCGGGTACATAAGGCGCACAGTAACCGTTCATGGCCTTTGACTTTATGACTATGTCCTTTAATACTTTGTTCAGGGCAGTACCCAGGTGAATGTCCCCATTGGCGTAGGGGGGCCCGTCATGCAGTATAAACTTGGGTCTGTTCCCAGACTTCTGCAGATGTCTGTGGTAAATATCTTCTTTCTCCCAGAACTCGACAATTTCAGGTTCCTTTTTGGGCAGATTCGCCCTCATGGGAAACCGGGTTTTGGGTAGATTTAAAGTGTCACTATAATTCATTTCATTACACCTCCTGTAGAATATTAATCAACAAGCTGAACAAATAAAAAACCGTCCCTGTAAGAAGGGACGAGTATTTTCCCGCGGTACCACCCTGATTGATAATAATACCCACTTGTTTGCAGCATAACGGACTGCACCGTCCCGGCTTACTGTAATTCAGCCTGCAGCTCCGGGATGATTTTCACTGCTCCCGCTTACCGGTTCCCACCATCTCCGGCTCTCTGAAAGCGTTTAACAGCTACTCTTTCCCATCACAGCCTTTAAAATACGAATTTATTAAGCATTATATTATAAAGTTTAGCATTCGTCAATATATTCTATTCATTCTCCTCAATTTCGTCACATAAGGCATCAACCGTCTCCAGCTGGGCCTCAAGAAGAGTTTTGAACCTTGTCTTGAATATATACATCTGCTTTTTAATTTCCTGATACTGCTTGTTTATCTCAACTATTTCCCGGTTGGCCCTCTCGATTGCCCTTCTGGCTTCTTCCTCCGCCTGGGCAATTATCAGGCGGGCCTTTTCCTGGGCGTTCTGCGTTACCTCCTCGGCGGTATTCTGGGCCATGATCAAAGTATTATGAAGGGAAGCCTCCATATCGGAATGGTGCTTAAGCTTGTCCTCCATCACTTTGACCCGGTCCTTCAGACTGGCGTTTTCCCTGTACAGTTTCTCATAATCATCGGTTATCCTGTCAAGGAATTCGTCCACCTGGTCCTGGTCATAGCCTCTCATCTTCCTGTCAAATTCCTTGTTCTGAATTTCCAGGGGAGTAATCATCGCTTTCACCTCCATAGAACATTAAAAGCCTGTAATCAGGTCTATAATTGCATAAAGAACGGGTTGAGCAACAAATCTGATAACAAGCAGTGCAATAACGGGGGAAAAATCTATCATGCCTCCCCCGAAGGGGCTCCGGCGAAACAAAGTCCTGAAGGGCGCCAGTATGGGCTCGGTGACATTGTAGATAAAAGCTGTAATGGCATTCCCTGAATAGCCGGGAGTAATCCATGATAGTATTATCCGTATAAATATCAGAATCTCTATGATGTTGATAAAGTATACCACTGAGATTTTCAGTACCCAGTTAATCCTGTCCATATTTTACCTCCTAGACTCCTATTTTTGCCATTTAAAAAGGATCTTATCCTTCAGTTCTTCCTTTATATTGGCATCTATGTCCACATTGCTGGGTGCGATTGCGAATATACCGCTTGCAATCTTCTGTATGCTGCCGTCCATGGCATAGACCGCACCGCTCAGAAAATCCAGAATCCGCCGGGCCAGTTCCGCATCCACGCTGTCAAGGTTGACAATGACCGGCCTTCTCTCTTTAAGATTATCACATATTTCAGAGGTCTGGTCAAAGCTGGAAGGCTCATATATTACTATCTTCATCTGGGCGGCAGTATGTATATTGACTATCTTCCTGTTCTTTCCCCTGGTCTGAAAGTAGTCTCCTCCGGGTTCATCGACTGTCTCTCCGGCTTCTTCACCATCTTCGAGGCCCAAAAACTGCATAAGCTTATCCCATATCCTACCCGACATATACTTATCCCCTTTCTAGTACCTTCTTTCTCCGAAGATGCCTGTTCCAATTCTCACCATATTTGCACCTTCCTCAATGGCTACGGTATAATCCCCTGTCATTCCCATGGACAGGTAATCCATACTGACATTTTCCAGCCCCAGCTTCCCTATTTCATCAAACATACCCTTAAGAGCGGAAAAAAAACGCCTCACTTCTTCCGGCCGGTCGGTATACGGGGCTATGGTCATCAGCCCCCGTATCCTCAGATAATCAAAATCCTTTATTTCCCTGACAAAGGGTACAACCCTGCCGGGATGCAAACCGTATTTGGTCTTTTCTCCCGATACGTTTACCTGTACCAGTACATCCACTCTTCTGTTTATTCTGCCAGCCCTCTTATTTATTTCCCAGGCCACAGACATCCTGTCCACACTGTGGATTAAATCCACCATGTCTATAATATCCTTAACCTTATTGGTTTGCAAATGACCGATAAAATGCCATTCAACCGGCAATTCCTTCAGTTGGTCATATTTCTTTACCATCTCCTGGACCCTGTTCTCTCCAACGGCTGAAATGCCGGCTTTCACCGCTTCTCTTATCTCATGGACACCAACAGTCTTGGTAACCGCCACCAGTTTGACATCTTTCCCATTCCTGCCGGTGGCGGCAGCAGCTTTCTCAATATTTTTCCGTATCCCTATAAGATTTTCTTCAATGCCCATCATATCCACCTCCGAAAATATCAGGGTTGATTATTATCCTGTCATAGAGTTTCAACTGGGAACGACTGTCCACTGTGTCTATTACCGCCGTTTCCCCGTTGTCCCCCTTTAGCACCACTTCTCTGAAAACCGCCCGGCCTTCTATGTGAACAAGGACTCCGGTCTTGCCGTCCTTTTCAACAAGGGCTCTGACCGGTATAACATATCCGCTGTATCGGTCCTTTACGACATTTACCTCCACCGCCCTTTTCTCCAGAAACCCCGGAAAATAATCATTGATGGTGAAAGCCGCCAGTATACTTTCTTCTTTTGGGCTCACATCTTTAACCACAGCCCTTATCTCATTCTGTTCCTGACTGTCAAGCTCCAGGGTTACGGTGTCCCCTTTCTCAATATCTCCGGCAAATTCTGCACTCAACCGGACAACCAGGTACCATTCATGATTATCCACCAGTTTCAGGACAGGCTGGTCTGCCTCTACCTTTTTTGTCCGGTCAATCCTGCTGGTTTTGACCTCTTTGAACCGGGACGGGTCGATTTCCATAAGATGGCCGGCATTAAGCACTTCTTCATATCCGTCCAGGGAATATACAGGTATACCCGAAAAGGACGCATTTTCGGATTTTATACCGTCACCGATTATCCTTTCAAGGTTTTTCCTTTCCTCCACAAGTTTATCAATATTCTCTGCCCCCTGCAAATCCTGTTTGCTGCCCAGTTCCCTTATCAGTTTTTCCTTTTCGTGATAGACCCCTGAAAGATTGCCTGAAGCGATAAAACTGCTTATTGTGGAAAGACTCCGCGCAATATCGGGCTGAGTCTCCATATCGACAGATTCAATCTCGTTAATCTTAGCCATAATCTCATTGTATCTTTCCAGTATATCTCCGTCTATTCTCTCTCTCCTGACCTCCAAGAGTTTAGTGCTCACAGGAATCCTTTCATTCTCTCTGGCCATAAAGGATATATAACCTGAAATAGGTGCCTTTATCACCTGTTCTTTTCGGACAATTATGCCAGTGGTCATCTCCTCCACCTTCGCTTCTCCGTTCTGTACCATAACCGTTTCTATGGCGCTGCTTTTTATACCTATTATCATTTTCACGGATATAATCACAAACAGTATCAACAGAACAATCCTTATATACCCTTTCCTTTTCCGGGGTTTGTTATTCTGCTTCATTATGCAACCATCCCCCCAACAATGTCTATATTATATTCTTCACTTCAACACAATTTCCTCCCTGATTCTACGGAAAGAGGGCATACCTGCTGAATTTTCTGTATAACATAAAAGCACACCCGCAGGTGTGCTTATCATATATTCCAGACAACCGACCGAAATACTGTTTTCCATTGCCTGGTGTCCGTCATGTCTGTCATCAATAGTTATGTCAGCAATAAGCCTCTGGTCTCCATTCTTGAAGGCTTCGGATACATCCCCAACACTCCTTTAAACCTTTAACAGACAGCCATTCTATTGGCCAGAGACGGTACGTACAGCATCAGTATAAACATTAATACTACTATCATGGCCGCAAAAATTATTATGCCAATATTCAAATCAAAGGTGTTAAACTCGTGCTCCCTGAAAATTCTTCTCAGTTTTCTTCCTGCTTCCCTATACAGGCCTGCATATGTTTCTTCGATAATATCTTTGTACCCTGTATGACCTTCTCTTTCTTCTTCGGGCTGTATATTTTCCTCTTCCCGGTTTTCCCTGTGATATATGCCGGTCAAGAATCCGGTCAGACGGACATAGAGACGCTCGGTCCCCCTGTCTGCGTATCTGAAAATACCGTGAAGAAACTTGTAAATACCATTAGTACAAACCCTGTATGAGCGGTCATCAATACTGAGAATTATGTCCAGCAATTTGAGAGTTCTTTTAACAAATACGAACAGACATACCAGGATCTCTGCCCATACTATACCCGGAACATTCACTTTCTCCAGATAAGCAGCCAGCATATCTTTTTTTAGATATATCAGAAACACTCCAAATCCGATTAGATACACTTTAACACTGCTTATAAGGGCTTCAGCGGAAAAAATATGGGGCTCAGATATATGGTATGCAGAAAAATAAGGTTCTATCAGTCTAAGAATTATTTCGGGCATCAAACCGGTTAAAACCATACCGAGGGTCAGAATACCCAAAGATAAAAACCCGGGAATAATCCTTCCCATATCCTGCTCCGCCATTATTTCCCCATCATTGTCTCTTGCCATCAAAAACATAATAATTTTAAAACAGTAAGCAGCTGTAAATGCGCTTCCTGCTATAAACGCCCATTCGTAAGTCAGGTAGACAATATGGTGGGTATAATGATATGCCTCGATTATGCCTTCATGTATAAGAGTTTTCCCTACAAATCCATTTAACCCCGGTAACCCCGATATAGCCGCAAGGCCTGTGAAAATAAACACCGGGGGCAGGATACTTTTTCTGCCAATGCCTTTTAGCCTGTCAAGCTGAACGGTCCCGGTCAACAGATAAAGATAACCCGCTGCCAGGAACAGCATGGCTTCATACAACCCGTGGTTTACCGCCTGATATACCGCCCCCGCGTAGCTCACCCAGCCTTCATTGCCCATGGCCATGGCAATACCAATGGACAGTATTACGTATCCCATCTGGCTCACACTACTGTACGCAAGCATTCTTTTCAGATTGTTGCCTTTAAGGGCCTGCAGAGCGCCTGCCACCATGGTAAGGACCCCCAGCACCGCAATCAGGTGTGATATTATCCTGTCACCGCCGAGAAACACATATGAAGTCAAAATGATGCCATATATCCCCGTTTTAAGCAGAATCCCTGACAATATTGCACTTGCAGGGGACGGGGCTGCGGGATGGGCCTCGGGAAGCCATATGTGAAAGGGCAGCATACCGGCTTTAACACTAAACCCCAGAGTTATCAGTAAATAGATTGAATATCTTTCATTCCCCATACCCGAAAGAATATTATAAAGCTCCTGTATCTCCAGGGTCCCCGCCCTGTGTTGCAGCATAAACAATCCCATAAGTATCAAAAGACCACCGAAGACTGACATGTAAATATACAGTTTGCCTGCTTCTATAGCCTCTTTGTGCTGTTCGTGTACAACCAGTACAAATGAAGTAAAGGACATGATTTCGAAAAAGGTGAAAAGGGTTATCATATCTCCGGAAATAAATACTCCCAGTGTTGCACCCAGGGTTAACAGGAAAAAGCAGTAAAACCTTCCTTTATTGTGACTGTCCCGCATATATGGGATAGCCAGAATGGATGCTGCAAACCATACCAGTGCGGTAAGAATTATAAAAACATAACCCAGAGGAGTTATCGTGAGCAGCATTTCTCCCATAAAGAACCTTTTTATTTCTCCAGACCAGTTACCTGCATAAACTAACGGGTGTATGCATGCGCTTCCCAGCAATATGCCCAGACTAATTATGACAGTTATACATGAACTATAATTGTTCAATCTCTTACCCGCCACCCAGATAATTATCCCGCCTATCCACGGTAATGCTACAGCCAGTAGCACAAATCCGTCAAGGTTCATTTATATGTCCTCCTCCCTGATTACCAATAATTCTGCCTGCCGGTAAGGTTTTCGGACCCTTATGCCGTCCATAATCTCACCATATCTTTTAGAACAAGCTCTCTGCAATTCTCGCCATAAAATTTACCAGGTCATAGGCACAAAAACCGGATATTATCATAAGCCCTGTAAGAAATACCACAGGTACCAGCATACTTGGAGAAGCCTCGCTTATTCCCCTATAATGTCCCTCCTGCCTGCTAAAAAACGCCATGCCTACTATAGGGAACAAGTAGGCTGCTGTCAGCAATGCACTTAAAATCAGGACACCCGCCAAAAAGATATGGCCTTCAGCCAGGCTTCCCATGGCAAGATACCACTTACTGACAAAGCCATTGGTAGGAGGGATGCCCACCAGTGCTATAGAGGCAAGGGTAAATGCTGCCATGGTCACAGGCATTTCTTTACCGATACCTCTCAGTTGCTCTATCTCTGTCTTCTTTGTTTTTGTGATTATACAGCCCGCGCATAGGAACAGAACAATTTTAATTAATGCATGATTGATAATATGAAGTATTCCACCGGTATAACCTTCAGGATTGGCAAGCAGCAGACCCAGAATAACATATCCCAGTTGACTGATGGTGGAATAAGCCAGTCGGCGCTTCAGGTTGCCCTGCGCCAGGGCAAGCACCGAACCAAACAGTATAGAAAAGGCTATAATGTATAGATAGTATATATTGAATCCCCTGACCACTTGGGCCCCGATAAGATAATGGATGACCCTTGCCAGCGAAAAAACGCCTGCTTTTACCACCGCTACTGCATGGAGAAGGGCGCTTACAGGCGTAGGCGCCACCATGGCTTCCGGAAGCCATGGATGAAGAGGAACCACCGCCGCTTTGACACCAAAGCCGAAGAAAAAAAGGATAAAACATATGGGAATGACGGGATTGTCCACTACAGCCCCAATACCCCCGGGAATGAAATCCAGGGTCCCGGAAACCGTATAAAAAATAATCATGCCGGCAAGTATAATGGCGGCCCCTGAAAAAGAATAAATAAGATATTTTTTTCCGGCCTGAATAGCCTTTTTATCCTCTTTGTGCACTACCAGAGGATAAGTGGCAAGCGTCAGAAGCTCATAGAATATATATAATGTGAACAGATTTCCTGAATAAGCAACCCCCATAGTCACACCAAGGCTGACTATAAAAAATGCAAAATATCTCAACTGTTTTCCGTGTCCCTTCATATACCCGAGAGAATAAACCGTAACAAAAACCCACAAAAGGGACACGAGGGAAGAAAACACCGCTCCCAGCCGATCAATCCTGAAATACACCTGAAGAAACTCATTGATTGTAAAGGGAGGTAAATAGTATACTTTCCCGTTTAGAACCCCAATAACCAAATACCCGTTGACCACAAACACTGCCACAGCTACCATCAAAGGTAAAACGTTTTTCGCATTCAAATGCCTTTTACGCAACCTCACCATAAGAACCAATCCCAGTAGAGGTAGTACAATCGGGATAAGGACCATCCATGTTTTCTCCATTACAAAAATCCCCCCTTAAAAGCCTTGCACAGCAAGCGAAATGAAATGGAGCACCGGCTGGGGATATACCCCAAGTATCATAATTAAAACGGCCATAATAACCATGGGTAACGACATATTTAAAGGTACCCTGACAGGTTCTGCGGACACACTTTTATCCGGCTTATGAAAGAAAGCATATACCAGTATAGGCAAATAATATGCCGCATTAAGCAATGAACTGATTATTATGACAGCAAGCACCGAAATACTGCCTGCTTCTATTCCACCAAGACCAATATACCATTTACTGATAAAACCGCTTGTTAGCGGAATTCCCACCATTGAAAGGGCTGCCACTGCAAAAGCTCCCATCGGCACAGGTAATATATGTCCTATGCCCTTGAACTGATCTATCCTGTCCTTTCCAGTCTGGTGCTTAATATATCCGGCTGCCAGAAAAAGAACAGACTTGGTAAGGGCATGATTCAATATATGGAATATGGCTCCGGTAAAACCCGTATCATTGTACAGGGAAAGCCCCAGAAATATATAGCCTACCTGCACTATACTGGAGTAGGCAAGTAGTCTCTTTATCTTACTCTGGGTTATAGCCAGTATAGAACCTGTCAGTATGGCAGCACAGGACAAAAGCCACAAAATCCTGTTAAACGGTAATATATACATAATGGAAGCTCCCATAACCCCGATTACAATCTTTATCATTGCAGCAATGTAAGCTTTTAAAACCAGTCCTGAAAGTGCTGCACTGGAAGTAGTGGGAGCCGAGGAATGGGCATCAGGAAGCCAGATATGCAGAGGAAAAAGAGCCGCTTTCAGCATGAATCCTACCACTAGCAAACCTGATGCCACCATAATATGTCTTGGATACACATGCATTACCTGCTGCAAATGATAGTTCATATATCTCATATTCAGATTTCCGGTTATACTGTACAGAAGGGCTATGGAAAGCAGAATACATCCTGAAGCAATAGAACTGTATACCAGATATTTCACGGTAGATTCCACCGCTTCCCGCTTACCTTTAACAGCAATTATTCCACAGGCTGCTATGGAGGTTATTTCTATAAACACGTACATGTTGAACATATCCCCGGTTGCAACTATGCCAACCATGGAAGCCAGCAACAGCAAAAAAAGTGTGTTATAGAGGTCTATGCGGAAATAAGGTATTTCCTTATCCATCATATCTATACCAAACCACCCTATCAGCCATCCAACTCCGCAGATTACCATAATTACAAAGGCCTCCATGTACCCTACATTAAACTCAATGCCCCAGGGAGCACTCCATATGGACACATCAAACAGGTAAGGCCCTTCCATAAGAACATAGTATACGTTTACCAATGACAGCACAGCCGAAAAGGCACATGTTGATACGAGAACTTTACTGGCAAGCCTTTTATTATTGAAAAAATGCTGCAAAAATGCGCATATGAAATTTGTATATATAATAACTACAGGAACATTCTTAATCGTCTCCATCCAAGCCTCTCCTTATCCGATTTATCTGTTCCATATCCACCGTACCGTAAAACTCATAAAGTTTCACTGCCAGAGCCAGTAAAAAAGCTGTCACACTTACGGCAACAACAATACCCGTTAGTATCAAAGCCGAGGGTAAAGGATTTATATAGTCAGTGAAAACAATACTTTCGTCAGGGTTCAGGATGGGCGCTCTCTTACCTCTGATATACCCTTTGGATATAAAAAGAAGGAAAACAGAGGTATCCATGATGTTCATTCCAATAATCTTTTTGATTAAATTGCTGTTAAACAATAATATAAAAAAGCCTATGGTAAACAATATAAAAGCAGATGAATAAAAATAATTAACAAAAATCTTACTCACCGCATCCATCTCCAATCAAATCAAAGAATATATATAAAGAGCATGCTACAGATATCCCCACAATAATATTTAAAGGCAATATAAATCCACCGCTGAGCAGGTTTCCAGGCACCCCCTTCGGAACAATGCGATGCATCTGCTGTGGAAAAAAAGTGCCTAAAACCATTACCAGTCCATAAGCAATTGAAGATATACACTTGGTTTTAGAAAGATATTCTATTTCAAGTATCCGGCTAACCTTTCTGCCATTCAGGCAACCCAGTATAAATGCAGCCGCTATAACCGTACCGCCTGTGAACCCGCCTCCGGGAGTTAAATGTCCGTGAAAAATTATATATATACCGAACAGGATAACAAAGGGTATCAGTACTCTCTGTGCCACATTTAGAATCATATCTCTTTCTCCCCTAATGACCGTTCCCCCCTTTGCTCAGTACGGCCATTACTGCAATAACTGCAGTAAAAATAACCGTTGATTCGCCTAAAGTATCAAAAGCTCTATAATTAAGGATAATCCCTGTTACCACATTAACCGCCCCCGTATCTGCCGGCGATCCTTCAATATATTTTCTGCTGACATAATTGTGAACAGGACTGTCCTCGCTCCCAAACCGGGGGGATTCGCTAACCGTCAGCAGTAGTATTATAATCATTAAAGACATTGTAAGGGTAATAAGCACCTTCCTCATTTTTTAAGACCTCCTGTTCGCCTGATGGCAGCTACAAACAGAACAGTTGTCAAACCCGCACCAATGGCAGCCTCGGTAATAGCTATATCAGGTGCCTCCAGCAACTGCCATAGCAAGGCCATTATGAGACTGTATGATGCAAACACCACCACAATGGAAATCATATCTTTCAGTAGCACAACCGCCAGAGCACATGCAATAAGAAATACCAGCAGACTTATTTCAAGTACTTCAATCACGTAGATATCTTCCCTCCTCAATAGTGTCGGTACACACCGGCACCCCGGATTCCAGGGCCGCTTTGGCTATCAGATGGGCAGTGGTTGGACTTCCGATCCACAGAAAGATAATCAGTATCAGCAGTTTAATCAATTCCAAGGACCATCCGGTATATATCATCAGCCCTGTAATACACAGTAAGGCGCCGAGGGTATCGCATTTAGTCGTAGCGTGGGTTCTTGTATATACATCCGGAAATCTTAATAATCCTATTGTTCCTGTTGTAAAGAAGAAAAGCCCGGCAAACAGAAACGCACAGCTCAGCCACATCATAACTGTTTCTCTCCTCCTCTCCGAGGGATAACCTTCATTGTGGAAATGTAAATGGTGGAAAGAAAACTAATCAGGGTATAAACAAGGGCAACATCCAGAAAGAAATTTTCTTCATTGATATACGATACAATTGAAATGATTACCACCGTTTTGGTACCGATAACATTTATTGCCACCATCCTGTCTGCCAGAGTAGGACCCTTAACTCCCCTGTAAAGACAGAAAAATATGGTTATACTCAGATATATACAGCATGCAATAAATATTTTCTGCATATCATAAGCACCTCTCCAGATTTGATAGAAGCTTACCGACCTTCCAGTTCACCAGATTAGTTTCGTTTTCCCTTTCCAGGAGATGGACAGTAACGTGGTCATTGTCCATTTCTATGGTCAGAGTCCCGGGGGTGAGGGTAATGGAGTTTGCGTACATGAACCGGATAAAATCTTTATTGAAACCATGATTGTAGATGAGGAGTTTAGGCCTTATTCTCATCCTGGGTGAAAGGACTATTTTTGCTACGTGGAAATTGGCAACCAGTATATCCTTCAGTATATATATTAAATAAACAAAGTAGTATATAACGCATTTCAGGTTTGCACAGCCTGCCTTTCTCTCTTTTCCAGGTTCAGGATACAATTTTTGAACAAAATATAATGTAAAAGCGATAACAAACAATGACACTATAACCTCAGTAATCAAAATTTCTTCATAAACCGATATCCAAAAGGTAAACAACAATATACCCCAGAAAACCTTTGTCCAGATACTGCTTCTTCCCATTTATCCAGTACCCTCCCCCTTATTATTGACTTAACATAAGTATCCCAACATAAATAAAACACGACTATATATTGGACACTACCCAAATACAAGCCGTGTTATACCTACTACCAGGCAGAAGTATGTTCTGCCCCCATAGGCATATGGCAGACAATATAGAATATTCTGAATTCATTATATCACCCATAATAATCATTTGCCATAGACAGACCGGAATTTCCGGGGCAAATTTTTTATACGCCGTTCGGCTGTAATACTAATAGCTGCTCAGGCTTGTATTATATTTGGCTGCAATATATGCCTCTGTATTTGTTTATCCATTAACTATCCGTCATTTACCTCAACGACAATTGTAAAATGACAATTATAATAATATAGCAAAATATATGCCAACCTGCGCATATCTGGACTGCCCCTACCAAAACCCGATATATTCTGCAATCAGCATTAATCTCATTTAGACCCTGAAAATGAACAAGCAGACCGGTTGTTCCATTATGGATCACCCGGCCTGCTTCGTACCAATCCTC
Organism: Clostridium thermobutyricum; assembly: GCA_016842005.1. Lineage (GTDB taxonomy): Bacteria > Bacillota > Clostridia > Ch29 > Ch29 > JAENYD01. The sequence goes on along the minus strand of JAENYD010000003.1, from coordinate 161,938 downwards.
AATGCGCCATATTGGAACATTGTTCTATTATGGCGCATATTCTATCCCGTATTTCTCCATTTTTCTGTAAAGGGTATTCCGGCCTATTCCCAAAACCCGTGATGTCCTGGAAATATTCCCTTTGCACATTTCCAGGGCTTTCCGTATCCCATCGGCTTCCAACTCCTCAAGGGTGTAAATCCTTTCTTCCTCTCCTATTTCAACTGCAGGCATCGTTTCTTTGATGCTGCCCGGCAGGTTTTTGCAGGTTAGTTCCTCCCCTTCCATGGCTATTATGGATTGATGAATTACATTCTGCATCTCCCTTACGTTACCCGGCCACGGATAGTTTTCAAGCATCCTGTAATATGCATCTTCAATCCTTTTCACTGCTTTGCCCATCTGTACCGAATATTTATCTACAAATTTATCGATAAACACCTTTATGTCCTCCTTGCGTTCCCGCAAGGGAGGTATATTGATACGAATTACATTTAAACGATAGTACAGGTCCTGCCTGAAATTACCCGTTTCAACTTCCTTCTCCAGATTTTTATGGGTAGCGGCAACCACCCTCACATCTACAGGAATTACCTTGCTGCCTCCTACCCTTACTATCTCTTTGGTTTCCAGCACCCTCAACAGATTGGCCTGAATGTCAAGGGGCATGTCCCCAATCTCATCAAGAAAAATGGTTCCCCCGTCGGCCAGCTCAAATTTTCCGGGGTGCCCTCCTCTCCTTGCCCCTGTAAAAGCTCCCTCCACATATCCGAATAACTCGCTGGCAACCAGTTCCCTTGGAATAGCCCCGCAGTTTATGATTATAAAGGGCCCGTTCTTCCTGCTGCTGGCATTATGAATTGCCTGGGCGAACAGCTCCTTACCGGTACCGCTCTCCCCTGTAAGCAGAACATTTGAAGTATTGCGGGCCGCAAGTAACACGCGACTCTTTGCCTCCTGAATCTGGGGACATATTCCGATTATATCATCCAGAGAAAACCTTGCTTCAGCGCCGACAATCCTGTTCACAAGGCTGTGGATGGACTTTCCTTCCCTTACAGTTATTATAGCTCCCTGTGTCACCCCTTCACTCTGCTTGATGGGCGTTGTGGACACCACGCACCTCAATGTTCCGCCGGGAATGTCCAGTATCACCTCTTCATCGCTGAACCCTTCGCCTTTTTCTATCACATTCTTGATTTTCTGACTGTAACCCCTGAACAGTTTATTTAGTGATCTTCCCACTATCCTGCTTTCCGGCAGATTTAAAATCTTTTTTGCATACCAGTTTATATCAGTGACGGTAAGATTGTTATCTATACAGATCAGCCCCTCTGATATGGATTCCATTATAGCCAGGAAATGCTTGTTGGCCAGAGAAAGCCTGTTATTGCTTTCTTTGAGCTGCAGCTGCTTCTCAATAGCCTCGGCAGCAGCTATAACCATACCAAGGGTATGGGAATGGACATTCCGATAACTCCCGGTCAGGCTGAGGGCAGCCATAACTTCCCCGTTTTTATCTTTTATGGGACATGATGAAGTTGTCCAGCTGTGATAGTTGCGGTTGTAATGCTCCGCAGCAAAAACCTGGACCGGTGTTCCTGTTCTCAGGGAGATACCTATGGCATTGGTACCCACTATATCTTCCCGGCAGCAGTCCCTGGGCTGTATATTCAAACCCTCCATTTTCTTCAATGTATCCGGTTCTCCCAGGGTTGCCATTATATATCCTTCATGGTCGGTCAGCCTTACAATAAACCCTGATTTGGCTACTATCTTGTATATACTCTCCATAAAAGGACGGGATACCTCGGCAATTTGGGATGCCCGTTCATATCTCACCCGGAATTCCTCTTCGGGAAGCCTGTAACGTCTTAAAGGCATATAGGGATCTATGCCTGCTCTCCTGCTTATTTCCCAGGAATGGCCTATCACGGACCTTATGGTTTTCGGATCATATTCTCCGGTATGCACGAACTTTTTCCAGTTATTATAAATCTCGGTTTCCATCAAAAGCAAGCTTCTTCCCATTATACACCACCTTCTCGGACTGGAGCTGTCATTTATTATATCACATTTTTCATAACTGTTCCTAACCGGCGGCAATAAACAATTCGTACTTTAAAATTATATCTTTTGTTGATAAAATAGTATCAGCATAATCTACATTTTTTGACATATTAATTAAATCCATCACATTTGCCGAAATTATATATGATCAGTAGTGCCAGGATTATCCCAGCAGCTGAGGAGGATTGTAATGGAGGAGATACAGGAACAAACTCTTAAGGTATTAAAAGAATTGATAAGTTTTGAGCATGAGCTTACCAGAGATTCTAAAGAAATCCAGACAAAGCTCAAAGAAATCAAAACCATGAAAAACAATCTGGAGGCCTACTATATCAGCTATCAATCTCAGGGTATGGAAAAAAGTGAACTGCAGAACATGTTGAGCAATGTCCTTGAAATACTGCGCATCAAGTACAGGAAATGCATCTGATGCGTCATTATGTCTAATGAAATAAATTAGCCTGTAACCAGGAGATAATAAAATTTTTCACTGCAACAGCAGCAAATTTTATACACCATAATAAAAACGGCCGGGGACTGAGACTTATTCCCGGCCTATCGGGCATGAGGCTGTACCCGTTTCTGCTTTAACCCGTTTCATATGCAGGTCAAGGCATTATGTGCCCCTCTGTTTTTAACCTGCCGTTCAGTCCTCTATGGAGTACTTATTTGGTTCCCCCGACAGCAAAAAAGAGAATAATTATAACCAGAATCAGAAATGTTATTCCAAAGCCATTCCCCAAAGAACCGGTAGCGTCTTTGATGCCCGCATCATATTCTCCGGCTTCTTCTTCCACTATTTGTCTCATTTTTTCCATTATTCTCCTCAGTTTCTCCAGCAGGTCCTCTATGTTCTTCATATCGCTTTCAAATCTCATCGTCCCTCCCACTGTTTCCACCTCCCTTTCTCGTGGCAATACATGTTATGACAGGCAACCGATTTTTGTGAATAAAAAAGCCGGGGAAAGCAATAAAAGCCCCGGTCGATTATATATCATTCAACAACTCTATCATCGATATATTCCTGGATTCCCGCCTGCTCATAACGAGAATTCAGTAAGAATCCATCAAAAATTGAGGGATCGGATGCCTTGCCTGTTCTTTAAATCATAGTTATGAGAAAAACACATAACCCGGCCATTTCCTGGTATTTATATGGGGTTCAGCCATTCTCGTTACGTATTTCCGGGAATCCAGGGTATATAGTGTAATAAGTTTGTTTAGAAATCTATTTGTTCGGGAACTAATGCCTTAAACCATACTAAATATCAAATGCAAAGAAGATAATTATTATTATCAGAAGCAAGAACAGTGTTCCGTATCCGCCTCCAAAGAATCCGCTCAAGCTTTTATCTCCCATAATCCATGCCTCCTTTCTTCCTCGCACTATATGATATTTCAGGAGCGAGTATTTGGTGCATACAGGATACAAAAAAGACACCCGTAAAGGTATCTTTGTGCATTGCTACCTGCTAAATCAAAACCGATTTGTAAGCGTTTTTTTAAATTGTTCCGGGAGATTAAAAAACCGCCTATCCCTGTAGATAAGCGGTTTTTCTCTGGTCTGGGTGAGAGGATTTGAACCTCCGACCTCTTGAACCCCATTCAAGCGCGCTACCAAGCTGCGCCACACCCAGTCAGACATGCGGCATATATAAATATAACATATTTCATATTGATTTTCAACAGTAATTTGTTGAAAAATAAGAACAGGACCTGCAACAGGCCCCGCTCTCTAAAGAATTATGCAAATCAGACCCCCGCTGCCTTCATTGACTATTCTCTGCAAAGTAAGCTGCAGCTTTGCCTGTGCATCTTCCGGCATCCTGAGCAATTTGTTCTGCAGCTGTTCTCTTACCAGGTCATGAAGAGATTTACCGAAAATGTTGGATTCCCATATTTTTGAGGTATCGTTCTCAAATTCGGACAAAAGATAATTAATCAGTTCTTCGCTCTGCTTTTCAGTGCCTACCAGGGGAGAAACTTCTGTCTGGATATCAGCCCTTATCATATGTAATGAAGGGGCGCTTGCTTTGAGTTTGACGCCAAAGCGGCTGCCCTGCTTAAAGATTTCCGGTTCTTCCAGGGTAAGGTCATCCATGGACGGAGGCACAACACCATATCCGTTTTCCCATACCTCTTTTAAGGCACCGGCCACCCTGTCATACTGTTTTTTTGCACCCGACAATTCTTCAACCAGTCCCAGCAGTTGATGCTCTCCTGCAAGGGAATATCCTGTGATCTCCCCAACCACTCTGTAAAACAACTCCTCTTTTGTCTCCAGGTCGATCCGGGCAATCCCTTCTCCAAGATTGATGTCTGACAGAGCAGCCGATGCAGTAAAATCAAATTCATTAAACCGCACTGCCGCATCTCTGGTGTCTTTTATCCTGTCTACAGTAAAAACACATTCTTTCACAGCATTTATCAGGTCCTTCCTCAGCCAGTGGTCAAAATCAAGACCATCTATCCACCTTGGCAGGTTTATGTGAATTTCGGATACCGGGAATTCAAACAATACCTTTTCAAGTATATCATTAATATCGCTGTTAGACATGTTCAAACAGTCCACAACACATACCGGTACGTCATACTTTGTCTCAAGAACCTCAGCCAGATTTTTGGTTTCTTCCGACCGGGGTCTGGTAGTATTGAGAACAATAACAAAGGGCTTGTTCAGGCTTTTCAATTCTTTTACTACCCTTTCCTCCGCCTGTATATAACTTTCCCTGGGTATCTCGGTGATGGAGCCGTCTGTCGTTATAAGCAGTCCTATGGTGGAATGGTCGGTTATTACCTTTCTTGTCCCCAGCTCTGCCGCTTCCTCAAAAGGTATCTTGTTTTCAAACCAGGGAGTTGAAACCATTCTTGGCATATCGTTTTCCATATGTCCTATGGCACCTTTGACCATGTAACCCACGCAGTCCACCAGCCTCACCCTGAACCGGGCATTGTCTTTTATTGTAACCTCAATGGCTTCATTGGGGACAAACTTGGGCTCAGTGGTAGTTATGGTACGGCCGGCACCGCTTTGGGGCAGCTCATCCTTTGCCCTTTCCCGGACATAGGCATTATCAATATAAGGTACTACCATCAAATCCATAAACCTTTTGATAAACGTTGATTTACCGGTTCTTACGGGTCCCACCACTCCTATATATATATCTCCCTGGGTTCGTTCTGCAATATCCCTGTATATATCAAGTTTTTCCATCCTGCCTATCCCTCCTTCTCCTCAAATTGACATGCCTTAACATTACTATATATATGAATGTAAAACTGTATTATTACCAAAAAAGAGAGCGCCGGAAAAATTTCCGGTACTCTCTTTTAACTTTACAGCCAGTTCTGGTCGGCTATTTCTTCCATTTCATGGGTTCTGCTTCTCATCATGAGACTTTCGACAGACTTCTTGACATCTTTCTTCTCGAACAACACTCCATATATTTCTCTTGTAATGGGCATTTCCACATCGTATTTCAGGGACAGTTTGTATGCCGCTTCTGTCGCCTTCACCCCTTCAACCACCATCCTGGTTCCTCCCAGCACTTCTTCAAGGGTTTTCCCCTGACCGATCTGTATCCCTGCCCTCCTGTTTCTGCTATGCATACTGGTACAGGTAACTATGAGGTCTCCTATGCCCGAAAGGCCGGCAAAGGTGGTCGCTTTAGCCCCCATGGCAATACCAAGTCTCGCAATCTCCACTATTCCTCTGGTCATCAGGGCTGCCTTTGAATTGTCCCCGAAACCAAGGCCGTCCGAAATCCCGGCCCCGAGGGCAATGACATTTTTCAGGGCACCACCCATTTCCACCCCTATTATGTCGGGATTGGTATAAACCCTGAAGGCAGGGCTCATAAAAAGGTCCTGTATGTACTCTGCAAGCCATCTTTCAGGGGATGCGGCAACAACCGTGGTCGGGATACCCTTTCCTACTTCCTCGGCATGACTGGGACCTGAAAGGGTGCCCACAGCGTTGTCGGGAAGGGCCTCTTTGATTACCTCGGACATTCTTTTTAGAGTACAGGGATCCAATCCCTTGGCTATGTTAATAATCTTTTGCTCTCTATTTATGTAAGGTGCAACCCTGGCAGCCATATCTTTTGTATAATGGGAGGGTACGGCCATAATAACCGCTTCGCATCCGGCAACACACTCTTCAAGGTCCCCGGTGGCCTTTATATTGTCCCCCAGCTTTATGTCCGCCAGATAGTAGCTGTTTTCCCTGGTTTCCTTGATAATCTCTATCAGTTCCTGTTCCAGTACCCACAGATTTACTTCAAATCCTTTCCCTGCTAAAACGGTGGACACGGCTGTACCCCAGCTACCCGCCCCCACAACACCCACCTTTTTACTCATATTTGCTTTCCTCCTTTTCAAATTTGACCTTTTGTCCCAGTTTGGATTCTTCTCCCTTTATAAGTCTCTTTAAATTGCCCCTGTGTCTGTATATAGCGAATAGTGAAATCACCACGGAGAAAACCCGCATTTGCATCGAAGCCCCGAAGCCTATCACCAGAAACGGGTAGACAGCTGCTGCAACCATGGATGCAAGAGAAACGTACCTTGTGACAGCTATGACCAGAACGCCCATTGCCAGTAGAATCAAACCAATTCTGTAGTCCAGGCTGAACAAAACCCCCAGGGAAGTGGCTACGCCCTTCCCTCCCTTGAACCCCAGTATAAAGGGCCAGTTGTGACCTGCAACAACTGCAATGGCAGCAAAGATAGCGCCTGTTTCGCCGGCCAGCAGTCTGCCGATAATAACCGCCACAATCCCTTTCAGGACGTCTCCGGCCAAAGCAGTCAGAGCAGCCCACGGGCCCAGGATCCGGTTTACATTGGTGGCCCCGGCATTTCCGCTGCCATACTCCCTGATATCAATACCCTTGCAAATTTTCACAACCAGAAACGAAAAGTTAACGTTACCCAGGGCATACCCTATGCCGGCAGCTACTATAAGCATGCTCAAAACTATATTCCCCCTCTCTTTCCACGTTCTCTCACTATCAATCTCACAGGTGTGCCTTCAAATCCAAAATTATCCCTGAACTGGTTCTCCAGATATCTCAGGTATGAAAAATGCATAAGCTCTTTGTCATTAACGAAAAGCAAAAAAGTAGGAGGTTTTACCGAAGCCTGGGTAGCGTAAAAGATTTTCAGTCTTTTGCCTTTATCGGACGGAGGCTGGTTATACAGCACCGCTTCTCCAAGCACTTCATTCACCAAACCTGTGGTTATCCTGGAAGTGAACTGTTCATAGACATGATCAACCCTTTCCAGTATTCTATCCACCCTTTGGCCCGTTTTTGCAGATACGAACAGTATAGGGGCATAATCTACAAATGCAAGTTTGCTCCTGATATTCTTTGTGAACTCAGCAGCCGTCCTACTTTGTTTTTCCACCAGGTCCCACTTGTTTACAACGATAATGCAGCCCTTCCCTTCCTCGTATATATGTCCGGCTATCTTGGTATCCTGATCTGTAGGTCCGGAAGTGGCGTCAATGACCAGCAGACATATATCGCTTCTTGAAACCGCAGATAAAGCCCGTATTACACTGTATCTCTCCACTGCCTCGGCGATACGGCTTCTCTTCCTGATGCCAGCAGTATCAATAATGACGTATTCCCTGGACCCCAGAGTAAAATATGTATCAATGGCATCTCTTGTAGTTCCGGGAATATCGCTCACTATAACCCTGTCCTCTCCCAGAATCCGGTTTATTATGGAGGACTTGCCCACATTGGGTTTACCGGTTATGGCCACCCTGACCACATCTCCGTCATAGTCCTGTTCCCCTTTAGCCGGAAACAGTTCAACCACTCTATCGAGGAGGTCCCCAAGACCCAGCCCCTGTTCGGACGAAATAGGAATGGGGGTACCCAGTCCCAAATTGTAAAACTCATAAACCCCTTCTTCCAGGTTCCTGTTGTCCACTTTATTACATACCAGCAATACAGGCTTACTGGTCTTTCTGAGCATCTCCGCAACTTCCCGGTCGGTAGCGGTAATACCCTCCCTGGCATCCACCATGAATAAAATTACATCGGCGGTTTCAACAGCCAGTTGAGTCTGTAACCTCATCTGAGACAGGATAACATCTTTGCTTAGGGGTTCCAAACCGCCCGTGTCCACCAGTGTGAATCCGTAATCAAGCCATTCCGCATCTGTATATATCCTGTCCCGGGTAACCCCGGGAGTATCTTCAACAATGGATATTCTTCTTCCGGCAATTCTGTTGAAAAAGGTGGACTTTCCCACATTGGGCCTTCCAACGACTGCCACAACCGGTTTTGTCATGACCTTTCCTCCCCCAGGATTTTCTTCAGGAAAACTCTCCCATCAACAGGGCATACATCCACTCTGACCTTTAACTCTTGGGATACATCTTCCACTGTCACATCGTCCAGAAATATCCTCTCTCCTGATTTTAACATATCTTCGGGGATAAACAACACATCCCCGAGAGCATTGTTCTTCAACTGGCTTATAAGGTCCCGTCCGGTGACCAATCCCGCAACATCAACATTATGTCCAAAAAAATCATTTTTAACCGGAAACACCTTTATTCTTATGCCGGGGAACTTACCGGAAACCTTATTCGCCAGCTCCTCCATGAAATGCCGGGCAGCCGTCCCTGTGGCGACCACAGCGGACAGATGCCTTTTTACATTGATTTTATCCAGCTTTGAAAATAAACTGTCAAATTCTTCTCTGAACAGTGCCATAAGCCCTATGCCATTTTCCAGCTGCGGAAATCCTTCGTATTCGTCTGCGTCAGGAACGGGCATACCAGCCCTGAGATAGAATTCATCGGCAGCATACACCAGTCTGGTACCTTTTTCAGCCATATACCTTTTCTGCCACTTTTCAATCTGCCGGATGGTGTTCCGGCACAGGCCGTCGTCACAGGGAATAATGCGCTGCAGTCCTTTCCGGAACCGCGTAAGGCCCACAGGCACGACACCGATACTCCTGACCCCCGGCCACAATCTTCCAAGGTCCTCCAGCGTCCTGTCCAGGTGATGCTTGTCGTTTATCCCCGGACACAATACAATCTGGCAGTTAAAGTGTATCCGGTGCCTTGTAAACAGGTCAAGCAGTCCCATAATCCGCGCGGCTTCAGGATTTCCCAGCATCTTCACCCTGAGCTGCGGGTCTGTGGTATGAACCGAAACATTAAGGGGACTTATCCTGTAATCAATTATCCGCTTGATATCATCTTCTTTCAGGTTGGTCAGCGTCACAAAATTTCCCTGTAAAAACGAGAGCCTGATGTCATCGTCCTTGAAGTACAGACTCTTCCTCAAACCGCCGGGAAGCTGGTCTATGAAACAGAACACGCACTTATTCCTGCAACCCCGGGATTTATCCATCATCTCCGGCTCAAAAACCATCCCCAGGTCTTCATCAATATCCTTTTCAATTTCGAGGAGCCATTCCTCTCCCCGGGGTTTTCTGATCAACACTTCTATATATTCTTCTTTGGTCAAATATCTGTAATCTATGACATCGTTGACCTCACACCCGTTTATGGATAAAAGAATGTCTCCGGCTTCCACCCCCAGTTCTTCGGCTATGCCGTACCGGACAACCTCCTTTATCCTGTGGGTCTTATGCTCCATTTTATTACCTCCATTTAATACCTGATGCTAATATTATAACATATAATCTCCCATGCAAAAAAGAGATTCTCTTTTATCGTATCAAGAATCTCTTTTATATACATTCTGTTCTAGTGTTTAACAATAACATAGCACCCGTTCCCGAGGTCGTGTACCATTCCCTTTGTGACCTTTGAAAGCAACAAGGCTATCTTTTCCCTTTCTTCCCCGTTTTCTGCATAGAAAACCGGGACGGTACCGCTGGAGACCTTGTCAGCTCGGGTGGTTACAACAGCAAGTATTGTTTCATGCAATTCCACATCCATGGGGCTGCACCTCTAATCTGCCGCTTTCCTGCCGGCCGGAGAATCCAGGGGTTTTCTCTTTGAGCTTTCCAGGACAGGGGTTCTCTTTATCGCCTGGATCAAACACTCTATGTCCGGTTCCAGGGAAAAAATGGCCATGACCACATCACCGCTCTCGGTGTTTCTTCTTGCAATGGGCGTGAATTCCGGCTCGTCCACATCTTTTCTTATACCCAGCTGAACAGCCGCATTGTGCTGGATGGCCTGCCGCTGTCCCAGATTTCCCAGGGTGGCAATGCCGTTTTCATCCTTCGGTACAATTCTTACGGCAATAGCCCTTTTCAGATATTTTTCCCTCGACGATGCGAGACCCACGTTCATTATTATAACACCGTCCACCAAAAGCAGAGGCCCTTCAAAAGCAATCTCTGCCTCTACGACAGCCGCAATATCCCCTATAACCTGCCCCTTAAGGGAACGTCCTATCAAAATGAATGCTGCCAGTCCTGATATCAGTCCCACATAGGTTTTTCCTGTGGTATACACCGTTAGCCCTGTGACAAGGGCTGTAACCATTGCCACATAATTTCTGGCTTCAAAGGTTTTTGCAATATCCTCTATATAGTCCGGCCCCCTGGGTACAAGTTCTGAACTGTCGATCTTTTCCAGGCTCTCCCTCTCCATGCTTCGTATTTCCCTGAACTGCTGGGCTGCCAGGGCGAGGAATGTAACTGCGGTATATTCCTTAGCGGCCAGGGCGGGAACTGCTATTGCCCCAAGGGCAGCCGCAATTATCCCCAGCACCATATGGGTGACATATCCCCTCGGATAGCTGGGATACTGCCTGTAATCCGCCCTGAGAAGCAGAAGCCTTCCAAGGCCGCCCATGATTATACCTGCCAGTATAGTCTGAATATATTTGTCCATAACATGTCTCCATCAGCTTTTATCCCGTTTTCTCCTCGCAAGAAAACTCCCGAACTCCTCTCTGGCAAAACCTCTGACTTTGTAACGCATTTCCCGGCCACCGCTGCTCAGGAACAAATATCCCAGTACCCCCACTCCTCCCAGAGCAACAATCCATAAAATACCGCTGCCGGCTCCCTTACTTTCGGACTGTTCCGCCCTCACCCTGGTACCCGGTGTGACTTCCCCGCCGTAAAGGGCCTTTGTAACAATACCTGCAAATATCTCAGCGCTTTTCTCGGCCCTTTCTCTGGTATGCTCGTGAGTACCGAACTCAAAGAGCAGGGTCCTTGGAGCAAGGTTCTGGTTGTAATGTCCCCTTGCATAATATATGTCCCTGAGAAATCCGGGATACAGCTTATCTCCGACAGCCTTTATCTTCAAGGCAAACTCTTCGTTGGCTTTCAGATTCTGGTTTCTCCTGCCCAGCACTATCCGGACCTTGGATACAGGAGTTCCGTCTATTTCGTGCAGATAGTACTTTTTGGGTATGGCATCCCTGTGAACATCAAAAATAGCGTCAGGTCTCTCTTTTAACAGCTTGAGAGCTGTCCTCCTGGAACGGACATAGCTGCTGGCATCATGAGGATCGTGGGGAGTTTTGTCTATGATTGCCTCAACCCCGTTCTTTTCAAATCCCTTCTTAAAGGCCTCCCCTACTTCGAATATACCGCCTTTTCCAGGAATACTGTAAGTCCCATCGGTAGGCACATAAGACTCGTCAGTGTGACTGAAATAAATGGCTACTTTCCGGCCTCCCTGCACTACCTGCATGGTCTCTTCGACAAATATCTCATCAACTTCGGGCAGTTCAACGGTTTTTAGAAATTTGGCAAATCCTTTTTTGCCGTCCCTGTCTACTTCCACCACTTCATACAGTTTATTGTCAGAACTTAAGTACCTGTCTCCAACAGTAACCTCCCAGGACGTGGCGAAGATCTCGGTCTCCTTTCCTTTTTCGTATACGGTATAATATCCGGCCGGGGCATGTTCAGAGGTATCTCCATACACCACCACGGGAAAATATAGAGAAAGCACCATAAGAATTACAGCCAGTTTTACAATCCTACTCATCATTCTCATCACCGACCTTCTCTGTGAATCTTCCGTCTTGAAATTCCATATCCTTTTTGGCAGTACCCCCCTGTAATTTTTCCCGGGTTTCTCCCACCACTTCCGCCAGTACCACCGCAAAAATTCCGGAGATAACCGTTGCATCAAAGGCTCCGGCACCGCCAAATACTGTTTTCCCGGGCAGCCCTGTATACCAGTTGACCGCTGCCTGTACCAGGTCACTCAGTATAATGGCCATTATCCCCGCAATAAAGGCGGACCTCCTTGACCTACCCATCAGGTACGCAATAGCACCTCCGATTATGGCATAAAGATAATAATAGTTCATGAACTGGCTTTCTTCGGGGCCTGCCGGCATGACCTTGCTTGCACCGTAAACTACCGCCCCTGCCACTATGGAAGCCACTACTGCCCTGACCTTTTCCCTGGTAGTACCTGCCTTGATGAACAGATATACGGCAAGGGCAAGGGGAATAACAGCTCCTCCAATATTAACAGCTATCCTGTTTGTAATAGGTATATCCGGAACAAAAGTCCCGGCTATAATCGCCACTATTATGGCCAGTGCCATACCGTCACTCAATCTCAACCTGTCCAGAACCCTGTGAGCCAGTCCAAAAAATATCAGACCCGTCACTATCACCAGTACAATTAAACCAACCGGCAATTTATTCACCTCTCTGTGTTTTCTCAATTTTATCTTTCCCATGCTCATCAAATCTATTCGTGGGCAAAAATGCGGAAACGAAAAAAGCGGCTACCGCCGCTTACAGATTCAAATCGACCCTTTTACCTGTTATCATGTATATGACCCATTCACAGATGTTTGTGGTATGATCCGCAATCCTTTCCAGGTACCTGGATACGAATAAGAACTGGGTGGCCTGACTGATAGTCTTGGGGTCTTCCATCATGTAGACCAGCAGTTCCCTGAATATCTGCTTGTACAGTCCGTCTATTATGTCATCTTTTTTGTGTATCGCATAAGCCAGGTCAACATCTTTGTTCATATATGCCTTGAGACAGTCCCGTACCATTTCCCTTGCCAGTTGGGACATGCGGGGTATATCTATCAGGGGCTTTATATACTTCTGTCCTTCCAGTCTCAAAGTCACCTTGGCAATGTCAACAGCATGATCAGCCATCCTTTCCAGATCGGTTATTATCTTCAGGGATGTAAAAATTTCCCTCAGGTCTCCGGCCAGGGGATGCTGTGTTGCTATTAGTTTGATACACCTATCTTCAATCTCCAGTTCCATGTCATCAATCAGGTCGTCCTTTGCTATTACCCTTTTGGCCATATCAATGTCCTGTTTTGCCAGGGACTTGATGGCATTATCTATAGCCTCTTCCACCATATAGCCCATTTCTTTGAGCCTATCGTAAAGCATGGAAAGTTCTTTATCAAAGTGGCTTCTGGGTCCCATTTCTTTCAACTCCCTCCTTAACCAAATCTGCCTGTTATATAGTCTTCCGTCCTTTTGTCCATCGGCCGGTAAAAAATTTCTTCGGTCAAACCATGTTCAATGATTTCCCCATTGAGAAAAAACGCCGTATAGTCGGATATTCTGCCTGCCTGCTGCATATTATGAGTTACAATAATTATAGTATATTTCTCCTTCAAAGTCTTTACCAGTTCTTCTATCTTCAAAGTGGATATGGGGTCCAGGGCGGATGTGGGTTCATCCATCAACAGGACTTCCGGTTCCACGGCAAGGCACCTTGCAATACAGAGTCTCTGCTGCTGTCCTCCCGACAATCCCAGGGCATTATCCTTAAGCCTGTCTTTCACTTCATCCCAAAGGGCTGCGCCTTTCAGGCTCTGTTCAACAATTTCATCCAGCTGGCTCTTGGGAAGCCTTTTATGCAGCCTGGGACCATAGGCAACATTGTCATAAACCGACATGGGAAAAGGATTGGGCTTTTGAAACACCATGCCTATTTTTTTCCTTAACTCAATAACATCATAGTCGGAGTATATGTTCTGATTTTCCAGCAATACTTCCCCTTCAATACGGGTACCTTCAATAATGTCGTTCATCCTGTTCAACACCCTGAGAAAAGTTGACTTGCCGCATCCGGAAGGTCCTATGAGTGCCGTTATCTTATTCCTGGGAATACTGATATTTATACCATTTAACGCCTTAACCTCTCCGTAATAAAAATTCATATCCTTGATTTCAATTACATATGTCATATTATTCCCCTACCTTATTAATTATTCCTGCTGCAACTGATTAGCCTTATCGTCCTGTTAGCGGCAAAATTTATTGCTATTACCAGAATAATAAGCACAGTTGCGGTGGCGAACGCCTTCTCGTTTGAAATTCCTTCCATGGTAAGTATATACAGATGCACCGACATGGACCTTGCAGGGTCCAAGACTGATACAGGCGTTCTCAGAGAACTTCCGGCAGTAAGAATTACAGCCGCTGTTTCACCTATTGCCCTTCCTATGCTCAGTATTACCCCGGTAATTATCCCCGGTATACTGCCGGGCAGCACCACTTTAACTATTGTCTGCCATTTGGTTGCCCCTAATGCCAGGCTGCCTTCCCTGTATGAAACAGGTACTGTCTTAATGGCTTCTTCAGAAGTTCTGACAATGGTTGGAAGTACCATACATGCCAGGGTAAGTCCTCCTGATAAAACCGACCACCCAAATCCAAGGAATATTACAAAGAACACGAACCCGGACAGGCCGAAAATAATGGAGGGAATACCCGCAAGGGTTTCGGTACAAAAGCGTACAATATTGATAAATCTGCCCTGCCTGGCATACTCAGTAAGAAAGATTGCCGCTCCTATCCCCACAGGAACCGATATGGCAAGGGAAACCATGGTGATATATACAGTGGACACAATAAAGGGAAATATTCCTCCCTTTCTGCCCATATCCAGAGACCTCTCTGTTAAGAATTCAATATTTATGTGCCTTATCCCATTAATCAGAATATAGAATATGATTATTGCCAGAATTACCACCGTTGCAAGGGCTGCCGCCCTTAAAACAGCAAATGCTATTTGCTGACTAATTTTCCTGTTCACTATTTCATATCACCAACCTTTCTGGCAAAAATGGTAGCAATTGAATTCAATAACATGATGATCATAAATAGAACGACCCCTGTAGCAAATAACGCCAGTCTGTGATCTCCGGCCGCATATCCCATTTCTATTGCTATATTGCCAGTCAGGGTTCTTACAGGGTCAAATATACTTTTTGCAATTTTGGGAACATTTCCGGTTACCATGATAACCGCCATTGTTTCGCCTATTGCCCTGCCCATACCCAGAATTACCGAAGCGAGAATACCGGACTTTGCAGCAGGTAAAATTACACGGTATATGGTTTGCCAATGGGAAGCCCCCAGGGCAAGAGAGCCTGACTTATATTCCTCAGGCACACTGCGGATGGAAGTTTCTGAAATGTTTATTATGGTAGGCAAAATCATTATAGCCAGAATAATTGACCCTGCCATCACACTGAATCCGTTTCCTGAAAAATTATTTCGAATAAAAGGTACCAGCACCGATAATCCGAAGAAACCGTAAACAACCGAAGGTATTCCCGCAAGCAGCTCTATTCCCGGTCTTACCACTCTGGTAATCTGCTTGTCGGCTATCTCTGCCAGGTATACCGCACTGGCCAGACCGATGGGAACTCCGATTACTATTGCTCCCAGAGTTATCTGAATGGAACCTGCTATCATACTCAATATGCCATACTTCCCTGACAGAGGAGACCATTCAGTACCGGTCACAAAACTGGAAAATCCTTCTTTAATCATAATCGGGAGCCCTTCCCTGAAAATAAAGAAAATAATTGCCATGACCGCCAAAACTGCCGCAAAGGCACAAAAAAATAAGACATATTCTATGAATCTTTCGCTACATTTCATATTACATCTCCCCCAGCAATCTCATTGATTTTACTTTATACTTCTTCCATTAATTTACGGTTAACGGTTTGTTAATTTTGTGTTAAATTTTCAGGGGAAAGGTATACACCTTTGCCAAAATACCCTCTTCATTCTCAATGGCTGACTTGCTTTTTTTCAACCAATTCAGGCAAACTAACAAAGCTGCTTGCGCAGCTTTGTTAGGCATTTTATATGCAATTATTTTACCGGTATATAGTCCTCTGCTACAATACCCTGACCCTCTTCACTGAAGATGAAATCCAGGAAGGACTTAACAACACCTTGGGGCTCTTCTTTTGTAAGCATTAAGAAAGGCCTTGATACAGAATAACTGCCATTCAATACATTTTCCGGAGTAGGAGCAACACCTGCTATTTTCAGACCTTTAACCGAACTATCCAACATACCCATGGAGATGAAGCCTATTGCATTGGGATCTGTCGATACAGTCTGTCTTACTGCTCCGTTTGAAGGTTGAATAATAGCATCAGCGGTAAATTCTGCATTTTTCCCCATGACTAATTCCTCAAAAGCCCCTCTTGTTCCAGATCCTTCTTCCCTGTTTACTACGGTTATCTTGGCATCATTTCCGCCCAATTGTTTCCAGTTGGTAATTTCGCCTGCAAATACTTTTTTAACCTGTTCCATTGTCACATCACTTACGCCATTATCAGGGTTAACCACCACTGCAATACCGTCTTTAGCAATTACATGTTCATGGAGTCCATAAGGCTGCTCGCTTTCTTTTAAATTTCTTGAAGCGTTTCCTATATCCGCCACACCCTCATAGGCCGACTGCACTCCAACCGATGAACCTCCACCCTGTACGTCAATCCTGACTTCCGGATATTTTGCCATAAAAGCTTCTGCCAGTTCCTCGGCAAGGGGTTGTACTGAAGTTGACCCTGCCAATGTTATGCTGCCCGAAAGAACTTCCTGCTCTCCTCCGGTATTTTCGTTTGCTTTCTGACATCCCGCAAGTACAAGGGCGAATACCAATACGAGCAAACCAGTGGTTATAAGCTTTTTCACCGTATTACTCCTCCTTTAAATCATTTTAACTTCAAATATAAATTTATCCTGTATATGTTAAGATAAAATGAAAAGAAGGTTAAGAGTATGTAAATAAAAAAGGAGAGCTCACTCTCCTCTTTTTAACGGTATTTCTATTTTGAACTCTGTTCCTACCCCCGGCTGACTGCTTACTTTAATGCTACCGTCCACCGAGAGGACTATGTGTTTTACTATTGCAAGACCCAGACCGGTTCCTCCCAGTTTCCGAGAACGACCCCTGTCCACCCTGTAGAACCTCTCGAACAGCCTTTTATGGTGTTCTTCCGGTATGCCTATGCCGGTATCTTTCACCCTGATCACCATCAGTCCATCGTTTTTGTATGCGGACACCAGAACTCTGCCCCCCCTGGGGGTATACTTTATGGCATTGTCTACAAGGTTTATCATCATCTGTTTGAACCTGTCGGTATTCATAAGCAAATAGGGCAATCCATCCTCAAAGTATGTTTTTAATGTAATACTCTTTTCTTCCGCTTTTCTGCCCAGCATACCCAGTATATCTTCTGTTATGATTTCTTCAACGTCTATTCTGTCTACAGGCAGCGGGAACGTCCTGTTTTCAATTTCCGAAAGCAGCAGTATATCTTCGATTAACCGTTCAAGCCTTTCGGCTTCTATTTCAATAATCTCCATAAACCTCCTGCGCCTTTCAGGGTCCTCTATTGCTCCTTCCTTCAAGGTTTCAATAAACCCCCTTATAGATGTAAGGGGAGTTCTCAGTTCGTGGGTCACATTTGCCACAAAATCCGACCTTATTTTCTCCAGTTTCCTGATATCCGTGATGTCCTGTATGATCATCAGGGTGCCTATTACCCTGCCGTGCCTACCCTTCAGCATAATAGGAGACGAGAATATTCTTATAATTATTTCATCAGGCCAGGTTAAGCTGAGTTCAACAGGACCATCCTTCCCGGAAGTCAGAATATCTTTTAATGCCCGGGCCGCTTCCTTGTTTCTTGCCAGTTCAAACAGGTCTCTGCCCACCACGTTTTTCTCCTGTATGTCCAGCAGTCTCTCGGCCACAGGATTGGTTATCATCACTTTTCCATTGTTGTCCACTGCAATCACTCCATTCATGGAGCTGGTAAGGATAGCCTCTATCTTTGATTTGTCATCTCTCAACTCTTCAATCATATTGTTCAGCTTATCTGCCATAAAGTTGAATGTATTCCCCAAACGCCCGATTTCATCGTCAGTCCATACATGTACCCTTCTGTCAAATCTGCCTCCGGCAATGGTAACAGCGGCCTCGGTTATTTCCTTGATAGGCCTTGTGAGACCGTACAGGTATCTGTATCCCAGTACAACGGCCACCGCAATACCCGCAAATATGGCCAGAATGATATAGCCCCAGATTTTTTTCTGTATATCGCTTATCTTGCCCAGAGGCAGGGACACCCTTATTATTCCTGCAGTGTGTTTCCCGTCAGTGTAAGGCATGGCAATATACAGCAACTCGGTGTTCAGGCTGTCGCTCTTTCTTGTACTTTTACCCAGACCTGTTGCAAGGGCCTGCTGTATCTCCGGCCTGTCTATGTGGTTTTCCATGTCTCCGGCATCCAGTTCAGAGTCTCCCAGCACCTTCCCGTCAATGCGTATTATGGTTATTCTTTCTCCGACTATGCCGCCATACCGGTCACATATGCCTTCATAATCCGGTTGCCCACCACTGCTTGCAGCCTTTATCAGCTCCATCTTCAGCATTCTTGCATCCGACACCAGTTTCTCCTCAACACTGTTGTAATAATAGTTTTTGGCTATCTCCATGGACAGAAATCCTGTAATCAGGACCCCTATTAAAATAAGGGCTGTAAAAGCCCCCATTAGTTTTTTAAGCATTGTCATCACCTTTATAATCAAGACTGTAACCAATGCCTCTCATAGTTTTAATGTATCTGGGATAGCTGTCGTTTTTTTCAATTTTTTTCCTGAGGTGTCTTATATGAACATCAACGGTGCGGGTTTCACCGTAATAGTCATACCCCCAGACCTTATTCAGCAGATAATCCCTGGTAAGAGTTTTACCCTGGTTGCATGCCAGCACCTTCAACAGCTCGTATTCTTTACTGGTGAGTTCAATTTCCTCCCCTTTGACATAAACCTTATATGCGGAAAGGTCTATCGAAAGGTCCCCAATGTTTATCACTTCAGGTGGCTGCGGTTCCCTGGCAGTTCTCCTTAAAAGGGCCCTGACCCTTGCTATCAGTTCCCGGACACCAAAAGGCTTGGTAAGATAGTCATCCGCCCCCGTTTCCAGACCCACCACCTTGTCAATCTCCTCCCCTTTGGCAGTCAGCATTATAATGGGGATATTGGCAGTCAAATCCATCTTTCTTATCTTTTTGCATATATCCAGCCCGTCCATCCCCGGCAGCATCAGGTCAAGTACAAGTAAATCCGGTTTTTCCTTTTCTATCAGTTTAAGCCCTTCCTCTCCGGTTTCGCACACAGTTACCCTGTATCCTTCCTTCTCCAGATTGTACTTCAGCAGTTCAAGAATATGCTCTTCATCGTCTATAACAACTATCAGTTCTTTGCCCAAGCTTATTCCTCCTCACAGGTAAGTTATATCAACTGCAGTATTGCCGCCAGGCTCCCCACATTACTCCCTTCCCTCCTGTAGGAATAAAAAAGGTTCTCATTACACCTGGTACATAATCCACTGTCAGTAATATTCTTTTCCGGAATACCTGCATCAAGCAAAAGTCTCCTGTTGGCCTGCTGCAGGTCCAGGAGATATTTTCCCTTTCCCCGGGGTACCACAAGGTCCCGCCAGTAAGGAAATGCGCCTTTGAATTTTTCAATTACCGGCCTGTCCACTTCATAACAGTCCCTGCAGATTGAAGGTCCTATGGCGGCGATAACATCTCCCGGTTCAGTCCCGTAATATCCGGTCATCTCCATCAGGGTCTCCCGTCCAATGCCGGACACCGTTCCTTTCCATCCCGAATGGCTTAATCCTATACATTCTTTTTGAGTATCCAGGAAAAAGAGAGGTACACAGTCGCCATAAAAGGTAGTCAGAGCAACATCTTTATGGTCGGTTATAAGACCGTCAGTATCTTTGATGTCAGAGGACCTTAGTATCCCTTTTCCCCTGTCCTCTTTCGTAACCCTCCTGATGTTCTTGCCGTGAACCTGGTGGGAAGACACCAGGTTTTCAATCTTTATACCTATAGCATTGCATAAAATACTGAAATTTTCAATAACATTGCTCCTGCTGTCCGGTCTGGAGAACCCCAGGTTAAGACCTTTTACGATGCCGTTGCTCACGCCTCCGCATCTGGTGGAAAAACAGCTTTTAACCAGACCCGTATTTTCAAAGGCAGGTATGGTGAAATATACAAGGTCACCTCTGTCGTGCCTGCTGAATCCCATGTCAAATCCTCCGTAATCATTTATTTTTTTCAAGCAGTTTGTTCAGTTCCTCCATAAAAGTATTGACATCCTTAAATTGCCTGTAAACCGAGGCAAACCGGACATATGCCACCTGGTCAAGGTCTTTAAGCATTTCCATAACCTTTTCTCCTATAAACCCGGTAGTGATTTCTTTCTCCATAAGACTGTAAAGCTCTTTTTCCACTTCGTCCGCAATTTTCTCCAGGCTGTCCATGGATACCGGTCTTTTTTCTGTAGCCTTTCTAAGTCCATTCAGTATTTTGTTCCTGTTAAAAGTCTCCCGTCTGCCGTCCTTTTTAACAACCATAAGGGGTATGCCTTCAATCTTTTCATAGGTTGTAAACCTTCTGGTGCATTGATTGCATTCCCTCCTGCGACGGATGGTGGTATCGTCATCAACCGGCCTTGAATCCACCACTTTGGTCTCAAAATATCCACAAAAAGGACATTTCATGATTCATACCCCCTGAAACCCTGCACATTTTGTTGTTAAGATTATAATACAAAATTACCGGTTTTGCCAGTTCATAAGTCGCTTTCCTTGCCTGTATCGGGTTCTATAGCATCTCTAAACTCCACCAGTATAACGTCTACGCCAATCTTGACTATATCTTTCCAGGATACTATGTAATCGTTTTCTCTGCTGAAAAATCCCAACAACCTGCTTCGCCCCGGTATTACCAGTGCATCCACCCTGCCCTCTTCCAGGTTTATTTCTATATCCGAAATGGGGCCCAGATTTCTACCCTCCTTAATGGTGATTACATCTTTCTGTGCCAGTTCAGAAGTCCTAAACATCCCCACACCACCTCATTCCTTTATCATTATATATTATGTGGGACATGTATTTAATATGCTGCCTGGCATAAAAAACAGCCTGCATGATGCGGGCTGTTCACATATACTTTTTCATGTGCCTTATTGCAGATTTTTCCAGTCTCGAAACCTGAGCCTGTGAGATGCCGATTTCTTCAGCTACTTCCATTTGTGTTCTGCCTTCGAAGAATCTGAGATTGAGTATGAGTTTCTCCCTGTCGTTCAGCTTCCTCATGGCTTCTCTCAGAGCAATTCCCTCAAGCCATACTTCATCAGCATTTTTTTCATCTTTCACCTGGTCCATTACATATATGGCATCTCCGCTGTCGTGGTATATGGGTTCAAAGAGGGATACAGGGTCCTGGATGGCATCAAGGGCAAAAACAACTTCCTCCCGGGGGAGCCCTAGCTCCTTGGATATTTCGGACACGGTCGGTTCCTTGGAGTTTTTGTTTATCAACTGATCCCTGACCTGCAAGGCTTTATATGCAATATCTCTGAGAGACCGGCTCACCCTTATGGAATTGTTATCCCTTAAATATCGCCTGATTTCTCCGATAATCATTGGAACCGCATATGTGGAGAATTTGACATTCTGACTCAGGTCGAAATTATCTATTGCTTTTATCAACCCCACGCACCCCACCTGAAACAGATCATCCAGGTGTTCCCCCCGGTTGTTGAATCTCTGTATGACACTGAGCACCAGGCGCAAATTTCCTTTGATAAACGTCTCTCGGGCACTAATGTCCCCCTCATGCATCCGCTTGAATAGTTCTTTCATTTCTTTATTGGTGAGCACAGGCAATTTTGAAGTGTTGACGCCGCATATTTCCACCTTCTTGATATGCATCCATTCATCCCTCTCTCAAACGGTAAAGTCGCTATAACATTTTGATTATTCCACCCAGAATGTCTTTTATACATAAAAAAAACTGCCATAATCAGGGCAGTTTTCCCGGTTAAACCATTCTGTTAATCTCTTTTTTCAGTCTCTTGATGATTCTTTTTTCCAGGCGGGAGATGTAAGACTGAGATATTCCCAAAAGGTCGGCCACCTCCTTCTGGGTCTTTTCCTCCCCGCCGTCCAGTCCGAAACGCAGCCGCATGATTTTTTTCTCCCTGTCGCTGAGTTTTCTCATTGCCAGGCCCAGCAACTCCCTATCCACTTCTTTTTCAAGACACTTGAAAATTATGTCGTTTTCTGTACCCAGGATATCCGAAAGCAAGAGTTCATTACCGTCCCAGTCAATATTCAGCGGTTCATCCAGTGAAATCTCTGATTTCAGTTTGCTGTTCCTTCTAATAAACATCAGTATCTCGTTTTCAATACACCGGGATGCATAAGTGGCCAGCTTTATCTGCTTATCCGGATCAAAAGTATTTACAGCTTTTATAAGGCCAATTGTACCTATTGAAATCAAATCCTCAATACATATGCCTGAATTCTCAAATTTTCGGGCTATGTAAACCACCAGCCGCAGATTCCTTTCTATCAGTATGGTCTGAACCGATTTTTCATTATTCTTTAACTTTGCGACAAGATAATTCTCTTCATCATCGGTCAGCGGAGGAGGCAGCACCTCACTTCCCCCTATATAGAATATACCGTCTTCCAGGGAAAACCGTAAAAACTGCATGATCTTCAATATATATATCTGAACCATCAGCTTAAATCTCTTTTCAAAAGTTATCACCGCTATTCTCCTCCTTCATCTTAATAAATCAGGGTTCAGCAGGGCTTCATATTCTTGGTTCTTGGACAGGGATTTTGCATATACAGCAATTATCACCTCTTTGAAACCCCTGTCCTTTATAACCACCTTATCCGCTTTAAACCCCAGCATCATCCCTTTGTCCCTGCCCAGCGAACTATAGGGGATTAATCGGAGCCTTGATATCCAGCCCGCTTCTTTGACCCTTTCGTATATATCCTCCAGGTTAATCTCGCAACCGTTCTCAAACAGATTTTTAATGTTTCCCGGAATAATATCCCTGATCGCAGAATACTGAACCACTATGACCGGATAGTTGGTTATGGGGTCATAAAGGGTATTACCTGTATCCACCAGCCCCGTCAGGTTTATTTTCGAACCTTCAAAATAGATTGAAAAATCTATCTGTAATGCTTTCTTGTCCAGCAGGTTATACAGGGGAATAACACACAGCCGTACAAAAATCAGTGTAAGCACTCCTGCCCCCAACAAAATCAGGGGTGAAACCCCCCTGATAAAAAATATCCCGTTGGTCAGGGGAAGTCCATTATTGGTGAAATAAAAAAGACCGAACACTGCTCCTCCCAGCACAAAAGAAATCAGATAGAAAACGGATAACTGCTTTACAAATTCCCTGACCCTGGAAGGAGTAAAGGCTATAACCATCATTAGAAAGGACAGCAGCACTTTCATTACCATGGAATACAGAACCTTATATCCCGGAATGAAAAGGAACAGTGCATAGAACGCTCCTACCACAGAAGCAGCAACCATCTTGCTTTTCCTGGCCTCCGCCTTAATAGTCTTTGATGTGAGCCAGATAATGAGGTAATTCATCGTTATGTTCTCAAAAAGGAGAACATCCACATATATATCCATACAGACCCCCGGGAAAAACATACTCCATCCTTTAATTACTATTCATGTTTTTTTAACGGTATGACTATTATATCCTATAACAACATAAAATTTTGTCGTTCCCTGGGTCCGGAAAGAAACAAATATTTTTTCAAGGTCCTCATTTTATCCCAAACTGTATCATCTTTCGTCCTTTATGATGCCAGTTTTTTCCCTTTGTCTCCGGTTTATCACTGATAGAAATCCATGATATTGCATCTGTTCAAACGAACACAAAAAGAACGCAAATTTCTCCAGAAATTTGCGTTCTTTTTGTATCGCAAGTTTACTTCAAACCTTTATTCTTCCGCAGGAAAGTGGGAATATCCAGGTCTATCTCATCATAATCCCCAAGCATGCTGTCTTTCTTGGAGGTAACAATCTCTCTGGATTTCCTCGGTTTGTTGTTTTCAAATCCGGTTGCAATAACCGTGATCCTTATTTCGTCTTTCAGGTTCTCATCAATAACAGCACCAAATATTATATTGGCATCAGGATCGGCCGACTGGGCAACCAGTTCCGCGGCTTCGTTAACCTCAAACAGTCCGAGGTCGGGTCCCCCGGTTATATTCAAGAGCACCCCTTTGGCCCCTTCTATTGACGTCTCCAGCAGAGGACTGTGAATCCCCAGCTTGGCGGCTTCAGTAGCCCTGTTCTCACCGTTGGACCTGCCTATTCCCATGTGGGCCATGCCTGTATTCATCATAATTGTACGCACATCGGCAAAATCCAGGTTGACCAGCCCGGGAACGGCGATCAGATCCGAAATACCCTGGACCCCTTGTCTTAAAACATCATCGGCCATCCGGAAGGCTTCCACAATGGAAGTCTTTTTCTCCGACACCTCAAGGAGTCTGTCATTGGGTATAATAACCAGGGTATCCACCTTGCCTTTCAGTTCCTTTATCCCCTCTTCCGCATGCAAGACCCTTTTCCTGCCTTCAAAGGTGAAAGGCTTTGTAACAACTCCCACAGTCAAAATTTCAAGTTCTTTGGCAATCTCCGCCACGATAGGGGCTGCACCGGTTCCGGTACCGCCTCCCATACCGGCGGTTATAAATAACATATCCGCACCTTTTATGGCGTTATATATGGTTTCCCGGCTCTCCTCCGCAGCACTCTTGCCTATTTCGGGATTGGCCCCGGCACCAAGGCCTTTGGTGAGTTTCTCACCTATTTGTATTTTATGGGCGGCATCCGACAACAGGAGGGCTTGCTTATCGGTATTTATTGCAACAAATTCCACTCCTTTAAGCCCGGCCTGAATCATCCTGTTCACGGCGTTGCTTCCTCCGCCTCCGACGCCTACAACTTTTATAACTGCAAATTGTTCACTTTCCACATCAAATTCCAGCATCTATATGCCCCCCTTTTTTGAAAACCCTGATTCAAAAGTATTCATCCAGGAAGTCCTTTATCTTGTCAATCATTTGCCCCTTCTGTCTCTGTCTTCCTTTTTGCCTGCCAAACAACCCCAGTTTCTTGCCCGCTGCCTCATCATCCTCGTTATAGTAAAATTTTCTTCCCGCAACATATTTTATTATACCAAAGGCGGAGGAGTATGCCAATGAAGTTATTCCCACATTTTCGGGAACGCCTGTTCTGACGGGCAGGTTCAAAACCTGCTGGGCAATCTCACGGCACCCTTTAAGATAGCTTGCTCCACCGCCGGTAACTACCACCCCTGCTGAAAGGCCGGACTTAATTCCCTTCTTCATTAATTCTCTGTTGACAAGAAAAAAAATCTCATATACCCTTGCCTCAATTATATCGGTATATTCCTCCACCGATATATCCCGGGGGGCTTCTTCCCCTATACTATTGACCTGGATGTTTAAATGCTCATCAACCATTGAAGCCAGCGCATAACCGTACTGTTTTTTCAATTTCTCCGCTTCGTTGAATGATATACGAAGACCTACGGCCAGGTCATTGGTTATATTGTCTCCCCCCACAGGAATTGATTCCGAAACCTTCAGAATACCGTTCTCAAATATGGAAAACTCGGTCTTCCCGGCTCCTACATCAATGATGGCAACGCCCAGTTCTTTCTCGTCAGGAGTCAACAGTACTTCTCCGGCAGCAAAAGGCTCCAGGACAATTCCATCGATGCCAAGACCTGTCCTGGTCACACTCCTGACCAGATTCTGCAGGGTGGTACTGTTGCATGCTATTATGAAGGCGTCCGCTTCAAGGCGGGTACCGAACATACCGACAGGGTCCCTTATTTCGTCATACCCGTCGACAATGAACTGGCGCGGTATAACATCTATTATCTCTTTATCCGGAGGTAATGCAAAAACCTTCGCCGACTGAATAACTCTTCTGACGTCATCCCGGGTGATCTCCCTGTCCTCCCGTGTAACCGCAATAACACCTCTGTTTTTGAACAAACTGGCATGGCTGCCGGATATGTTTATGTATACCGATTCAATATCTATATTTGTCATATTCTGCAGTTGCTCTACAGCCTGTTCTATCGCCCTGGCGGTACTGTCAATATCAACAATGACCCCTTTTTTCATCCCATTATTGGGGCTTATACCGACCCCCAGAACTTGCAGACCGTTAACGCCCATTTTCCCGAGTACAACACTAACTTTTGAAGTTCCTATATCCATTCCTGCAACCAGATTACCCATAAATATTTCCGCCCCTCCTCCGTCCGGGCACTAATAAACCGTTATAATACATTTCAACGCTGGTGCGCTTTTTCCTTTATTTTATAAAAATTATTTGTGCTCTCCCTTTTGCCTGCTTAAAAAATGTCTTCTTATGATGGCAAAGTTTCTGAACAGCCTGGTACCGAACGCTACAACAGCCGCCAGGTATATAGGAACCCCGAGCCTGTCTCCGATGTATGCCAGTAATGCGGCAAGAATGGCGTTCCCGAAAAAACCCGTAATAAAAACATCGCTGTCAAAGGTATCTTCCAGAAAAGCCTTGATACCTCCGAATACCGAGTCAAGGGCTGCCAGTATGGCAACCGACAAATAAGCCGAATAGGCAAGAGGGATACTATAGGGGAAGAAAATACCCAGCACCACTCCCAGTAAAAGTCCCAATAAAGGCAGTAACATTTATTCACCTTCTTTATAAGTTTTGACATACTTCAAATGGATTTCATCTTTGAATGCGGGTATTATGATCCGGTCTTTTTTTTGGATATCAACCTGCAGCCCGTAGTATTCCAAAATATCCAGATAACCCCTTTCCGGTCCTTTTAAATAGCCGAACAACACAGCCGGGTCGCCTATGGCTCTGATAACATAGGGAGGCGCAAATCGCACGCTGTTGACAATAATGGTGGGTCCTCCGCACCTTATCTCGGAATTGAACAATATTCTCTGGTCATTGATGGAAACGGCCTCTGCTCCCGCTGCTTTCAATTCGGATACTACCGTCAGAAGGTCTTCATCATGCACCAGAAGGAGGTTGGGGTCATTACCATGTACCGGTTCCAGCTTGCTGTCGTTCAATACTATTTCTATGCCCGGCCCCTCAAGGTCCACCAGGCCGGCCAGCGCTCTGGTATTCAGAAGCTGCTTTTCCATTATTTCATTAACATTTCCCTGCTTGTTCATGGCCTCGCGATATTCGGCAAGTTTGTCCCGAAGGGTTCTCAAATGCCTGACCGTGCTCTCGATTTCCATGTTATAGTTGTGCAGTTCGTTCTCCAGCTGGATAACAGTCTGAGGGGTAATAAACTCAATCCCCAGAATATCATTCTTGACCTGAACGGTAAAGGTAAACCCCAGTGCAAACGCAGCAATCAATATAAAAAATTTACCAAAAATTTTGTTCATTGCCAATCCCCCTATTTGTTTGCAGGTTTGGCGTATTTGAACTCAAGCACTTTGCTGTACCTGGGGATTAATATGTTCTGTTCCTTCTTAATATTGACCAGGATACCGTAATATTCAAGTTCCTCGACAATTCCTCCCTTTAATCTCAAAGCGGATTCCAGGGTTTCAGGATTTCCAATGGCCTTAAATACAAAAGGGGGAGCAAATCTCTGATAGTTAATATTGATATGGGAACCTGCCAGTCTGATTTCGGTGGTTGCCACAACCCTCTGCTCATTAATG
This sequence comes from Clostridium thermobutyricum, assembly GCA_016842005.1. Taxonomy (GTDB): domain Bacteria; phylum Bacillota; class Clostridia; order Ch29; family Ch29; genus JAENYD01. The sequence goes on along the minus strand of JAENYD010000003.1, from coordinate 134,025 downwards.
GAAACAGCTTCAACGCCGGCGGCATTGAGCTCGTTCAATACCCTTAAAAGCTTGTCGTAATGTATATAGAATACATTAAACTCCTGATTGGGCTGGGCTTCCGACAGGGTAACCACAATTCCCGGTCCTTCCACATCGGTTAATCCGGCTAGCAGCCTTGCCTTTTCCAGGTCCTTTTTCATGTCTTCGGCCACGCTGCTTACCCTGGCTGCCGATTCCTCATACTGCCGGAGCCTGTTCTCATATTCCCGTACCTGCTGTTGCAGCGCTTCCCTCTGGTTTTTGGCATCTTTGAGTTCACTGGCCAGTTCCTGGGCTCTCTGTACCGACAATATACCCCCATAATTCTGAATGTTTTTGAACTGCAGTGTGAGCATTAGTCCCAGCACAAGAAACACTATCCCGATTACAAGCTGGTTCTTAAAAGATTTCATCCAATATCCTCCCTAAATTACCAGGGCCTGAAAAAAGCCTTTTCCCCGTTGTTCAGATCCAGTTCCCCCGAAATCCCCTTATTGAACAGGTCTTTCAGGATGGTATCCCCATACTCAAGCTTATAGCCCAAATTGTCAAGATTTCCTATCTTGAGCAGAAACCGGTTGTCCAAATCAAGGGTAATGTCTTCAAGGTCCTGGACATTCACTTCAATAGGTGCGTAATCTGATAAATGTTTAACAACACTATCCGAAATATATACCATTTTATCAAAAATCTCAGGGTTTTCAATGTGCAAAACTTCTTCCACCTTAAAATCATTGACTACTATTCCCTCGAAAACCGGTATGACCTTAACAGGCATGTCATTTGTTGCGCTGACCACTCTTCCTTCGGTATCCAGGAGCAGATAGCTTCCCATAAAAGGAATATACCCTGCCAGGTCCCTTTCCTTAACGTGTATTATAACCTTTCCGGGCAAATCCCTTTCCATTTGGGCCTGTAATATATATGGGTATGCTTCGAGGTCTTTCTCCAGTTCGCCTGTCCTCACTGTAAATATATTGGTTCCCACGTTCAATCCGGAAATATCAATAATCCTGTCCCGGTCTACAAAAGTATTACCTTCAACAACGATTTCCTTAATGTCAAAACAGCCTGTCCCGGCCATAATAAGCGAAAACAAAGCGATGCTGAGTAACATAAGCAAGAAAACAATGCCTTTCTTCCTGCGTCTGCCGTAACCTCTACCCATGTGATCACCCCGCTATAGTTTTTGAATATCAGCTCCCAGTCTGTTAAGCTGCGAACCGAAATCCTGGTATCCCCTGTCTATATGCTCTACACCTTCCACCAGAGTAGTGCCTTTAGCGGCCAGTCCTGCTATTACCAGGGAAGCACCTCCCCTTAAATCCTCTGCATTCACCAAAGTCCCTCTCAGTTCCTTTACTCCTCTTATGACTGCAGTTCTCCCGTCCACCTTTATATCCGCACCCATTTTTACAAGCTGGTCCACATGCCTGTATCTGTTCTCAAAGATATTTTCGATAAAAATGCTGGTTCCCCTTGCACAGCACATCAGTGCCATAAACTGAGCCTGCATGTCAGTGGGAAAACCGGGATAAGGCAGGGTTCTAACCGTATCTACAGCCATCAGTCTTTTGGGAGCAGTCATCTTCAGGGTATCTCCCCGGATTTCGAAAACACATCCCGCTTCCTTCAATTTGTCCACTACAGGATGCAAATGATCAATGATTATATCGTTAAGTTTAAGTCTGCCGCCTGTAGCTGCAGCAGCCGCCATATAGGTGCCCGCAATAATCCTGTCGGGTATTACCCTGTGGCTGGTATTATGAAGTTTATCCACACCTTCAATCCTGATAATTTGACCGCCGGCACCCCACACCTTTGCTCCCATTGAATTGAGGAATTCCTGCAAATCGCCGATTTCCGGCTCCCGGGCGGCATTCCGTATAATGGTCGTCCCCCTGGCCTTAACTGCTGCCAGCATAATGTTTTCGGTGGCCCCGACACTGGGATAGTCAAGCTGTATTTCGGCACCTTTCAGTTCGCTGCTTTCACATACTATATGCCCCATCAGCTCAATATTTGCCCCCAGCATTTTCAGTCCTTTTAAGTGAAGGTCAATAGGACGCACCCCGATGGCACAGCCCCCGGGATAAGTTGATATCACTTTTCCGGTTCTGCCCAGAAGTGAGCCCAGCAGTACTATTGATGACCTCATCTGCCGTACCAGCGTTTCGGGAATTTCACTGGAAGAAATACAGGTTGCATCAACCTGCACCGTATTATCCCGGTATTCAACGCTGCAGCCCAATTCTTTCAGAATTTGAAGCATTGTTGCAACATCTTTTAATGCAGGAACATTTTCAATTATGCTTATCCCTTCATTAAGAACGGTTGCGGCCAGTATCGGGAGAACAGCGTTTTTGGAACCTTCTACTTTCAATTCCCCTTCCAGTTTGTTTCCCCCAACAACCCTGTAAATACTCATATACCAATTCCACCTCCGGGATCTCTGCATAGAATTATGCTTATGTATAAAACACAATATACATTCATTCTATGCAAATTCCGGTGGAATGTTACTTTTGTACCAGTTGTTCAATCATTTCATATATCCTGTCGGCCGCATCCGCCGTTCCCATCTGCCGGCTGGCCTTCCTCATCGTCGTCAACATCTTTTCATCTCCGACCAGTTTGTCTATCCGGCTGTAAAGGCTGTTCCCTTCCAGTTCCCTTTCCAGTATTACCACTGCTGCCCCTTTTTTCTCCAGGGCCCTTGCATTGTATTCCTGGTGGTTATCTGTTGCATAGGATTTCGGTATCAAAATCGCCGGCACTCCCACGGCAGTAATCTCTGAAAGGGTGATGGCGCCGGCACTGGTAACAATCAGGTCTGCTGCTGCCAGGGCCTCAGGCATTTTATGCAGATACTCCATAATCTTAATCTCTGCGTCTTGTCTTAAATCTATTCCCCTGTCCTTCAGTTGGTTCATAAATGTATGGTAATGGTCACTGCCTGTCACGTGAAGCAACTGAAACTTCTTTGTCAGATACAAACGAGATATCACATTAGCCATTGCCCTGTTTATCCTGGCAGAACCTTTGCTGCCTCCGAATACAACCACCAGAGGTTTTTTCCCGTCAAACCCCAGTACCCTGGTCGAAGTTTCCCGGTCTTTTTCTAATATCTCTTTCCGCACAGGATTACCGGTCACAACTGCTTTTCTGTCGTCATGAATATACTTCAGGGCTTCACTGAAACTAACCGCCACCTTATCCACAAAGCGGGCCAGCATCCTGTTGGTTATTCCGGGCAGTACATTCTGTTCGTGAATAAGGGTGGGAATTCCCCTTAAGGCAGCTGTCATCAGAACCGGTCCCGCCACATATCCTCCGGTGCCGATTACAATGTCCGGCTTGAATTGTCTGACTATTTTATCCGCATCCATCATTCCCCTGCACAGTTCAATCACTGTCTTCACCGTGTCCAGGGACAGCTTTCGCCGGAAACCCTTAACCCTTATTGAGGCGAATTTAAGACCTTCTCTGGGTACCAGATAGCTTTCCAGTCCTTTTCCCGTACCCACATAGAGGATTTCTGCGTTTCTCTCCCGGTCAAGTATGGTTTTGGCTATGGATATGGCAGGATAAATATGTCCCCCTGTTCCTCCGCCGCTGATGATTACTTTCATTTTATCAACTCCAGTTCAGGGATGTATGTCTGGATATGTTCAGGATAATACCTATACCTGCCAGTGAAAACAACAGGGATGAGCCGCCGCAGCTTATGAAAGGCAGAGGTATGCCGGTTACAGGCATGGATGAAGTAACAACTGCCACATTCATTATTACCTGTATTGCTATCATGGCTATCAGCCCTGTTGCAAGCAAACTCCCAAACAGGTCGGGGGCATGGATGGCAATACGTATTCCCCGCCATATAAGCAGTATGAAAAGCAGAATTATTGTAAATGTCCCGATAAAACCCAGCTCTTCCCCTATGATTGAAAAGATGAAATCATTCTGCGGCAGGGGTATATAAAAGAACTTTTGCCTGCTTCTCCCCAGACCCAGGCCAAAAAGCCCGCCCGACCCCAGGGCATACAGGGACTGAATTATCTGATAACCGCTTCCCTGGGGATCTTCAAAAGGGTGAAGGAATGAAGTCCACCTCTTCAAGCGGTATTCTTTCCCAGCTATGAGCAGTCCAAGCATTATCACGCCGGGTAGCGTGAGACCGATCAGGTGCCCAATGTTCGCCCCCGCAACAAAAATCATTACAATAACGATGGCAAGTATAACAACACCGGTACTGAAGTCCGGTTCCAGCATTATCAACCCGAATACAAGTCCTGCCACCAGCAGATATGGCAACACGCCTGTTGTAAACTGTCTGACTTTTTCTTTTTTCCTGCTCAGGCTGCTGGCTGCAAAAATGATCACTGCCAGTTTGGCCAGTTCTGAGGGCTGTATCGTAAAATCCCCTACGCCAATCCACCTGGTGGCACCGTTTACGGTCACCCCCAGGCCGGGGATGAATACTGTCAGAAGAAAAACTATTCCTCCCGCAAGTATAACCCTTGCCAGCCTGTTATATATGTGATAGTTAATGTTCATAAGTATGAACATGCTTCCAAACCCCAGGATCGCCCACATCATCTGCTTCTTCAGGAAATAGTAGCTGTCTCCCCTCCTGAAATAGGCACTGGCTGAACTGGCGCTGAACACCATAATAATACCTATCACTACAAGCAGAATAACTGTAGCCAGCAAGGTAAAATCCACGGCTTTACCTCTTTCCATGTCTTATTGCCTCCTCAAGCAACCCACTGCTTCTTTGAATATTCTTCCTCTCTCCTCGAAATTTTCATACATATCCCAGCTCGCACAGGCCGGGGACAGCAGTACACAGTCGCCATCCTCCGCAATTTTCGCCGAAGTGCTTACCGCTTCTTCCATATCTTTCACTATATATATACTATTGTATCCTTTGTTTTGACAGGTATTTTTTATCTTCCGGGCGGTTTCTCCCAGCAATACCACTCCTTTGACCTTATCGCCGAAATTATCCACCAGTTCATCGAAATCACTGCCCTTCTCATAGCCGCCGGCAATAAGAATGACAGGTCTCTCCATGGCTTTTATGGCCTTGATTGAAGCATCAGGATTGGTACCCTTGGAATCATTTATATATCTGACTCCGTTTATGGTATCAACATATTCAAGCCTGTGCTCCACTCCCTCAAAGGCCTTCAAAGCCTCACCTATAACCCCGGCCGGAACTCCCATGCCCCATGCCAGGGCAGTGGCAGCCAGGGCGTTTTCCACATTATGTTCTCCCGGTATCTTGAGGGCCCTTACAGGACATACCTTTTCCCTGTAATCTCCTCTTTTTACAATGATGAAATCACCCTCAACAAAGGCCCCTTTATCCATCAGTCTTCTCCGGCTGAAATACAGTACCTCTGCCCTGCATTTGGAGGCAAGCCCTAAAGTCTCTCTGTCATCGCCGTTCAATACAACGCAATCGTCTTCCTCTTGATTTTCAAAAATCCTCGCCTTTGCCTCAATATATTTTTCAAAGGTTTTATGCCTGTTGAGATGATCAGGGGTGAGGTTCAGTACGGCGGATATGGCCGGCTTAAAATCCCGCATTCCTTCCAGTTGAAAGCTGCTGATCTCAGCCACAAGCACGTCTTTTTCTTCTACTGTCAATGCCACTGATATTATGGGTTTTCCAATATTACCGACAACGTGTGTCTCTCTCCCCGACCTTTCAAATATCCTTCCGGTAAGGGCGGTAGTTGTGGTTTTCCCGTTGGTCCCGGTAATAGCTACGATTGGAGCCCTGGTAAGACGGTATGCCAGTTCAATCTCGCTTATAACTTCTTTACCTTTTCTCTTGAGTCCCTCAACCAGTGGTATATCCATGGGGACCCCGGGACTTATCACTGCAAAGTCCGGCCATTCTGCCAGTTGAACGGGATGTCCCCCCAATGCCATTTCCACGCCAGTGCTGTTCAACCGGGCAACAGCTTCCTCCAGTTGACCTTCTGTCTTCATATCGTTAACAAGCACCTTCGCTCCGAGACTGTTAAGCACCTGCACCGTAGGTATCCCGCTCACCGCAAGGCCTATTACCAGAACCCTTTTCCCCTTCACTTCCATTGGTATCAGATACCTCCTTACCTAATCGCCAGAGTCCCTGCTAAAACCAGAATAATGGTCACTATCCAGAAAACCACCACTACCTTTGTCTCCTCCCATCCCTTCATCTCATAATGGTGATGGAGGGGACTCATAAGAAAAACCCTTCTCCCTGTAAGCTTAAAACTGATTACCTGAATAACAACCGACAGGATTTCTATTACATAGATCCCCCCTATTATCGGGAGGAGCAGGGGCAATCTCAGAATTAAAGCCGCTGCAGCCACGGCACCCCCAATGGCCATCGAACCCGTGTCCCCCATAAAAATCTGGGCGGGATGCGCATTAAACCTCAGAAACCCCAGGCAGGACCCTGTTACCGCTGCCGATATAATAGCCACTTCCCTGTGCCCCACAGCCAGGGCAATCAGGCTGAAGAAAGCCATGATTATCATTGTGACCCCCGCTGCCAGGCCATCCAGCCCATCGGTAAAATTTACGCTGTTAACCAGCCCAACCACCCAGAACATCGTAAAAGGAATAAATGCCTTTCCCAGATCCAAAAAAGCAGAAGTGAACGGAACCAGGACCGCTGAACCGATACCGGGTGCATTGTAGGCGTAAAAGGCAAGAATGGCAGCAAGAACAAACTGACCTATCAGCTTTTGAGTAGCCTTCAGGCCCAGTGACCGGTGTAAAACAACTTTTATGAAATCATCCACAAGACCTATGAGGCCAAATCCCAGAATACTGCCCAGGATTACTATCATTTCGGTCTCCCACTGGGCAGTCAGCAGAACCGTGAAAAAAATCGCTATGACCATTATAATGCCGCCCATGGTAGGTGTCCCTGACTTTTTAAAATGGGTTCTGGGACCGTCATTCCTTACCCTCTGTCCCATCTTTAGTTTCTCTAGGATAGGTATTATTATAGGTGAAGTAATAATAACTATTAAAAAAGAAATAATGACGGGAAAAACTATCTGCTGGTACTGTTGCATTTTTTAGCTCCTCTCTTGTATTCTCCCGGCAAGTTCTTCCATCTTCATCCCTCTGGATCCCTTGAAAAGTACCGTGTCATTTTTTTGCACAAGCCTATCCAGCATCAGGCCCGCCTTTTCTTTGTCCTGAAAGTGATAGATGCATTCCCGTTTCATACCTTCATCCCGGGCGCCATGACCAATATGGACGCTGTTATTGCCCACGGTTACCAGTATATCAACCCGATTGCGAGCCGCATACGCCCCCACCAGCCGGTGACCCTCTTCCGTATAATCGCCCATTTCCAGCATATCCCCCAGCACAGCGATTTTTCTGCCTTCCGCGATTTCATTCAACACTTCAAGGGCAGCCTTCATTGAATCCGGACTGGCATTATATGTGTCATTGATCACTTTGACCCCTTCCGGTGATGTAAAGATGTTCAGCCTCATCTTCTCTTCCTTTATGCCTTTAAGGCCTTCTGCTATTTCCTCATAACTCATTCCGAAGATTCTTCCTACCGCCACCGCTGCAAGAGAATTATAAACATTATGTCTGCCGGGCAGCGGTACTTGTATCCTGTAATGTCCCCCTTCAGCCTGCAGTGTATATGCAATTCCATTTTCCCCGGCGGTTTGGATATCAACAGCTTTGTAATCACAATCCTCGGTACCAAAAGTTGTTACTGGAATACAAAGGGTTTTTATCCCTTCCCTGAGCAGCGGGTCGTCGGTATTTACCAGACCATGGCCTTTCGCCGCCATACCGTCAAAAATCTCCATCTTGGCTTTCAGTATGTTCTCGCGGCTGCCCAGCAGTTCAATGTGGGACGTGCCTATATTTGTTATAACCGATACCCTGGGACGGACAATATCCACGAGACCCGCAATTTCACCGAAACCGCTCATACCCATTTCCACAACCGATACCTCGTGGCCCTCTTCCAGTTTCATTATAGTAAGGGGTAAACCTATCTGGTTATTAAAATTCCCCGGTGTTTTCAAAACAGAAAACTTCTTTCCCAGTACTGCAGCTATCATGTTTTTTGTAGTTGTCTTTCCCGTACTGCCGGTGACAGCCACGAAATCCACGTCAAACAAACCCCTGTACCATGCAGCCAGCCTGTGAAATGCGGCAAGGGTATTATCAACCCTCAGGACCACAGTGCCCGGGAAAAAATATTCCCCCTCCCTGTCCGCCAGTATTACCTTCGCCCCTTTTTCAGCCGCCTCCTGTATGAACCGGTGCCCGTCATACCTTTCTCCCTGCAGGGGTATGAACAGGCTATCCGGTTTCATGCTCCTGGTATCGGTGGAAATATTCCTTACTTCGGTTTCAGGGGCTCCGTGTATTATACTGCCTTCAACTGCTTCTGCAATCTGCTTTGCAGTAATGCTCCGCATAATCAAATCCTCCCTAATATTTCTCTGACGACCTTTCTTTCATCAAACTCAACCGTTCTATCTGCAAACTCCTGGTAAGTCTCATGTCCTTTTCCTGCCAGTAAGACTATATCGTCCTTCTGGGCAATATCCAGGGCATACTTGATGGCTTCCCTTCTGTCAACAATGCATATGTAACTACAGCCTGTCTTCTCCACGCCCGGGAGGATCTGGTCAATGATCCGGTAAGGCTCTTCTTTCCGGGGGTTATCCGAAGTAATAACCACAAAATCCGACCACCGGCCGGCCACTTCACCCATAAGGGGCCTTTTTTCCTTATCCCTGTTTCCACCGCAACCGAAGACGGTAATAATTCTTCCCCGTGCAAATCCTTTAATTGCGGCAAGAACCTTCTCCAGGCCGTCGGGGGTATGGGCATAGTCTATTATAACAGCATATCCCCTGCCGGTATCAATGCACTCGAACCTGCCCTTTACCCCTTCAACCTTCTTCAACCCTTCCTGTATCGCCTCGGGGGGGATTCCCTCAACCATCATTGCGGAAACCGCTGCCAGGCTGTTGTAGACGCTGAACATTCCCGGAATCTTTACCTCCAGAGGAAATCTGCCGTCTTTCATGGACAGATTGTACTTTACAGATCCCGGGCTGAGTTCTATATCCTCAGCCATATAATCCGCCCGGTTCCCTACACCGTAAGTAAAGAAAGGGGTAGGAAGATGCCTTATTTTGCTGATGATCAGGTCCTTCACGCCATCGTCCGCATTAATTATATTGGCTTTGTCAGTGCTTTTAAACAACTTCACCTTTGCATCCAGGTATTTTTCCTGGGTACCGTGAAAATCCAGATGGTCCCTGGACAGATTGGTAAAAATGCCTATGTCAAAGTCTACATACCCTACCCTTCCCAGGTCAAGGGAATGGGAGGAAACCTCCATCACAACATAATCCACACCGTGGTCCAGCATCTCCGCGAACATGCGATGCAGGTCAAAGGCCTCCGGGGTGGTCCGCTGAGCGGGCATTATCCTGTCCCCTATTCTGTTGGCAATTGTACCTATTAATCCCACTTTATAGCCTGCCTCTTCCAGAATGGATTTAATAAGATATGTAGTTGTGGTTTTGCCGTTGGTCCCGGTAACACCAATGATTTTTAGCCTGTGGGAGGGAAAATTGTAAAACACATGTCCGATACCGGCCATGGCCTTACGGGTATCTTTAACCCGTACAACCACAACCCTTTCATCTTTTATTCCCACTTCTTTCTGCACAAGTACAGAGACTGCGCCCTTTTGTATGGCTTCATCTATATAGTCGTGCCCATCCCTGTTGAAGCCTTCCACGCAAACAAACATATAACCGGGTTCAATCTGCCTGGAGTCATAGCTTACCCCGGTTACACAGGTGCTTGTATCCCCTTTTACATCAAGAATCTCCACAAAATCCCATAAATCAGAAATCTTCATATCTTTTCCTCACCTCTTAATGACAGGGGCAACCCTGGTTCAGTTGCCCCTTCTCTTTCAATGGTTCTCCGGTTCTTCAAACTCCACTTTAACCATGGTGTCTCTCCTGACCACAGCTCCGGGCAAAGGCTCCTGTCTGACCGCTATGCCGGTCCCGGATATCCTGATTTTTAATCCAGAAGAATTGAGTATATTGGTAGCCCTGTTTACCGTGCTTCCTATTACATTGGGGACAATAACTTCTCTTGTCTGGTCTTCAAAGGTTTCAAGATAAATAAGGACTATTGAGTTCTCCGAAACCATTATATCAGGTTTGGGTGTCTGGTCAACTATGAGGTTTTCTTCTCCTTCAATAATATTACCAATAACCTGGAATTGCAAATTATTGCTTTTTAACAGCTTCAGTCCTTCCTGCAAAGACATGTTCCTTATGTCGGGAACCTTTACCTTTGCCTTAACAAGCCTTTCGGCTTCCTCTTCGGTATATGAAGGCTTGACCTGCAGGTATCTCAATGTATCTCTGACAATCTCTCCCACAACCGGGGCAGCTATCTGTCCCCCGTAATAGTTGGCAGGATTGGGTTCGTCTATTACTACCAGCACGGTTATCCTGGGGTCATCCACCGGTGCCATGGCAACAAAGGAAGCCACGTATTTCCCTTCCAGATATCTGCCGTTAACCACCTTCTGGGCGGTCCCGGTCTTTCCTCCCACCCTGTACCCCGGTACATAAGCATTCCCTCCGGTGCCTTCAGACACCACCGTTTCAAGTATCTGCTTCATGGTCCTGGCAGTCTTTGGAGAAATGACCTGCCGGCGCATTTTAGGCTCAAATTCATGTACCACATTACCGTCATCATCTCTCAATTCCATGGCAATCCTGGGCTCCATCAGCATACCGTCATTGGCTATGGCGGAGGCTGCCGTTATAAGCTGTATGGGGGTCACGGCAATACCCTGTCCGAAGCCCATTGTTGATAGTTCCAGAGGTCCCACGCTGGAACTGTTCATTACCAATCCGTAGCCCTCTCCGGGCAGGTCTATTCCTGTAGGTTCCCCAAAACCGAAAGCCCTTATATACTTCAGAAATTTCTCTTTGCCCAGTCTCTGGGCTACCTGTATAAACACAGGATTGCATGAATTCTGTACAGCTTCAACAAATGTCTCATGCCCGTGGGGAGAATAGTATCTCCAGCATTTGAAATTCTTATCTTCGACTTTAATATACCCGCTGCAGTAAAAGGTACTGGTAGGGGTTACCACTCCTTCCTCCAGCCCTGCAGCCGCAGTAATCATTTTGAAGGTAGAACCGGGTTCATAGACATCCGAAACAGCATAATTCCGCCACATCTTCAGTCTCTCATCCCTCAGTTCCTCCTGGGATAGGCCTTCCCATTCGGCTTGGGTCTCCTCATCCGGAGGGGAAAAAGGAGCGTTGGGGTCGTAATCCGGCTTTGTAACCATAGCAAGAATATCCCCTGTTTTAGGGTCCATTACTATGGCTATTGCTTTCAATGCCTGGTTTTTTATCAATGCTTCCTCCACTGCCTTCTCGGCAAAGTGCTGTATGGTTTCATCAATGGTAAGCACCAGATTATATCCGTTCTGGGGCGCCTGGTACATATCGGACCCGAAAGGGATGGGTCTTCCCGCCACATCGGTTTCTGCAATATTTCTGCCGGGGAGCCCGAAGAGGTATTTTTCAAACATTGCCTCAACCCCGTCAAGACCCTGATTGTCAATACCGGTGAAACCCAGCAGATGAGCCGCAAAATTGCGGTTGGGATAATACCTCTTGCTATCATCCACCACGTGAATCCCTTTTATATCCCTGATCTTATCCACCAGTTCCTTCTCCACTTTCTTCATCAAAAGCACGGTATCCTTCCTGGCAGTAAGCCTTTCCAGAACTTCATCCCTGTCCATGGACAGCACTTCTGCGATCTTATAGGATGCTTCTTCCGGGTCTTCTATTTCCACTGGCCTCACGTATACGGTTTCAATACTGGCACTTATAGCTAATTTCTTTCCATTTCTATCATAAATTATACCTCTCTTTGGTGGTACAGGAATATCCCTGGTCCACTGCTCAACCGCCATCTGCTGGTATACTTCCCCCCGGACAATCTGAATCCATGCCAGCCTCAGTATAAGTACAAAAAATAGAAAAAATGCTGCGAAGAGACAAAATATCAATCGCTTTCTTAATCTCAAAGCCGATGAAGCCAAACCTCTACCCCCTTATTACCGCTTTAATCCCCGGAAAGAAAACCGCCTATCTTTCCTGCCAGGATAGCAGCCCACCCTTTAAGAGTATAATCTTCTTCAGTATTTTCCTGTGCCAGTTTCTCCTCATCGGTCCTGTCCACAGCAACATAGATGATATCCCTGTTGTCCGGGTAAACCATCCCCAGTTGGTTCCTGGCATAATCCTCTATCCAGGTTATATCCTGCGCCTGGGCAATCTGAAGATTTAACCTTTCATTCACCTTCCTGAGTTCGGATAACTGGTTCTCCAGCTTATCCATTCTATATGCATATTCTGAAATAATGGCAAAGCGGGAGGTAATGACAACGCCCAGGGCCAGTATGACCCCAATCCTTAAAATTGTCCTCAGCTTCTTTTTCCGCCTTTTATCTTTCTGCTGTCTTTTAACAACATCATTATTCTGCTGCCGATAAGATGTTTCTCTTATCTTTCTCTCTGCTACTATCAAATCTATTCACCCCCTGTGCCATTTAGAACTTTCGGGTGCAACCGCCCGCAAAACCCCCACAGATACAGATGAAAGTTTCAGCTTCATCCTGTAGCTGTCGTCCCCCATACTCCCGTCCTGTCTATAATCTCTCAGCAACCCTGAGCCGTGCGCTTCTGGACCTTGGATTTTGTTCTATCTCCCTGCCTCCCGGCAGAACAGGTTTCCGGGTTATCACCCTGACAACCGGCTCCTTCCCGCATACACACACGGGAAATTCCCTGGGGCATGTACACGGATTTTCCATTTCCTTATATATATCCTTAACCATTCTGTCTTCCAGGGAATGAAAGGAAATAATGCAAAATCTCCCGCCCGGGTTCAAAAGCTTCAATCCTCCGGTGATAGTCTCTCTCAGAATACCCAGTTCATTGTTGACCTCTATTCTGATGGCCTGGAACGTCCTTTTGGCCGGATGAGGTCCCTTTCGCCTGGCTGCCGCCGGGATGGCTGATTTTATGATTTCCACAAGCTCGAAGGTGGTTTCGATGGGCTTTTTACCCCTTTCCTTCTCAATAAAAGAGGCTATGCGGGAAGCCCACCGTTCTTCTCCGTATTCCCTGATTACCCTGTGCAGTTCTTCCCTGGAATAGCCGTTCACCACTTCCCTGGCAGTCAGAGATTGTGTGGTATCCATCCGCATATCCAGGGGTGCATCGTGCATATAACTGAAACCCCTCTCCGGCTGGTCAAGCTGATGAGAGGACACTCCCAGGTCCAGTAGTATACCATCAGCTCCGGGATAACCGGCCTCTGTGACCAGATGATACAGGTTCCTGAAATTACCGTGAATGACAGTAACCCTGTCCATATATCCTGCAAGCCGTTCCCGGGCGGCCTCAATCGCATCGGGGTCTCTGTCAACAGCTATAAGTCTCCCGCTGTCATCAAGCTTTTTTGCAATCTCCAGGGAATGTCCTCCCCCTCCCAGGGTTCCATCCACATATACCCCGTCAGGCCTTATATTCAGATAATCTATTGCTTCTTCAAGCAGTACGCTGGTATGTTCATACTCCATCCCCTTCAACTCCGCATCCGATTTTACACGGGGCTATATCCCCAATTCCGCCATCTTCTCCGCTATTGCGTCATATCCCATATTGGTATCGCTGTTGTACCTGTCCCACAGCTCCTTGCTCCAGATTTCCACCCGGGTTGACACCCCTATTACAACCACATCCTTCTCCAGCCGGGCATGCTCCCTGAGATTGGCCGGCAAAAGTATTCTTCCCTGTCTGTCCAGTTCACATTCGGTAGCTCCGGAAAAGAAATACCTTACAAAAGCCCTTGCGTCCCTGGAACTGATTGGAAGACTTTTCAGTTTTTCTTCAAAATTTTTCCATTCGTTCAGGGGATAGGCAAAAAGACAGTCATCAAGGCCCTTGGTGAGAACAAATGTTACGCCCAGGCCTTCCCTGAATTTCGAAGGGACTATCAACCTGCCTTTACTGTCTATGGAATGCTGAAATTCGCCGAAAAACATGCTTCCACCCCATTCAGGGACTATCCCCCACTTTGTACCACTTTTAACCACATATCCACTATTTCGATACCACTTCCAAAAATCCTTCCTTGATTAGAAATTTTTTCACAGAAAAAACACCGGGTTTAGTCCGGTGTCCTATTGCAGACAAACATTTATTGGCTTCATGGGAATCGACTTATGCGAAAATGTTTTAGAGGAAACTTAAGCCTTGCTAAATCATTAAAAGCATGCGCTGCCTTTTCATGAAGCCCTGTCACCAAAAAGCGGATTAAGATAATTGTCTTCATGCTCACACCGGGTTTAATCCGGTGTTCTTTGTGAACATCAAGAACCTTTCTTTTTGTTTGCTTAGAATACGGTATTAATACTTCTCAGTGGACCAGTTTTTTCCTCCTGTAATATATCAGAAAAAGGGCAGATGCTATTATTATCACGCTGATAAGCTGCGCAACCCTTATATTGCCAAGCATCAGACTGTCCATTCTCAGACCTTCAATGAAAAACCTGCCGGCCGAGTACAGGATGCCGTATAGCAGGAATATCTCTCCCTCAACCTTCTTTCTCTTTCTATACCACATCAATATCAAAAATACCCCCAGGTCCCACAGGGATTCGTACAAAAAGGTAGGATGAACCTTTACTCCGTTTACCATTATCCCCCATGGCAGGTCGGTGGGAGCGCCATAGGCCTCCTGGTTCACAAAATTTCCCCACCGGCCGATGGCCTGGCCCAGTATTATACTGGGAGCGGTAATGTCCGCCAGCAGCCAGAAACTGACCTTTTTCACCCTGGCATATATTATGCCTGTGAGGACGGCTGCTATAAGGGTACCGTGGATTGCCATGCCGCCCCCGCGGATATTGAGCATCTTCCATATATCACCTGCGTAGTAGTCCCAGTTGAAAATCACATAATATATACGGGCACCGATTACTCCGGCAGGTATGGCGTAAATAACCAGGTCCAGCAGGATGTTTTGGTTCAACCCCAGCCTTTTGGTCTCCCGCAGGGCCAGGAGCAATCCCGCCAGAATCCCTGATGCCATGATTATACCGTACCATCTTACAGTAATCCCGAATACCTCAAATGCTACAGGATTCATTGAATCCCCCCTCTTTCACCTTATTTTGGCTGAATTACTGACAGGACCATATTGTCCGGCATAAAATGCTCCTCAAACCTGCTGCGGACATAGTCCAAGCTTATATCTTCCAGACAGTCGATAAAATCGAGGAAATTTGCTCCTTTGAAGTGATAGGCAATAAAGTTGGCCGCCACATAGTCCAGGGAGTTGAAGTTCTTCAGGTATCTGCCCAGCAGTTTGTTCCTGGCCAGGGTAAAATCCTTTTCACTCAAATCCTCCGGTTTCAGCGCTCCTAGCTTCTCCTTAATAATCCGGGCCACACGGTCAGGGTCCGGTGATTCTCCCCCCATAATAGAATAACAGTAACCTGTCTCTGAAGTAAAGTCAAAACTGAAGGTATCATTTATAAGGCCCTCGCCGTACAGGGTGGTGTGTATATCCGAGCCCTTGCCGAAAATCATTTCCATCAGTACCGAAGTCCCTATATCCTTCATGAAGAGCTTTTCTCCTCCGTATCCCACATCCCTGTCCTTAAAACCGATGTTGAAAAGGGGCTGGGACACCGCCAGGTGCTGTTCTATCCTGTCTCTGTAAATCCCGCCGGGCTCTTCCGGATAAAACCTCTGGATATCCTCTTTCCTTTCCAGGTCGGAAGAAATATTTTTCCCTATGACTTCCAGGGTCCTGCCCACATCAACATCCCCTGCAACGAATATCATCATATTGTCGGGATGGTAAAAGGTATTGTAGCATTTGTACAGTATATCCCTGTCAATGCGGGAAATGGACTCCTCGGTACCCGCTATGTCTATCCTCACCGGATGATGGTGATACAGGCCCTGCAGAAGGTTGAAAAAACACCTCCACTCACCGTTGTCGTCGTACATCCGGATTTCCTGCCCGATAATCCCCTTTTCCTTTTCAACATTTTCATGGGTAAAATAGGGGTTTTGCACAAACTGCACCAGTATCTCAAGGCATTGGTAAAAATTGTTTGTGGAAGAGAAGAGATAAGCGGTAGTGGTAAAATTTGTATACGCATTGGCGGACGCCCCCAGTTTGGAAAACTTGTCGAATATATTTCCCTTTTCCTCCTCGAACAGTTTATGTTCCAGGAAATGGGCAACCCCATCGGGGACACCGGTTATCTCATGTTCACCGGGAACTCTGAACCGGCTGTCAATGGACCCGAAATTGGTGGCAAATACGGCAAACTGCCTGGAGTATCCCTCCTTTGGCAGTACAAATATTTCAATACCATTGTCCAGCTTTCTGTAATGCAAAGTCTCCCTGATCCTGTTCATCTTCAACTCTCTGGCAACTGCGGTCATTCTATTTCCTCCCCTCCGTTTTTTCTATGGATGTGAGAAAGTAAACCACTCCGGGCTTTATCCTTCCGGCCATTTCGGAAACCTGTTCCACTGTAGTCTCTTCTATCCCGCTGATGAGACAGTCTGTATTCATCCTGTGTCCGGAAATCTTCTTGTTTATCAGAAAGTCCACCATCTGCATCTGGCTGTCTTTCATCGAAAGAATACCGTTAATAAGGGATTTCTTTGCCCCCTCCATCTCATATTCACCTATATTGCCCCGGACCATATCCTCCAACTGCCTGTCAATAATCTCCCTGGCCTTGCGGTAATTGGATATCTCAATACCCGACCCTATCAGCATCAGACCTTTGAATTTCTCCAGCCGGGCAAAGGTGTAATAGGCAAGACTGGCCTTCTCCCGTACATTATTGAACAGCTTGGAGTGGGGCCCTCCCCCCAGCACACTGCCGCAAACCAGCATGGGGATGTAATCCGGATCACCATAGGCCACCCCTGTGGTATATCCCATGGTCAGTTTACCCTGATTGATATCCATTCTCTCTATTACTTCCCTGGGACCATTGTCTCCGGGAACAGATTTCTGCTGGCGGGGATAGGATACATTGCCCCTGCCTATTTTCAGGGGTCTGTTCAATATCCTATCAATGTCCCCCTCATCGGCATCCCCCACCACAAATATATCCACCGGCACTTTCTCAAGCATCTCCCGGTAATACCGGTACAGGTTTTCACGATCAATGCCCTCCAGGTCCTCTTCCCTGCCATATATGTACCTGCTGAAAGGCTGACCCTGACACAACTCCTCATAGCACCTGTCCACCGAATAATTAATCTTGTCATTGATCCTTGCCCTTATCAGCTTCCGGAGATTTTCCTTCTCCTGGTTAAAATAATCCTCCCTGAAACCTCCGCCACTGGTTAAGGGCGCCGTAACTAATCTCAGCAGAAAGTCGAGTACCTCCCCCACAACACCTTCACCTTTGAGGGTATACTTGTTGCTTATAACGCTGCTGTTGAAATGCAGCAGTTGCATATCCCCCTTCTTGACCACATTGACGTCAAGAGAGGCACCGTAACGTTCCCCCAGGAATGTCTCTATTGCCTGTATATCCGGCAATCCTTCACAGCCTCTCTTCAGGACATGGGGCAGCAGGGCGTTTTTGGTGGTATTCCCGTCCAAAGGCCTGTACATGAATACATTCAAAGATACCGTCTTGAACTTCGGTTCTTTTATGAGGTAAAGGTTTATTCCATCCTTCAGCTGTTGTTGGTAATGTACACCTTCCATACCCATCCTCCTCACTAATGGCTATATGTAGTCATAGTCACTTATTTTAGTATTCTAAGTATACTACTCAATTATCCATATAATAATATATAACCGCTTATTTTACAACCGGGGACACCGGACAAAGTCCCTGTCCCCTTGTCTGGACAAGGGGACAGGGACTTTGTCCGGTCTGGTCTAAGTACATTCCCATAAAAAACTCCTCCTCGGCTTGATTATTTGATGCTTGCCAAGAAGGAGGTTAATTTTTATCAAACATGAATTTTTTACAGTCTCCCTTATTCCTAATCTATATTGGCTATTCTGAACCGGTCTATCAGTGCCTTCACAAGGATATCGCTTCCCCCCCAGGCTCCCACGTACTCTACCTCTATTCCTTCGGGTATGTCCGTCTTATCTATTATCCCGGGGATAACATATTCGGTATCGATGCAGGGTGTCTCAAAGCCTGCGGCAACTATCACCAGTTTGCTCACCCCTGAGTCAAGCAGGTATTCTATCATATCCTTCACTTCCGGGTCCCTGTATCTGAGATACGCTGTTTTAATCTTCCTGCTGTCATACCCGTTTTTGACCAGGTTCTCCCTTATCTTGTTCAGAAAAACTTTTTCCCGCTTGTATGCTTCCCGGTATCTCTCCAGGGTTTTTGTACTGCATCCCCTGGCTACAAAGATTATTCCGACCTTTTCAGGATTGTTTTCCTGTATCTTTTCCATTATCCTGTTCTCATACAGGGTTGCCACGGCATCATGGTTCCACAGCGGAAAGGTATGTATCAGCTTTATGTCTGCGTTACAGGCCTTGGCCGCTTCGAATATCCTGCTGTCAACAGCCTCTTTATAAGGTTCCTGGATAAGAAAATTCTCAAGAACCACAATTCTTTTATGCCCTGCCTGGAGTATCTCCCTTGTTACGGTTTCTATATACGGGGGACCGAACAGATTGGCATTGTAGACACAGACCTGCTCTCCAAGGGCGTCTTTTACCTTGTTGTACAGCTGCTGATTGGTGCTTGAGAACATATCTGTATCCACCTTCTTCAGATTTCTTCTAATACCGTATACCTTATAGGGTGTACCCCACCAGCTCGTTCGGGCAGGATACACCTCTCTCATCATATTAATGCGGTAAACCGCCCACTCTGTCCTGAATTCGGTTATTTCTCCCGGAGAAATCAGCAAAACCGCAGTACTGTCCTTCTCCTCTCCGGGCGTTATATTCTCTGCCTCAATATCTCCCATGGTCCCGCTTACAAACGCGGCGGTCAGCAGATATCCGACCAACAGCAACAGTGCATATAATAGTATTATTCGCTTTTTTTTCGGCATTTTCCGTATAAAATACGCGGTGGCCAGCAGGCAGAGGCACATAATCACGACTGCTATATACTGTAAGGGGCTTTTGCATACCAGAAACATCGCAAACAGTATTCCCAGCAGTAGTCCCGGTATCAACAGCAATATCCTATCTTTCATGCGATCCCTCCTTTCTTTAATTAATTTTTATGCTCTGCATGATTAATAAATAACCGGCTGTTTGGTTTTGATGCAATAAAAAAACAGCCCTGTAGGGCTGTTTATCTGACCGGTCCGGTCTGCCTCAGTATCTCTGCTATTTCCCTGGTAAAGGCAGTTACAGGTTTGCCGGCAGCCGTCTGCTGTACAATTCTCTCTATTCTGTCTACCAGATAGGGGTCGGCCGTTACGGTGACACTTTTTACCCAACTGTTGCTTTTGATTACCGTGCTCTCTATTTCCCTTTTCAATCCCGGTGTCATCTCTGTTGCCGGCCCCCGGGCAATATTTATACCGATTATGGCTGAATCATCAATTATAATTACAGAAGCCTTCCTGACCTGTTTTATATTTTCCACCTGATTTTTAATGCTTGCCGCCAGGTTTCTTTCTTCTTTCTGCTTTACTGTATACGCATCTTTTCCCCCTGTGGAAGCCGGATTTTGGACTTTGGCCGGATTGGTCGTATTATCCTGCTGAATGGGCCTCTTCTGAGGAGTACAGCCTGCAAAAACCACTATAAGTATCAGTCCTATTAAAACCGTAAAAACTTTAACCGCCTTCATTTGTTCACCTCCCTTCTATAGTTTTTCACAGGGCGGTTTTTTTAGTCTGAACAATTTATTTCAAAAATAAAAAGCCCTTCAATCTATGAAAGGCCTTTGCTCATTCTTTTATCCTATAAATTCCAGCCCTTTGTTAAAGGCTTTTATATTCAGGTCCAGCATTGTTCCCCTGCTGCCGAATCGGTCCTTTATCACCTCCAAAACCGATTCCGGGGCTACGACTCCGGTAATTTTTGTAATTATCCCTATTGCAATGATATTGGCCACTGTTTCACTGCCCAGTTCCCTGGCAGCTACCGTAATGGGATAGCCCTGCCCATTCACCTCTGACGACCTCACATCCTGTATCATGCTGCTGTCGTATATTAATACCGCACCTTGTTCAATGACCGAAGCGTACCTGTCATATGCCGCCGGTGCAAGAGCCAGCACCAGATCTTCCTTCAGGACCTCGGGATAAAAAATCTCTCCCCTGCTGATGATTACATCCGACTTTGTAAAGGTACCCCTTGTTTCAACCCCATAGGAAGATGTGAGAGTCGCATTTTTCCCTTCATATACGGTAGCTGCCTCTCCAAGTATGGTCCCGGCCACTATCAAACCCTGTCCTCCGACGCCGCTCAGAATTATTTCCCATCTATCCCTCATATAACTCACCTCTCACCTTTCAGAACTTCTTGCCATTTGAGACATTTTGCGGTATTTGGTACTGTAGTCATCAATATTTCTGTCAATAAATTTGCCCATGACAAATTTTTTCTCCCTTTCTTCCGGCAGCAGCATATCCGCTTTTTTTACGGAAACCGAATTTCCCTTGATCCAGTGCAGCATCTCGGAAACAGTTTTCATACCGTTCAATCTCCCAAAATGGGTGGGACAGGGTGCTATCACCTCGACAAAGGAAAAACCCTTTTTATTTATGGCTTCTATAATAAGTCTCTGAAGCTGGACTATGCCGTAAACCGAACCTCTGGCAACATAGGGCGCCCCTGAGGCCTCCACAAGCCTGCAGAGGTCGAATCCCTGCTCCACATGGCCGTATCTTGATGTTGAAGTGTAGCTGTCTTCCGGTGTGGTACCCGAATACTGGCCCCCGGTCATTCCGTAGTTGAGGTTGTTGACCAAAATTGCCGTAATGTCTACATTTCTCCTGGCGGCATGGATAAGGTGATTGCCCCCTATTGTGGCACCGTCGCCATCTCCCATCAGTGCCAGTACCTTGAGCTCCGGGTTGGCCAGCTTTATCCCGGTTGCAAAGGCCAGGGCCCTGCCGTGGGTACCGTGAAAGGTATTGGTGTCTATATAGTCATCCGCCTTTCCCCAGCAGCCTATGCCCGTGACAACAACGGTTTTTCTCCTGTCCATCTGCAGTTCTTCAAAGGCCCTTACGATGGCTCCCAGCACATTCCCGTTGCCGCAGCCTGCGCACCAGAAAAGGGGCAGTTTATCCTTCAGCAGATAATCATCATACTTCATTACCGGCATTTTTCCACCTCCTCAACAGCATCCAGTATTTCGTACGGAGTAATGGGCAGGCTGTTTACTTTATTCACGCCCAGAACGGGCACCTTGCTGTCATTTACCCTCTGCACTTCCCTTATTATCTGCCCGAGGTTCAGTTCCGGCACAATTATGCCTTTTGACCTCAGGCATATTTCTCTTACCTGTTCATCGGCAAAGGGCCACAGGGTCACCAGCTGAAATACCCCTACCTTTCTCCCTTTACTGCGGGCCATTTCCATGGCGGCCAGGGCGGAGCGGGCAGTACACCCGAAAGTGATTATCACATATTCCGCGTCATCAAGGTTGTATTCCCTGGTTATTATGATATCCCTTCTGTTCTTGTCGATTTTGTCGGTTAAATGCCTTATGAATTTATCTGCATTTTCCGGCCTGCTGCAGGCATTACCTGTCTCGTCGTGCATAGAGCCGGAGACTTTGAATACATATTCGCTGCCGTAGGCAGCCAGGGGCGCTATTTCCCCATTAGAACCGAAGGGCCTGTAATCCTCCGGACTTCCTGTGGGCTTTCTGCGTTCAACTATCTCATAAGGCTTCATCTCCCTAAGCACAACTTTCTCCCTCATATGCCCCACTATCTCATCTGCCAGCAAAATAACGGGAGTCCTGTATTTCTCCGCCAGATTAAAGGCCCGGACCGTCAGATCAAAACAGTCCTGAACCGAAGACGGTGAGATTACTATTATTCCATGGTCCCCGTGGGTACCCCATCGGCTCTGCAGCACATCCCCCTGGGCCGGTTTTGTGGCCAGTCCGGTACTGGGCCCTGAACGCTGGACATTTATTATTACACAGGGCACCTCGGCCATAACCGCTACTCCCAGGTTCTCCTGCATGAGGGAAAATCCGGGTCCGCTGGTGGCGGTGAAGGACTTCCTGCCTGACAGTGAAGCCCCTATTATAGCAGCCATACTTCCCAGCTCGTCTTCCATCTGCACATATACTCCTCCCAGCTTGGGCAGCCGCCTGGATGCCATTTCGGCTATTTCAGAAGACGGTGTTATGGGATAACCTGCATAAAACCGGGCTCCTGCCGCAAACGCCCCCTCCGCAATGGCTTCATTTCCCTGTATGAATTTCACCTGCCTGTTATCTGTCATCTCCCAACACCTCCACTTCTATGGCAAAGTCCGGGCATCTCAGGACACACAGTCTGCATCCGGTACATTTATCCTGGTACTGCGGTACCGGTGTGCCGTCAGTCTCCCGGACAAATACCCCGACAGGACAGAACTCGATACAAATGCCACATCTCTTGCACAATGCCGTATCAACGGTCACCTTGCTCATCTCTCTACTCCTTTCCCGGTACATTATGGCTTTTCTGAAGTGATGTCTCAAACCTTTCTAACTCATAGACCAATAATAATACTTATTCTATGTCTGCAGTCATCTTCCTTTTTATTTACATAACTTTGTATTTTTTTGTCTCTGTAATAGATGACAAAAAAAGTCATCAGCCCTTAACCCGACTAATGACTCCTGATTAACTTCATTTATCATATATCTTTGCTTTCTCCTGGCCCTTCAACACCCTCAGCACTCCCTGTACCATGGCTATCATCTCGAATTCTCCGGGATACACGAATACCCTGGCGATAAATCCTATCCTTTCCTTTATCCAGTCTACCAGCATATCGTCGAAGGCAAGGCCCCCCGTCAGTATTATGGCGTCCACATCGCCTTTAAGGACAGTTGCTCCTGCTCCAATCTCTTTTGACACCTGGTACGCCATGGCCTCGTATATCAGCCGGGCATACCGGTCCCCTTCCTGTATCCGTTTTGCAATCTCCCTACCGTCATTGGTACCGAGATACGCCACCAGACCCCCACCGCCTACTATTTTCCTTCTCATCTCTTCTCTGGTATATTTCCCTGAATAGCACATATCGATAAGGGCACCCACCGGAAGCCCTCCGGCCCTCTCGGGTGAAAAGGGCCCGTCACCGTCCAGACAGTTGTTTACGTCTACAATCCTTCCCTTCCTGTGTACCCCGACCGAAATGCCTCCCCCCAAATGACTGACCAGAAAATTGAAGTGGTGGTATTCTCCCCCCATCTCCGCCGCAGCGCGCCTTGCCACAGCCTTCTGGTTCAAAGGATGGTCCTTGGATTTTCTCTGTATTTCAGGCATACCAGAGATCCTGGCCAGTTCATCAAACTCGTCCACTATAACGGGGTCAACCACGAAAGACGGCAGATTAAGAGGCTGAGCAATGGCAAAGGCAATTATGCCCCCAAGATTGGATGCATGCTGCCCCATTATGCCTACCTTCAAATCCTCCACCATCTGCTCATTTACCCTGTGGGTTCCTCCGGGGACCGGCTTCATATTGCCACCCCGGCCCACCACTGCATCCAGGCTGTCCAGCCGGATATTTTTCTCCTCCAGGGTTTTTAGTACCAGGTCTTTCCTGAAACCGAACTGGTCATATATTGTACTGTATTTTTCTATCTGTTCAACAGGGTGTCTCAGCACCTCCGTAAATACCGGTTCCTCGTTATCATAGACGGCAACTTTGGTGGATGTGGAGCCTGGATTCACCGCAAGTATCCTGAACTCGTTTTCCACTCATCATCCTCCTCATCTATATGTCAGCTATAAGGGCCGCAAGGGCTATGGAATTCAATTTGGACTGGTCCGAACTGGCCCTGGAGGTCAGCACTATGGGGGCACCGGCTCCCATTATCACCCCTGCCTTTCTGGCCCCTGCAAAATATTCCATTGATTTGTTGAGCATGTTTCCTGTCTCAATATCCGGCATTATCAATACATCCGCATTCCCTGCCACCGGATGGCACAGACCGTTGTGACGGGCCGCATCAACCGATATGGCACTGTCCAGGGTAAAGGGACCTCCCACAATGCAGTCCTGTATCTCACCTCTTTGGTTCATCTCGGTCAATTCAGCCGCATCCACCGTTGCAGGCATTTCGGGGTCCACCTCGTCAACGGCACATACTACTGCCACCCGGGGCATGTCGCATCCCAGTACATGGGCAACCCTGACGGCGTTTTTGATTATCCCGGCTTTTTCGAGCAGCCCGGGGGCAATATTCATGGCTGCATCGCTTAATACGAACAACCGGTCAAAACCCTGAACTGCCAGTACTCCCACATGGCTCAGCAGGGCATCCCTCATGAGACCCATATCTCTGTCCAGAACCGCCTTCAGGATAAGTGGGGTATCCACAAATCCCTTCATCAGCATGGAGGCCTCTCCCCTATGGATCAGTTCTACAGCCTTCCGGCAAGCCTCAACCTTGTCAGCGACATGGATAATATCAAACCCGGATATATCCAGGTCAATATCTCTGGCAGTTTGTTCAATACACGACTTATCCCCCACCAGTACCGAATTGGCAATACCATTACCGTATGCATTGACTACCGCTTTAAGCACGTCCTCATCCTGAGCTACAGCCACTACCATTTTCTTGGGTCCTTTCTTCCCGGCAGTGTCAAGTATCTCCTCAAAATATTTAATCATACTTTTCCCCCTTATCACATATATAGGCACTTCCCGGCTGTCTGGCGGCTGATATTCAGTCTGACGATACACCTGCTTCACACAAACCAAAAATAAACCGCCTATCTTCAATCAGTAATCAGTTCAAGGGTATCCCCATTGGAGAGACCCGCAGCATTACCTTCTTCAAGGTCCAGATGACAGTCCAGGGCAAAACTGGGAGATACCCGTATTAATACATTCTCAAATACAAGACCCCTCTTGCCTCCTGCTCTCAACTTGACCCTCTGACCGTCTTCCACTCCGAATTCCTCCGCATCCCGGGGGGACATATGTATATGTCTTCCTGCGACTATTACACCCTTTTCGATGTCTACTTCCCCTTTGGGGCCCACAATCCTGATACCGGGGGTACCGTCAAGACCTCCCGAATCCGTTACCGGAGCGTTTATCCCTAGGATAAATCCGTCAGACATCAATATCTCAACCTGGGTTTCTTTTCTGACAGGCCCCAGGACTCTTACTCCTTTTATAGTCTTTTTCGGCCCAACAAGGTCTACTTTTTCTTCACAGGCATATTGCCCGGGTTGTGACAGCATCTTGAACACTGTCAGTTCATGCCCTTTCCCGAAGAGCTTTTCCAGATCTTCCTGGCTGAGATGGACATGTCTTCCCGATAATCCTACCGGTATCATTTTTTTTGTCATCACAATTCCTCCTTGTATATTAGTTAAAAAGTCCGGCCTTCCATCATTTCCTCAAAGGCCAGTCTTAAAACACCCTCACTGATATTGCTGACCGTACTGCACTTTCCGATGCCTTCCGGCAAGATGAATATACTGTTACCCCTTTCCCACTTTTTATCATTAAGGGCAATTTGCATAAAATCCCGGAAACCGATACCCTGGGGCTTCACAGGCAAACCGGCCCCGGCCACCAGTCTTTTTACCCTGGAGACCTCCTCTCCGGACACCCTGCCCAGCCGCCGGGCTGTGACAAAGGCATATACCAGGCCGATACCTACTGCCTGACCATGACTGAATGTCCTGTAATTCCCCGCCTTTTCAACGGCATGGGCCAGGGTATGGCCCAGGTTCAAGAGCATCCTTTCTCCCCTGTCCTTCTCATCCTTTTCCACCACATGGGCCTTCAGTCCCACCGACTTTTCAACAAGATACAGGAGACACCGGGGTTCCCTCCCGAGAATTGACCGGAGATGCTGTTCCTGCCATTCGAAAAATTCCCTGTCAAACCCGGCACCGTACTTTATCACCTCTCCGAGGGCTGCACTGAACTCCTCTCCGGGTAGAGAATCTAGCAGGGAAATATCTGCAAAAACCGCCAGGGGCTGATGGAACACCCCTGCCATATTTTTCCCCCTGCTAACATTAACTGCCACCTTACCCCCTATGCTGCTGTCAACC
Source organism: Clostridium thermobutyricum (assembly GCA_016842005.1). Taxonomy (GTDB): domain Bacteria; phylum Bacillota; class Clostridia; order Ch29; family Ch29; genus JAENYD01. The sequence goes on along the minus strand of JAENYD010000003.1, from coordinate 107,626 downwards.
ATGGCCAGCAGTGTGGTAGGCACCTGAATATAATCTATTCCCCGCATGTAAATACCGGCCAGGAAACCCGCCGTGTCCCCCACCACCCCTCCTCCCAGGGCAATAATGACGCATCTCCTGTCAATATTGAGGTCAAGGGCTTTTTCCAGCAGGGTCTCAATGGTATTGAAATTCTTACCCTCCTCCCCGGGGGGCATAAAGAGACATTCTGCTTCCATGCCTGCACTTTTCAGACTTTCAACCAGCCGGCCCATATACAGCTCCGTCACCGGTGACTGGGATATAACCAAAACCCGTCTCATACCAATAACCGGACGGAGAATCAGTCCTATTTTATCAAAAGTCCCGGCTGTTAAAAAGTATGTATATTTTCTGCTGCCGGCAGATATTGATATTTCTCTCATTCTATCACCCGTTTCCCCGGCCTTGGCCTTGGAATACGGCCGTCCGGATTATTATGTGAACATGGTATCATATGTGTCATTTATGCACTATCCTGTTTTCAGGTACTGCAGAAATGAAATGTCCATATCAATATTATATTATTTTTTCCCGGCAGTGAAAAATATTTATTATATAGCTCTGCATTCGTTGTGTTGTTTCCTAATTATCCTGCCTGTCGGTGGGTTTCATAACCGATATGCAAATCCAAAATCATGTTATAATAATATTGGGAAAGGAGGTTACAGGAATGGCCATTGTAGAAGTTACCATAGCCCCCTTCGGCACCGGTTCCACCAGTCTCAGCCGGTACGTGGCCGGCTGTCACAGGGTACTGGAACAGGAAAAAAACCTTAAGTACATGCTTACCCCCATGGGCACAGTCATAGAAGGAGACCTGGACCTTGTACTGAAAACCGTCAGAAAAATGCATGAGGTACCTTTTGATGAAGGGGCCAAAAGGGTTTCCACACTGATCCGAATTGACGACCGCCGGGACAAAAAAGGCACCATGGAAGGAAAGATTGAATCAGTGCAGAGTAAACTGAAGTAGATACATAGAATAGATGAAGGAACAGGTGCCTGCCGCCTGTTCCTTCATCATGAATACCTCTTATTCAATTCATTCACAATACTGTTCGCATCAACAATATACTTTCGGGCAGCCTGCCCGATAGTCATATAAAGAACCCCGCCTCACCCAAAACATCTGATGCCGTATTCCCTGAAAACCTTCTCAGCTTCGGGATGCTGTCTTATAACGTCCCTCACGATTGTCTTTACACTGTACACGATAACACCTCCACCTTCGATATATATATTATACCTCCAGGTGAAAAATGTTTACAGGTATCGTTCAAGTATTTCAATAAAACTACCGCTGACATCAGCCACCGTTATGTCTATGTCGTCCACATTCCCCAGTATTTCCGCATACACCTGGGCCACCTTGTCCTTGGACACTCCTCCTACTCCCGTAGCCAAGGCCGGAAGCACCATAGACCGGATGTTCATGTTCCTGGCTTTTCGTAGAAGGGCATCCAGACATTCCCTTACAATCTCAATGCTGGACGGCTGTGCCGGCTGTTTCATGGTTACCGCATGGAATATATACCGGCATTTAAGTTTCCCTCCACCGGTTACATAAACCTCTCCCTCCCGGGGGTCTTCTTTCCTGCATATTTGTATGGCTTCTTCCTCTATTTCTTTACCTCCAGCCCTTCTAAGGGCGGCAGCCACTCCACCCCCCATGGGACCGATACCGTTGGCGGCATTGACAATAACATCGGCTTCCATGGCGGTTATATCTCCTTTCACAACTTTCATGGATACCTGCCTCCTATTCGTCTTTATTCTTTTCCTCCCTTTCTTCTTCCTCGGCCCTCTTCAGATTCCTGTACAGGATGTAGAAAAGTGCTATAGTAGCTCCCAGTGAAGATACCATGGCTATGATTACAACAGTGTACCCCGCTATATTCTTGCTCAGTGCAAGCAAAGGAAAGATAATATTCATTGCTTGTCCTCCTGTTCCGGTTATTTGCACCTGTTTGTACATAAAGTGTCAGTATTATTATACATCTTTCTGCCCTTACCTTCAAAATTCAACTGAAACAAAAAAAGCCTTATCCTCCCCTGATTAATCCCGGCTTGCCAGTCAGGAGAGGATCAAGCTTTTCTCAGTATATCACCGTGATTTCATTCTGCTGTATTAATAGCAGTAAAAATCGTGGTTGCCTATGGTGGTTATATATTTGAGGTTATCCCTGAACCAATTGCTGCCGGTTTCACTGGCCAGTTCCTCGTAGATAAAGAACAGGGCATTGCCCACCGATTTACCGTTGTCACCCACCGGTTTTACTCCCTGCAGGGCTTCCCGGGCAGCTTTAAATGCAAGTCCGGAAGGTTCCTTGCTTTCCCAGCCTCCGTCAGTCATTGGCTGAAACTGTCCTTTCTGGAATATTACCTTTTCGATGCTGTTAGGGAACCTGCTGCTTTTTACCCTGTTAAGTATTACAGCCCCAACAGCCACTTTACCTTCATAGGGTTCGTACCTGGCTTCACATTCAATCATTTTTGCAAACAAATAGAGCTCTCTGTCGCTCAACCCTGCATTGCTCCTGCTTGCATCCGGCTTCGGGTTTGATATGGCCGGTTGCATCCTGACCCCAAGGGGCAGGATGACTACAGGCACTTCCAGGTATTTGTCTTCGATTCTGGGGTTGAAATCCAGCAGCTTGGCTGAAGCCTTAAGACATCCCCCATTAACCGAAAACAGTAAGACAACCAGTAAAATCAAAACGATTTTTCTCTTCTGTATCACTTTCTATACCCCCTTAAATCCCTCCATGCTGGCAGTTTTAGCCAGCACAGTCTATTAATATACCAAATTTTTGTGATAAATACAACGGTTTTTAAAGTATAGCCAATTATTTGACAATTTAAACACAAAAAAAATACGGCATCGCCGTATTTTAGCCGGTATAAACCGGTCTGTAATATCTTCCCATTCATGTTTAGCCATCGCTTCTAGATGGATTTAACAATTTCTTTCAGCAGCGTTATGAATTTATCCTTGGCCAGTCTTCCTACCTCCAGCACTTCTTCATGACTGGGCTGTTGGTGCAAGATGCCGGCAGCCATATTGGTGATGCAGGAAATCCCCAGAACCCGTAAACCGCAGTGATTTGCGGCAATCACTTCAGGGACCGTGGACATGCCTACCGCATCCCCGCCCATTGTGTCCAGCATTTTGATTTCTGCCGGGGTCTCATAACTGGGACCAGGCACACCACAGTACACTCCGGTCTTTATATCTATCTTCCGCTGTCCGGCACACTGCTGCGCCAGTTGCACCAGTCTCCTGTCATAAGCCAGTGACATCCCGGGAAATCTCGGCCCCAACCTGTCTATGTTGCGTCCCCTGAGGGGATTGTCCCCCATTAGATTTATATGGTCCACTATGACCATCAAATCCCCCGGCTCAAACTCTCTATTAATACCGCCTGCGGCGTTTGTCACAATGAGATACTCAGTCCCCAGCAGCTTCATGACCCTTACAGGGAAGACCACCTCTTCCATGGAATATCCTTCATAATAGTGGAATCTCCCCTGCAGCGCAATAACCCTTTTATCCATCAGTTTTCCCGTCAACAGCCTTCCAGCGTGCCCTTCCACCGTCGAGAGGGGAAAACCGGGAATATCGCTATAATCTATGACCTTTTTATCCTCTATGTATTCACCCATCTCCCCCAGTCCCGAACCCAGAATTATTCCTACCTGCGGTTTTATATTCGTCCTTTCTTTAATAAATTCCGCCGCTTCAGCGTATTTCTCCATTATGTCCATAATGTCTCTCCTCCCTTTTTACCAATATTTTACCCCATTTTACTTTTCTACTCAAAAAAAGAGATAGCGTCGATCAGCTCCCGCCCGAAAGAATGGGAGCATTAACGGCGGTAGTCATCGGACAAAAAAACCGGCCCGGGGCCGGCTATAATACTACATTCCCAGATAAGCTTTTCTGACAAGGTCACTCTCCAGAAGCTCCCTGTTGGTACCCGAAGTTACTATTCTCCCTGTCTGGAGTATATAGCCCCTGTCAGCCATTTCAAGGGCTTCCTGCACCTTTTGTTCCACTAACAGTACAGTCATTCCCCGGTTGCTGATTTCCCGGAGTATATCCATTACTTTGTCAACCAGTATGGGCATCAAGCCTAAGGACAGCTCGTCAACCATTAATATTCTGGGCCTGGACATAAGACCCCGGGCTATTGCCAGCATCTGCTGCTCTCCGCCGCTCAGGGTTTCAGCTTTCTGACTTTCCCTTTCCCTCAGTCTCGGAAATATATCGTAAACCTCTTCCAGGGTCTTTTTAATTTCAGCATCCGATTTGATTATATAAGCGCCCATAAGCAGGTTATCCCTTATGGACATCTTTCCGAACACATGGCGCCCCTCCGGCACATGGGCTATGCCCATTTCGACTATCTTATGGGCCGGAATGCAATCAATCCGCTGACCCATAAATTCAATCTCTCCTCCGAGGGGTTTGAGCAAACCGGACACAGCTCTTAATATGGTTGTCTTTCCGGCACCGTTGGAACCGACGATTGAAACCAGTTCTCCTTCCCTGACCTCAAAAGAAACGTCAAATACTACCGGTACGCCGTCATATCCGGCCTTAAGATTTTTTACTTTTAGCATGATATCTTTCCCCCAGATAAGCTTTTATTACATTCTCGTCATTGACCACCACTTCGGGAACATCTTCTACAATCTTCTCTCCAGCGTTAAGGACCACCACCCTGTCGGATATGGGCATTATGGCCTCCATTATATGCTCGACTATCACTAGGGTCAATCCCTTTTCCTTGAGGGCCAGACAAAGTTCCATGGCTTCCTTGATCTCGGTCTGGTTCAGTCCTGCCATGGCTTCATCCAGCATAAGCATATCCGGCCGGGTCGCCAGGGCCCTGGCAATCTCAACCCTCTTTTTATCGGCGATTGTCAAACTTCCCGCCAGCTGGTCCTTTTTACTGTACAGATGGGTAAGCTCCAAAATCTCATCCGCTACCTGTTCAGCTTCTTTCCTCTTGTTAGCGTTTAAGAAGGCCCCTGTCATTATGTTTTCCTTTACTGTCATTTCTTTCAGGGGTTTTACGATCTGAAAGGTCCTGGTCAAGCCGAGCTTGCATATCCGGTAGGGCTTCATACCGGTAATATCTTTATCTTTGAATATCACCCTGCCTTCGGTGGGCCTGTAAAATCCGGTAATACAGTTGAAGAGGGTGGTCTTCCCGGCTCCGTTCGGACCTATGAGGCTGACGATTTCGCCTTCACTGACATTGAAGGTTACCCGGCTGTTGGCCACAAGATTTCCGAATTTCATAGTTACTCCATCAACCTTCAGCATTGGCTGTGCCATTACTGTCAACCTCCTTCCCGTCTCCATTCCCGATAAATCTCTTGAACAGCCCCACAATGCCATTGGGCTGGTAACACGCTACCAAAACCACCAGCAACCCGAATATTATAAGGTCTATTCCTTTCCCGGTGCCCCCGAATATTATCCTGGAATACTGAGACATAAATATCAATATGGCGGATCCTATAATAGGTCCGAAAATATTGCCCAAGCCGCCCAGCACCGTAAGCAGTACTATCTGCATGGATATTGCCAGGGGAAAAACCATAAAGGGGTCTATATACATGACATACTGGGCATAAAAGGAACCCACAATGGCCGTTAAAAATGCGCTTACTGCCATGGCATAAAGCTTGTACTTCGTTATATCAATACCTATGGACAATGCCGCATCGGGGTTTTCCCTTATAGCCTTCAGGTAGAACCCCATTTTTGAGTGTTCTATAATGTATACCGCCATAACCGTTAAAACAAACAGAAAGAAAATTATATAGAAATAGGGCAGTTTATTTGCAGGATGAAACTGCAAATTCCATAATCCCCTCTCTTTAATGGGAAGCATTATCCCCGTGGCACCTTCCACGTATTCCCAGCTGACAAACAGCTGCAGTATTATCTCTCCAATTGCCAGGGTCGCAATGGCAAAGTAGTGGCCTGACAGTTTAAAGCACGGATAACTGACAATACAAGCCACTGTTGCAGCAATAACTGCTCCGACAAGCATCCCGATCCAGGGACTTACATCAAACTTCCAGAGCAGTACAGTGGACGTATATGCACCGATGCCGAAGAAAGCCGCATGTCCGAAGGAAGTCTGTCCGGCATATCCTGTTATAATATTCCATGCCTCTCCCAGGGTTGCAAAGAGGACGAACATAATCATAACATGTCTGAAGTTATTGCTTCTAATCAGTAATGGGAGGATGCATATCAATACAAGTAACACGGTAATTGATTTTTTCTGATCGTTTATTATATTCTTCATAATTACCACCCGAACAATCCTTTCGGCTTAAATTGAATTACAATCAGATATATCAGGAAAACCACAGCGTATTTGAACTGGGTCCCCAGTAAATATCCTCCCAGAGCTTCCGCCAAACCTATAATAATCCCCCCGTATAATGCGCCCATTATATTTCCGAAACCACCCAGGGCCACAATCACAAATCCCAACAGCCCGTACATTATCCCTGATTCCGGGTACACGGGATAAAAAGTGGACATAAAAGACCCTGCAATGCCTGCAGCTGCCCCTGATATGGCAAATGTAACAGCAAAAATCTTCTCTGTATTTATCCCCATCAAACGGGCGGTATTCTTATCCAGGGCGGTGGCCTGAATAGCTTTTCCCGTCCTTGTCTTATTGATGAAGTAATAAATCACAAACACCATAATTATACTTCCTGCTGCCGCCACAAGTTGCGGCATGCCCAGAATAACAGAACCCAATTCCATTTTCTTCCCGGCTACCAGTGAATCATTTATGAACCTCGCATTTGGTGTCCACATAAACTGTGCAAGATTCCTGAAAAAGAGACTTAAACCGAAGGTGGCCAGGAGGGCCGTCAAACCCGGTGCGTCAATAACTCTTTTTATTACAAGTTTGTAAGTGAGATAGCCTATTACAAAAATGATGAATGCTGCTAAAGGCAGAGATATATACGGGTCAACATTGAAGAGGCTGTACAGCCAGAATGCAGTGTACATGCTGAGCATCAAATACTCGCCATGGGCAAAATTTATTATGTCCAGCACACCCCATGTGAGAGTAAGTCCAACTGCAACGAGAGCGTATATCAGTCCCATAAGCAGCCCGCTTGCTACAATCTGTGCTATCATGTTATTCCTCCCTTCTGATGCAGTGAACAAAATACACATATGGGGTTAAAGGGAACACCCCTTAACCCCAAACATATGCAAACAACTATTACCTGTTACTCCACTCAGGAATATCCGGTACGGGTTCCGCAGTCTGATTGCCTTCCGGCCATACTGCCTGGTATTCGCCGTCAATTACCTGGGTCATGGCAGAAGCCGAGAACTGGTTCTGACCGTCTTCGCCGAATTTGATTTTCCCTGTCATGAAATATGGCGCTTCAAAAGTAGCTTCTTTAAGCACCTTCATTATGGCATCAGCATCCGTGCTGCCTGCCTGGTTTATAGCGTCTGCTATCACCATTGCGGAAGCGAAATCCTCCAGGGAAGGACCGTCAAAATCTACACCCGACTTGGATTTATAAATTTCGTTAATCTTCTTGAGAACTTCCACATTCTCGATTATTGCAGGTATGGTTGCATTGGAGCCCGAGAAATAATTCGCATCGTCGCCGAGGTTGACTATGAACTGGGGATCCTGGAATCCGCCACAATAACTTATAACGGCTTTGGGTGCCACATTGAACTGCTTGTAGGCATTAACAAACATGGTCATGTCGTTGATATAGGAAGCGTGGAATATTATATCCGGGTCAGCCCCTTTTACCTTCTGAACCTCGGTGTCAACATTGGATGCCCCTGCAGGATATTTGACATCCGCTACCTTTTCGTATCCCTGGGCTGCATACTTCTCTTCCATCCATTTGTCTACCATCTGGGCAGCATGAACACCGTATTCGTTATCCACATATACCACTGCCACCTTCTTGATGCCTGCATCATACTTGTCATTAAGGAAATTCAGGTATTCGAAGAAGAATTCGGTTTCCATACCGTCATGGGGTGCAACCCTTACAAAATATTTCAGTCCCCTCTCGGTTAAAGCGGCAGAACTGGAGGACCCTGCCACAAAGGGTATCTGGTATGTTTCAGCCGTTGCGCTGGCGGGCTTTGTGGAAGAACTGTGATAACAGCCGATTAATCCCACAACCCCTTCGTTCTGAATAAGCCTTTCAGCTTCTGATTTTGCAATTTCAGGATTAGCCTGGTGGTCACCAAAGACAAACTCTATTTTTGCGCCACCAAGACCTGGCAGGCCGGCATCTTTTGCCAGAGGAAGATCAATCTCCGGATGCTCTCCGTTGATTATTTCCTGAGCTGTCTCTACGGCATACTTAAGCTTTACACCGGTTGAAGCAGCGCTGCCGGTAAGCGGGAATATAGCACCAACTTTCACGGTTTCAGTTCCTTCGTCTGCAGGCGTCTGCTCCTTGGGAGTACACCCAACAGCAATCAACGAAACTGCCAGAAGTACTACAAGAATGGATGCCAATACCCTTTTTTTCATTTTTTAACCCCCTTGAATATTATTATCATAAATATTGCCTGATTCTCATCAGGCAATATTTATATCTTATATATATTCAACAAACATTATAAAAATCCTTCTTTTTTTGTAATGAACTGATATATAGTATTCTATTATCGGATATACAATGATGATATGGAACTTTTATCCGACGGCTGCCGCCGCCAATACCCCCGTCCTGGCAGAGAGGTCAGGGGACACACCTGCTGAAGTCTCGGTATTCCTCTGTGGACAGGAATGTCCCCAACTAAAGATAAGCGGCGCTACGCCCCTGGATAACGGTTTCTAAGCTTCAGATAGGGTTAAAACCCCGCCTGAAGCTTAGAAGCCTGTTTATAATGGGATAACCGTTAAGACTATTTTCATAGTACCTCGCTATTCTTTCAATTCCATGTTTATTGTTGCATTCATATTGACTGTCTCTTCCGTGTTTTCTCCGGGGGTACCGGTTTTTACAGTCATTTCCATCTCAAAGGTGCCCCGGGAGGACAGTGTTATCCCTTTGTCAAGGGTTATATAGGAAACCATATCCACATTTTCATAACCGGACATCTCTACGATCATATCCGGCATTTCCTGCCCCTGAGGCGCGGGCACGGGCTGTTCCATCCCCTGCATGGTGTCCTTCAGGTTATATTTCATATCAAGGGGTAAACTCACCTTGGAGGATACTTTTGCCGCATCCTGCCCATTGACCTCCTCAATACCTTCCAGTTTCATGACAATATTCGCCTTAATGGGTTCCTGGACCCCGGGGAAAGGTATTTCAACAGTGTTTTCCCAGCTATCTCCAACCTTTACAGGGTGATCGGGCAGAGATGGCTTGGAATTGTCAAGTATCTGATTCATATCAATGGGCGCTTCCATTCCCATGGTCAACAGGTCATCAAACCCTTCCACAGAATAGGTTTTCCCATATTTGTCCATTTTCATTTTAAAACTCAGCTGGTCAAACATAGTGGGCATTTCTATCTTCTGCCCATCCACATCCATGCTCATTTTAAACTGTTCCAGAGTAGCATTCACTGTATATATCCCTTTATCGTCAATATCCACCACTTCCTGGGACATAACAAGACCAAAACCGAAATTCCCTCCGTGTTTGTTTTCACCCGTACCTACCGTCATATCTCCCGACATATCGACCTGGTATACAAATTTATCTCCTTTTTCATAATTATATGACAGCTGGTAAGTTTCTGCCTTCTGCGAGCATCCTGCCAGCCCCAGGATTAGCATGAGAAGAATAATAACGGGTTTTATGCAGTACCTTTTCATCACAGGTATACCTCCATTCTGATAATATCCATATTTATATATGTTCTCTTTGCAAGGCTGAATACCTTCAAAGCCATAATATTACCTTCTATATTTATCCGGTGGCTGCCGCCGCTAATGCTCCCGTCCTGTCAGAGGTCAGGGAACACGCCTGCCCAAGCTTAGAAGCCTGTTTATTACACATCAAAAGCCGGGAGAAATCCCGGCCTGTATCTGGAGAATTATTTATCCATTATGCTGAGCAAAGTCTCAAAGGCTTCCTTGACTATATACCCAGCCATGGTCTCGGATTAATGTGCCCGCCGTTTTTCCTTACCTCAAAGTGAAGGTGTGGTCCGGTGGAAAGTCCCGTAGTACCGGATAGGGCTATTGTATCTCCCGCCCTTACAATATCTCCGGCCTTGACCTTCAATGAAGAATTATGGGCATACAGGGTTACTATACCGCCCCCATGGTCTATCATAACCGTCTTGCCGTACCCGCCGTACCAGTCTGCGTACAAAACCTTGCCGTTGCCGACGGCAACTATTTTCTGCCCCCATGGTACTCCTATATCCAGACCTGTATGAAATTTCTTGGTCCTGGTAATAGGATGAATTCTCCAGCCATAATCTGACGTTATTCTTTTATATCCCGGAGCAGGCCATACGAATTTCCCGCCTATAAAGGAACCGTTGCTCTGGAGTTTGATAATGGTAAGCTCTATCTCTTTGGATGTCTGTTCCAGTTCATCAAGCATTCTTTCGTATTCCTGTTCCTGGCTTTTCACGCTGCTGAGGGTCTTGTTCCTTGAAACGGTGAGGCTTTGAACTTCTTTTTTCTTCTGGAGGAGGTCGTTTTTCAGGGACAACATCCTTGTCTCCTTTTCCTGCACACTGTTCCTGGTCTCCTCAATCTTGTCCCTGTAGGTTTTCATTTCCTGGAGTACAGACATATCGTAAGAGGTTACCTTGCTGACCACGAAAAAACGGGATACCAGATCCGAAAAACTTTCCGCATCAAACAATACATCCAGGTATCCGTAACTGCTGTTTTTGTACATACTTCTCAGCCGCTGGTTGAAAAGGTCCTTCCGGTTGTCCAGCTGTTCCTGGGCTTCTTCCAGTTCTTTAGTGAGCTTCTCCAGTTGCTGCCTGGTACTTTCTATTTCTCCTTCTACTTCCCGAAGGCTGTTCTGGGTGTTGTTAAGCTGGTTGTTGAGATGCTGAAGTTCTTTCAGCAGACTGGTTTTCTGCTGCTCAACCGACTTGAGCCTGCTTTCCACCCTTTTCTGCTCCTCCTTAATTTTTTCCAGCTTCTGCTGTTCTTCAGCCAACCCCGCAAAGGCTGTAGAGCTATGTAGTAACAAAATACTCAAAAGGATTATGCATACTGTCTTATTAGATCTCACCGGTAAGGCCCCCCTGGATAAAAATATCTAGTATATATTTTACAAAAAAAATATGATTTTGTCATTTATTTTGACGAAAATTTAATATATTTGTAATAATTCCAGGGAGTCCCTGGCAAAATACAAGGGTTATTCCCGTATTCTGCCGGACAGCAACAATAAAAAACCGTGGGAAAATCTTAACGATTTACCCACGGTCCATATTCCACAGGGCCAGACCCGTTTCTTCATCATACACTCTTGACAGGTCCCTGCCTTCAAATTCCCGGATGATAAACTCGCCTGCAAATACAACAGTCCCCTCCATCAGGTGGCCTCCAAAACTGTTGCCTTTTTCATCCCCCAGGGTTATATGGGCATGAACAAAAGGCTTCCCGTCCTTAAGGGATATGTTGCCCTCAAGGCTTAAAATTTCCAGGTGTTTATCAAAACTTATCGACTGATATTTCCTCTGGTCCTGGTGATAAAAGCCGATGACTGCCCGTTGCAGGGCTCCGATGACCTGAACCTGGCCTGTTCTGATATTCTTCTCCCGTGCAAAATCGGTAAGAGAGTTCAACAGGTCTCCGCCGCAAGGGAGCCGTCCCATGTATATGTTTTTCTGCAAATATTCAAAGCCTTTCATCAGTAACCCCTCCCGGTATCATTTTATTTTTATATGCTTCCCATTCCTTCATTATCTTTACGCTGCTGCTGGCACCTATACGGTTTGCTCCTGCATTAACCATTAGGATAAACTTTCTCAGATCCCTTATACCTCCCGAGGCCTTAACCCCCATATCCGGTCCCACTGTCTGCCTGAGCAGTTTCACATCTACTGCCGAAGCGCCCTCAGGGCCGAACCCGGTGGAGGTTTTGACAAAATCGGCTCCGCACTGGGCAGCCAGCCAGGCTACCCTTATCTTTTCCACATCTGACAGATAGCAGGTTTCCAGGATCACCTTTATAATCCTGTCTGCCGCAACTGATTTCAGTTCTTTAATCTCTTTTTCAACAATATCAAAATTCCCGCTTTTTACTGCCCCGATATTGATAACCATATCCACTTCCTGGCATCCCTGTTCGAAGGCCTTAACAGCCTGGAACACCTTGGTCTCCGGGAGATCCGCCCCCAGGGGAAACCCCAGCACAGTGCATACCTTTACATCAGTACCTTTAAGAAATTTCACTGCATCTTTAACATTGACCGGATTCACGCATACTGAACAGAACCCGTATTCAGCAGCCTCCTGGCAGAGCTTCTGGATATCTGCAGGAGTTGCATCGGCCTTTAGAAGTGTATGGTCAATAATTGATGGAACATCCATTTCAGGTCACTCTCCCCGGTTGCAGATTAAAATTACCAGTTTTCAATGTGTCTTCTATTATATAATACATCACAGCAGCACATCAACATCTCTCTGCTCGGTTATCTCATATAGGTGACCAGAGAAAACCCAATAAAAATTCCGATTATCCCCGCCAGTCCCGAAAGAGTGGGCGGTGCGGGTACCGGGAGCTTCAACAGGGCGAATATCCCCCCTGCCGCAAACCCCGTTAAAAGCGAATACAATACTTCCAACTTTTTTCACCTGCCCGTTGAAATATTTTATGCAGAGGACAAAAATTCCATATTAACATTATATCCTATCCGGCCAGTTTCACCCCCTCCAATGTCACGCCTGTTTAAAAACAAAATCAGCTGGGTTATGGCGTTTTTCCCTTTGAAAGAGTGCTCCCGTGGGCTGACACACCAAAGGATTTGAGTAGTATCCCCTTTTCTTCTTTCTCCATCTTCATAGCATATTCCATTCTAATCCCTCCATAATAATTTTATACGGAATCCATTAAATACTCAAAGGGTAATACCCCGGCCTTTCTGTCAGTTCACTGCAAAGACCCAGCGAAAGGCGGCATTACCCTGTGAAAAGAATAGCATTCCCGAAAGGTATCTGCATGGAATACCTGCTCACCGGAAATTGATTGTTATTATTATTCCTCTTTTTATGAGCTGTTCATCAGCCCATTATTTTATATGTCCGAGTCTCTTCTTCCATGCATGAAGACCCAGTGACACCCCTATGACACCATAAGCCACAAAAGCCCTGAAGAACTCACCGATTTGCGCCTCCCCGAACAGGTTGTTCCCGGCTTTTGGTGACACTATAAACAGAGTATGGAAAAGTATAACTCCCAGGATTGCTTGCCCGTTGGTGGCCTTTGTAACCGACGCCCCTCCCAGAAGTATGGCGGCAATCGAAAAGGTCGCTATCTGGACATGGCTACCATATGTGGCCAGGGTGCCTATGTTCTGCAGGAATATGATCTGCCCCCATGCCGCCAGCAGCGTCGAGATAACCACGGCTATTTCCCTTACCCTGTCAACATTTATACCCGAAACCTTTGCAATATGCATGTCCTGCCCCACTGTCCTGAAGTCTTGTCCCAGTTTTGTCCTGACAATCAACCAATTGAACAGGCATAATGCAGCTATCGCCAGAGTTGTGGCTATGGGCAGTTTAACAACCTTTAAAGGCGAACCGGTTACAATCACATACATACTCACTGCAAAAATAGTTAAACATAACATCATGCGCCAGGCAAGGATGAAGAAACTGTTCCTCCCTCCGCCCTTCCTTCTTTTTATAAAATAATTTACCGCGATGATAATCATGGCTGCAACGGAAGCAACCGCCAGAACATTGAACAGGGGAAGTTTCAGCAGATTGTCGATGGAATACTTGAGATTGCCGTTTACCGACAGGTCTATGGTATTCCTGATGCCGATACCCCTGCTTAAAACAAGTATCGGGTTTTTCATCGGGATAAGGGTGCCTACCAGAAACAGCAGGACAAACTGATATACCCCGTTTGCAAAAAAACCGGCAATCATGCTGGATATCATTTCCTGCCCCTTGGTCCTGTTAAGAAGCTTGGCCGTCAGGATGCCAAAGAGTATTGCCAGCGGTGTTGACAGGGCAATGCACAGCATAAAACCGGCAAATCCGTCCCCGCCCCAGTGTTTTACGGCAATAATCGCAAACTGACCGGCCATGGCTCCTATGACCAGACCGAAGTTGAGGCCCAGTCCTGCGATTACCGGTATTATGAGGGCAAGCACCAGGAAGGAGTTTCTGGTAATTCTCGACAGCAGCGTATCGACTATGAACAGCATAGGCAATTTTGAAAAGTATATACCTGCCAGGCATATGACGACAAACAAAAGCGGTACACTGCTGTCTATCAGAAATCTTTTAATACTGTCCGCAGCTTCGGACCTGTTTGTCTTACCGGCAACGACCTTGTTATCAGCAGTCATTATATTTCCCCCCCAACTTTAGTCAATGCATAGAGTATTATACCGTTCTGTACTATCATTCTCAGTACCTCTGACAGATTCCCCTCGGGAAACATCTGATTGGCTACGGGCAGAGCCACCACCAGTATTCCCTGAAACAGGAAAACACCGATAATCGCATGGGATATCTTTGCCTTTCTGGTGGAAGCCCCGCCTATCAGAACCGCAGCCACAGCTGGGAAGGCCATATAAAGGGGGTCCAGATATAGTTGAAGATAACCATAGCTCTGTGAATATATGATAATACCCACGGCCCCGATAACCGTTGATAAAATGGTCCCTATAATCCTGTTCCTGTCCACATTTATGCCGGATGCAGCGGCAAACCGGGGATTATCTCCCGTTGCCCTTAATGCAGTTCCGGCTTTACTCCTTGAAAAGAGCCATATTATAAAGCAGGATCCGAAGAAGAAGAGCAGTAATCCGGTAGGCACCTTTGCACCGCCAACATGAAAGGCCATAAAGTCGTTGAGCACCTGACCATAAGACGTATCCAGATTAATTGTTACCCTTAACCCCCGGCCTATAGGCCAGACCATCTCGGGATGCCTGAAGGGCAGCGTTACCCAGCCTATTTGCATGAACGACACTATCGAAAAACCTGTATAGGTGGCCACCAGCATTTCGGACCCCTTGATTCTGTTGAGAAGCATCCCGTATACCAGTCCTGTTGCCACCGCAAAGGGCAGGGAAATAAGTACGGCAGATACCAAACCGTAACCCATTGCCGGGGAGGTCAGTCCCAGTTCAATGGCTATAAGGGCTCCCAGCAGACCGCAGATAATCCCTATAGGCAGTGCGAAGTTGGGACCTGTGCCGCACTGTATGGCCGGAATCATTGCCAGCGCCAGGACCCCAAACATACCAAACCTTCTGAGAACGTCGGAAACAAGAAGGCCAAAGTCCTGCTTCATCAGCGCCGCCATAATACAGACCCCTATGAAAAGGGACGTGATTATCAGCCTTGGAAGCCCGATCCTGTTTGTTATGTTTCTGAACTTTTCAATCATATCATACGGCCCCCTTACTTTGAATTTTGCTGTACTCTCCTGCCATCATCAAGCCAAACTCCCTGTCGCTGGCACCGGGTTCAAGGATACCTTCCACTTTTCCGCTGGAGATGATAACAATCCTGTCACATATGGACCGAAGCTCCACCAGTTCACTGGATGTCATAACTATGGTCATTCCGAGCTCCCTGTTCAGTTTCACCAGTAAATCAAGGACAAGTTTCTTTGCCCCGATGTCTATTCCCCTGGTGGGCTCGGATACAAACAGCACATCCGGGTCCAAGGTCAATGCCCTGGCAACACAAACCTTCTGCTGGTTACCCCCGCTGAGCTGTCGGGTTAACTGATGGGGTCCGATACACCTTATATCCAGATCTTCGATTACTCTGTTCGCATGCTCTCTTATCATCCTGCCGTCAATCTGGTCAAAGAAACCGAACCTTTTCAAAAATTTACTTTTTACCTGCATGGTAGTAAATGCAATATTATGCTCTATTGAAGAATCCAGCAGCAGGCCCACACCCCTCCTGTCCTCCGAAACAAAAGCCAAACCCCTGTTCAGGGCCTCTTTCGTATCATTGAGCTTCAGCCTTTCTCCTTTCAACCAGACTTCCCCGCTGCTGGGGTAAAGACCCATTATACCGTTGGCGATACCTACCTTGCCCTGTCCTGCAAGCCCGCCTATCCCCAGGATTTCTCCCTTTGCCACTTTCAGGTCTATGCCCCTGACGCGCTCCCCGGGCATTTCCACCTTAAGGTCCTTTATCTCCAGAATAATTTCCCTGTCCGATAGTGTTTCTCCTGTTGTTTCGGTTTTGCCTGTTACCTCAATCCGCCTGCCCACCATAAGCTCCGCAAGCTCCAGTACGTTGGTTTCGGCTGTTTTCCTGGTAGCAGCCAGCTCCCCGTCCCTGAGGATTGTGACATTGTCAGCGGCTTTCAAAACCTCGTCCAGCCTGTGGGTGATGAAAAGTATTGCTATCCCTGATGCTGCAAGTTTTTTCATTGCTGATATAAGGTTATCCGCCTCGCTTTCGGTAAGTACTGCTGTTGGTTCGTCAAACACCAGAAGTTTTATGCCTGTTTTGTCTATTTCCCTGGCAATCTCTATAAACTGCATATACCCGACAGGAAGACCTGCCACCGTTGCCCACTCTTCTATACCCATCCCCAGGGTATCCAGTGCCTTCCTTGCATCAGCATTCATCGCTTTAACGTCTAAAGTTTCCATCCCCTTGCTTTTGAACAATCTGCTTAGAAAATTGTCCCTTGTAGTCTCTCTGTTCAGTTTTATATTTTCGGTGATTGTAAAATTGGGTATGAGCATGAACTCCTGGTGCACCATGCCAATACCTATTTTCATCGCTTCGTAGGGTGACCTGATATCCACCTTTTCTCCGTCTATATAAATATCACCGGTAAAACCCCCGGTAGAATGAATTACGGGCATACCGAACAGCACGTTCATAAGGGTTGACTTGCCGGCTCCGTTCTCCCCCAGCAGGGCATGTATTTCTCCATGTCTGACCGATAAATCAACCTTCTTCAATACTTTATTGCCGTAGTATTCTTTTTCAATATTCTTCATCTGAAGGGCGTATTCTTTTTCCATTTGAGCCACCACCTTCTGAATTCAATCAAAAGGTAAGGTTACCTTGTGCGGCAACCTTACCTTCCCTCTTACATCTTGTCTTAGATATATCCTAAAAATTCAGGAAATCCATTAATACCACGAAATAGTTGTCATATTTCCTGCCGCCTTCTTCCAGAGGCTTCGCGTCAATCTCCACCCCTGCATATCCCTTGAAGGCTTCCTTAATCTTGTCGAGGTCTACTTTCCCATTGGTGTTTCCTTCAATCCATTGCTTAATGTATTCCGCTCCACCCTCGATGAACATCATGGCAACCGGTACCGGCCAGGTGGAAGTTCTCCCGGTCATCCCCTTCTCGGCCATAATTCTTGTGATTTCGTCAACCACATACCCGATATCTCCCTTCTTGTCTTCAGGTATCTCAATACCCAGGGCGGACGGGAACCCGTGATACGGTGACGGACAGCAGGGCTGCGGGTAGATGGCGCCGGTATCAACCACCGATTTAATCAGCGGTACCTGCATTGCACAGTTTGTACTGAAGAATGCAGTGTCCTTACCGTATTTTGCAACCATCCTCGGTACATCTTCAAGAATGAACTGCTGCGCCCCCGATACTCCGGCATCACCGGTGGGGTCCGGAGCCGTAGCATCTACAAATTCAAGGCCCAGCCTGGCACATTCTGTTTTGAAAATCTCTCTTCTGGCGGAAAGAAGAGGATAGGACATATGCCTTGGGAACGAGTAGTGCACAAATGTCTTTGCTCCCTGTTTCTTGGCCTGGGCAGGTATGGTATAACCCATCCCGATTTCATCCGGCTGGAATACTATGTCAGCCTTAGATGATATGACCGCCGGGTCTTCTCCGGGAACCCCCGCTATAATCAGGAGGTCATCCCTGATTTCCTTTACCTTGTCTATGGCTGCAGCGGTTCCCGGAACCGCCTGAACTATAAGCAGGGCTTTTACATCCGGGTCGGAAGCCATACTTACCATATTTGCTATGGTGGTTTCCTGTTCATCCATGAACTTGTCCGGGAAGGTCATATGAATAACATGTTCCTCACCGAATTTTGCAAGAACGTTTTGTGCTGCCCTGTACTCTTCTTCGTTTTGAACAACCGTATTGGTCATTATGCCTATCTTCCAGTTCTCTTCCCCCGAAGTTGCCTGATCCCCACAGGCTGTCAGGCCTCCTACCAGAGCTACAACCAGCAGAATAGCTAATAACTTTTTCATCATCAAAACCCTCCTAGGTTTATAATAGTGGTGCTTAACCCTTGAATTGCCTGATAACTACCCTCCCTTCATAAATACTTATAATAAACTGTGATCATGCTCTTCGTTAAATCTACGGCAGGGTTGTCCCTGTACCCGCTACAGGCAGATCATCTCTTTGGTAAACCTGTTCAGGACCCTGCCTTCACCGTTTTCAACCAGTACGATATCCTCTATCCTCATGCCGAATCGCCCGGGCAGATAAATACCCGGTTCCACGCTGAAGGCCATGCCGTTTTCCAGGACTGTCCCGCTGCCTTCTTTTATGTAGGGGGCTTCATGCACCGCCATCCCTATACCGTGCCCCGTTCTGTTTATGAAATATTGCCCGTACCCGGCTTCCCTGATTACATCCCTTGCCTTTCTGTCTACATCTCCGGCGGTTACACCCTGCCTCGCATACCCTTCGGCTTCGGTGTTTGCACTGAGCACAATATTATATATCTCTTCCTGCTCCCGGGTGGGCTTCCCGATAAATATCGTCCTTGACATGTCCGAGCAATACCCTCCATGCCGGCCCCCGAAATCCAGTACTATGATGTCTCTTTCCTCTATTACTCTCCTGTCATCGTTATAATGCGGTTTTGAACTGTTGGGTCCCGAGGCTACTATGGGCGTGAAGGCAAGGCCATCAGCACCCTTTTCCATGAACAGTTCCTCTATCTTCTTCCGGATGTCTCCTTCAGTCAACCCCGGTCTGATGAATCCGACTATCTCTTCGGCAACCTGGTCGGCAATGAGGGCAGCCTTTTTAAGCCGCTTCCCTTCATCTTCATCTTTTATCTGACGCACTTTTTCCATTATTCCGCTGCCGTTAACAAAACTTACATTTACCGTTCTTTGCATATCGATTATGTCTACCGCCCTTATCTCCTCATTGACTCCGATATTCGCCCCTTCCAGGCCGTACAGCCGGTTGGCTTCATCAATGGCTTTCAGAAACCCCTCGGCGTCACTCCACACAAGTATGGGTGCATCTTCGCCCAGTACCTGCCTGGTTTCCTCATAGTAAAGTTCAGGGCATATGGAGAAATGTCTCCCGTCCCCGAGTATCACCAGTGCTTTAAACCTTTCATCGCTCAAAGGAGTCAACCCTGTCAGATACTCCATGTCTGAATTGGCCCCGATGCACAACGCATCTATTCCCGCTTCTTTCATATAGCCGGTAATTTCATTGACTTTATTGCATAGTTTCATTCATTACATCCTCCGTTTATGATTTTGAATAGTACAGTAATTCAACGTGTTATAGAGCGTTCCTATTTTTTCTCATATTTCTCTGAATATACCGGCGAAAATCATTTTTTATCCATTCTTCAAGCTTCCGGTCTTTCTTTTTTTACCGTAATAGGATACAATATACTTTAAATAAGGCCACCGGAACTGAATTTGGATGTTGAAAATTCATGTGTAACGGGGAGATGATAATTCTGAACAGTTTATACGAGCGAATTATCATACTGACAATTTCAATCGTGATTTGTTCAATGGCAGCGGGGTGCAATCCGGAACCGTCCACAACGGTCAACCCCGGAACAATACCCTCTCAACCCTCCCCCGTAAAAAAACTCGTCTTTGCCCGCGCCAATGATTCTATCAGTCTTGACCCTGCAAAACCTAACGACAACGAATCTTTCAAGGTTACGGTTAATATTTTTGAGACCCTTGTAAAGTATGAGGAAGAGGGAGATGGCATCAAGCCCTGCCTGGCTTTAGACTGGAAAGTGAGTGAAGACGGACTGGTCTGGGTATTTAACCTTCGCCGCAACGTCAGATTCCATGATGGCACCCCCTTCAATGCCCGTGCCGTTGAATTCAATTTTCACCGTTGGATGGATACTGACCACCCTTATCACACGGGCGGGTTTCAATACTGGTATTATATTTTCAGCGGATTCCCGGGATTTGTGGAAAGTGTTACCGCCCTTTCGGACTATTCTGTAAAAATTATACTTTCCAAACCTTATGCTCCTTTTTTGAATACCCTTGCCATGCCTGCCTTTGCCATTGCCAGCCCGGAGGCCATTAAAAAGTACGGTGAGGACTTTTACAGGCATCCTGTGGGAACCGGTCCATTTTATTTTGAGGAATGGAAACCCGGTGAAAGTATCAGCTTAAAGGCCAACAGGGATTACTGGGATAGGATTCCTCTGATAGATGAACTGGAGTTCAGGGTAATCGGCAATAACCGTGACAGGGTGGAAGCCCTGGAACAGGGTACGGTTCACATAATTGACGGGCTGACCACCGAAGATATATCTAGAGTGCAGGAAAACCCGGAGCTGCGCCTGTATATGAGGCCCAGTTTCAATGTGGGATATCTGGCAATGCACACCCTCAAAAAACCTTTCGACAACCAAAAGGTACGGTTGGCTGTCAGCCATGCCATCAATAAGGACAGGCTGATTGAAGACGTGTTCAAAGGCCAGGCAAAACCGGCAAAAAATATGATACCGCCGCTGCTGTGGGGGTACAATGATGATGTGGAGCCTTATGAATATAATCCCCAAAAGTCAAAGGCACTGCTGGAGGAAGCCGGATTCCCCCGGGGTTTCAAAACCACCCTCTGGGTAATGTCCCAGCCCAGACCCTATTTTCCCAACCCCCGCAAGGTCGCCCTTTATATTGCAGAAGACCTGAGGCAGGTGGGGATTGATGCGGACATACAGGTTTTCGAGTGGGAGGAATACCTGAACAGGATCAAGGAGGGGGAGCACTACCTGGCTTTGATAGGGTGGATAGGTGACAACAGGGATCCGGATAATTTCCTGCATACCCTGCTGGGGTCAGATAATGCACAGCCCGGCAGAGCCAGCAATTATTCCTTCTATAAAAACCGGGAAGCAGACCGGTTGCTTGCCGAAGCCCGGCAGACATTCAATATCTCCTTCCGTAAGAGCCTGTATATGCAGCTTCAGGTTATTATACATGAGGATGTACCCGCAATTCCCATTGTCCACACAATGCCGGCCCTGGCAGCCCAGCGTTCTGTCAGGGGATACATACCCCAGATTACAGGGATTGAACCTCTCAGCGCTGTTGATCTGGATATGACTGCAAACCAGAAAGAATAGGGGGTGCATCTATGAAGCCCAGGCTGTTCGCTTTCCTTTTTTCCATAACATTGATTCTTCCCGCATTATGGGTCACCGGCTGCGACCGTGACCGGCAGACTCATGGCTGGACGCTGCCCAGCCTTCCCCGGCCAATAGCTGAAGAGAGGGTTCTTATCACTTCGGCGGGTCAATGTACTGATGCATACATTGTTGCAGAGATTGCAAACGATCTGATGATACACAACTATTTCATGCCCCAGGTCCGTAATGCCGATATGCTGAATGTCAAAAGCATGGTTGTTGTAGCCGGCTACAGTCCGGTAGGTATGAAATCCAACGGCATCAGCTTTGACAGTGAAAAGGAACGCCTTAAACTGCTGCTGGAAAATGCCCGATCGAAAGGCCAAACTGTACTGATTGTGTTTATTGGCGGGAAAGAAAGACGGGGATCAAAAACCGATGAACTGCTCCGACTGATTGCCCCAAAAGGAGATTATATAATTGGACTGAAGGAAGCAAATTATGATGGTTTCCTAACTACCCTGGCAAGGGAAAACATGTTGCCTGTCACCCTTGTCAAAGAGGTGGATGATATAAGAGAACCCTTTACATCTGCCTTTCGTTAGGTATGCTGTCTGCCAGGTCTTTGTTAAGCGCTGTGCTGCTCTATTGCTCTGGAAAACCTGCTCTATGCCAACAGTCCTTCGAAATATATTCATTCTTAGAAAGAGGTTTGCGGATGAACGAAGCCAGACTCCGGTATTATAAAACACGTGTCCTCAGTGGCATTATTCTGGTATTCTGCGGGTTTTATCTGCCCTTTGTTACGCAGACTTTCTGGTTCGGTATACTCAACAGGATCCGGGGTGCTATTAAAGCCGGGGACAGCGGACATTTGATCCTTGCCTCCGCCTCGATAAATCTTGTGAACGCTGTCCAGATCACCTTTTTCTTTTTGGGTGCCATATTCCTGGTATGCTGTCTTAAATTCCAAATTATAGAAAAATTCGGGATAAAGTTCCTGGTTTTATATCCTCTGATAATCGTACTGGACTGGCTTTCGTCAGAAATCTGTGATTTCAACTGGGAGTACATGACATCTATAATAAGTGTTGCCATTGCCCTCATACTGTTTGAAAAGGTATTCAGTGAAACTTACAATTTTCTGCAGGTTTCCATTGTATCGGTACAGGTCTTCTTTGCTTTTCAGTGGCTTAATATAATGCCAATGCTCAGAGAATATTCCTTTGGGCGCAGCGACATTCCCCTGAGTATAAAAGTGGCAGGGATATACCTGGGGTCAGAAACAGTGTTGAATTTCACAGGCGCCGCCTTTTTCCTGCCATTTATCAGCTCGGCTTTTATCACAACAATCCTGTTTATCAGCTACGCCAAGAACATAAAGGCAATGGAAGAAAACCATGAAAAGGAAAGAAAACTACAGTACATCAAAGTCAGGGCGCTGGAAAACAGGCTTTACCAGGAACTGCATTCCCTGGTCCATGACCTGAAAACGCCCCTTGCCACCATCCGCGGATTAAATTCTCTCCTTCCCATCACCGACAATAAAGGCAAACTGCAGGAATATTTTGAGCGGATAGAGAATTCGGTAGTAAAAATGAACGAAATGATTTCGGGCATCCTTTACGAATCCGCCAGGCAGAAAATCAAAGCTGCCGAACTGGTTAACTATATCCGCGCCCAGCTTCCTCTTGAGGATGAGACCATTCAGATCCGCATCCGCATTGATGAAAATTTGCCCCCGCTGTACGTCAACAAGGTAAGGGTAGCAAGAGCGATTATCAACCTGCTTGAGAATGCCATAATAGCCCCCTGTAAAAAACCCTATAAGTTAATCCAGTTCGAAGTAATTCCAGAACTTGAAGGAATACTGGTGAAAGTGACTGATAACGGAGAAGGTATCGAAGCATCCGAGTTGCCAAATATATGGGAGGCAGGCTATTCCACCAGAAACACATCCGGCCTGGGTCTTCCCTTTGCAAAACAGATAATAGAAAACCACATGGGATGGATTGATATAAAAAGCCAGCAAGGGGTGGGAACCACGGTAACCCTTTACTTGCCGGCAAACACCACGCAGTAAAGTGAATGGTCCGTTATGCGATGCCTGGCCTGCTTCACCTAATGCTCCCGTCCTCTCAGGCGGGAGATAAGCGGTGCTACGCCCCTGGATAACGGATTCTAAACTCCAAGATGGGGTTAAAACCCCACCTGAAGTTTCTATGGCAGACGGGAAATCGAATGGGAAGCGATAGAAGAGATAGAGGATGCTTGCACTGGAAAAAAAGCAGAACCGGGAGGGGAAAAGGTGATTTCTAAAAAAATTATTGTTATTGATGATGAACCCGATATCCTTTACACAATTAAAGAAATTTGTACCGCAGGGGGCTGGCAACCCATTACTGCAGGCACCGGCAAACAGGGATATCAGTTGGTCGGCCTGCATAAACCTGACCTTGTGATTGTCGACTATCACATGCCGGGATGGGACGGGATTACCACTGTACGGAAAATACGTGAACAGGACAGCGTTGTGTCCATCCTGGTCCTTACAGTTGACGAGAGGCAGGAAATCGCTGACAGATTCATGCTGGCCGGCGCTACCGATTTTGCAATCAAGCCCATTAAATCGCCGGATTTGATTTCCCGGATAAAGGTGAATCTTGAAATAAGCGAAATACAGCGCAAACAGATTACCGACCAGCAGGAGATTTATGTGGACAAAGGTATAAGCAGTGCCACCCTCGGCATCATTACCGGCTTTCTGGAGAAAAAAGACAGGGCCTTTACCATTGAAGAAATTACCGCCGGAGTAAGTCTTGCTTACCAGACAGTACATAGATATATGCAGTACCTTACGGATGAAGGCAGGGTAGAGATAATACCCCAGTACGGAAAAATCGGCAGACCAAAAAACAGATATAAACTGCTGCAGCATACCTGATTTCAAACCCCATCGGGGTAATATCTCCTGTTTTTCAGGTATTTGTTTATTGTATACTGTGCTACTGCGCTTCCCTGCACTTCCGGTCTTTTGTGCCATTTATTTTCCTTATCCCTTAATGTATCTTCCAGTTTCCCTACTCTTTCATTAAGGGATATGATTTCGGCCTGCAGTTTCTTCACTTCCTGCCCTATACCCTCTTCCAGGGTCCGCACGATATCTTCCTTTTCAGCATGCCTGTCCGGCTTTGTCTTTTCATACAGAGAAGATATCTCATTCCTTATCTCTTCAATATCCTTTTTCGCTTTTTCAGTCAATTCTCTGATATCTTCAACCCATCTGGTATCTTGCAAAGTGAATTCCTGTCCGGGTTCCTGCATCCGGGCCTTTCCCATACGCCGGCCGGAGACATCTGTCACAACCTCCTCCGGGCTGATACCTGTATCCCCCTTTTCCATAAGCCGTATCTGTTCAGCGGGCCTGTGTATAAACGGAATATGCAGCTGGGGCATTTTTGTACCCAGTACCCGTTTTACCCCTGAATGCGCCTTAAAACTGCAGGAGAATTTATAAAGTTCCAGATCTTTGCCCTGTATATGGGGATATACTTTTACTCGTCCCCAACTCCCCCCGTGGTCATAGGATGTCCTGTAATACAGGCGGTTCTCCACGACCCAGGCTATATGGAGAGTTTTATTCCTTTTGACAATGACAGGCCCTTTGGTAATGGAATTGCTGTTCACAATGTTAAAAAACATGTCTTCACCGTGTCTTTGCAAATCCCGGGCGAAACAGATACCCTGTTCATCCTTCGCAACCAGGCAGTCCCCCAGAAATACGACTTCCGCATCCCCTGATACCCTTTCACAGAAATTGTCAGATATTTTCTTCCACTTCCCCGGGACAAACCTCCAGACAGACAGCTGGTCCCCCTGATATACAGCAAGATTCAGACCACCGTCTGCAAAGCTACAACTAACGTCATACTCTGTACCGGCAGATGTATCCGGTAAATCGACTACCTTGTACCCCTTCCATTCTGTCCCGGACCAGTGATGATGAAAGATAGCCCCGCCTCCTCCCGGGGCGGAAATCAGGTAAAGAAAATGCAATTGGTCACCGATGGAAATCAGTTTGGGATCCGCCACCCTGCTGTCGGTTCTGGAGAAACTGTATAAAAGATGTTTACTCCACTCGGTACCGTTGAACCTGCAGTAAAATATGTTTTTATTTGAGCTTATTATAACGAGATGAATATCGCCTTTATTATCTATGTCCGCATCAAACTCCTGGATCCCTTCCCCCAGTTCTACCGCTCTCTCCCCTGCTGGATTTCTTTCTCCATAAGTGAAATACCTAATTGTCTTTCCCGCATCGACATAGAATACCCGGAAATTTCTATCACCGTCCATTATTATACTTTTATCCGAACGGGTTTTCATTCTATCACCACCTCTACCTAAAATATATGCGCCTTTATGCCAAATAGAAGATTGACAGAGTGAAACTTCTCTCAGTGCTACTGATAGTCAGCCCCTTCAATCGAAGTGACCTCGAATATTATTAGAAAATCACTGTTTGCTCAAATGAGGTCTTACCCCTCCCGAAGCGGCTGTGCTTTAAGGGCAAAATAATACGGCACAGCTTATGAAGTCGCTGTTTGCGGAACAAAAGCTGTGCCGTTTATCCGATGGCTACCGACGCTAATACTCCCGTGCTGTCAGAGGTCAGGGGACACACCTGCTTAAGCCCCGGTATCCCTCTGTGGACAGGAATGTCCCCAACTAAAGATAAGCGGCGCTACGCTCCTGGATAACGGATTCTAAGCTTCAGATGGGGTTAAAACCCCACCTGAAGCTTAGAATCCTGTTTATTGCCTTTCAGTCATTGAATTTTTTCAAAGAGTTCCAGTAACTGATTTGCCACCCGTTCCCATGTATATTTTTCTTCAACCAGTTTTCTGCCCCTTATTCCCATGTTCTTCGCTTCTTCAGGGTGTTCAAGAAGATATGCGATTTTTCCTGCCAGTATTTCCGGGTTGTTATAGTCATCGATTACCAGGCCGTTTACGCCAGGCTCAATAACCTCGGCGTTTCCTCCCCGGTTGGTAGTAATTACGGGTAAACCGGCTGCCATTGCTTCGTAATGAACTCTGGCAAGGGGTTCATTCCACTGGGAAACGCAGGTAAATATATCCCCTATACTATAGTGGTCGGGTATTTCATAAGGTGTCAGAAATCCTGTAAACACAACCGGACCCCTTAGCTGCTCCGCCAGCAGTTGAAGCTTTCTTACATACTCATCCGCAGCGTTACTGCCATACCACTTACTGCCCACAAACATCAGTGCGGTATCGGGATAAGCGTCCATAACCTCTTTCATGGCCTGGAGCAGTATGTGGGCACCCTTCTTCCTGCTCAGCCTTCCTACATATAGGACAACTCTGTATTCGTCCAGACCGTATCCGGAGCGTATGGCCGCTCTTTGCTCCAGTGCTTCTTCAGACCATACGGGCTTATACTGATGTATATCCGCTCCCGAATAAACCACATTCAGTTTACTGCCTGCATCCGGGTATAATTTTTCTACCCCCTGGGCAATAAACCTGCTCACCGCTGTTATGAATTTTACTCTTTCAATACATTGTATTGCCCTGTCAGCATCAATTTTTTTGGGCTGAAACATCTCATTGTGCAGGCTCAGACTGAAATCGCTTTCAGGGGCAGCCCGGCTCAATGAAATCACCCACAAGGGCCTGTTAAAGACATGAATTAGCCTGTACCGGCCTGAAATGTGTTCTTTGAGGTTGTTGAGGTATTCATGCCTTGTTCTGCCTGGAACCCGCACGTACCGTACGTTGTCTGATATCTCCTCATCCGGCAGGTTCTTGCTCTGGAGGCTGTATACTGTTATTTCATGATACCTGGACAAAAAAGGCAGTATACCTTCAATGTATATCTGGATGGCTCCCCCCGATACAGGAGGAACGGGAAGCATTTCAGTACATATCAGTGCAATTCTCATGATTACCTCCCTCTAGAAAACATCTGATAAGACCGTAAGTTTGGATTGCTCCAGCATAGCCGTTAACTCCATATCCCTGTCCTTAACAGTCTTGTTTTTCTTGAACAGGTTTTTCACTTCACCATAAAACCAGTGGGGAAACAACAGGTCTATTTTCAGCAGCTCCATATACTGGCCGGGTAAATGGTTCTTCCGGTTGTACCACTCCAGTATGGACTCTATAATGTCAGCCCTCCACCGGCCGCGGTTTTCCGCCTGTTTGCCTATTAGTTTGCGCAGGTCTCTTACCGGCAGGTCATAGGTTACCCCGTCCAGGTCCAGTACATAGGTCTCCTGCCCCGAGAACAGCACATTTCCCTTACCATAATCCTGGTGACATAGCGGGGATTGGTGAAATTCCATACCGGTTATTAAGTCATAAGAAGATTTCCGAATGGCATCCAGGACCATATCCGCCATTTCAATCATGGAGCCGGCATATTTCAGGTAATTAGCGTATCCCATTTTACTTCCACTGCTTATTGATAGTTCCTTCCATTCAATCATGTCCTTCCGCATTGAATCATAGTGCACCGGCCATTTTCCCAGTTTATAGGAAACCCTGGCCTTTTCCGGAGGTCTGTATCCTACAGATGACTTGTGAAATTCAGCCAGTCCTTCCACTGCCAGGGATAAATCCGCCGAAACATCGAAATTCAGATCTCTCCCTTCTACCCAGTCATACAGAACAAATAACTGTCCGCCATAATCGGTAATTTCTCCACCTTTTGAGTTTAGATGAACTCCGGGGACATTACCACCGTTATTGTAGATGTGCCTCTGCCCATTAACCGAAAAAAGGGCTTTATCAAGGGAATGTCTTAATCTTTTAAGACATTTCACCTCACTGTCATGGGATATCCTCCACAGGGTTTTTAATCCCTCATTTTGAATAACCTTCATATCATACGCCCGTATACCGTACTCTGCCAGAACATTCTCTGCAAGTTCCATCAGATCTGTACGCCTGTTCCTATCACTCATGGGAAATTCCTCCTTTTCAAAAGTTACCGGGGGATTAGGGACTCAAAGCTGTCAATCACAGGGTCCACCGACCTCTCCATATCCACCATTTCCTTCAGCCGCTTCAGATATTTCCCCTCTGTCCAGCTTTCTTCCCTCTTCTCATAATACTTGCCCATAATCCCTGCGAACAGATGCGGGTATACCAGTTCCCATTTCAGTACCTGCCACTGCCATGATTCAAGGGGGTTTTCCCTCTGGTACCATGCCAGCATATCCTTTGTCAGTCTCATATCCCACTGGCCACGTTTCTTCATGACCTTCAGAAGCAGCTTTCTTATATCCCTTGCCGGTATATCAATGGTAATGGAGTCTGTATCAAGGACATAGGTCTCCCCTGCTTCAGTCATCATCAGGTTGCCTGCAGCGAAATCCTGGTGACATAAACACCCCGAACTTTCTGCCTGGCTGACCCAGCGGGCATATCCGGATGTCTCCAGGCCTTCAACAGATCTTTTTATTCTATTGAGGAAATAAGGAAACTCCTTCAGTATTGTTTCTCCGAAAGCTGTATGCTCTGTGCATGTGCTTTCGGCCAGATAATATTTTTCCAGTTTATCCCTCTGCCGGTTATGGTCTTCTATCCAGCCACCCAGATGTACCCGGGGTTTGGCATCCCGGGGAGGGACAAAACCGCCAGATGCACTGTGAAACCGTCCCAGTTCCTCAACCATTCTCCTCAGCTCATCCATCCTGTTATAACTCGGATTATTGCCCGCCACAGCCTGACTCATAATATAGCAGTGGCCGTCCCTGTATACATACTTCTCACCGCCGGTAGTCCTGATAATATCGGGAATACGTATCCCTTTCCCCTGCAGATATTCCACCGCCGCAAGGATAAACTCTATCGTCTCCCGGGAGTTAGAGTGCTTTTTCAGTATTTTATAACCGTAAGGAGTCTTAACCCACCACACCCCTTTTTTTTCTTTGTAGGATTCGGTTCTCACTTCAGTGACATTCAGGTCATATTCTGCCAGTACGCTTTTTATTACATCCCAGTCAATCTTGGGCATAACTTATCCTCCTTGAAACAAGTCCTTGATTTATCCGATGGCTACCGCCGCTAATACTCCCGTCCTGTCAGAGGTCAGGGGACACACCTGCTGAAGCCCCGGTATCCCTCTGTGGACAGGAATGTTCCCAACTAAAGATAAGCGACGCTACGCCCCTGGATAACGGTTTCTAAGCTTCAGATGGGGTTAAAACCCCACCTGAAGCCAAGAATCCTGTTTATATGACGATGCTTCTGCCCTGTCTCTGATACAATCTTCACCGCATCAGAAGGCAGCAAATACAGCATCCTTTCCCGAAATCTAAAACAAATAGGGAGGATACCTCCCTATTTGTTTATAATTCCTCTTCTTCTTCCTCCTCGAATTCTTCAACATAATCCCAGGATACTTTAATTGCCAGTTGCCCTTCAACTTCATCATCTTCATACTTTATCTTGTAGTCCAGTTCCCTGTCATCGGGTATCCTGACTTCCTGGTCCTCCACCGTAAGCTGCCCTTTCAGCAGTTTTGTGAACATCTCGCTGAGGAAACCGAGGCATTCTCTTTTACTGCCTATATATCCCTCTTTATATTTCATGCTATCCCTCCCTATTAATAATTGGCATCTTTCAATAACCATAATATTCTCAACGACATAATGGGTTCCACAATCTGATAAAAGTTCATCTGTTCATGGCTTCAACCTGGTACAACAAACCCTCTTCCAGCCCGATAGACGGCTGAAACCCCAAAAGCTCTCTTGCCTTGGAGATATCCGCAAAGGTATCCTTAACGTCCCCCTTCTGACTCTCTGTAAATCTCAACAGTGCCCTTTTCCCCATAATCTTCTCCAATATTCTGATCACTTCCAGAAGCCCTACGGGATTTCCAGTCCCTACATTGAATACCTCCCCTGCTGTTGGCAACTGTACAGCCAGTATATTAGCCCTTACCACATCATGAACATACGTAAAATCCCTTTTCTGTGTCCCATCACCGTAAACGGTAATGGGAGCACTCGCATGAATGGCATTGATAAACCGACTGACAGACATATCCGGCCTCTGACGGGGTCCGTATACAGTGAAATAGCGGAGAGAAACCACCGGCACTGCATAATTCTTGTAGTAGAGATGGCACAGGTTTTCGGCAGCCAGCTTGGTAACGCCATAGGGGGAAAAAGGTCTGGGCAGGTGAATTTCCTTCATGGGTAACATACCGGTATTTCCATAGACCGATGATGATGAAGCATAGACAAATTTTTGGATATCCCGGTCTTTTACCGCCTCCAATAAACGCTGGGTCGCCAGTATGTTATTGACTACGTAATCATTAAAACTCTCCCCCCAGCTTTCGCGCACCCCGGGAAGACTGGCCAGGTGAAATATTACATCAATATCTTTGATATATTGACTTAATGGGGCCTTTGTAATGTCTTCATCTATAAATCTAAAACGGGAGGAACTTACCAACTGTGATATATTTCTCACTTTCAGTTTCTTTGAATAATTGTCTATAAAGCAATCCATCCCTACAACCTCCCACTTCCTGCGCAGAAGTTCATCGCATAGATGGGAACCTATAAAGCCTGCGCATCCTGTCACCAGCGCTTTTCCAGTCATATACCCTATCCTCTCTGTATTAAGTAACATACTTAAGATATTATATGTTTTAGTCTGCAGCAGAGGTGAATTGCTGATAAAAAATATAGTTTACCTGGCACACATGTACCGTAAAAGAATACTATGATAAATAGAAGAGTTTAATTTCTAGCAAAAGGGGTGAAATTGATGGAAGAGGAAAAAAGCATGTATCCGGATGCGGGAAAAATGAGGACTATAATCACCAATGCGGTTTACGGCAGCACAACCGAGACATGTAATGCTACTGTATATATTAGCCCTGTTGACGGCAAGAAGCCTACACAGGTTTTAGGTTGCAAGGTAAAAGAGGCCAGGATTAAAGACTGCAGGTTTGAAGAAATCAAGGACAGTATGGTTAATGTGAGAATAAACGGGTTTTTTGAAGTACATGTATGGTATGAAGCCGGCGGAGATACCTGCGTGACCAAAAGCAACGAGAGGTTCTCCGAAGTGGTGCCGGTGGAATGTCTCGGCGGGGAAAGCTACCGCAATAAGCAGATACTGGCATGGATATCCGGTAAACCGTCCTCCCTGGGCACAATGATTGTTAACAAGGGCGGTTCCCATGCTATATCAGTGCAGGTAGAATACGGACTGGGAGTGGAAGTCCTTGGAGAAGCAATGCTGAATGTGGTGGCCTATCATCTGGAAGGCGGCCAGAACAGACAGGATGAAGACACTGTCATGAGTTCATTGACCATGTTCAATGTCGATGCTGAAAGCGAGGACGAAGATTAACATAGTTATCTGTAAATGGGAGTGTGAATAGCGCATACTCTCATTTTTTTGTTTTACTGGTATTGATTTAAAAATTTGTCCTTTTCAGTATGTTTTCTCCTGAAACAGCCCGGTATGTTACGGCTTTCAATATAGCAGTCTATACCTCAAATATTAAAAACCGTCTCCTACCCTATCACTAAATACTTCCATGGGTCATATATTATACTGCAGAATAATCAGATGCATATAGGATTTAAGAAAGGAGTTGATTAATGTGTCATTCTATTCAATGGCCAGCAAAGACTTCAAAAACTGTCCCGGCCTGATTGGCTCCATGGATGGATTTTTTGTAAGGGAAAAAGTCTGTGTACAGGTTAAGAAGGTTTACGATGCCTGCCTCCAGCAGGACCTCCTGGAAGACCTTATAGTAAAGGTGGTACCCGACGACTGCTCCTTTGCAAAACCCCTCAGATTCATAGGATGCAGAAATGTGGAATCCAAAGGCATCATAAAAGACCTGATGGTTGACAGGCTGGAAGACAGGCCGAATTTCGCCAGGGTTAGAGCTAAAGTAGGTATCAAACTGCAGGTGGAATTTGTAGACGCCGACGGTGTGCGGGGTACGGGAACCACTGTAGTTTTCGTACCCAAGGATGTGATACTCTTTGTTCCCGATGAATCTATAATACCTTTTGAAATTGAAGCTACAGTGGGTGCTACCTGTGCCGACGGAGAATTTATCGATGACTTCAGGTTCGAGATTGACCTGTGCTTCACAATAATATTAAAAGTGATTGCTGTGGTAGAACTGCTGATACCTGCCTTCGGGTTCTGCGACATTCCGCCCTGCGAGGAGTTTGCGGAAAACATCTGTTCCGAATTCTTCGGCCTGCCGCTATTCCCTCCGCAGCTTGAGGACATTCACTGCAGGTCCGGGTCCGACTAAAGACAGCAACCCTGATGGTCATTCATCAGGGTTGTCTTATTTATACCTATTTTGAAATAAACATCTGGGTTACAGTAATACCACTTCGCCCGTTATTGCCCACAATCCCGATCCCGATATGGG
This sequence comes from Clostridium thermobutyricum, assembly GCA_016842005.1. GTDB lineage: Bacteria > Bacillota > Clostridia > Ch29 > Ch29 > JAENYD01. Next base: position 74,595 of record JAENYD010000003.1, on the reverse strand, counting down.
TAAAGCCTTTATTCAGTATATTGTTTCTATGCCCTTCAGAGTTCATCAGGGATTCATGGGCCTTTAACACGGAACTGTTCATTGCAATATTTTCCCCTGCTGATCTATACTTGATACCGAAGTTTTTCATCATTTCAAAAGGTGACCCGTAGGTTGGCGAATTATGCGAGAAATAGCCGTTATCCACCATATCCTGTGATTTTATCCTGGCCACCCTCGCAAGCTCAAGGTCAACCTGCAGAGGCTCCAGTCCCGCCTTAATCCTTTCTTCATTTACATATTCCACCATTTCCCTTTCCCTGGCTGTCAACTGGTACTGGGTTCCTGTATTTGTTTCAGGTACTTCTTTATCCACATCCTCCCCATTATCTGCTGACTGCCGGGCTGGTTCTTCCGCCGGCTGCTGAGACACATTATCCTGCTTGTCCGAAGGCTTTACAACCTTCCATGAATAATCCGAACCACCGGACAGTTTATTATCAACCGCACTTTTGTTGAGATATGCATAGAAATTGAAAGGTCCCAGATTATTTATCCTTTGAAATACGCTGTAATACTTGCCGTTATATGCATGGGCTGCGGGCGCGATCAGCAGTATGACCAGAAGAACAACTACCGGAAGTACAAATTTCTTGTTTTTCAAAAAAAATCCCTCCTGAAATATATTATTGTAGAGATTGTTATCTCTACTATGTACGGAGGAACGGGTAACGGTTATTTATTTTACAGCAAACCCTCTGATAAATCAAATATTTTCACTAAATATTTCATATGTAATATCTGCCTAACCGGTGGAATGTTGTTCTATTACTGACTCTGCCACCTTTTCAATGGAAATGCAGCCGTCCATACTCTTCTTTCTCAAAATACCATAAGCTTCATTTTCTGAAATCTTATGCCTGTCCATCAGGATGCCCTTTGCCCTGTCTATCTTTTTTCTCGCGCTCAGATTATTCTCCAGTTTCTTTACTTTGTCTTGCAGTAAATCAATCTTCCTGGAGTTCATCAATGAGAATTCTATTATCTGCATCATCTGTGCGTGATTTATAGGCTTGGTGATATATGCGAAAACCTTCATCAGCTTGAGCTTTTCAATAAAATCCCTGTCCGGATTGGAAGTAATAAACAGTACGGTAGAAAGATTGCCTTCTTCAATTATCCGGGCAGCCTCGTAGGCATTAATCCCCCATATATTGATATCAATGATTACAAGACTGGGATGGATGCTTCTTGCAAGTCTGATAGCCCCTGCTCCGTCGGTAGCCTGATAAGTCTTATAACCCCTCCTGGTCAGCAGGTCACTGATAGTCTTTCTTGAAGTCTCGCCGCTGTCAGCCACTACTATTGAATAAACCACTTTATCACCCCGTAATGACGTGTTATTTAATAATTATATCAAAAAAATAATATAATCCCAGCAATTTTGACCGACCGTACAGGAATGCTTTACATATGCGTATAATAAGCTCCTTACAATATATTGTGGTCTGTGTTACAATTAATACAGACCGAACTTCACCACCGGAGGAACTCAATAATGAACAGCAGAACAAAAGGCATATTATATATGCTTGGAAGCAGCCTCTCCTTCACCCTTATGTCGGCATCAGCCAAGTTTACGGCTGAAGTACCCCTGACCGAGAAGCTGTTTGTCCGAAATTCTTTTGCAGTTGTAATAACACTGATACTGGTCATGAAATACGGAGGTACAATAAAAGGAAATAATCATAGATTGCTTCTTGCACGGGCAGTCCTAGGATTCCTCGGCGCCCTCTGTTACTTCTACGCCATAAATTACCTCTCCCTGAACGATGCCACTCTGCTTAACAAGGTTTGTCCTTTCTTCGTAATTATTTTTTCATCAATATTCCTGGGAGAAAAAATCCATAAACATAACGTACCTGTACTGATAACAGGTCTATTTGGAGCCGGCCTGGTTTTGAAACCCGGGTTCCAGTACAACTTTTTTGCAGCTTTTATGGCACTGGCATCCGCCGTAACTGCCGGACTGTCCTTCACTATAATAAGGCACCTGAGAAAAAGCGATTCTCCTCAGGTGATTCTCTTGTACTTTATGGGTTTCTCGGTTATCGGCACAATACCCCTGATGTTTTTTCAAAGTCCGAGATTACTTACAACTGCGGAATTTCTCGGTCTGTTGTCCATGGGACTGTTTACTTCCATCAGCCAGTTGTGTATAAATATGGCTTACAGTTGCGCCCCTGCAGGTGAGCTCTCTGTCTTCGACTACACTACCATCCTTTTTTCGGCTGCAGCAGGGTATCTTATGTGGCACGAAATACCGGATATCTTAAGCCTTCTGGGTGGACTGCTCATAATTGCGGCAGGACTAGCCAACTACAGAATGAACAGGCCGGACTCCCGGTTAAGGACGGCAGGGCATCAATGAACAATCAAGGAACTTGCAGCCATTACAGCCATACCCGCCCCTGGCTTCCTGGAATATGGAAACAAAAGAGCGGTGACAATCCTCTGTTCCAGAGGCCTCTCCTTTCTGTATAAATATATAGTACTGTTTTCTCCTGTTCATCAGACAGACATCGGATCTTTGATGTCACTGCTATATTTTCTGTCATTATGCAGGATAATATATGTATTGATGCACACAGGGAGGTATAATAATGGCTTTTGCACCCAAAAGAGTATTCTTTGAAAGAGATGCCCTTGATTATCCCATGGGTAAAAAGATGATGGACATATTCAGCAAAAGAACAGACATAGAGCTGCATTTACTCAGGTCCCACAACAGGGTAACCGGAATACCCGGAAGCACTCCTGAAAAAGCATATGAAGAAGGGAAAAACACGCTGGTGGTTGGTGTGAGAAAAACCCTGAAATTTGAGACCTGCAAACCCTCTGCCCACTACCAGCTTCCCCTTGTTACCGGCTGTATGGGTAAATGTGAATACTGTTACCTGAACACCCGGTTCGGCAAAAAGCCTTATATCAGGATATATGTCAACATTGACGAAATACTGAGAAGCGCTGCCGGATACATTGTGCAAAGAAAACCGGACATCACTGTTTTTGAAGGGGCAGCCACTTCCGATCCTGTTCCTGTTGAACCCTATACGGGAGCACTGGCTGATACCATTGGCTTTTTTGCCGGACAGGAATCGGGCAGGTTCAGATTTGTAACCAAATACACCGATATTGACAGCCTCCTGGACATCCACCATAATAACAGGACAACTGTCCGGTTCAGTATAAATGCCGGCCCGGTCATAAAAGAATATGAACACTTCACCCCCAGCCTGAATAGAAGGATAGAGGCTGCAAGAAAAATAGCCCTGGCCGGTTATCCCCTGGGGTTCATCATCGGTCCCGTAATACTGTTTGACCGGTGGGAAGAACGCTATGCCGATATGATAAATGAACTCCAGAACCAGCTTGTGGATGCCGGCAGCCGCCATATCCGGTTCGAGGTTATCTCCCACAGGTTTACATCAAGGGCCAAGAAAACCATAATGGAAGTTTTCCCGGGCACCACCCTTCCCATGGAGGAAAATGAGCGCAAATTCAAGTACGGCCAGTTCGGTTACGGAAAATACGTCTACCCGCCGGATGCAATGGAGGAAATACACACATATTTCACAGAAAAACTCCGGGAGGCTTTCCCGGACTGTTCAATAGACTATATTATCTGACTGACTATTTTTCAATGCCTTCCCGGGCTTCTATCCCCTGGCTGTAATAATGTCTGACTTCTTTCATTTCAGTAATGAGGTCCGCCTTTTCAAGGAGGCGGACGGGAGCCCTCCTGCCTGTAAAAACAAGTTCCACACCCTCAGGTCTTTCATCAATCAGTCTGATGAAATCTTCTACAGGGATGAGTTTATAATGCATGGCGATGTTCGCCTCATCCAGTATTACAATGTCATATTCCTCCGACTTAATCACTCTTTCAATCTCTTCAAAACCCTTTCGGGCAGCCTGAATGTCTTCCTCGACAGGGTCATTGTATATGAAACAACTTCTTCCGTATTGTTTGACTACTATGTTGGGATAAAACTTCTGCAGCGGTTTTAATTCATTATAATACATATTTTTTACAAACTGCCCGATAAACACTTTAAGACCCGCACCCACAGCCCTTATTGCAAGGCCAATGGCTGCGGTAGTCTTTCCTTTGCCATCGCCGGTATACACCTGCACATAGCTCTTCAAAAATAAGACCCCCTAAAAATTAACTTTATTATGGTCATTTTCTGCACTGTTGTGTACAATTACATCTTAAATTATAGCACAAATTCTTCTTTTATTGAAAAATTACCGAATATTTATCTGCCTCATCAGGGTCTCCATCAGCCTGTGCATATACTTTTCTTCCTGCCCGACATGTTCCACAAGGGCCTGCCATACCCGGTCCTGCTTTCCGTATTCCTTCAGTTCATTAAGTATTTCCAGAAAACTGCAGATTTCTTCCAGGAAACTCTGCAGGCAGTTTACCAGTTCCCCGATGAATGTCTGTGCCTCCGCCGGGTAGCAATACATTTTCTCCCATTTTATCGCATATTCACCGGCACAGGTATATATGTCCCGGAATTTCTGCCCGGATTTTTCCAAATCCTGTATGATTTTTTTGCTCAAGTGTTTCCTGCTCAACCCGGCAACCGTCCTCAGGAAAACAGGATGTTCGGAGGAGATTCCGGACCACAATCTCAGTTCCCTTACAACACAATTAACACTGTTTGCAACGGTATAACAATACAAAGCATTTCACCTCCTTCTCAAAACACTTAATTCATCATATGTATCAAGAACCGGTTTTGACATCGACAGATATAATAGAACGGCAGGCCCGCTGCAAATCCTACCATATAACAACCGGGCCTTCAAGTCTGCAATTGTATATCCATGGACAGGGAAACTGCATATTATATATTTACAGGGCAATAATTACACTGTGAAAGGAGGATTAATCAATGAGGGATCTGGACCTTGAAGGGGGCCTGAAATTTCTCAATTATGTCCTGGGAACCGTTATCGTCCTGCTTTCTTTATTTTTGTATCTCAAGAAAGGCAGTAGGGTGCCGGCATATATAACCCTGGCCATCATTACGGCAGGTCCCTTGGAAGATGTCCTTACAGCAATGATTAAGCACGATCAAAATCTTTCATCAAAAAAAAAGAAAAAATACCTGACGCTGGTGGACCAGCTGACAAGTATAGGTTTTCTTACATTTCTCCTGTTGGCCATACTGGCATCCGCATCTTAAGGCAGTTACATATCCAATGACGGGCAGATGCAGTTACCTTTGAATTATGCACTGATCATGAATATATCTCTGAGAACTCAATATTGATCCTCTCGATATAACTGTGCTTATTATTTACATCCTTAATTGATGCTGCATCCTTTCCATCCACCAATACGGCGGGCAACTGGATAATAAACTCGCTTCCTTTCCCGTACTCACTTTTGACCGAAATACTGCCACCGTGCATCTCAACAAGGGCTTTGACGAGGGATAAGCCTATACCGCTCCCCTGGTGTGTTCTGGTCAGGGTATTTTCTATCTGTCTGAACCTTTCGAACACCTCGTCCAGTTTGTCCTCCGGTATACCGATACCGGTATCCTTAACCGAAATAACCACCTGATCTCCCCTGTCATGCAAATTAACAGAAATATTCCCACCCCTTTCGGTAAACTTTGCCCCGTTGGACAGCAGATTCAGCATAATCCTTTCTATTTTGTCCGCATCACAAGCGATAACCTTTTCTTCCACATCGGTATCGAATATTAATTTTATACCTTTACTTTCAAGATGCTCCGCAACAGAAAGAGCTATGTTTTCCACGATATTGACAATATCCTGGTTCTGCAGTTCTATCATAAAATATCCCGTGTCGATTTTGGTTATGTCAATCAGATTATTAATCAGTCTCAGCAACCGGTAGCAATTCTGTTTTAAAGTTTTTACATGCTTGTTTGCCTTTTCACCGCTCCTGCATGAAGAGTAATCACCCATGTAGAGTTCCAGCATCTGTACTACGCTGAACATGAGTGTCAGTGGCGTCCTCAGTTCATGGGAGATGTTGGCGAAAAACTCTGTTCTCAGTTTTTCGTATTTTAAGGCTTCATACAGCAGTTCTTCCTTCTCTTTAACATTTTTTTGAAGCTCCTCCGCTCTTTTACGGTCAGAAATGTCCCGGGCCAGGCTCATTACAGCCTTCCTTCCCTTGAACAAAAAAGGTATGGTTTTTATTTCTGCATATACATGACTGCCGTCTTTTCCAATAAATTTCAGTTCAAAGCGGGGCAGGGGTTTACCGTCTTTTTCTACCTGCTTCATCCTTTCTCTTACTTTTTCCCTGAAATCCGGATGTATGAAATCCATTACGGGCGCTCCTATAAATTCTCCCATATTTTCTAATTTCAGTAATTTAAGGCCGGCGTTGTTGGCTATCAAACCCCTTTCTCCGTCGTGCACAAAAATAGCTTCAGGATTATAATCAAACAGTATCCGGTACCGTTCTTCACTTTCAAGCAGTGCCTTCTCTATCAGCTTGCGGGCGGTAATATCGCTATATATGCCGTATACTCCAACCTGCCTGCCGTTTGCCATTATTGGATATGTAAGCAGGGCAACATGCACCCTGCTGCCGTCGCTGCATTTCCTGGTGGTTTCTTTGTACATTACTTCGCCCTTGAGCACTCTGCCTGAAATGTATTCTGCTTCTTCAACCAGGTCCGAAGGAACAACCAGGTCGTTTATATAACGGTCCCTGGTTTCCTCCAAGGAGTAGCCGAAGAGCTTCTCGAAACCTTTGTTTATGCTGATAATCCTGTCACGATTGTCCACCATAACAATTGCCTGGGGAGAATTTTCGAAAAGCTGTTCGAAAAAAGCCCTTTGGAGGTTCAGTTCCTCTTCCATCTGTTTCCTGATTATTACGTCAGTAACGGTGTTGGTGATAGTGGTAACGGATTTGATTTCCTCTCTGGTAAGGCGGGCTCCTTTTCTAAGTCTCAAGTTGACCACTCCAATGGTTTTTTTGTTGAATACCAGCGGAATACAGCAGTGGCTGTGGGGGAGTACAGATGCATCATCCTGCAGCATTTCCTGATCGCTGCTGTTAGCAAAGATTATCTGTCCGGTTGATGCTGCCCTCCCACATAGACATGTCCCGAAAGGAATCCGGGAACACCTTTCAAAGATACGGCCGGACATATTTATTGCCTTTTTCAGTACCAGAACACGGGGTTCATCTTCTGTCAGAAATATGCTCCCTGCTTTTTCAAAGGGGAGCCACGGAATTGAAACAATTGAATCCAGGGCTTCCGCCATAATGTGTTCGAGAGTGGCATTCTCCAGGGACATGTGCAAAAGAGCGTTCACTAACCTTAAGATATCATTGTTTTTCCTGAGGTTGTTTTCAAAAACCTTGTTATCTTCAGGCACAGCTTACCCCCCAATAAAGTGAAACTTGTTCCTCATTATATCCTCGACAAAATCTGGAATATTTTTGAGCCTTTTTCTCTTGTTTCCCAATATCCTCTTAAAAAAGGTAAAATAAGAAGAGGGAGACAGGTCTCTTCACCAAAACCCACACCTCCTGCTTTTTATCATACATACACCCTCTTCACCGATTTCTCCCAGTTCAGCATCTCCTCAGCCCTGTCTTCATAACCTTCCCTGTTCATAAGTCCGTATGTAATGGTTTTACCCTCTTCAACCGCCGGCTGGTTGAAGGCATCTATCCCCAGCAACTCGCCTGCATAAGCCGTCATGTACATATAGAGAAATACCAGCTGACCAATGGTATTCGACGAAATGTGCGGCAGGATAAGCCGGTAGTTCATTCTCTTCCTTTTTGTCAGTACATACCCGGTGGCCCGGAACTCCGAATTCAGCAGTTTTCCGACCGAATTACCCGAAAGATAGTTCACTCCCTTGTCCCCCATGTCCTGCCGGGGGATTTCAAAATCCCTATCCCTGTTCTCCACCTCCAGCAGGGTGTATATCTTGTCATCCGGTCCATCCAGGAACAGCTGGAGCAGGGAATGCTGATCCCTTGCCCCTACAGCTTTTACCGGTGTCTGCCCTGTTGACTCCGCATCCCGGGTCTTGCCAAGGCTCTCAGCCCACAACTGGCAGTACCAGTCCCCGAAGCCGTCCAGGAATTCCGAATAGGGCATGACAACCGAGATATTCTTGCCCCTCCTGTAGGCCAGGTACTGGAATATGGCCGCCAGCAGGGCAGGATTGTTAAAGGGATTTTCTTTGCTGCATCTCTCAGCCATATCCGACGCCCCCTCCAGCAGTCCGTCAATATCAATACCGCTCACCGCTGCAGACAACAGTCCCACGGGAGACAGAACCGAATACCTGCCCCCTACATTTTGGGGTATATAAAAGGTCCTGTATCCTTTTTCCCGGGCAATTTTCAGCAGACTTCCCCTTTCCCTGTCGGTAGTGACCGTTATGTGTTCTGGCGCCCGTTCCCGGCCCACCATTCTTTCCAGCAGGTCTCTGATCACCATGAAATTGGCCATTGTCTCGCTGGTACCGCCCGATTTGGTTATTATGTTAAAAGCGGTCTTTTTAAGGTCAAGTATGTCTAGGAGCCCTGCCAGGTAATCGGTATCAATACTGTCCAGCACAAAAATCCTCGGACAGCCTTTTCTTTCTTCCCATGAAAGCATGTTATAATAAGGATGGTTCAAAGCCCTGTGAAGAAACCTGTTCCCCAGGGCAGACCCCCCTATTCCTACCACAACAAAATTTTCGAAATTCTCTTTGATATAGCGGGCATGTATCTTTATATCTTCCTTCTCTTCAGTCTGATAGGGCAGTCTGAAAAAACCCTGGAGATTGCTCTCCTTCTTTTTTCGCATCCCTGCCACAGCACAGGTTATCCGTTTCCTGATACCGTGTATCTCTTCCATTATCCCTTCGTCTGCAACCAGCAGATTGGAATAGTCCAGTCTGACCCTCTCCAACATCGATTTCTCCTTTCAGTCCCTGTAATCTACTCAAAATCCACCATACCCATAACTTTTTCCTGCATGTACTTCAACCTGTCCAGTGCTTCTGCCCTGGTTTTCCCTGCAGCAGAAAAATATATTTTTATCCTGGGCTCGGTACCGGAGGGCCTGATGCAGAACCAGCAACCATTGTGCAGTTTATAGTACAGGACATTGGAAGTCGGCAGCTCGGCCTTTACCTTCTTCCCCGACGCAGGATAACAGCAAGTGCCCTTGAGGTAGTCCCTCATTTCTTCCACTTTGCCGTTAAGTCTACTGTTCACTTTGACCCAGCTGTCTCTGAAATAATCCATTATCCTGCCTATTCTTTCTTCTCCTTCCCTGCCTTCGTGCCTTATGGACTTCACATCCTCGACAAAATAGCCGAATTTCTCATACAGCCCCTCCAGGGCCTGGTACACCGTAAGCCCTTTAAGCTTGTAATACAGAGCCATTTCACATATGATAAGGGAGGCTATCACACCGTCCTTATCCCTCACAAAATCACCGTACAGGTACCCGTTGCTCTCTTCATAACCGAAGACAAAATTCCTCCCACCGCTGCGGGAATACTCTTCAATCTTTTCCGCAATAAATTTGAACCCCGTAAGGGTGTCAACGGTATCCACGCCAAAGGCGGCTCCAATAACCCTCCCCATCTCGCTGGTGACAACGCTTTTGACTATTACGTCTCCGGGGGTGGAAATGCGCAGCTCATCCCTCCGGGACAGTACATATTCCACCAGCAGGGCTCCAATCTGGTTGCCGGTCAGAACAACAAATTCATTTTTATTGTTCCTGACGGCCATACCCACCCTGTCGCAGTCGGGGTCGGTACCGAGTACAATATCGGCTCCAATCCTTCCCGCCTTTTCAATGGCCAGTCTCAATGCCCCGGGGTCTTCCGGGTTTGGAGACCGGGCAGTGGGAAAATCAGGGTCCGGCAATTCCTGTTCTTCTACCACGTGTACATCTTCAAACCCGGCTTTTTGAAGGACTTCCCTCACCGGTTTATTACCGGTACCGTACAGCGGGGTATATACTATATTCAGTTTTCTGCCGTGCTCCCTTGCCATTTCCCTGTTCAGACAGAGGGAAACCACTTTTTCGGTGTACTTCTCGTCAATATCCCTGCCGATCATTACAAGAAGCCCTTTATCAACAGCTTCGTTCCTCTCCATGATTTGTGCCTGGGACAAATCGGTGATGGCATCAATTTCATCTGTTATTGCCTCCGCCCTGTCCGGGGTTATCTGACCCCCGTCCCTCCAGTAGACTTTATAACCGTTGTACTGGGGAGGATTATGGCTGGCAGTAATCACTATACCTGCCGTTGCCTTCAGTTCTCTTACTGCAAAGGATAATTCGGGAGTAGGCCTCAGGCTCTCGAAAAGATACGTCTTTATTCCGTTCCTGTTCAGCACCAGGGCAGCCTGCAGAGCAAACTGATCGGACATATGTCTTGAATCATAGGCTATTACAACACTGGCCCCGTTTTCAGCTTCTCCTGATTTCTTTATGTAATTGGCCAGGCCCTGGGTGGTCCTTGCCACGGTATACCGGTTCATCCGGTTCAGTCCGGCCCCTATTACACCCCTCAGCCCTGCTGTCCCAAACTCAAGATGCCTGTAAAACCTGTCCTCAATTTCTCCCGGGTCATTCCTTATGGACATAAGTTCTCTCTTGGTGTCTTCATCAATATAACTGCTGTCAAGCCAGCACTGGTACTCCATCATACAGTTCAAAGCATTCACCCCTGTCAGCATGATTTCAGCGGGAGCAGTTCTCCAAAATAACCGGAAAAATTATTTTTGTGACTATATACGGCTGTATGGCCTATACATATATTATACTCACAAACAAAAGGGCTTAACAATTTTTAGTTGAATTTCCCATGAAGAAATTTTCAATCCTGGAACAAAAGAAGAATAAAAACATAAAGAAACAAACGGGACGGTACTTTTTGTTTGTACTCCCGAGGAAGCCCAGGCTCCGGTGAGATGGGCGGGAGGGAAGACGTGATGCTAAGGGACAAGGTCCTGGCTGTCCCGGCATCCGGGTTGGTAATACTATTCTATTTTGGACAGGGTTAATTGCTCCAGTTAGGGAATATCGCCCGGGATTTCGACAAATAATAGAAGACAGGACTGATTGAACAAGACCACAAGGATGGTGCACATGAACAAAACAACAGTTTCCTGTCATATGCTGGAGAAAGGGAAAATTTCATCCCTGCAGCTGTCTTTCCTGATGCTGGTTCTTATGATTGCGACTATCGATGTATTTCTTCCTGCATACGTTGCCCAGGAGGCAAAGCGCGATGCGTGGATATCAGTAATACTGGGTACTGCGGCGGCAACTGTCATAATTTATATCTTCCTGCTGCTGGGTCTCAGGTATCCCGAAAAAACCCTGTTGCAATATGCCTGCGATATCCTCGGGAAACCTCTGGGTAAGGCTGTAGGACTTGTTTATATATACTTTTTCCTTATGGCTGCCTGGACCGTTACAAGGGAACTGGGGGAGCTTTTTCTTATTGCGTACAACCCGGATTCCCCCATGATAGTATACAGCATAGTAGTAATAATGGTGGCCGCCTATGCGGTAACAATGGGGCTGGAGGTAATCGCGCGTATAAATGAATTGTTTCTCCCCCTCGGCTTGATCATTCTGATATTCATTCCGCTGATTAACATACCCAATATGGATTTCAAGAACTTTCTTCCGGTTTTAGCCGACGGCATCAAGCCGGCCATCAGGGGTAGCATATTGATACAGGCATGGATCATTGAAGCTGTTGTGGTTCTCCAGCTGATACCCTTTGTCAGTGACAGGGCGGGGATAAAAAAAAATATCTTTGTTGCGGTGTTAATACTGGGCCTGGCCATGGAAGCAGGAGTCCTTACCATAGCAGTATACGGCCAGCTCACAGAACACCTTATGTTCCCTGCCCTGCTTTTTGTAAGGCTGGCCCGGCTGGGACAGTACATTGAAAAAATGGATATCCTCATAATAGGGGTATGGACCATAGGTATTTTTCTGAAGATTACGATTTTCTACTACGTATCTGTCCTGTCCATATCACAGTTCTTTGGCTTCAGGTCATACAGGTATATGATTATACCTGCCGGAGTGCTTATTATCGTCCTTTCCATAGCCTCGGCGGACAATATAGCAGGCATCAACCGGTATATACAAACCATCTTCCCCTTTTTCAGCCTGACTGTTTCGTTCGTAATCCCTGCCCTTCTTCTTTTAATCTCAACCCTCAGGTCAAAGACTGAAAAAAGCCCTAAATCCATAAGCTGATTGTCCCTATGTCAGTTTATTATCCCCGGACAGCAGTCTAATCGCCAGCGAGCCATATTTGAAAACGTTAAAGTTGGTATGATACAGCAGATGCCTTATCCCCGGCAGTCCGATCGCAGTTATCAGCCGGTCATAATCCCTGTCATCCAGGGTATTGAACAGCTTTCTGAATTCAAGCCTCCACCTGAGGTTCTTCAGAATGCCCTTCAGAAGCTTCTCATAATCTTTGCCTCCGGCTACGGACCGGGCAGCCATGACCCCTGTCACAATTGCATTCAGGTGCCCGAAGCCCAGGAACGGATCCAGTCCTCCGCAGGCGTTTCCCACAAAATACAGATTCCCCAGTTTTAGCGGATATGCAAACCCGCTCGTGTGACGCTGCTCGAATTCTTCTACCATTGTGTATTTCAGGTTTTCCGAATACAGAAACATTTCCCAGTATCTGTCTATATCCCTTTCGTCCACGTTGGTTACGACCAGGTGAAGAGCCGCTTTTTTACTGTCAAAGGGGAGAAGATACGCATACCCGTTTTTGCAATAACTCTTATTGAACCATATAACCGCAGTATTCGGGTCAAAATCCCCCAGTACCACTGCCCCCCTGACATAGGCATCCAGCCAGGTCTGCCAGCATCCCAGCTCCTCGGTAAGAACAGGATTGCCGGTTGCTATGACCACCACATCATATTGTCTGGAGAGCATCCGGTAATCCCCGATTTCATTTAACCGTATTTCAGTCTTTTTCAGTTGTGAATACACCTGGTTATTCAAGGAGTCCCGGTCCCTGCCTCTCTTGAGAAGATACCCCAGATTGCTTCCCCTTATTACATTTTCCCGGTTTGGAGAGCAATGGACCAGCTTTTTAACTGTGTTCAGAGGGTTGATGCTGATACCGAATGCATTCCTGTAATATTCTATAACATCTTTGACGGGCCTGTGCCAAATCTGAATGGCTGCAGTAACAAGGGGATACGGTGCCCCTATATAGTGCTGTCTCTCATATACCACCGGCCTGATATTATGTTTTTCCAGTTCATGGGCGCAGGAAAGACCGGACAGGCCCCCTCCGATAATAGCCACCTTCACAGTATCATCCCCCGTATCTGCAAGCCGCTTTAAACAGGCAATACAGCAGCATCCCCACAACCACAGTAAAAAAAGCATATGCATGTGTACTCATTTCCGGATACCGTCCCCCCTGTTCAGGATAACAACAGAAAACCAGCTGAGCAGCACCATTACTGCTGTATTAACCGCCAGGCTCTCGTGGAAATGCCAGTCCAGGTAAACAACGGCTTGTCTTATCACCAGAAAATACTCCTGCAGGGAGTACAGGCCGGACAGGCCAAGGATATAAAATACCGTCATCCATTTCTTTTTTGGATGGTACTGGGCAATTAGTATCCCAACGACAAGTACCGGCCCCAGCACAAAAAAAGCAGATGAGCCCCAAACCGATAATACGGCATCCTCTATCCTGTAAAATTTATGACGTATACTGCTGGTATCAACATACAGCTGGCAGGTCACCGCCAGCAGCCCGCTCCATACATTTTTTCCCAATTTGCTCCAGTCCACAAGGGTAAAAAACAGTATCCAGCTCACAGCGAAAAGAATAATCCACTCCATCATACTGTCCCCGCTTCCGACTTTTGTATTGTATCAAATGCTCTCTCAATACCTTGGTCCTGAAGTTATTATCTTGCCGATGATACCCCTGTCCCCCTCCATCCTTTCAATGGCCTGCTGGAGTTTTACAATCGCCCTCATCTCATCATCCCGCAGCTCTGTGTACAGCCGCCTTATTTCCGGGTTTCTCATATATACCATATTGTTATTGTAGAACTTTTGATTGGAAATCCGGTACTCCAGTATATCCTTTAAAATATCCGCTTCCTTCACACTATCACCGCCCTGCTACAGATGAAGCTTTATCATCAGGTCTTTCATGAGCTCAATATGTCTTCTGGAAGTTCGTTCAAAATCCTTTATCATATCCTTGAATTCTTTACCCTTGCACTCTACGTAATACTCTCCGTACTTGTTTATGAGGAGCTCTTCTCTCTCAATGGATAACCTTAAAGCATCGCTCATAATATACTGCCGGGGGACTTTTTTCATGCCATAACCTCCATCGGTTGATATCCTCCATAATATCCGTATATCAAATATTCTTTTCATTCTGAAAGCTTACTATTCCTTATAATATTTTTATCCCCGGAAGAGAAAAATAACCTGGAAACAAATATTTCGTACGAAGGGACACAGAAAAATGAAAGTGGCAATTGTGGGTGCGGGCCTTTCCGGGCTTTCCTGCGCCAGAGAACTGATAAGACACGGAATAAATCCCGTTATTTTTGAAAAACAAAGTTATATGGGCCAAACAACGGACATATCCTGCTGCATCCTGAAGATATTCAGCAGGCATTGCAGGGATCCCCTGAAATACCTCCGGAAGAATTACGGCGTTTCCCTGACCCCTATGCATATCCTGGACAAAATTGTAATATACGGGCCCACCAGACAGGCAGTTGTCAGAGGAAACCTGGGCTACATATTCAAAAGGGGACAGGAAAGCTACTCAATGCAGAACCAGATTGCTAAAGACGCTGATCTGAATATCCTATATGACAGCTATGTAAATGTCAGCGATATCCGGAATGAGTTTGACTATATCGTGGCGGCCACCGGCGAAAGCAGTATCCCCGAGGAACTGAACCTCTGGAAAACAACCCGCTATACCCGCGTCAGAGTGGCCTCCGTCATAGGCGATTTTGACGTACATGTCCTTAAATTGTGGGTTAACACAGAGTATGCAAAAAACGCCTGTGCATACATGGTCTGTTTTAACCGCAAAATGGCTTACCTGGTACTTGTGATAAACGATATCAGCCAAAGTGAAATGGATACCTGCTGGGATATTTTTCTGGACAAGGAAGACATACGCCTTGACAGGATAATTGAGCTTGCGGACTACCGGTACCGGGAAGGATTTGCCTGCCCTGTCCGGGCGGGTAATGTATTCCTTGCGGGAAATGCCGCCGGGGTTACGGATGACTTGCTGGGATTTGGATCTATAAAGGCAATAGAAAGCGGAACAATCGCAGCCAGGTCCCTGGCGGAAAACCTGGACTACAACCGTCAACTGGCACCGCTTCTGAAGGACGCAGAAAATCTGCACCGGTACCTCGAAACGGTGAGGACTTTTGACAACAATGACTATGACAGGCTGATAACCCTCCTCGGGCTGCCGGTGGTCAAACGGTTTATATACAGGAACCCCTTTTCCCGGTTGTGACAAGCCGGATTTGCTGCGAGCCTTTATCCGATGGCTGCCTCCGATAATACCCCCGTCCTGTCTTCAGTCGCATCTATTTCAGGAGCACCTTGAATACGTAGTGTGATACAGGGTCGTATATATATGTTAAAAATTTGGTGGGTCCCGGCAGGTTCCATTCCAGTACTTCGCCATAACTGTAAACTAGGGAAACAGCCAATAGTATCATGCTGAGCACCAGTTCCGGATAAAGTTTCTTCCTGACCGTCGTCTTTACCTGTACCGCTGCTATAATAGCAAAAACGATGGTTATAATGCAAACCATAATATCACCTCGCCCTTCTCCCCGGCGGTCGCGGATCAGATTGATAATGGCCCCTACATAGGCGGTTTCCCCATCATACCGGTCCTTTCAATGGAGGCCTTCACCTCATATCTCACTTCCAGGTCCTGAAAGGCCTGGTCCCATTTGTCCTTTAATTCACTCCTGTATACCTGAGGGTATTTTCTGAATACGCAGTTACAGAACCCGAAGATGTCCGAACCATATACTTTTTGTGCCTTGTATACCGCTGACTTCATTTCATCGATAACCTCCTGCGCCAGCAGTCTCTCGGCCTGTTCAATATTCTCTTCACGGGTAAAGTCCTGCTTGCCGAATTGCTCCACCACCATCCCCTTTAAGCGGAGCTTTACGGTGATAATAACCCCGTCATCTGTTAGATCGGCATCAATTTCACTTTTTGCGGCCTTGTATTCCACCGCCAGCCTGTCTTCAGGTCCTTTACTCTCAACAATAATCGCCCCCGGTTTCACCCTGCCGGTTATCCACATAAAACCTCTTGTCTCGGTTTCATCAAACCAGCCTGCCAGCTTATCATCCTTGAATATTGCGCTGCCGTTCAGGTGGACTGTTCCCGTCTCTGCGTCTTCAGGCAGGAGTTTCCGGTACTCCTCACTGTAGGTGGAAAACGTATTTCGGGAAATCTTCTGATATTCCAGTTTCCCGGCAACACCCCCGGCGCAGGTGTCGGACATCATGAGGGCAAAGTCTTTTAAATTGGGCACATAGGCCTTGGACCTGTTGGGGATGTTTTTTATCTGTCCTTCCAACTGCATATACAAATCTTTCTCTATCTGGGCTGGTACCTGCAGGATATCCACGGCCCTCCCTTCACTTACCGCCACGTAACTGCTGTGCCTTATCTCCCAGTTCCTCAGGAAGAAGTCCATTATATCTCTCACGCCGCTCCTGGCCATATCTTCACCTATGATTATAATACTGTTGTGAAACCAGGCCAGCTTCTTTGAGGCGCTGCTCCTGAGGTTTTTGCTCGCATCCATAAGGGTTGAACCGGTGGCGGTACCTATCCAGGCAATGGACCTCTGAGGAAGAATCATACCTCCTGCTCCCACAGGATTTATGGCGAGGACGGTTATGCGGTAATCACTACCGGGCTCCTTATCCACCGCCGTTACAACCACAATGCCAATCTCGTTGAGTTCCATCTTGCCCCAGCAGCTTCCGCATGCAGCCATGACACATATCAGCAGGAAAAGAACAATACTTCGTCTCATCCCTGTCCCCCTCCCCCGCTACCCTGTCCCCGGGGCGGTCCTGGCATCAGTCCCTTTTTCATCCGCACCACGTTATTTTTCTGGATAAATGCAGGTCTGGTACGGAGGCTCCACAACGGGAACCTGACCACCGCGTCCTTCCAGTCACCGAGGGATACCGGGGTAATGGGTGAAAGAAATGGTACTCCCACCGACCTGAGGGATGCCATATGTATTAAGATTGTCAGCACCCCCATTATTATTCCGAAGACCCCCAGAGCTGCCGCCAGGAACATGATGGGGAACCGCAGCAATCTAATGGATATACCTGTATTGAAGGCCGGAATGGTAAAAGAGGCAATACCGGTAATGGCCACCACTATGACCATCGCCCTTGAGACTATTCCCGCCTGGTAGGCCGCCTCTCCCACCACCAGGGCCCCCACAATACTCACCGCCTGACCCACCGGAGGTGGCAGCCTCACTCCCGCCTCCCTCAGTATCTCAAAGGTAATCTCCATGAGAAGGGCCTCAATTATAGCGGGAAACGGCACCTCTGCCCGGCCGATGGCAATATTTATCAGCAGGGGTGTGGGGATCATTTCCTGGTGATAGGTGGTAAGGGCGATATATATCGAAGGTCCCAGCAGGGCTATCAAAAGGGATATATATCTTATAAGCCTGATAAAAGAGGCAAAATAAAACCTCTCGTAATAATCAGACGAGGATCCTAAAAAATGTACAAATACCGCAGGCACCAATATTGATATGGGAGACCCGTCCACCAGTATGACAAACCGGCCTTCGGCCAGGGCCGCAGCACACCCGTCCGGCTTCTCTGCCGCCTCCGCCTGTGGAAAAGGCGAAAAAGGGCTGTCCTGAATGAACTGTTCTATATAAGAACTGTCCACGATCATGTCTGTATCTATTCTGTTAATCCGCTCCCGGATTTCATCCAGAGTCCCTTCATCGGCCAGCCCCCTTACATATACCAGTACCACATCCGTTTTGCTCAGTCTTCCTAACACGAATTTTTCCATCTTAAGATCCGGGCTTTTTATTCTCTTCCTGAGCAGGGCGGTATTAACGTTGAGCCTTTCGGTAAAGGCTTCAAAGGGTCCCCTTACAACAGTCTCGGAAACCGGTTGTTCAACGCTTCTTCCCAGTTCCCCTATGGTATGGATGACCAGTGCATGAGAGCTGCCATCCATAAACAGGACGCAGCCGGCAGCAAGAATGTGTCTTACAACCTCCTTCATAGTGAATACTTCTTCTACCCTTCCCACAGAAATAGAAGTATTCCTGACCATTTCCATCAGACTTCCCGGTCCGACCGGCCCGCCTTTATCCTCAGCCTGCCTTGTCTCGGTCATCAGGGCTTTTAAAATATTGTCATTGACCCGGGTCTTGTCCACAATCCCTTCAATATAAGCCAGCAGGCACTCTGTCCGGTCCTTTCCCACAGTAAACCGGCGCAACACTATATCATAACAATTTTTGAAAATCTCCGCCAGTTTAATATGGGTTTCCTCCACCTTCCCGGTCAGCGGCAGCTCTTCTGCAACATTTTCCCCGTACTGCTCCACAGACTCAATTATCTGTTCCACTCTTTTATCTTTCACCTTGACAGGTTTCCTGAAAGAACGGGGGTCTTTCCTCGAGTGTTTTCCCATACTGTTCCCCTGCCTTTTAACAATGTTACCCCAGGATTACCTCAACCCCGTGGTCGGTACCGTCATTCACCAGGTCTATAAGCTTATCCTCCATAATCCTGCCGTCCACCATAACCTGCTTTACATTCCGGTTCACGCCTTCCGGATTTTTGACCGTTATATGATAGTCTGTATCCTTATACCGGTAACTGACGGAATATTCCCGCCAGTCCCCCGGTATGCAGGGGTCAATCTTCAACCTTTCGCCCTTTCTCTTCATCCCCAGTATATACTCCACCGCCACTCTGTACAGCCAGCCGGCAGCTCCCGTATACCAGGTCCATCCTCCCCTGCCTTCATGGGGGCTGACTGCATATACGTCTGCCGCAGCCACATAGGGCTCCACCTTATAGGTGGCACATTCAATGGGCGTCCTTGCATGATTTACGGGGTTTATCAGGTTAAACAGCTCCCAGGCCTTGTCTCCGTCTCCCATAAGGGCAAAGGCCTTTATCACCCAGGCCGCCGCATGGGTATACTGTCCCCCGTTTTCCCTGACCCCCGGAACATATCCCTTGATATACCCGGGCTCCAAATCACTATTGTCGAAGGGAGGCGTAAAGAGAAGTATCAGTCCCGTGTCCCTCCTTACCAGGTAATGCTCTACCGATTTCATCGCCTCTTTTTTCCTGTCTTCCCTTGCCGCATCCGAAATCACCGACCACGACTGGGCCAGGGAATCTATGATGCACTCGGAGTTTTCCGCAGACCCCAGGGGCGTTCCATCGTCAAAATACGCCCTCCGGTACCAGCTGCCGTCCCATCCTTTCTCTTCCAGGGCTTCTGCAATCTCCCCTGCGGTTCGTATGTATCTTTCGCTGCGTTCTGCATCGTCCATATTCCTGCATATGGGGACGAACTTATGTAGTATGGTATATATAAACCATCCCAGCCATATGCTTTCCCCCCTGCCTTTGTTTCCCACCGTATTCATACCATCGTTCCAGTCCCCGGACCCCATGAGGGGTATGCCATGTTCCCCGAATTTGAGGGACCGCTCGATAGCCCTTATACAGTGTTCATAAACAGTGGCTTTCTCATCCGAAACGGATGCTGTACCGTATTTTTCATCTTCTCCTTCCGCCAGGGGCTCCCCTTCCAGGTAAGGCACCTCTTGATGCAACAGGCTATAATCATCTGTCCTGGTGACATATTCGGCAACAGCGTATGGCAGCCACAGCAGGTCGTCGGAAAATCTCGTCCGGATGCCTTTTTCTTCCGGCCCCGGATGCCACCAGTGCTGGACATCTCCTTCCACATACTGGTGGGCGCTGTGGAGAATAATCTGGTCCCTGGCAGCCCCGGGAAGGGCATAAATAGTATTAACCACATCCTGCAACTGGTCCCTGAACCCGAAGGCTCCTCCGGACTGGTAAAAGGCTGACCGGGCCCATAATCTGCAGGCTATTGTCTGGTACAGGAACCAGCGGTTTACCATCAGGTCAATGGATAAATCGGGAGTTCTGACCTGAATGGTTCCCAGGACCCTATCCCAGTATCCTTTCACCTCATCCAGTGCAGCCTTGCAGGTGGGCACGTCCTTATACCTGGTCACTATTTCCACTGCCTGGTCACGGGTTTCGGTCTGCCCCAGCAGGAACACCATTTCTTTCTTACCGCCGGGCTCCAGTTCCACAACTACCCGCAGGGCGGCGCAGGGGTCATATCCCCATCCTGTCCTGCCGGACAGAGATACCCGCTCCAGGGCTGCCGGACCGCCCACGTCCCTGCCCCGGCCGATAAATTCCCTCCGGTCTCCGGTATAACTTTCTATTGTTTCGGAAGATGTCACAAAGGCGGTACGGCCGGGAAAATCCGAATTATACGAATTCTCGACAAGAATTGTCCCGGTATTCTGCTCCCAGCCGGTGGATATGTACTGCTGTGTTATTTCTCCGTTCACACCCAGTACCGGCCTTATATAATAAGTCATACTTATTCTTCTTCTGGTATTACTTGTATTCCTGAGTTCCACCAGGCTGATTTTAACCGGGTCTTCCCGGGATACAAACAGTGTAAGGCGGCCGTCTATTCCGCTGCTGCTGTGCCGGAATACCGAATAACCCGCCCCATGTCTTATGGTATAACTTCCCTTTTCCCTGACGGGGAGAGGCGTTATGGTCCATACATGGCCGGTGTCTTCATCCCTCAGATAAATAATCTCTCCCGGCGGATCGGATACAGGGTCGTTGGACCATGGGGTCAGTTTGTTTTCCCTGCTGTTCTCTCCCCATGTAAAACCCGAACCGCTCTCTGAAACCTGGAATCCGAATTTCTCGTTGGAGATCACGTTAATCCAGGGAGCAGGGGTATTGGAATAGTCTTTAAGCCTGATGACATATTCTTTCCCGTCTCTGCTGAAGCCTCCGTATCCATTGTAATAATGCAGGTCCGAAGGCTGCTCCTCCCCGGTGCATTTGTATTCCTTCCTTCTGAGAGGTATTTGGGGAGGCAACAAATCTTCCCTGCTGTCCTGCGGCAGAATCTGCGAACTGACAGGGCCGGCTCCGCCTTTAAGAACAACCCTTGCTACAGTGTACAGCAGCACCCTGTCATCCCCATGCATGGTATTGGTATTGAGAATATGTATCCCGCCGGGTTTCCCCTGTTTGTCCCTGCCATAGCTGGCAGCCACAACTTCTCTGATAAGGTCCCTTAGCGGCTGCAGGTAACTGCTTTCGTCCTCGTTCAAAATTACCAGGTCAACCTCCAACCCCTTGGTTCGCCAGTATTCATGGGCTTTCAGGGCATCCCTGACTATATCAATATCATCAACGGTTTTTATGGTGACAAGGACAACAGGCAGGTCTCCCGATATTCCATATGCCCAAAGGGCGGGCTGCCCTTTCCTGTTCTTCTTCAAAAACTTCTCGTTTCGCCTTCTGAGGGGACTGTGGTAAATTATAGGGGAAACCATATCCTGATAGATCTCGATCTCCTTCGCCTTCAGATTCAGGTATGCCGCTTCGACTTTGCTCCTCTCCAGAGCAATTTCAAAGGCCCTGTCAACCGCAGACCCGTCATGATATTTCTTGGCCAGTTTGACAACATCGTCCCTGGTACCGCCTACCCCGGTCATAAAGGATACCCTGACTGCCCTTCCCGGCTCCAGCTTCACTTTTTTTCTCAGACTCATAACCGGGTCAATTACTATACCGGTGGTATTCGTCAGGGGCTGGGACAGGGCGGCGGGATTGAAAATATTTCTTCCCCTCCCTATGAAATTGTGCCTGCTGCTCTCGTATTCAGTACTTCCTATGGTCTCTCCCTCTGCTGTTACAGTATGAACAGCCCATTCGGTCTTCTGTCCCTGTTCCCTGGGCCTCCTGGACGCTATAAGACTGTCATACCCGGGAAAAGCCTCGGTCCTTACAAACAGGTTATTGAATGCCGGGTGCACAATATCCGACCTGTGAGAGGCCAGAACCGTTTCAAAATAACTGGTCAGTTCTATGGATGCTGTATCATTACCGTGATTGGTTAGAGTCACCCTCCTTATTTCAACATCATCTTCCGGGGATACAACAATTTCGGTATGGGTTGTTATATTATGGTCTGTTCTTGTAAATTCAGCTCTGTCATGCCGGAATGTGACTTTGTACCCGTCCGGTTCCACCTTTATCGGTTCATAGGTGGATGACCACACTTTGTTGGTTTTAAGGTCCCTGAGGAAAATAAAGGTCCCGTATTTTTCACTCAGGGCATCCTCCCTCCATCTGGTTATCTGTAGATGCTCCTTCTTGCTGTATCCGCTGCCCCCGTCGGTAATCATTACCGAATATCTGCCATTGGACAGGAAATGGCACCTGGGTATAGGCCCTTCGGGAACACCGTAGCTCCTGATTAACTCCACATTTTCCTGCTTCCTTACATCCAGTCGCTCAACCTGCTCTTTAAACTGTTTGGTTATTATTACCCTTAAGGGTACCTTTTCCTGCAGCAGTATTTCCGCTGACCTCATTACCGGATTGGAATGGAATCTCTCCTGCATAATGTTGTTGAACAGGTAATTGCTCAGCGATATGAAACTCATTCCCTGGTGGTGGGCCATATAGCTTTCCACTATTGCCTTCCCGTCCCCATATAATATCCTGTCAGGTGTATAGTCAATAGCTTCAAAAAAACCATAGTCCCCTTCCATTCCCTCTGATACTAAAATTTTCAAATTCTCCATGGCCTCTACCGGCGCAAAGGGCAATGCCAAAAATGTGGAATACGGGGATACTACCATGTCTTTAATCAGCCCCCTTTTCAGCCCGAGGTCAGGCACACCGAATGCCTTGTACTGGTAGTTCAGCAGCCTGTCAAAGGCATAAAACCCTGATTCCGAGGTTCCCCAGGGGACACCCCGTTTTTGCCCGTATCTCTTTTGTGTCCATATCGCTGTAGCGTAGGTCTCATCCAGAAGGGTATTGAAATAATTCTTCATTACCAGGGTGGGCATCATATATTCGAACATGGTACCGGCCCATGACACAAGACCTCTGTAGCCGTCCACCAGCGACAATGCCCTGCCCAGTTTGAACCAGTGTTTCTGGGGCACCTCTCTTCTTGCTATGGCGATGTAGCTTGCCAGCCTCGCTTCGGAAGCCAGCATGTCATAATAAGAATTGGTAAGCTTCTCCTCTTCCACATTGTAGCCTATAGAAAACAGCTGCCTTTTTTCGTCAAACAGAGGAACAAACTCGGTGTTTCCCGCCAGTAGATTGATCCTGTATATAAGGTTATTGAAATCTTCTATAATCCTGTTAACGTTATTGCTGTTTACAGTCAGGTATTCCTTGAATTTCAGAAGATAATCCCTTTCTTTCGCCCGGGCCAGGATTACCTCTGATATGCTGTCTATTTCTTTTATTACATTCCTGTATATCTCGCCCAGTTCCATGATTGATACCGGGCCCTTCAGCCTCTCGGTCTGCTCCCTTATTTTCCCATATATATCCAGCTCATTAATGAACTGCGGCGGGTCGAATATCATCTCCAGAGGCGGCAGAAGTTTTTCCATTTCAGACCTTATGCAGTTCAGGAGCCTGTGAAGCTTCCCGGCCCAGGCCGATACCTCGTAATGGGTTATGGACAGCGTATTTATCACATCCACAAATTCCTTAAGGGCAAATTCCTTATTTTCAAGCACAGTTTCCAGGTAAAGAGCATTGGGCCTGCCCCGTTCTCCCACCAGCCAGGCAGTATCCCTCAAACCCTCCACAAGCTCCCTGCCGAATAAAGGCCTCTCCAGGTATTCTTTCAGCCCCTCCTCCAGTGTAATCAAATATCCCACCATGTTTCCGCTGTCAACGGTGGACACATAGTAAGGCCGCAGCGGTTCAAGGGTTTTTGTATTGTACCAGTTGAACAGGTGTCCCTTCCACGTATCCATCTTTTCCACGGTTGATATGGTCTTTTCTACTTTCTCAATCATCTGGGTGGTGGAAAGATATCCAAAATCCCTGGCCCCAAGCATGGAAATCAGGAAAAATCCGATATTGGTGGGAGATGTCCTGTGGGCTACACCGTTTGCAGGATTAACCTGGAAATTGTCAGGAGGAAGATAGTTGTTCTCCGGCCCTGCAAAATCTTCATAATATGCCCATGTCTTCCTGGCAAATCTCCTCAATTCCCTTATATCTTCCTCCGGCAGTCTTGCGACACGCCTGTCCTCGTCCCTGCTTATCCGGTACGCAATAATGGGTGAAAAGACCCAGACCGTACCCAGGGCAACAGCATACTTCCAGTTGGCCGGTCGAATAATCAGCACGAGGACTATCATTGCAACAGCAATATATATGGCAGGTCTCATCCTCCTCACAAAACCCGCCCGATCACTTTTAAGTTTCTTCTCCACATCCGCGGCTGTAACCCATTCGAGTAAATTCCTGCGGGATACCAGCACCCTGTACAGTGTCCTTATTATGGCATCAGCCATAATATAGGCATGATGAGGCAGAAATACAAACATCAGGACTGCCTGGTAAAGGGTCGATTTCAGACCGGTTATCAGGTCCCCGTGCAGTTTCTCCCGTACCGTTTTATAGTATTTCAGGATAATGTAATCCAGTATCCCTGTAATAAGGGGAAATAATACGGTGAGCACTGCAAAGAAAACCCATACCAGAGGATTTCCCGGAAGCACCGTCAATCCCAGAATGAGCAGCAATACCGTGCTTATGGAAGCAAGGCTTCTTCTCATATTATCCAAAATTTTCCATTTAGATAACAGGGAAAGGGGGTTGTCAACATACTCTCCTTTCCGGTTTTTCACTTTTGAAAGCAGCCACCTTATTATCTGCCAGTCCCCTCTGGTCCACCTGTGCTGTCTCGTAATATAGGAATGGTACCTTGAGGGGTAGTCATCAATAAGGTTCAGGTCGGTGGCAAGCCCGGTTCTCAGATAACTCCCTTCAAGCAGGTCGTGACTTAGCACCGTGTTGTCCGGTATTGCAT
Source organism: Clostridium thermobutyricum (assembly GCA_016842005.1). GTDB lineage: Bacteria > Bacillota > Clostridia > Ch29 > Ch29 > JAENYD01. The sequence goes on along the minus strand of JAENYD010000003.1, from coordinate 49,306 downwards.
CCTTCAACACCTTGTTGAATACATATATGTCATATATCCCCTTACCTGTAAATATCCCTTCCGAGAACAGGTCCTGGTATATGTCAGAAAAAGCTGTAGTATACGGGTCAATACCTCCCTGATCGGTAAAAATCCTTGTAAACAGCGACCTGTTTGCACTTTCTACGTCAACATTTATCCTGGGCTGAATCAGACCGTAACCTTCCCTTACAATATTCTCACCGTCACTTATGGAAGCCCTGTTCAGGGGATGCGTGATGCACCCTATGAGTTTTTTTGCAGTGTCCATGGGGAGTTTGGTGTCAGCGTCAAGGGTAATCACATATCTGACAGCTTTCAGCCGGGTTACATCTCCCGCTGTTATCGAATAGGACGTATCTTCCGCTCCGGCTATCAGCTGGTTTAATTCAACCAGAGCGCCTCTTTTTCTCTCCCATCCCATCCAGTTGTCCTGTTCTTCGCAGTACTGCCTGTGTCTGTGCAGGAAGAAAAAAATATCTTTATCCCCGGCATATGTCCTGTTGAGACGGTTGATGCCTTCCCTGGCAGCCTTTATGATGTCGCGGTCCCCCGGGAGTTCTTTGTGGACTGCATCCTTGAAATCCCCTACCAGCGCAAAGTATAGATTTTCTTCTCTGTTCGACAGGTAATAAATCTCTAATCTTTCTATCAGCTCTTTTACCCTTTTTTCACCGGGCAGCAGTGCGGTAATCGCAACCAGAGTGGAGGCGTCTTCAGGTATGCCCTGCTTATACTCCAGTTTGGGCAAAAAAGCCGGGCGTACGGCGTGTGTATATATCCAGTTCACAATTGCAACTGCAATATCACTGGCAGGTACCACAACTGCAATCCCTGTCATGACAGCCAGTAGAATACCGTATTTTACTGCAACGTCATAGGCATACCATATGAGCCCTGCCGATACGGCAACGCTTATCAGCAATATGGGAACCAGATACACCAGGACGTTGTAATCGTGAAAATGTCTTGTGAAGCCCTTGAGACCGTATTCTTCAAACAGTTTTTTCCTGCCCCTGTCCGTTATGTAATATCCCACGTGCTGTAATTTTTCGTCGCACCCGTTTTTGGCTGCCTCCTCGCCCAGTTCCACAGCTTTTTTGGCAATACTTATTTCGGATGTCCTGCATTTTTTAGATATCAATTCTATCTGACGTCTGTAATAGTCCCTGGATTCATAATCCATCCGGGCATATACCTTTGCAGGGTCATCCATCAATATATCGTCTACCACGCTCAGGGTTTCAAATATACTGCTCCAGTCCAGCACAGAGATTATGTTCAGGCTGGTTATGGCATTTCCAATAGAGACCTTTAAAGCCGCCTGTTCTTCATGTTCCCGGATTATTACTTTCCGGACATCTGTATCATATGCCTCCAGTTCTTCGTCTATGAGATGTGTGATTTCTCCCGTATCTACCCCTTTTTTCCTCAAAATACCCAGGAGATGTTCGATATAGCCCGTGTTTATTCTGCCCGTATTCTCCAGATTTTTCAAAATCTCTTCCAGCATCTCTGACTGTTCTTTTTGAGCTGTTTTTTCGGCTTTTCTGTACTGATACTGCGTGTCATATATCTTTTCGCAGATACCTCTTATATTTTCTATAAGGGCTATGCCTGTCATAAGGGGCAGGGACCAGATTTCGGCAATAGAGAGAACAGTCTCCGACTGGTATGTCCTTACGAATTTAACCAGCAGTCCCTCATCCACCCTCCCATCGGTATGGGACACCATCTCCAGCGCTATTGCATATGCCCTGGGATAGCCTGCAAAGGGCCCGTTATCCAGTATACTGAGTTTTAAAAACCTGTCCTTGATCAAATCGCGCCTTATTCTCTTTGCCTGCTCTTCTATTTTGTAAAAATTATCCAGCAACCATTCTGATGCCGGAGACATGCTTTCACCTTTCCTGGCATCTTCGTTCAGCCTTTTATAAATAGAAGAGATGGTCTGGAAGCTGTTACCCAGCCTGGCACCCAGCAACCGGGCGGACCTTTTTCGTCCGGACACTGAATGACTTTGGGCAATTTCCATTGCATGGTTTTCCAGTTGCTCGGGTGTCAGCAGGACGTCTTTTATTGTGAAAAAAGATATCTTTTGCCGGTATGTAAATCTGCAGGCGAATAGTAATACCAGAACCACCGCCAAGATGAGGATCGCGACATTCATACCTGTTTGCCATTCCTTTCCTCTTGTTTTTGATGCAAGCTGTCTCACCTAAAAAATCAAAGGCAGCTACTGCCTCTGATTTTTTAGTATATCCTTTACTTTTTTTGTGAAGAATACTGAAAGCTCATCGGCAAATTCTTCCGAAAGGCCCTCCGCATATACGTTGAATACGGGCCTTTCGCTGTCAGGGAGCACCAGTGCCCATCCTTTGTCACTATTAATCTTTACCCCTTCGAACATCTCAATATTTTTGCCCCGGTTCTCTCCGATAATCTGCCTGATAACCCTTCCTTTATCCTTCCATTCGCATGCAATCTCTTTCTTCCGGAGATGAAACCCCGGCAGCTCATCCACCAGTTCACTCAGGCTGGTCTTGTTCTCCACAAGAAAATCCATTATCTTACCGGAGGCCCACACAGCGTCAAAGTTCAGTATATATTGAAGCATAAAATCCTCTTCCAGATTTTTCAGGCTCAGCATCTTCTTCATGGTATAGGACGGGGCTGATTTTGCCCGTATTACTTCAACATTATAGGCCTTTGCCATCTTTTCGATGATATTAGGAGCGGTATAGGGCACTACCAGTTTGCTGACTATACCGGTTTTGAGGATTATGAGGGAAACCAGCGCATAATACCTGTCTTTATCAATAGTTCTCCCCTTTTCGTCTATTAAAATCAGATTTTCCCCATTTTCGCCGATTATTATTCCCATATACGCATTATTCTTCCGCACCCGGTCTGCCATATATGCCAGGTATTCATTCACTGATTTGTATTGATTGGCTGAATAGTCACACTGAACCCTGCAGCCGGCATGTTCCAGAAATGTACAGGCCAGGTTCATCAGATTTTTAGACCTGGAACTGATGATTAAATAGGGATTGCTTCTCTTTATATACGAAATGTTTGCCAGCATCCGGATCCCGTTTTTGATATACAGGTTTGAAAAATTATCTATGTAAATAGCACTTTTAATCCTGTCGGTATTGCTCCTTTCAAAATCTCCCCTGTTGAATATGTTTTCAATCTTCCTTTCGGTGTTCCTGTCAATATTTGCCCCATTCTCGTCTGTAAACTCAATATGAACCCTGTCTTCTTCCCTGCAGTCCATCCGCACATGAATACCGCCATTGGCCTGGCAGTATGTGACTGCAAAGCGGTTCATGGGTGTCACGGCATCACTGATTTCAATCACACCCACTCCTGTGGAGAGGATACCTGCAGTCAGGGAATCCTTAATTATGCGGGACGCATTGGACCCGTCACTGCTAACAACTATGGCTGCATCTTCCTTCATGGTGGAGGCAAAGGCAGACCCCAGTTTTGAAGCAAATTCGGGTGTTATGTCGATATTGATTTCTCCCGATATATCCTTATATCCGAAAATGGTCTTTGCAGCCTTGGTCCCCCATACAAGGTTTTGACTTATGACAGTATCTTCTTCAATCTTCTTGTCCGGCCAGATTTTTATATCCGGTTTCACAATAACGCCGGAACACAGGGAACTACCGGATCCTATTGCCGACCCTTCATACAGGTGGACCCTGTCCTTAATCCGTACATTATCGCATATAACTGTACCCCGGCAGTGGGTATTCTTCCCTATCCTGGTATTCTTCCATATAATGCTCTTCTTGGAAGTAGTATTTTCCCCTATTATGCAATTATCCCCGATAACTGAATAAGGGCCTAAATTGGCGGCATTTCCTATAATGCAGTTCTTCCCTATATATACCGGAGGAACCATGTTCACATCTTCAAGCAGATTGGTCCCCTCATCCACCCATATACCTTCACCAATCTTTTTACAGTCTGGTTCTGCATTTACCTTGCCCTCCAGCATATCAAACTGGGTCTGCATATAGGTTTTTATGTCCCCTATGTCGCACCAGTAGTCTTCAGTGGTATAACCAAAAAGAGGGACTTCGTCCTTTAAAAGCCTTGGGAAAAGGTCTTTACTGAAATCGAAATTTTCACCTCTTTTGTAGTAATCAAGTACTTCCGGTTCCAGGACGTAAATACCCGTATTTATGGTATCACTGAACACCTCTCCCCAGCTGGGTTTTTCAAGAAATCTGTCAATCCTTCCGTATTCATCCGTTATAATAACACCGTATTCCAGCGGTATGGACTCTTTTTTCAGGACAATTGTCGCCTTGGATTTTTTTGCATAATGATAGTCCACAGCCTTTTGAATATCCAGGTCTGTTAAGGCATCTCCGCTAATCACAACAAATGTATCGTCCAGGAATTCACCGGCATTTTTAACGCTCCCTCCTGTTCCCAGGGGAGTATCTTCAATAAAGTATTTCAGATTTACCCCCCAATCCTCTCCCGTATTAAAGTAATCCATTATAACCGAAGGCAGGTAAGCCATAGTAACTGCAATATCCTTTATCCCGTATCTTTTCAGGAGCTTTATTATGTATTCCATCACAGGCTTACCCAGGACCGGTACCATGGGCTTGGGAATGCCACAGGTAAGTGGTCTCAGCCTGGTCCCTTCTCCTCCAGCCATAATAACTGCTTTCATCATTTATCACTCCCTAAAACGGATATTTTTCTGATTGTATTAAAGGAGTATCTTCCTAACTATTTTTTCAGAAACCTTATATTTATATTCATGTTTTAGCTTGGGACATTCCGATGGGGGCATCCTTCTCTGCGCAGGAATACCGCGGCTTCAGAAGGTGTGTCCCCTGACCGCTGAAAAATCAAAATCTCTGGAATCCAGTTTGCCTAAAGGCGCCTGTATGTATAGCTCCAGAGATTTTAATGTATAAATAACCCTTCCGTCGACAGTATGCCACTTCTTTGCTGTCAGGATTTAGACTGCCCGAGCTGGTGCAATCCAGCCACTTCTTATATTGATATTATACCCATTACCGCTGATTGCAAACATATTCCCTACATCTTTTTTTTATATGCTTAAAAGAGAATAAAAAGAACATATTTATAAATTTTTTTGTGGAATAATACAGGCTCATCACGGCATACATACCCGGGCATTAATATATAACTAAAATATTTTCTATGATATAATTCAGGTAGATACATGGAGAGGGGATGATACCATGATGGAAGAAATGTTTGCCTTAAGGGCAAAACAAACAGGCAATTCTGACCTGGCAGAACTTTTTAAACTATCCGAGCGTCCGGATGTTATCTCTTTTGCCGGTGGGTTTCCCGACCCCCAATGGTTTCTGCCGGAGGTTGAAGAAATAGGACTGGAAATCCTGCGGGACAAAAGGGATGTTGCCCTGCAGTACAGCCCGGTGCCCGGACTGACCAGGGTCAGGGAATTTATTGCCCGCAGGATGGATAAACAGGGTATGCCGGCCAGGACGGAAAATATCATGATAACCAGCGGCTCCCTCCAGGGCCTTGACCTTATCTGCAAGGTTTTTCTCGACCCGGGGGACCTGGTTGTGGTTGAAGCGCCCACTTATCTGGGGGCAATATCGGTATTGGACAGCTATGAGGCTGAAATAGTATCCATACCCTGCGACAGCGAGGGTCTTATGGTGGACAAGCTGGAAGAGTATCTTGCCGGTACGGCTGTTAAACCTAAGTTCGTATATACCATACCGACTTTTCAAAACCCTTCCGGTCGTGTGTTGAATCTGGAGAGGAGAAAAAAACTGGTGGAACTCTGCAGCAACCGTCAGATACCCCTTATTGAGGATAACGCTTACGGTGAGCTGAGGTACAGCGGGAAAGAGCTTCCTACCCTCAAATCCCTGGATGCCCGGGATATTGTAGTGTATCTGGGTACCTTCTCAAAGATATTCTCTCCGGGTGTGCGGCTGGGTTGGATTTCAGCCCCCGGGTATCTGATAAACAAACTCATATTGTTTAAGCAGTCATCAGACCAGACCTCATCGTCCCTGAGCCAGTTGCTGGCTTTAGAGGCCGGTACCAGAGGTCTTATTGAGAAACAGATTGAAATAACCAGGAAAGGGTTAAAACTGAAGAGAGACCTTACCGTTAATGCCCTGGAAAAATACTTTGGAGACAATGGACAGTGGACAGTTTCGGAAGGCGGCTTTTATACCTGGGTGCAGATTAACGGCCCGGTTGATACGTATAAAGCCCTGGAACCGGCAGTTAAAGAGCACAAGGTGGCATATGTGGCAGGTCGGTCATTCTATCCTGACAGGAGCGGCGAAAACTGTTTAAGGGTGTGTTTCAGCCTGGTAAAAGAAGATTACATTGAAGAAGGGATAAAAAGGCTTGCCAGAGTATTTTCCCTTGCATGACAGACATCTGGGTCCATATATCCCTTCACCGGGGTAAAAATTCATATGAAAGGAAGGTTGTAAATGGCAAAGAAAAAATCCATTCTTGATTTCATCCGGATGAAAAAAGATGGTGAGCAGGTGGCATGGGTTACGGCTTATGATTATCCCATGGCTTCATTTGCCGAGCAGGCAGGCATGGATATGATCCTCGTGGGGGATTCACTGGGAATGGTGGTCCTGGGCTATGACAGCACCCTCCCGGTAACCATGGAAGACTGCATATCCCACTGTCAGGCGGTAAGAAGAGGGGCTCCCAACACATGGGTCATAGGAGATATGCCCTTCATGTCCTACCAGACAACGGATGAGGATGCTGTTATAAACGCAGGCCGGTTTATCAAGGAAGCAGACATGGACTGCGTAAAACTGGAAGGCGGCAGGCGGGTGGCCAGCAGGATCAAAGCCATAACCGACGCAGGCATAGTGGTAATGGGTCACATAGGCTTAACCCCTCAAAGCTCGGGACAGCTGGGAGGATTTAAAGCCCAGGGCAGGGACGTGGCCAGTGCGAGGGAACTTATAAAAGATGCCCTGGCAATACAGGAAGCGGGGGCCTTTGCGTTACTGCTGGAAGCGGTTCCTCCTGAGCTGACCAGGTATATTGCCGGCAAGCTGGATATTCCCGTATATTCCATAGGAGCAGGCCCCTGCGACGGTCAGTTGCTTATATGCGGAGATATGCTGGGTCTATTCCAGGCCTTCACCCCCAAATTCGTGAAGAAATATGCCAATGTTGCTGAGATAGAAATAAATGCCTTCAGAGAATACATAGAAGATGTTAAATCCGGAAAATTCCCCACCGATGACCATGTTTATCATATCAAAGACAGTATTGAAGCCTTTAACCAAATGTTCAAGGAATTCGATTAAACCGAGTTAAAGCCTATCCGGAAAGGCATTTCCCGTATAACAGGGAATGCCTTTTTTCTATGGCTGTCATAGCTTTATTCAATATATTCCGCCACCCTGCTCATAAGAACGGCCATCTGGGCCCTTGTTATATATTCCCCCGGCCTGAAGGTACCGTCTTCATAGCCCTCAAAAATCCCCCGGGCATTCATGGCAACAATGGACCGGTAGGCCCAGTGGCCAGAAGTTATATCCCGGAAAGGACATTCGGCTTCTTCCTCTTCTCTTCCTCCGAAAATCCTGTCCAGCATGACCGCCATCTGTTCCCTGGTTACAGGCTTGTCCGGTGCAAACTTCCCGCTGCCCACACCTTTCATGATATCATGCTGACTGATTATATCGATCTCCTGTTCCGCCCAATGCATACCCCTGACGTCCGAATAATGACCGCCGCTTTTCCCTGTTGCTTCAAGTTCCAGAGCACGAACCAATATAACCGCAGCCTGAGCTCTGGTCAGAGAATTGTCCGGAGCAAAGAGGGTACTGGAAATCCCTTTCATCCATCCCCGGTCTTCCATTTCCGCTATAGCTTTACGGGCCCAGTGGTCTTCGGTATCCACAAACCAGTTGCCGTTCAACCAGCTGCTGTAAAAGCTCCATATGTCAGCCGTCTCCTGTCCCAGACTCCAGCTGCCGGTGCCCTTTAGCCCATATTTCTGCACCAGCCTGAGTTTGTATTTTATTGACTGTTCATTTTCAAACCAGATGGTATAAGTACCCGGGTCAAGCCTCCTGCCGGATATTACCGTTTCCTGTCCCTTCCTTACAGTGATTACCGCCTTCGGAGAGGCGCTGTATTCATCAAAAACCACTTTCCCGTTATATCTTTCAATCAATTCCCCGACCATGGTCATGTGTATACCGTATCCTCCATATTGCTCACCGGATTTCCAGTAGCGTCCGTAAAAGGGTATACCCAGGACTATTTTGCCGGCCGGTACCCTGTCCAGAGCATATTTGATCGCATCTTCCACAAAAGTAATGCTTGCAACAGGCCCCGGGGCGCTTCCCTCAGCGGCCTCGTCATAGGCCATTATCATTAAGTAATCACAGTATTCGGCCAGACCTTCATAATCATAAGACCCCTGCCATCCGTAGGTTATGCCCTTTGGATTGGCGGCAACGGCTGCAGATATTTCCTTGCCTTCCGGCAGCGTTTCTCTCAGAATTCTGACAAAATCAACATAGTTATCCCTGTCATCCGCTGTGAGATTCTCTATATCTACATGTACGCCATCCAGGTCGTATTCCTCAACGGCATCCGCCAGCTGTTCCGCCAGCCGTTCCCTGTTCTCCAGGGCAGCCCTGCCTGATGGCCTGTCCCAGTGGTTGCTGAGAAAAGGTACTACTTCAATACCTCTGCTGTGCATTTCCCTGACAAAATCAGGATCAAATTTCCCGGTAATTGTCAAATTGCCTTCTGCATCTATATCAAAATAGGAAGGAGACACCGTTTGCAGAGCACCTTTTGTCCTGTCAACGTAACCGACAACATCTCCGGGCCCGCCGAAATATGAATAGGTCATGTTAAATCTGCTTGCCTGCGCTTCAGCAAATCCGCTTAATAAAACAGTCGAAACCATGACGATAAAAAAGACCGCTCTTATATGGCTATTTATCATCGCTTTGGCTTTTTTCACATTTTATCCCCCCTGCTATACATTAATGATATTGGGGTTTCGGAAGAATAACAAGCTGTAAATTATGTTAACCGAATTTTTTGTTTTCCCTTCTGCTTCAATTAAAAAACGGGGTTCTTATTTCAAACTGTCAAAGACGGACTGACTGACAGTTTAAAACAAAAACCCCGCCGTCAGCGGGAATGTTCTGTCTGTATCATTACATGGACTTCTTACCGGTGATGCTGCTGATGATAATCTTGATAATTATCACTCTGTCCACAGCCTTTTCATCATATTCAAAACTATTTTCCCCCGAATATTTTTCCATTATTATATCAAGGGCTTTTTTCTTTTCCTCAAAATCATCCACCAGCCGGGCGATCCCAAAGCCTATAACGCTGCAATACTTCATTCCCCACTCACAGGGCTTCCCATCCTTCACCAGTACAGGGTCGGTCTCCATCTCGAAACACACATGGCTGTTTTCCCTTAATATATCGATTTTCCTTCCTTCCCGGGCGGAATGAAGATATATGCACCCGTCCCGGTATCCGAAATTCATAGGCACAATATATGGTCTGTTGCCATCACTCATTGCAATTCTGCATACAGCGGCTCTGTTTATTATATTATCAATAAGGGCTTTATCCTTTATTTCCCTGTCTTTTCTCCTCAATTCTTCATCCTCCTTTAAGCGGTCGGTCAGTTCAAAGAATATATATCCGAGAACTCAATATTAATTCTCTCTATATGGCTTTCATGAAAATCATCTTCCATGGGTCTGGAGGTAACCCACATGCAGAGCTCGTTGTTTTCCAGGCCTGCTCTGAAATAAGGTATCAGAATATCCTCCAGGTCATTCCTGGAATGGTAGAACATGCAGAAATGGGTCCCCCAGGGAACATCACCTATAATCTCAATCCCTGATTTTGTAATCCTGTCTTCCACTATGTTCCCTCCGTTTTTCGTATTGAGAAGTATGACCACCTTTCTTGTCCATCTATCATTTTCTATTATAATTGCCGATGTCCTGTTTTAAAAAAACGCAATATCCGCTTATTATCTACTTTTTTCCATAAAATTCGACAATTCGTTACCCGGTAATGCCCTTCACGAGGGCAGGCACTACATTCACCCTGCGCAACCCGCTTTAGTAGGCATCGATTTTTTCATCCATCCGTTCATCATGCCCCCTCCAAGGGAATAGGCCCTGAATCCCAGCAGTCTGAGGACGGCAGCTACTTGCCCGGATGACTGACCGGTATAACATATAACTATTACCCTCCGGTCTTTCGGCAGTACATCCAGATAATCCCCCACATCATACCAGTATATATTCACTGCACCGTCAATGTACTCCCGGGCAAAATCCTCTTCCCGCCTTATATCCAGCAGAAACAGGTCCTCCCCTGCCTCCATGGCCTTAAATAGTTCTTCTGAAGTTATCAGATTGTTCTCCCCTTTACGGCAGTCGGTGAAGTATTTTTGTACAGCCCTGTTCAAATCGTCCACTTGAGACTCTCCCCTTTCCACAAAATACATAATTATATAATTCAGATAAAAAGTACTTGAGAGCAATACTTAAATCCAACTTCTCACCTCTGGCTTCTCACTTCCTTCTTCTCAATTCACCTCTCATAGTTGTGCCCTCTTGACCGCTGAAACAGGAAAAAGGAATACCCGCAAGCAGCAGGTATTCCCGTATTGCCTGGATGCTATGTAGTCTATATGCTGACATATTCCACAGCATTCCCGCACCAGTCAAGAAACCGTTCAAAATCTTTGAAGGTTATTGTAACGGTGGCAGTGTTGACATTGGGGTGGAAGTTTACAAATTCCGCTTTTTTGAGGTCCTTGTCCAGTATTACCTCTACCTCTTTCTGCCGGTCATTTATAAGGCCGAAGGGAGAAACCGCTCCGGTCTCCAGCCCCAGATATTTGCTAAGCCTCTTTTCGGAAGCAAAACTGAGTTTTCCTGCCCCTATCTGGTCTGACAAATCCTGCAAATTGGCCTGTTTCAGATGTTCCAGAACAACGAGAAAATGCCGCTTGCCCTTCTGGTCCCGGAGAAAAAGATTTTTACAGTGAGTCCCCCGGATATCCTTCCAGACTTCTTCCGCCTCCTCAACGGTAAAAACCGGCGGATGCTCTTTGCAGTTATAATCAATCCCCAGTTGTTCCAGTACTTCAAACACCTTCTGTTGATTTCCCATGCCGATACCTCCCTGTAGTGTATTTTGCCCATCTAAAGGATAGACAGTGCACAAATATAATATATTACATGATGTTAAGTCTATTTTAACACTTTCTGCTATTTATTAAAAACATCAAGTATAAAAAGTCTGATACCTCATAGCATTTTTTCCTTTTACTTTCATTTTTTACAACGGTATATTTAACACTTCCCATAAGATAATAATAGCAAGTATACTGAATATATTCCCGATTTAGATTTTGTCCTAAATATTAGTCTGGAAGGAGGAATTTAATGTGTACAATAAGTACAGGCCTGATGAAGTCCCATTGAAAATGATGGGTGAAATTGGTCACGGCACCGTAGAATTCAAGAACTGGTTGAATGAAGTGCCTCTGGCAGACATAAACCAGGAGGAATTGAGCAGTATTCAGGAATTGGAGCACAAACTTGGCGACAGATACTATTTAATTGCCTTTGACAGGAAGGAATAGATAGAGCAGGGCAAAATGTTTTTAACGGATTTATCCAACCGCTTAAACACTTTAAGGGATTATGGTTATCAGGACCGTAGTCCCTTATATAAATTATAATTTGCATCTTCCGCATCCTATATATTTCAAATCCCTGACAGGCATTCCCTGAAATCAGGATGTAATTATCTCATCCAGCTTGCACAGTATGTCTCCGGCTTTCCCCTTTATAAACAGATCAAACTGGTGGCTGTCACCGCCGATTTCGTTATTGATGTATGCAATCCTGCCCCTGGTCATAAAGGGCAGCTGGTTAACAGGATACACCTGCAGGCTGGTACCTATTACAATAACCAGTTCCGCCCTTTCAATATCTGTCATGGCTTTTTCCCAGGTATCCCGGGGGAGCGCCTCTCCGAAAAGAACCACATCCGGTCTGAGCCTTCCCCCGCAGCCAGTGCAGCCGCTCCCGTCCAGGAAATCCCCCATGGCATGGGCGGTACCGCAACTGTCACATCTGATGGTCCTAATGCATCCATGCAATTCATATACCTTATGGTTTCCGGCTATTTGATGAAACCTGTCAACGTTTTGGGTGGCTATACTGTTGATAATATTGTTCTTTTCCCATTGCGCCAGTATATAATAACCCTTGTGGGGCTTGCAACAAGTGAGCCCCCTGATGCGCATGCTGTAGAACTCATGAAAAAGGGTATAATCGGCATATAATACCTCTTTTGTAGCCACAGACCTGGGGTCAATTCTCCTCCACCACCCGTTCTCAGACCGAAAATCCGGTATCCCGCTCTCGGTAGACATGCCGGCTCCCGTAAGGACAACGGTATACTTTGACTGCTTCATCCATGAAGCCAATTTTGCTGTCTCCATCCTGGATTCATGTTTCCCTGCCAACACCATCATCTCCTTATCATGACCTTTTATCCGATGTCCAGCATCGCTAATGCTCCCGTCCTATTAGACGGGAGATAATCGGCGCTGTACCCCTGGATTAATTATAACATATATACTTTTAAGCGGTGGATAAGGGAAGTAGTATTCCCCTTTGGACCGGCTAAAAAAACAAATTGAAAATCAAAAGTGTAAAACTTTTATATCGCCAAGGTGCAGCGTATACAACGTGTGGTCAGTGTGGAGTGTCAATCTTATACAGCCCCTTTTTCTACCGTAACAAACCCCTCTTCAATCATTTTCTCAAGGTTTTCATAGGACACCTGTCTGTACGAACCATCTTCCTCAAAAAGTTTCACCACTTTACCATCCACCTTAGACACTCTGCTTCTTCGGACAGAGTTCCCTACGGTAAAAACCAGAATATCCCCGTAATTCAGCTCCATCAATATCATCCTTTCTCTCCAGCCTTCTTTATCCCGGTTCAAATCCATCATATATACCCTTTCCCCTTAAACAATTCTCTGGCTGTAACGGATTTCCTTCAAAATATCAGATATTCTGTTGTGCAATAATCACCAGGCCCTGAAGAAGGTTCAAACATAGCTGATAAGGGAATATTCCAGGCCTGACCCCGGATTTCTCCGGTTGTCCGGTTTTCACCTGGAAAAACAATATAATATGCTTGGATGCTGTATACAGCCCGCCAGCTGTTTGTTGTCCTGAATTTTTTAGTAAAGAGGAGGTACAAATATGAACCCATGTACTTATACACTTCTGTGCGGCAAACAGTGAATCCCTTGAAACAGCAGGGATAGACAACAATACAGCGGATACAGAAGGGGGAAAATAGGCCTGAACAGGCCTTACTCTGATGACCCGGACAACAAAGACCTTACAGAAAAGCGGCTATCGCCGCTCCCTGTTTTACTTCTGCCAAACTCACCTGTATGATGTTTTCAACTGACAGGTCTAGAAGGATTTATGCTCGGTCCTGGCAATTATCTCGTCCTGGAGTTTCTTGTTGAGATTGCGGAAATAGTCACTGTACCCCGCAACCCGTACAATAAGATCCCTGTACTTTTCGGGATTGGCCTGGGCCGCCCTCAGGGTATCCGCACTGACCACGTTGAACTGGATGTGGTGCCCGTCAAGCTTGAAATAGGCCCGGATCAGGCCGGTCAATTTCTCCAGCCCTTCTTCCCCCTCCAGGACCTGAGGGGTAAATTTCTGATTGAGGAGGGTGCCCCCTGTCCTCAGGTGGTCCATTTTGGATGCGGATTTTATTACGGCAGTGGGGCCGTATTTATCTGCACCCTGTACCGGTGAAATGCCTTCCGAAAGGGGTTCTCCCGCTTTCCTGCCGTCCGGCAGCGCCCCAATCACCGAGCCAAAGTATATATGGCAGGTGGTGGGCAGCATGTCTATCCTGTATACCCCGCCTTTCATATTCCTGCGCCCGTTAACTTCTTCGTAATAAGCGTCAAATACATCCTTCATTATCTGGTCGGCATAGTCATCATCATTACCGTATCTGGGTGTCTTATTCATAAGCAGTTGCCGTATTTTCTCGTGGCCTTCAAAATTGGCCTTTAATGCTTCAAGCAGTTCTTCCATGGTTATATTCCTGTTTTCAAAGACATGATACTTGATAGCCGAGAAACTGTCTGTTATACTCCCGGTCCCCACCCCCTGAATGTAGTTGGTGTTGTACCTGGCACCACCGGCATTGTAGTCTTTACCCTTCTTGATACAGTCGTCTACAATGATGGAGAGGAAAGGTGCAGGCATGTAATTTGCATACAGCTTCTCAATGATATTGTTGCCCCTTATCTTTATTTCGATAAAATGGTGCATCTGTTTCCTGAATGCATTGAACAATTCCTCAAAGGAACCGAAGGTGCTTGGGTCCCCTGTCTCTATGCCCAGTTTTTTACCGCTCCCGGGGTCTACACCGTTATTGAGGGTAATTTCAAGTATTTTGGGGATATTAAAATACCCGGTAAGAATATAGGCCTCTTTGCCAAAACATCCGGTTTCCACGCACCCGCTGGTACCACCGCACCGGGCATCCTCCAGGGTTTTGCCCTGCCGCAGTAGTTCCTCCACAACCGCATCGGTATTGAAGACCGAGGGCATTCCCAGTCCTTCCCTTATTACTTCACATGCCTTTTTTACAAATCTATCAGGATTTTTCCTGCTCACCTGGACATTGGTACTGGGCTGCAGGATTCTCATCTCTTTTATTATGTCCAGCAGCATATAGGACAGGTCGTTTGTCCCGTCAGTGCCATCAGGTTTTATACCGCCTATATTTATGTTGGCAAAGTCAGTATAAGTGCCGCTCTCTTCCAGTGTGACCCCCACTTTGGGCGGGGCAGGCTGGTTGTTGAACTTGACCCAGAAGCATTGCAGCAGCTCCTTGGCCTTCTCCGGGGTCAGGGAACCGTCTTCAATACCTTTCCTGTAAAAAGGATACAGGTGCTGGTCCAGTTTCCCGGGGTTGAAAGAGTCCCATGTATTAAGCTCTGTTATCACCCCCAGGTGGACAAACCAGTATGCCTGCAAGGCTTCCCAGAAATTCCTGGGCGCATGGGCAGGGGTATAGGAACATACCTCCGCTATTTTCTCCAGTTCCTTCTTCCTCCGGGGGTCCTTCTCTGCTGCAGCCATTTCCCTGGCCTTTTCGGCATGGCGCTGTGCAAACCGGATTATGGCATCTGCACATATTGACATGGCCTTTAATTGCTCCTGCTTCTCATAGGCCTCAGGGTCATTTAAATAGTCTATGCCCTGCAGGCTCTCCTGGATATCCTTCTTGAAATCCAGAAACCCTTTCTGGTATATCTTGCCGTCCGCCACAGTATGGCCGGGAGCCCTCTGTTCCATGAATTCGGTAAATATCCCCGCATAATAGCAGTCCTTCCACTCCTGGGTCATCTGGCTGAATAAACGCTCCCTTATGGATTTACCTTTCCAGTACGGGATAATCCTTTCGGACTGGATTTTCTTTACCTCATCGCTTACGGAAAAAGCTATCTTATCCCGTTTGTCGATGATGTCAAAATCCTCAAGGGTATGGCAGCACAGTTCAGGATATGTGGGAGCCGCCTGGGGGGCAGGACCCCTTTCTCCCACTATCAGTTCCCCGTCATTAATGCATATGGTCTTGTTCTCCATGACATGCTTGAATGCCAATGCCCTGAGGACCGGCACCGATACTGTACCGGCGTATTTCTCATAAGCTTCGGTAACCAGCACCGCCCTTTCGATGGAAAGGCTGGGTCTGGTCTCCAGACTTTGCTGTCTCAGCTTTGCAACTCTTTCATTCATACAGATCAGCCTCCTATCTTTACATTTAATCCCATTTTTTTTAACTTCTCCTTTATGGATAGCATTTTTTCACCCGGAGGGGGGAGAATATCAGGCAGTTTATATATCCTGCCCAGCTTCCCGAATTTATCGGTACCTGTATTGTGATAAGGCAGCAGACTGATGTCTTTCAAATTCAGCGATGCAATAAATTTTCCGGTCTTTGATATATTTTCTTCATCATCATTGATACCCGGTATAACCGGAAAACGTACAATGATGCTGCTGCCGCTTTGAGCCAGGACCTTCAGGTTCTCCAGTATTATCCTGTTGGACACCCCTGTATATCTTTGGTGTTTGCTGTCATCCATGTGTTTTATATCATACAGGAACAGGTCAACCTTCTCCCTGACCTTGAGCAGCGCTTTCCGGGGAGCATAACCGGATGTATCCAGGGCTGTGTGGATGTCCTTCTTCCTGCAGTCGGATAAAAGCTCATACAGGAACTCATCCTGCACCAGGGGCTCTCCCCCCGAAAAGGTCACCCCGCCCCCCGACTCCTCATAAAAGATAAAATCCTTTTCAATCTCCCTCATCACATCTTCCGCAGACATTATTTTGCCAATCGTTTCAAGGGCTCCGGCAGGGCAGGCATCGGTACATCTGCCGCAGAGTATACAGTCGGTTTTATCTATCTCAGGCCCTTTCTCTCCTGCTGTAATCGCTCCGCTTTTACAGGCCTTTTCACAGTCCCCGCACCCTATGCACCTGTCCTCCCAGAAGACGATTTCCCGGTTATATTCCTGGCTCTCGGGATTATGACACCACCAGCAGTTCAGGGGACACCCTTTGAGAAATACAGTTGTACGTATGCCCGGACCGTCATGTATAGAATACTTTTGAATGTTAAACACCATACCCTTTGACAACATCAATCACCCCCTCCGCCTGCTGATAAGATCAATTATAATGAAAGGCACTAATACAGTATTCTTTACTGCAATAAATATGCCAATACCCAAAGGCCAATTCCATTCCCTTTTCTATTCTCCCGGAAAAGGCCTTGCCTCCCCGGGGTTTTGAATTGGTAACAACCCTTTGCTCAGCGGAATTTAACCATTAAGCATATAAATATGCCCCATATATGGGACATATTTATATGCCTAATGGTGATTTGTCCCTCTGATGGGACGTATTTTAGGGCAATCCTTTCCTTCTCCGGGGATACAATCAATGGTATATCAGGGTAAAGTAACTGGTGGTCTCCTCTGTTTCCCTTCCCAGTACCAGCCCGGAATTGGAGTGATGCAGGACCGTCAGATTATCCGCCCCGAGATTTTTCATGGTCTGAAGCAGGATACCTATGCTGCCCGGAGAGTCCAGGTGGTCGTTACCCATTCTGAATATCCTTTCATAGTCCGCCTCCAGAATAGCCTCCAGAGTCTCCCTGTCTTTCTCCTCTGCCTCTTCCATTGTGAGATAATGGGAAAAATCCACAGACGCAACCACAACACTTTTTTCGCCGGCGTACTCCTCCAGCAGTTTTCCCATATTTGCAGCCTCCCGGGGGGTTATGTCCCAGTAAAGTACAAGGGGCACCAGCCTTGTATCCGGAAGATAGTATTTTATATATGGAATCAATCCCGCAATTGAATGCTCATCCGGCATAATCTCCTCGTCAGCCTTTGCAATACCGTCTCTTATCAGTTCATCGACTATCTCCCTGTCCGCTTGCAGTCTACCGAAGGCTGTTTCCCACGAATACCTGGATGTGGCAATCCTGGGTCCCCTGAGGTAGTGATTGGGCCCCAGGAGTATAATCCTTTCCACATCCTGGCCGGACAGCATGTTAAAAAAGTCGGCAATCATATAGCCTGCCACCAGGTGATGGGGAATAACCCCGCCCCTTATATTATCGGATACCGGGTCTGACTTGGGCATGACAATACTCGCCGCAAACCTTTCCTGGTCGTAAAACTTGCAGGGATGCACCGGGACGGCCCTGATAACTTCAGGGTTATCATATTTCAGGATACGGATACCGAATACCAGGGTAAACAGCAGCAATACCGCCAAAATCCAATACCGCTTTATTGGTTTTCTCATTTAATGATAATGCGCTCCTCTTCTGTCATTTTGATTTCTCCCCCGGCTTTAAGGTTCTGAATCAATGCCCCCTGGGCCCTGTACTCGCCCTTTGACACCACCCTGGCATAATAGACCACAGGAGGCCTTTTCAGATGCCGGTACCTTTTTTCATAGTTATAGAGGTAGAAACTCACCTTCTGTCCGTTAATCTCATAGGGATAGGTAACACCCGAATAACCGAGACCCCTTGAATAGGGCGCTGCAAGTATTTTGAGACCCGAGGGCAGGAAATCGGTTATCTGATACCTTCCGTCAAGGGCTTTGTCACCGAATTTGCAGTCTATTTCCACCTTTATCAGGTCATTTTCGCCGAACATGCTGACCGAATTTCCGTTGACTATGTACCTCCGTGTAATTACAATATCCTCACTCTCTTCTGTGTCCTCCACCTTGAATTCATCATCATAGATGCATGCCAGGCCCACATCTCCCTTAACGTCAACCACCCTGAAGTCATGGATATTTCCGGGATGCAGAAGTATCTGGTATGACCTGCCGCTTTCCAGTTCCTTTTCCACCCTCTCGTCTCCCAGCATGTAGGCAAAGCTGACAGGCCGGACATCCGTCCCTGAAAGGGCGGAGGAAAGATATATCAGTTCCTCAAGATAAACCAGTATGTCCTTTGTACTGTTGTCCCTTACATAATTGAACATGGCCCCGCTTTCGGGGGCACCCACCCGGGCCCCCAGGGCAGCGGCAAGGGCGGTCAGTTCAAGGGCGTCATCCCTGTCGCCGCCGGAATTTATTATGGTATAGGGCTTTTTAACCTCACCATGATTCCGCACAATATCCTGGAACACTTTCCTGGCCTTGCTGCTGTCTCCCAGTTCCCATAAAGCCAGGCCGAGGTACAGCCTTGCCTTGAGGGATATATCCTCCAGCCCGTACATGGAATTAATCTGAACCAATACAGGCTCATCCAGGGCTGCAAGACCCCACAGCGCAGAACTGACCTCTTCCGTTGTACCTTCGGATGACATGACAATCTGGTAAAAGTAGTCTCTTAGCGAGTTGGCATCAAACATCCGGTGTCCCAGGGATGCTATTTTGGCGCTTAGCTCCGGCTCACTGTCGCTATAGGGCAGTATGGCTATACCCCCGTCAGGGGCCTGGTATGAATGGGCATTGATATCATCCGGCTCATGCATATCCACACCATCAAAGTATTCCTTCAACAGGTTGTATGAGTACAGGCGGGCCAGTCTCTGGTCTATCCTCTTGCCATAGGTATGGTAAAGCCTGTACAGGGGCTGGAGATATCTTCCCCTCCCATTATCGGTAAACACCACTTTGGTAAGGCCATTGTCAGCACCTTTAATCTTCAATCCTTTCTTCACGTTATAATAGTCGGTTTTCTCTTTCTGCAGATAGGTTTTATACACCGTGATTTCCCGGGTCAGTATATCTTTAAGCCCTCCGCCGGTTGAGCCTTCAACCGTTATGGCATGTTTCCCTTCCTTCAGTTGGGGTAATTCAATATATACCGTTTCCGAGGATTTGGCCTCATATCTCTTCTCTCCCTGGAACAGGGATGGGGCCGTAACCGTGAATTTAACCGTATCTCCTGAAGCTGTACCGGTACCGAAAGACCTGACGGCAATAAAAGGCTTATCCCCTGCAAGGTAGGTTTCATTAAGGACCATATCCACAAAGAAAGGCAGACTGACCTTAACGGGAACATTACCGTCCCCGGCCCGGAGGTCATTGGTAACCCCCTGGTATGTAGCCCTCCATGAAGTGAGATTGTCGGGGACTTTAAAGGTAATTTTTCCCTTTCCGCTGTCGTTGGTTTTTACAGTACCGAAAAAGGCGGTATCCCTGAAGTCCTTCCTCTCTCCCTCCCCTTCCCCGCATTCGGCAGCCGGTTTATCCGAAATATCCGGACACCAGTGGGAATAGCAGTCTGTTAATACCCCTGAAGGCAGGCTGTTGGAATAAATGCCTGCCAGGATGTCAGCCCTCTGTTCCATCAGCATGAACATTGCCTCATCCACAAGGCTGATATTCACCTCGGCCTCCCGGGGCTTTCCTGTGCCATCCTTTACCTCCACGCCGAGAGCCACTTCCTCTCCGGGACGGTATGATGTCTTGTCGGGCGTAACCTTTATATCCAGTTTCCTCTCACTGCTGTCGTAACGGACAAAATAGGGATTGGCCCTGTAATAAGTCCTGCCGTTAAAATATACTCCTGTAACATACAGATTGGGTATATCGGTTTCTTCAAACCGGGCGCTGAAGCTCGGGACATCCTTAACCCGGTAATCCTTCAGACCGTTCCTGCCCACAAGGAACAGGAAGCGGTTCGGACCTCCTTCAGGCAGTATCTCGGAATTGTTCTTGAAAACAAGGAAATACTCCTGACCTACCCCGTAACATCTGCGGTTCTCTTCCACCTCTTCCAGGTGATAGTAGTCCCAGTAAGCCCGGTCATAATACAGGACCCTGCTTCCGTAAATATGTTCCTCCCTCACCACCGTCCTGCCCATTCCGTCGGTGGCCTCCAGTCTGACGGTATATGACTTCTCCTCCTCATATGGGAAGACATATGTTCCTTCCCCTGATGCATCGGTGGTTATTGCGAAATCTTCCACTGGAACGGTATAATGCCTGTAGTTATACCTGGTTCTTACTTCTTTGTTGATGAAGTCATAGTATTGCCCTGCTTCTTCCTTCTCCCACCGGTTTTCGGATATCGTTCCCCTTATCTCATGACCTGTCACAGGGTCTCCTATGTATTCCGGCGTACCACGGTCAAGTGCCTCCTCTTCTGAGTCAGGGTTATTGATGCGGTCCAGGGTTATCCGGTTAAGCTTGACCCTTATCTCTGCCCCTTCATCGGTGAAACGGGAATACGAGGACAGGTTCATGTCGTTGTGAAACACCATATAACTAACGCTACTCCTGATTTCTCCCGCTTCAGGCAGCGTATTGTATACGCTGAAGTACTCATTGGACGACACGCCTCTTGTATTATTGTATTTCGGTACGAAATCCACCTGTGCCTCGCCTTTTTCACCGGTAACCAGTTCGCCGGAACCTGAGCTGCTGTAATAGCTGAGCTTCATTGAGCTTAAAGGGGTCCCTTCAAAAAAGGAAGCCTTTACATCGAAGCTTATCCTGTCCTTCCCCGAAAAAACCGCCTTCTTATCCTGGTCAATGTCAATCCTGTATGCCGGTTTGGTATAAGTCTGCACCTCAAACCACTTTTCCATCACTTCTTTTCCGTCAATCCTGAACACCATGCTGTAACGACCGGGGGAGAGGTTGGGCAGTTTCATATTTGCGGTAAAGGTGTAGTCCTCGCTCATCTGGATTTCCTTTTTTGCAATAACCGACGGTCTGTAGTAATAGTCGTAATATCCGGATTTCTCCAGCTCAACGGTTACCTTACTGCTTCCCCTGGCGCCCTCTCTGGGCTTAATTATACCCCAGAAGTTCACCGTGTCTTCCGGGAGATACAGCTCCCTGTCCAGATATACGTATGTCCAGTGGTTGTACCGGGGAACTCCGCTGTAGTAAGAATATCCGCTCTTGTATAACGGTATGACGCATGGACCGTATTCAGGGGAGACAATCTTCAGGAATTGGTATGTCTCCTCATTTTCTTCCGTATCAACCAAATCCCGGGGAGTCTCAAACTCCAACAGACCATCGCTGCCGGTTTTGCCCAGTACACCGCCGTCCTTCAGCTCTACAATAGCTCCGGATACCGGTGCGCCGTCCCGTACGCTGTTGGCCCACACAAGGGTTTTGTCGGTGGATACCGATACATATCCTGACGTATCTGTAACCTGCAGCCACAACCGATTA
This sequence comes from Clostridium thermobutyricum, assembly GCA_016842005.1. Lineage (GTDB taxonomy): Bacteria > Bacillota > Clostridia > Ch29 > Ch29 > JAENYD01. The sequence goes on along the minus strand of JAENYD010000003.1, from coordinate 27,438 downwards.
ACGATATCTTCACCGGTTACCTGGTCTCTGCAGGTTATTTCGGTAAGATAGAATCCCTGTTCCGGCTCCTCCGGAAAAAGGATATAATGCTTGTGTCCTATGTTCCGGAGAGGCGTTTTAAATGTAGCGGTCTTTACAAGGCCGGATGTATCAACCCTGTGCATCCTTCTGGAATATTCGGCCCAGGAAGGTATGCTGTAATACCTTTCAAGGTCTTCAATGAAGTGATCCGCATCCCTGTATTTATATAAGTTCACGGTGAAATTCACATCGGTTTCCTGCCTGCTGCGGCTGTAATAACTGAAATCAATGACAGGCCTTTCCCCGGAAGGATAATCGTATAAATTCCTGTTGATATATATCTCCATTGATGGCCCTTTTCCTTCCGATACACCTGGTGCCTGGGTTTCAAAACGAAAGACATAATCTTCTTCCAGAACCTCCTCACTGTCTGAAACCCCAAGGCCTTTTTTAATCTTTACAGTATAGATGGTTCCGGGTTTAAGGCCCTTAGGGACAAAAACCGCAGTCCTCTTATGTCTTTCAAAGTATCCCTCCGCCCTGGGGGTTATCTCGAAATATACGTCCGGGTCTTCATAGTTCTCATGACTGAAGGTTATCTCTATTCCAGAGTTAACCGGCACTCCCCCTCCCCCGTCCCGGGGCAGGGAGCCCACTATCCTGAAATCGCTCCTGGTCTGGAAAGCCCACGAACCGTCGCTGAAGCTGAACCGGTATACTTTGTTCGATGCCAGCTCTGTCCGGGGTATAATACGGAATTGCTTGCTGTCTCCCCCCACTTCCTCTACGGCCAGTTCCACCTCCGGTTCCACAATAAGCGAGCTTTTTATAACCGACGGACTTAAGGCCTCACGGCTGGTCAAAATGAAGTCGGTATCGGTGGGTATGCCCAGGGCATCCTGTCTGGATGCCTCCAGTGTTATCCCCGCTGCCATTACCTTTGGCGGTGCAACGGCCGGCCTGCTGCAGCCATTGGCAAAAAAAATTACGCCGGATACCAGTGCAGCCACGGCAATAAATGCGGTAATCCTCAGATATGTACCTCTCCTGGATATGCTCTTAATACTTAACATGCCTTTCCCCCCCTGATATTACAATTTATAACACGCTAACCGTATACCCGTTTTCAGCAACAAACTCTGTATCCGGAGCCGATCAGGCATATGCTCCTGTCTTTGGCTGTTATAATCCGCTTCCACTTGATTTGACAGGCTCAAATTTCTATAATGATAGTATTAAAAATGATAACAGCATCACAATGAATACCTCTATCCCATTATACCTCCTACTAATATATGACGGCAAGCACGCCCCCAATGTTCCGGTCTAATGTCAGGGAACACACCTGCTGAAGCCACGATATTCCCGCCTATTGTCATATTTTTGCAATATACTGGAACTTTTTTGGGTTCTTTCCGTCAAAAATAACGAGAGACATGATAAGGCGGTGAATTGTTTTATGAAAAAAATGTTTATATGTATTGCAGTACTGCTTATTACATCAGCGGTACTGACAGGATGTGCATCGCCTGATGCAACCAGGGCGGTGGTGGGTGAAATGGACTATAAGGTTATTAATATACCTTCACCTGAATTTGAAAAACTGTATGAAGGAGATTTCGCCGACTGGTACAGCACCAATTACATGGTGGAAGGTATGCATACATTCACCAGGGATAACAACCTGTATATGCTGATAAGCGCTGGCGAGAAGCCAACAGGTGGTTACTACCTTGAAGACCTGACTGTAGAAGGTAAGGAGAATGAAATTGAGGTGAATGTCAGACTGCACGCACCCGGCATAGACGAAATGGTCATCCAGGCCCTCACTTATCCTCATATCCTGGTGTATATGCCTGAGGATGAAAGAGAGATTATCTTCAAAGGAATAAAGGAATCAACCCAGGATATTAAAAAGGACTCTGGCAGGTATTCGGGCCGGATAGACAGCAATTCCATCGAAGTCAAGATAAGCGGTGTGCCCGAAGAAATGGCAGCCAGAGCCTTTCAGTTGAGCGATGAAGTAAAGAACAGCTTCGAAAGTTATGGTCTGGAGACGGGTGATGAGATAATATTCTCCTACATTACCAATCAGCACGGTCAGAATATCATTGTGGAAATCAATAAGATGAAGTAAATACCTTCACCAACCCTTTATTTCATATTTGAAACAATAACCTCGGCAAACTGGGATGTCTTCAGTTCCTGTGCTTCTTCCATCTGTCTTGCCAGGTCATATGTCACCTTTTTCTGCTTTACTGTCTTTTCAAGGGAACTGATAATCAGACCGGAGGCCTCAATCCACCCCATATGTTCCAGCATCATAGCGGAGGAAAGTATTAATGACCCGGGATTAGCCTTATCCAGGTCTGCATATTTGGGCGCCGTACCATGAGTTGCTTCAAATACAGCGATCCGGTCTCCAATGTTTGCCCCGGGCGCCATACCCAGTCCACCTACCTGGGCCGATAAAGCATCCGAGAAATAGTCTCCGTTCAGATTAGGCATTACCAGAACCTCATATTCACTGCTGCGGGTCAGGACCTGCTGGAACATATTATCCGCAATACGGTCATTGACTTTTATTCTGCCCTCCGGTATTTCATTCAACCCCTGTGAAATCATATCCGCCTCTGTAACAACCACATCTCCGAATTCACTCTTTGCAAGCTCATAACACCATTTCATAAAACTTCCTTCGGTGTATTTCATGATATTACCCTTGTGCACGATTGTTACCACCTTACGGCTGTGCTTGAGGGCATATTCAAGGGCCTTTCTCATTATACGTTGGGTTGCCTTCTTACTGATAGGTTTTATACCTATCCCGGCATCCATGGGTAGCAAATGGCCGGTTTTTTCGCAAACAAACTCCCTTAAGGCTAACGCTTCTTTACTGCCCGGTTCCCATTCCAGGCCCGCATATATGTCTTCGGTATTTTCCCGGAAAACCACCATGTCAACTCTTTCCGGATGTACTACTGGACTCGGGACCCCTTCCACCCATCTAACAGGCCGGATACAGGCATAGAGGTCAAGCATCTGCCTTATGGATACGTTTAAACTCCTGAATCCCATACCGACCGGTGTTGTAAGGGGCCCTTTGATAGCTACAACGTGGGAACCGATAGTGTCCAGTGTTTCCTGGGGCAGCCACTGTCCCAACCTATTGAAAGCTTTCTCCCCTGCGTATATCTCTTTCCATTCTATCTTTCGTCTTCCCCTGTATGCCTTTTCCACAGCACGGTCTACCACCAGTTTTGTTGCACGCCATATATCAGGACCCGTCCCATCCCCCTCTATAAACGGGATAACAGGGTTGTCGGGCACTGTCAACAGTCCGTTCTCCATCCTTATCTTTTCACCCATATTGTCCACTCCCACTATTAATAATCAGTCCACCAGAACATAACCTTCCATAATCCTGCAGTAATGGTACCTTTACCATGAAATGTCCGTATAACTACCGTCCTTCGGTACCGGCTTGCTTTTTCACGTACTCCAGCAGGCCCCCCGCAAGAAGGATATCAATCTGTCTTTTGGAAAGATTATGCTTCACCGGATAGGTGCGACCCTTCGAAAGGTTTTTCACTTCCAGTTCATTGGCCTCCAAACCCTTTATGATACCTGCCATCCTGAGAACATCACCCTGTTCTATATCCGCATAGTCTTCCCTGTCGACAAAGACCAGCGGCAGCACTCCAAAGTTTACCAGATTCTGCATGTGTATACGGGCAAAGGATTTAACCAGTACCGCCCTGATACCCAGATATCGTGGTGCCAGGGCAGCATGCTCCCTGCTTGAACCCTGTCCGTAGTTTTCCCCTCCGACAATTATACCTCCTCCTGCATTGAGGGCCCTCTCAGCAAAAGTGGGATCCACACTCCCGAATGTATGCCGGGAAATGGCCGGGATATTTGACCGGAGAGGCAGTATCTTCGCCCCTGCAGGCATTATATGGTCGGTTGTTATATTATCTCCAGTTTTCAGCAACACCTCGTGTTCCATATGGTCCTCCAGAGTCTGGAATGATGGCAGGGGTTTTATGTTGGGGCCCATGACGAGCCGACTGCATGTATCCCTGTCAGACGGCGGTATTATCATACTGTCGTCCACCGAAAACACTTCGGGCAGTTCAATCATGACAGGCTCCCCCAGTCTGCGGGGATCGGTTATCTGCCCGGTCAACGCCGATGCAGCGGCAGTTTCGCAGCTGACAAGGTACACATTGGCATCGGCTGTACCGCTTCGTCCTTCAAAGTTACGGTTTGAAGTACGCAGCGACACTGCACCGGACGAAGGTGCCTGACCCACTCCCACACAGGGACCGCACGCACATTCCAGGATTCTGGCGCCTGACCTGATAATCTCTGCCAATGCTCCGTTTGAAGCAAGACTGCACAGGACCTGTCTGGAACCGGGAGCTACAACCAGGCTCACGTCAGGATGAACGGTTTTTCCCTTCAGTATAGCGGCCACCCTCATCAGGTTAGCGTACGACGAATTGGTGCAGCTGCCTATAAAAACCTGGTCCACTTTACTTCCCTCTGCATCGCTGACCCTGACAACCCTGTCCGGCATGTGGGGCAAGGCTATAAGCGGCTCCAGTTCATTCAGGTATATATCCATCTCTTCATCGTAAACCGCACCGGGGTCCGGAAGAATTTCAACAAAGGCTTCCTCCCTGCCCTGGGCAGCCATAAACCGTCTGGTCATTCGGTCACTGGGAAATACGGAGGATGTTGCTCCCAACTCCGCACCCATATTTGTTATGGTAGCCCTTTCAGGAACTTCCAGGTAAGACAAGCCGTCCCCCGTATACTCCATCACCTTTCCTACGCCGCCCTTTACAGTTAACCGGCGCAGTACTTCAAGGATAATATCCTTTCCTGAAATCCAGGGGGCAGGTCTGCCGTGCAGCCGGATATTTACCACTTCCGGCATTTGTACATAATAGGGGAAACCGGCCATAGCAGCCGCCACATCAAGTCCCCCTGCCCCTATTGCGAGCATGCCTAAACCCCCGCAGGTCGGGGTATGGCTGTCCGACCCCAGCAACGTCTTTCCCGGTATCCCGAAACGTTCCAGATGAACCTGATGGCAAATACCATTGCCTGCCCGGGAGAAGTAAATACCGAACTTCGCGGCGGCACTCTGCAAAAACCTGTGGTCATCGGCATTTTCAAAGCCGGTTTGCAGGGTATTGTGGTCAATATAGCTGACCGAAAGCTCTGTCTTGACCCGCGGTATTCCCATGGCGGCAAATTCAAGATAAGCCATTGTACCTGTTGCATCCTGCGTCAATGTCTGGTCAATTTTCAAACCGATCTCTTTTCCTGGTATCATTTCCCCTTCCACCAGGTGCTGTGTTATGATCTTCCGGGTAATATTCAATCCCATATTATTCACCTTCCTCTCTTTTTCTCTGGTCAGGAAACACACCTGCAAATAAATACTGTATACTGTATCCAATTATCGATAAAAAAAAGATACCTTATTCCAAATTCACCTGGTAGCCGTTGAGAAATGCCTTCCGGGAAGCGTCAATATGCTTTATGGTCAGTTCTTCAGCCTTACTGACATCCTTCTCTATGATCGCCTGCATTATCTCTTTGTGCTCCTTTATTGCACTTGTCCTTCTCGTATCCTTTGCAAGGGTAACCCTTTTGAACCTTTCCAGATATTCCTGCAGAGTACTGATCATACTCTGTAATCTGGGCATGGAGCTGGCATCCAGGATGGATTGGTGAAAGTGCTGACATATATCCACTATCCTTTCATAGTTGTCTTCTTTTCCGGCTTCCTCCATCTTTTTAATAATCTCTTTCAGGGCTTCAATCTCTTCATCCGAGATATTCTCAACTACATGCTTTACCGCCAGACATTCCAGGGCCTTTCTTATCTCAAAAATTTCTATAATGTCCTTGAGACTGAACCCTTTCACTATTACACCTTTTCGGGGAATATATTCCACAAACCCTTCAATTTCCAGCTTCCTTAACGCTTCTCTTACCGGGGTTCTGCTGATGTTAAGCATATCGGCATACTCATTCTCAACTATTCTCTCCCCCGGTTTTATGGTCCCTTCCAGTATGGCTTTCCTGAGCTGTTCATAGACAATGTCCCTTATTGGTTTAATGTTTTTTAAATCGGTATACTCAAAAACCCGTCCCATTAAATCACTCCTGTTATTTATTTTGTGATACTGTATCCTGTATCCAATTTTCAATAATACCTTTCTATAAAACCTTTAAGAATCCTTCTTTTTTATTTGAAAATTTTCCGGAAAAATTTTTAGAAGTGTAACAGTGAACAAAGTGCACCTTTGAAATGGTCCTGCGGATAGGTATCCCGGGATGCTGAGCTGTATAGGATCATATACCGTCCGGCTCTTCCAGCAGGTACAGCGCCAGGGTCACTGCCAGCAAGTCGGCTGCCCCCCCGGGACTTATATTTTTATCGATAAAATCCCTGTCCATCATCTTGATATATTCTTTCCCATCTTTTGTAAACATACCGCCCAGGTCCAATGCTTTCCGGGCTGCATCCTTAACATACATCAGAGTATCCCAACCGTGACGGCCCAGTATATTACTGTCCTCTGCGCTGATCATCAGATACAGTAAAACATGTACCAGAACATCATTGATACTGATATGCTTATTTTTGACGAGTTTTCTGAGAACCGGGAGCGACACGCTTCTCACCGTTTCAAATCCCGACTCCACCTCCCCCCTTATCCCTGTAACTCCATACTCCCTGTAAAGCCGCTCGCCATAGGTCAGTTCTTCCCGGTGGTGATGCTTCAGTTCCCTGTGTGTAATACCGCGGGTAATCTTTTTTACCAGGTCACATATCTGTTCGGCCGGTATCCTTTCATTCCCGGATTTTGCAAATGCATTGCCTGCAGCGGCAGATATTATTCCCAGGGAAAAAATCAGTCCCTTATGGGTATTAACTCCTTTTGTAGCCCTGTACATTGCCATCTCCCCGGCTATGCCCACGGGCCTGATGCTTTCCAGCAGCCCCTGACAGCAGTCCCGGTCATATATGATACCTTTCCGTGCGCATTCGGTAAATACGGATACCAGGACAGAACTGCTGGCCAGAAAGGTAAAAAAATCCATATCTTTGTGGGCCCCCGGGTTGTACCTGTCCACCAGTCCCGGCTTTGGTGATGCGGCAACTTCATAGAGCATTGATTTAAGGGCAATTTCTCCCATATGTCTGGTGAATTCATGATTAACCAAATTATTATTCAATAGCGACACCCTCATCTTTCATTTTTATCAGACTGTATACTGTTATATATTTTAAATGAGAACCAATCAATTAACAACTGCTTATCTGTGCACTGGATACGACCCCAGAACTTTAAACGGGTTTGTAATGTTTTTTATTTCATCCAGCACCTTGCTTATTTTGTATTCCCGTTGATGACCCATAAAGTCAATATAAAATATATATTTACCTATTTCCGCTTTTGCAGGTCTTGATTCAATTCTTGTAAGGTTGACTTCTGCCTCTGCAAAACTCTTTAATACACTGTATAAATTTCCGGGCCTGTCTTTATGGAAGGAAAACACAATGGATGTTTTATCATGTCCCGTAGGTCCGGGTTTATTCTTTCCCAGAATAATGAAGCGGGTTTGGTTTAACCGGTTGTCCTGAATATCCGATGCGATGAGTTTCAATCCATAAATCTCTCCCGCTTTCCTGCTTGCAATTGCCCCATATTCACAGCCCTTTTCTTTTGCTATTCTACAAGCGACAGCCGAACTTTCACAGGCCAGCAAATTTATATATGGATAATTGGTTTTGAAAAAATCCCGGCACTGTTGAATGGCCTGGGAGTGCGAAAGAACAAAATGAACCTTTTCCAGGGTCCCATCCATTGAAAACAGATTGTGAGCAATCGGTACAACAATTTCATTAATAATACTGGTCTCCTTTATGTGGAGAAGTCCATCCATCACAAAGGTAACAGATCCTTCTGTTGAATTTTCCATCGGCAGAATGCCTTTTTCAATAATACCTTTTTCCACACCTTCTATTATGTGCGAAAATGATTTCATGCTTACAGGCTCTGAACCGGGAGAATACAAAAGAGCTGCTTCATAACTGTATGACCCCTCAGGACCAAGGTAACCCAATTTCATAATACCTCACATTCCTTTCCCTCCGCTCGGGCACAAATCTCAATGAAAATGCCCTGGCACCTCCAAAAGCTTACTCATTGCTGTCATTCCATTTGGAATAGACCAATGCAAAATTCTCCTTTTTTAATATATTCAATGCTTTTTCCCCTTCTTTATAAGACCTGATACCCATTCTTATGGCACCTTTTTCTCCTTCTCTGCCATGCTGAATCTCTATTTCACTGATATTTATATTGTTTTCGCCCATTAACCGGGTAAGTTTTGCCAGAACACCGGGGCGGTCCTCTTCACTGACAAATATCTCATAGAGCTGCGGCATATAGTCCTTTGAATGTTTCGGAATACTGTCCCTGATGGTTTTTGCCCTTTTCAGTGTTTCAAATATACGGCGCATATCCCCGTTAACCAGGACTTGCTTGAAGTCTTTCAACATATGTTCAAATTCCTCAATACTTTGAATCAGGTCTTCTCTGTTGTAATTGAGAATATTCTTCCACATATCAGGATTTCCGGATGCTATTCTGGTAATATCCCTGAAACCGCCTCCTGCAAAAGGCAGATAATCCAGCCTGTTTTCCCTGTCCAGCATATTGACAAGCGTTACAGCCAGCAGATGCGGAAGGTGACTGATTTTTGCAGCAATACTGTCATGTTCTTCCGGGCTGACCAGTACAGGATATGCGCCGATAAATTCAATAAGGGACCTGACTTTCGAGACTGCTTCCGGGCTGGTGATTTCTGTCGGAGTTAAAAAATAATATGCATTTTCGTAGAGAAAAGGTGTAGCTGCCTTCATACCTGCTTTTTCCGATCCTGCCATGGGATGTCCTCCCACAAAATTGGCCCTGTTGGGCATATATCTTAACGCAATATCATTTACATAACTCTTAACGCTTCCCATATCAGTAACAATTGTTTCTTCCGAAAGGCAGGAGACCATTTCTGCAAAGACCTGACCATAATGCTCTATGGGAACCGCTATCACCACCATCTGTGCATGGGTAACCGCTTCTTTTATACTGCCGGCTGCAGTGTCAATGGCCCCCACAGCTTTGGCCTGCTCCAGAGAAGACACAGACCGGTCTATTCCTGTTATCTTTCCATTAAACCCTTTTCTCTTTATGGCAAGGGCCAGTGAACCGCCTATCAGGCCCATGCCGATAATAGCTATTCGACCAAACTGGTCCATACTACCGCTCCCTTTGTAACATAAAATGCGTTTTTTAGCCGTACATCCTTTCAACTATACTGAAAAAACCGGGGAAGGATATGTCTGCACAGCCGGGGTCATCTATATATACTCCTTCCTCGCTTACAAGTCCGGCAATCGCCATGGCCATGGCTATTCTGTGGTCATTATAGCTTTCGGTCTGACCTCCCGACAGCGTCCTTCCCCCTTTTATCCTCATTCCGTCATCGGTTTCCTCAATATGCGCCCCAATTTTTTTTAATTGACAGACCATTGCCTTCAGCCTGTTACTCTCTTTCACTTTCAATTCATGGGCATCCCGTATGGTTGTTGTGCCCTCTGCAAAACATGCAGCCACGGCAAGAACCGGTATCTCATCAATCAGCCTCGGCACCATGTCTCCGTAAACATCGACCGCCCTGAGCCTGGAGCTCCTGACCAGGATGTCCCCCATCCTCTCTCCGGATACGTATCTCTTATTAAACACCTTTATATCTGCTCCCATCTGCATCAGTACGTCTATAATGCCTGTCCGGGTTTCATTCAGGCCCACACCTCTTATCAGCAGTTCTCCGTCTTTAGATACCGCCCCCAATACCATAAAGAAAGCGGCGGATGATATGTCGCCGGGTATCAAGATATCCCGTCCCGAAAGCCGGTCTACAGGCCTGCAGATTACTTCCCGGCCCTTTACCTCTATATTCCCTCCCATACTGCTCAGCATCAGTTCGGTATGATCTCGTGACTTCTGGGGCTCCCGGATGACCGTAACTCCCCGGGCATAAAGTCCGGCCAGTAAAACAGCCGATTTTACCTGGGCACTGGCAATGGGTATTTCATAGCTTATACCTTCCAGGCTGCCTCCCCTTATCCTCAACGGTGCAAAACCCTCCTGGACCACCCCGTATATATCAGCGCCCATTTGTCTTAAGGGTTCAATTATCCTCCCCATGGGCCTTTTCCGGATGGAGGTGTCCCCGGTGATTTCACACTCAAAGGTCTGACCACACAAAATCCCTGTCATCACCCTTATGGTAGTACCCGAATTTCCTGCATACAGTATATCTCCGGGTTCCTGCAATCCCCTCAGTCCAACGCCCCGGACTTTTACATGCTCTTTTCGCATATCAATATTTACTCCCAGTTTTCTGAAACAGTCTATTGTATTCAGGCAGTCCTCTCCCGTAAGAAAGTTGTATATTTTGCTCTCTCCCTCTGCTATGGCGGAAAGCATAACAGCGCGGTGGGATATGGACTTGTCCCCCGGCACCTTTATGTCCGCTCTTATCCGTTTTGCAGGCTTAACCAGCATACTGTATTCCCCTCCCCGGCAGGATACCTGAATTTTCTCCCGGCTGCATCCCCTAAAGCGATATGTATCTTTCCCATCGACTCTTTATCTCCTCAAGGGAATCCCCGCCAAACTTTCTCAAAAACTCCCCGGCAATTACCGTAGCGGCAACCATCTCTCCCACCACCGATGCCGCCGGGACTGCACAGGTATCACTTCGTTCAACTGCTGCGCAAAGGCTTTCTTTACTGTCAATATCCACACTTCTTAAGGGCTTGTACAGAGTTGGTATGGGTTTCATGGCGCATCTGACAATAATGGTCTCTCCATTGGACATGCCTCCCTCTATTCCTCCCGCCCGGTTTGTCTTCCGGTAAAACCCGACGTCTTTGTCATAAAAGATTTCATCATGAACACTGCTGCCTTTTCTCCGGGCATTATCAAATCCACAGCCTATTTCGACGCCCTTGAATCCCTGGATGCTCATTAAGGCGTAGGCCAGTTTTGCATCCAGTTTTCTGTCCCACTGGACATAGCTGCCCAATCCTGCAGGTACCCCCGTAATATGGATCTCAAATATTCCTCCCAGAGAGTCTCCTTCTTCTTTTGCTTCATTTATCGCCTGTATCATCTGTTTTTCCACCGTTTTATCCACACAACGGACCTCGGATGCATCCGCCCTTCCTATCCTGCCTGTATCCCTGATACTCTCCTCCAGCGTTACATTACCTATAGAGGTTACATGACTGAATACCCCTATATCAAAATTCTTCAAAAGCTGTCTGGCAATGCTGCCGATGGCCACCCTCACGGCCGTTTCTCTGGCACTGCTCCTCTCCAGTACATTCCTGATATCAGAGAACCCGTACTTCAGGACCCCTGCCAGGTCTGCATGGCCCGGTCTTGGTCCTGTTATCCTTTTGGACTGCTGGTCAGCCACTGCGGGATCCATATAGCTTTCCCAGTTGGCATAATCCCTGTTTCTGATAATGAAGGATACGGGACTTCCCAGGGTTTTTCCATCCCTTATACCGGACAGGATTTCAATGCTGTCCCTTTCTATTTTCATTCGGCTTCCCCGTCCAAACCCTTTCTGCCTCCGTCCCAGGTCTTTATCAATCTCCCTGATGTCTATAGACACATTGGACGGCAATCCCTCCAGAATTCCTACAAGACCCTTCCCGTGAGACTCTCCTGCCGTCAGATACCTAAGCATCCATTTCCCTCCCATCTTGATTCCTGTCCGGACAACCGGAAAGAATTTGATTCCCTCAACAGTATTTAGTATAATTTTGTCACAGTATGTTTTATATAAAAATGCTTATTTTTTCGGCCTTAACAGCATATCTTTTTGCCCGCTGTTTTGGCTTCTTTTTTATATATCTTTTTCCCATTTTCGCCGGCATAATCCAGTATCCCACCCCATTCTCCAAATCCATTGAATTCGAATACGGTTTAATCGAAAATATCATAGGTAACAAGTAGTTCCTCCCTGTCCAGTACAGCCAAGATTTTTCTTGTGTTGGCCATTAACCTGGCAAATTTATCCGGTTTGAGGGACTGGTCCCCGTCCGACAGCGCAAGTTCCGGCTGATGATGCACTTCTATCATCAGTCCGTCCGCACCGGCCACAACTGCTGCCTTTGCCAGGGGTTCCACCATCGACCATTTGCCGGAGGCATGGCTTGGATCCACTATTATGGGTAAGTGACTCAGTTCCTTTATAACCGGTATCGCACTCAAATCCAGGGTATTCCTGGTATATTTTTCAAACGTCCTTATCCCCCTTTCACATAATATCACATTCGGGTTACCCTCCGACATAATGTACTCCGCTGCCATTAAGAGTTCTTCAATGGTTGCCGACATACCTCTTTTCAATAATACCGGCATACCCGACCTGCCGGCTTTCTTCAGCAGGGGAAAATTCTGCATGTTCCTGGCGCCTATTTGAAGTATATCGGCGTATTCTGCAACAATATCGAAGGTTTCCAGGCACATAACCTCTGTTACTATGGGCATCCCTGTCTCTTCTCCTGCCTTCCGGAGGATTTTCAGCCCTGCTTCACCAAGGCCCTGGAAGCTGTATGGAGATGTCCTGGGCTTGAATGCACCCCCTCTTAAGATATGAGCGCCATGTTCCTTGACACTGCGGGCAATTGTCAGCACCTGCTCCTCATTTTCCACCGAACAGGGACCGGCCATGACAACTACATTGCCGTCTCCGATTTTTACATTGCCTGCCTGCACTACGGTATATTCCGGGTGAAAAAGCCGGCTGGCAAGTTTAAAGGGATACTGTACCCGTACAACCCTGTCAACGTTTTCGTTTGCCTGTATCTGTTTGGGGTCAATTCGGCTTGTATCGCCCACCAGCCCCAGTATACAGTACCTTACCCCCTGTGATACATGAACCACGCATCCCAGACTTTCCATTTTGCGTATAATCTTTTCAATTTTTATTTCGGGTGTTTCCGGTTTCATAATAATAACCATGACAGATGCCTCCTTGATTTTTTTGTATATATAAAAGGGAGACCCCTTTCTAAGGGTCTCCCTGTGAAAAAGTGTTACAGCCGTAATGATGCTTATATTGCTGTCGGTTTATGTAGTATTCCTCTCCTTAGAAAGAGTTGTTCATATCTATTTTTTTGCCATGCAAAATAACCAGCGCTAAAAAAGTAATAGCCCCAGTAGAAGTTAAAATAATAGATATAAAGCTGGCAACCCTTTCTAATTTGATCCAGCATAAAGATCACCTTTCCCGTTGTTACTGTCTGCTAAAATTACTAGTATTATATGCAATATATATTGAGATGTCAATAACAAATTGAATTTTTTGGTTCAATTTTTCCACTTTTCCATTTGCATTACATTTCCCCCATTAAATTTTTATTGACAGGATCGCACGGCCTGTATTATAATTCTATAAAATATCTCCTAAATTCTATGACTGGAAAGAGTAAGCAGGACATGAAGGTACAGCGAGCCGGGAATAGTGAAAGCCCGGTCCGGATATGCTTGCCGAATGGTTCCATGAGAAGCAGTGGGAAATCCCCGGAGAGTATCACTTGCCGTAAGTCTCACGTTACAGAGACAGGGTATCGAAATAGCCGGATCTATTTCCGTACCTGCAAGAGTGGGATAGTAATACTGTCTAATATAGGTGGCACCGCGAAATTCAAACATTTCGTCCTATGGGAGATGAAATGTTTTTTTGATTTCCGGATATAAACCCTGTCGCCTATTTTATAGACGTACTACATCTAACGAGGGTGGCACCGCGGAACGCAAAGCATTTCGTCCCTGTTTTACGGGATGAAATGCTTTTTTTATTTTACAGGTGAGGGGTGGATACATGAATTATACAGATTTTGAAGAGTTCAAGGACCTCGGTAAAACTTCAAGAATGATACCTGTTTTTATGGAAATGGAAGGAGGGATGGAAACACCGGTTACTCTGTTTAAAAAACTGTGCAGGGACAAAAATGGTTATTTGCTGGAGAGCCTTGAATCAGGCAATAAATGCGGCAGATATTCTTATATCGGAAGAAATCCGTTTATAACAGTCAGAAGTTACGGTAACCGTGTGGTTGTGCACCAAAGGGATAAAACCTATGTCAAATCCGGAAGCGTGCTGGGAATTGTAAAATCGCTAATAAACGATTATAAAACACCCCGGATATCTGACATGCCTGATTTTACGGGAGGGGCGGTGGGATACATAGGATATGATGTCACAAGAAACCATGAGCATTTAGGAAATACAAACCTGGATGATATGGAAATGCCGGAGGTGAATCTAATGCTCACCGAAGAAGTTATTGTATTTGACCATGCAAGGCAAAAGATAAAAATGGTGGTAAATATGCCAGTATCCGGTGACATAAAGGCTTCATATAAAAGGGCAGTAGAGAGATTGCATTCCCTGGGGAAAGAAATATCCGAAAGCCATTATAGTATGAAGCAAGACAAGGGAAGAGGTTGGAAAAGGCTGATATATTCGAGCAATGAAACCAAAGAAGATTATATGCAAAAGGTTTTGCGGGCAAAGGAATATATAAAAAACGGGGATATATATCAGGTTGTTTTGTCACAAAGGTTACAGGTAGAAACAGAGGCAAATCCATTCCGGGTCTACAGAACTCTAAGGGACATCAATCCTTCACCTTATATGTACTATATAGATTTCGGAGAATATCAGCTGGTGGGTTCGTCCCCTGAACTGCTGGTCAAAGTGAAGGAAAATATTGTAGAGACTTGCCCGATAGCGGGAACAAGACCCCGGGGACAAAACCCTGTGGAAGATGAAAAATATGCTGAAGAATTGTTGAAAGACGGGAAGGAACTGGCGGAACACCTGATGCTGGTTGATTTAGCAAGAAACGACATAGGAAAAATATCAAAGTTTGGAACGGTAACAGTTAATCCGTTCATGGACATTCAAAAATATTCCCATGTGATGCATATTGTATCAAATGTGACCGGGGAAATAAGGCCTGATTGCGATATGTTCGATGCATTGATATCCTGTTTGCCTGCTGGAACGGTATCCGGAGCACCAAAGATAAGGGCAATGGAAATCATCGATCAGCTGGAAAACAGGAAAAGAGGTGTATATGCCGGAGCTGTAGGGTACCTTGGGTTCAATGGAAATCTGGATACATGCATTGCCATAAGAACGATAATATTCAAGGATGGAACAGCTTATATGCAGGCAGGTGCCGGCATTGTAGCCGATTCCCGTCCGGAAAATGAATACTATGAAACCCTCAACAAGGCTCAGGCCCTCATAGAGGCCATAAGAAAAACGGAGGAGGATATATCTTGATTATAATAATTGATAATTATGATTCTTTCACCTATAACCTTTATCAATATGTCGGGGAAATCAATCCGGATGTTCGGGTCTACAGAAATGATGCCGTAACACTGGAACAGTTAAAACAGATGGATATTGACCACATCATTATTTCCCCGGGCCCGGGCTATCCCGGGGACTCAGGGATTTCACCGGAGGTGGTGCGTGTATTTGGAAAGGATGTTCCCATCCTTGGAGTATGCCTTGGACATCAGGTAATAGGAGAAGTGTTTGGAGGGCGTGTTATACATGCCAAATATTTGCTTCACGGGAAAACATCTATGATCCATCATAATGAAAGGGGGTTGTTCAAGAAAATTGCAAATCCATTAAGGGCGATGAGATATCACTCTCTGGTTGTGGACAGCGGGTTTATTCCGGATGAACTGGAAGTCACGGCTCAAAGTCCCGAGGGGGAAGTCATGGGATTACGGCACAAAAAATATCCTGTATTTGGCGTGCAATTTCACCCGGAGTCTATATCTACAAACTGCGGGAAAGAGATACTGAAAAATTTCCTTTTATTTTAAAGATTGGAGGGATGCAATATGTTAAAGTCCGCCATCGGCAAGGTAATTAGAAACCAGGATTTGAGCGAGGCTGAAATGATAGATGCCATGAATGTTATTACTGAAGGGAAAGCAACCCCGTCACAAATAGGTGGTTTTCTGGCGGCACTGCGGATGAAAGGAGAAACCCTGGAGGAAATCAGCGGGAGTGCCAAAGTAATGCGGGACAAGGCATTGAATGTAGACATCAGAAATGCCTATGCGATTGACACCTGTGGTACCGGAGGAGACGGGGCAAATACATTCAATATTTCCACGACAGCAGCCTTTGTGGCAGCGGCTGCCGGGGTTGCAGTGGTAAAACACGGAAACAGTTCTGTCTCCAGCAAATGTGGAAGTGCGGATGTATTGAAAGTATTAGGCATGCATATTGATTTACAGCCGGTGCAGGTGCAAAGATGTGTGGAACAGCTGAACATAGGTTTTATGTTTGCGCCCAGTTTCCACGGGGCAATGAAACATGCAATAGGTCCAAGGCGGGAATTGGGAGTAAGGACCATATTCAATCTACTTGGACCGTTAACAAATCCTGCAGGAGTAAAGGGTCAGGTGCTTGGGGTGTTTCATGAAAGCCTTACAGAAGTCATGGCCGGAGTTCTGAAAAAGCTGGGGGTTGAAAGGGCTATGGTTGTATACGGTCTGGATGGATTGGACGAGATATCTATCTCAACCGGGACAAAGGTGGCTGAACTGAAGGATAATAGAATATATACCTACTATATAGACCCTGGAAAGTTTGGCTTACCGTTGGCGGAAAAAGCAGAGATAGTGGGAGGTGACCCCCGGAAAAATGCAAGCATTATGTTAAACATACTAAAAGGTGAGAAAGGTCCCGGGCGGGACATAGTTCTGTTAAATGCCGGAGCAGCCATATATGTGGGGAAAAAGGCCCTCTCATTGGAAGAGGGAATAGCTAAATCCAGAGAAATGATAGATAACGGCCTTGCACTGGAGAAGCTAAATAAATTAATTGAATTGACCCGGGAGATGAAAGGATGATTTTAAATAAGATAGTGGCATACAAGAAAAGAAAACTGGAGGAAGATAAGAAAACCACTCCCCTTGACGCATTAATCCGGCAAATGGGCAAATGTGAAGCCCCAAGAAACTTTAAAAAATCTATAGACATGGAAAATAGACTCAGTATTATTGCAGAAGTAAAAAAAGCATCTCCTTCCGGAGGAACCATTAAAAAAAATTTTGACCCCCTTGCCATAGCAAAGGCCTTCGATAAAGATAAAGTGGAAGCAATATCCGTACTGACCGAAGATAAATTTTTCCAGGGAAAAGACCAGTATTTATCTGATATCAGGTATATAACTTCCCTTCCCATCTTAAGAAAGGACTTTATTATTGACCCCTATCAAATCTATCAATCGAGGGCACTGGGGGCTGATGCGGTTTTACTGATTGCAGCAATACTTTCCAAAAAACAATTAATCCGTTTCCAGGCAATTGCAAAGGAAATCGGGCTGCAGTGCCTGGTAGAAGTGCATGACAGATCCGAACTGGAAACGGTATTGGAGACAGAGGCAGAGATTGTAGGTATCAATAACAGGGATCTGAAAACATTCCAAACAACAATCCAAACAACAGAAAAGCTAATACAATTCATACCTAAAGACAGGATAGCGATCAGTGAAAGCGGGATAATGAACAGGGCAGATATGAAATTTCTTGAAGATACAGGCGTGAAAGGGGTTCTCATAGGAGAAAGCCTGATGAAAGCAAAATCCATACATGACAAATTGAGGGAGCTCAGGGGGGAGACAGATTGACAAAGGTGAAAATATGCGGATTAATGCGGGAGAAGGATATCCTGTATGTCAACAAGCTAAAGCCTGATTATGCCGGTTTCGTGTTTGCAGAAAGCAACAGACGGATTGATAAATACAAAGCAAAAAGCCTGATTGCGGGACTGGACAGGAACATAAAAAAAGTGGGAGTATTTTTAAATACACCTGCCAGTGAAGTAAGGGAAACCGCCCGGTATTGCCATCTGGATATACTGCAGTTTCACGGAGATGAACCGCCGGAGTATTGTAACAGCTTTGAATATGAGGTATGGAAGGCATTCAGAATAAAAGACGTAACCAGCTTAAAACAATTGGGGAAATATGATGTGGACGGATTTTTATTAGATACGTCTGTCCGCGGACAGTACGGCGGAACAGGAAAAACTTTTCACTGGAGTGTTGCCTCAAGTATGGATAGATATCCGTTTGTTATTTTAGCAGGCGGCCTTACCCCTGAAAATGTAAAAAAAGCCATTGAAATTGTCCGGCCTGTGGTTGTTGATGTGAGCAGTGGTGTTGAAACCGATGGATATAAAGACTGTGAAAAAATAAAAAAATTTATTGGAAATGTGAGGGGATAAGATGAAGACCGAAATAATTCCTAAAAGGTTCGGAAAATTCGGAGGCCAATTTGTACCCGAAACCTTGATGAACGCCTTAATAGAGCTGGAAAGGGAATATGTAAAGGCAAAGCATGACAAAGCCTTCAAAAATGCATACAGGCATTATTTGAAGGAATACTCGGGAAGACCCACCCCATTATATTTTGCAGAAAATTTAACCGGAAACCTAGGTGGAGGAAAGGTCTATTTAAAACGGGAGGACCTGAACCACACAGGGGCCCACAAAATCAATAATGTGATAGGCCAGGTCTTACTGGCAAAAAGAATGGGGAAAAAGCGCATCATAGCGGAAACCGGAGCAGGACAGCACGGGGTTGCAACCGCTACCATATGTGCAATGTTTGGATTGCCCTGTGAGGTATATATGGGAGAGGAGGACATTGAGCGGCAATCATTAAATGTATTTAAAATGAAACTGCTGGGTTCAAAGGTAAACCCGGTGTCTTGCGGGTCAGGCACACTGAAGGATGCCACCAATGAGGCTATAAGGGACTGGGTTGCAAATGTGGACCATACTTTTTACGTGATAGGTTCTGTTGTGGGACCCCATCCCTATCCCACCATGGTAAGGGATTTTCAAAGAATCATCGGAGATGAAGTCAAAGAACAGATTATGGAAAAGGAAGGGAGGCTGCCCGATTATCTGGTGGCCTGTGTGGGCGGTGGAAGTAATGCAATGGGTTTATTCTATCCATTTCATGAGGAAAGGGAAATAAAGATATACGGCGTTGAGGCAGGGGGTCTTGGCATCCATACCGACAAGCATGCGGCAACCATCAGTAAAGGGTCTGTCGGTGTGATTCATGGCATGATGACTTATATGCTTCAGGATGAAAATGGACAGATTATGCCGGTACATTCCATATCGGCCGGATTGGATTATCCGGGAGTAGGACCGGAGCACGCCTATTTCCATTCCACCGGCAGAGCAAATTATGTGGCTGTAACCGATAATGACGCTATAGACGCGTTCCGGTATCTGACCACCACCGAAGGAATTATTCCTGCACTGGAAAGCGCCCATGCAATAGCGTATTTGATGAAGCTGGCACCGGATACCCGTAAGGATGATATCATAGTAGTCAGTTTATCCGGCAGGGGTGATAAAGATATGGATACTGTATCAAAGGTCATGGGAGGGATAGATAATGAATAGCAGGATAACTGAAACCTTCAGCTCACTAAGGAATAAAAACCGAAAGGCATTAATAACATATATAACCGCCGGGGACCCTGATTTGAACACCACGCTTAACCTGGTGATTACACTGGAGAAGGCTGGGGCTGACATTATAGAGCTTGGCATACCCTATTCGGACCCTCTGGCTGATGGCCCGATAATTCAGAGGGCCTCCCAAAGGGCATTAAAGGCAGGGACAAATATCAATGCTATCTTTAGTACGGTTCTAAAGATAAGGGAGAAAACAGACATACCTATCGTATTTTTAGTATATTTTAATTCAGTCTTCAGGTATGGGATTGAAAGGTTTTTGGATAACTGCCTGACGCATGGTATAGACGGGTTAGTCATTCCGGACCTGCCTCTAGAGGAAAGAAAGGAATTATCCGAAGTCATGAAGGATTATCCCGTTGATCTAATCCCTCTTGTTGCCCCCACATCAGAAGGCAGGATAAAAGATATTGTTACCGGTGCCCGGGGTTTTGTATATTGCATTTCATCCAGAGGGGTGACCGGCATAAGGGACCGCTTTGAAGCAAGCTTATCGGATTTTACAGGCAAAGTGAGGAAATATACACCTATCCCGCTGGCCATTGGCTTCGGCATATCCAGTGAAGAAACTGTAAGAAATCTAAGAGAACTATCTGATGGGCTGATTGTCGGCAGTGCGGTTATTCAAAAAATAGAACAGGGAATAATGGAGGGAAACATTGAGGAACGGGTTCTGGATTTTATAAGCAGCTTGCGCAGCGCATTGGATTAGATAAAGAACCTGTCACCGGCATGTAGAAATCCGGACTGGCAAAGAATGCGAGCCTGGCTTTATGATCATTCTTTACAGTCCGGCCGCTCTGCATACTCTGATAGCCCGACGGTCACAAAAAACCTCCGGCTATTAAGCCGGAGGCTAAATTTCCATATCTCCCGTGGAGGTGAAGTCCATAACCGCACTACAAGATGTCAGGGAACATAGGATTGAGAACCTGCTTTGCGGTCATCCCCGCCATCAAATCTGTACATATTCCCGGTAATATACCTTGCATGACCTGATGATTGGAAAAGGACCCGGCGAGGCATCTCCACTTGTTTTTATCTACTGTTCAGGTATCTCCATTTCCAGCAGTGAAGCGCTCAGACACTTTCCATGTTTGTCGACAGAAAGAGATCGGGTAACCCCTCCGCCCAGTGCTTTGTACATTACAAAGTTCAAGGCTCCTATGCCCGGTAGTTCGTATCTTTTCACTTCACCTCTCACTATGTCTTTAAACCATTCTTTCACTTTCTCAGCGGTAACATATTTTTCAATCTTTTTATAGTCTTCCTGTTTGTAAGCAATAACCGATATATTGGAAATATCTCCTTTGTCTCCGGTTCTTGAATGGGCAATTTCCCTTAATCTCATTTCCTTCATACCTCCTCGTAAACTACCTGGATATCTATATCATTTCTGGGTATGAATATTGATGCGATGGATATTACTTCATTTACCGACTTGGATGCTCCCCCGCCGGCAGCCGGACCGTTGGTGTAAAGGGCTTCCACTTCATTGCCTATCTTTACTGCATCTGATCTGTCAATCGTTCTGCCTGCCACCCTAAGCCTTACCTCATTCAGCCCGGATGTATCCAGACTGGTGTTATGGCTGATACTGTCCCCGAACAGGGAATTAAATCCTATCAGGTCGATGCGCATCTCCTGGATGGGGATATTCAAGTACTCCAGCCGTTTTTTCACTATTTCCCCGGCAAGTCTTGCCCTTTCATAGGCTCCGGGACCGCCGTAACTTATCTCCCCTTCACCAATGTAACAGTCCTTATATCCTATGCTCACCTTAAGCGTATCCGGCTTTTGCTTTCCGGCGGCTCCTTTTACCATGACACGGTCTTTACCGGCTTGCTCAATGGTAACACTGGTGAAATCAGCTATTCCATCCGGAGTAATATACCTTGACGGGTCATGTATCTCATATAGAAGCTGTTCTTTGCAGGTATCCGGTGTAACAATGCCTCCCGAACCCTCTACTTTTGTAATTACCGCCTGCCCTGTCTCCCAGACTTCTGCTATCGGGAAACCGACCTTCCACAGGTCAGGGACATCTTTAACCCCCGGATCCGCATAATATCCGCCTGTTATCTGTGCAGCACATTCCAGCAAATGACCTATCAGAATACCGCTGCCTATCAGGTTATAATCTTCTTTATCCCATCCATATTCATATACTATTGGTGCAAGAAACAGGGCAGGATCGGCTACACGTCCCGTTATAACAATGTCCGCTCCATTTTCCAGCGCCTGGATTATACCGTCCATTCCCAGATAGGCATTGGCAGAAATAAGTTCTCCTTTCAGGTCTCTGAGCTTCTGACCGGTTTCCAGCACTTCATTATCCAGGTATCTTTCAATATTGTGAAAAATATTATCGCCTAATACTGCTGCGATTTTAATGCCTTCCAGGCCCATTTCCACAGCCATATTCTTTACCTTTTTCACTGCAGCCTCAGGGTTTGCCGCCCCCATGTTGGTAATTATTTTTACATCTT
The DNA here is from genome assembly GCA_016842005.1 of Clostridium thermobutyricum. GTDB lineage: Bacteria > Bacillota > Clostridia > Ch29 > Ch29 > JAENYD01. Next base: position 5,208 of record JAENYD010000003.1, on the reverse strand, counting down.
TTTCATGACACAACGGCAATACTTTTTCCATACGGTGCTCCAGCAACGAATTATAACCTTTGGTGGGGTCAACAAGCTTTTGCTGCTGAGCAATGGCAATGGTCCTTTCTGCCAGGCATTCAAAAATTATATATTTTATATTGCCATGTTCTATTAATTCCAAAGCCGGCTCAAGGCGGTCACCTGCATATCCCGCACCGCAGCCTATACGTATCCTTTCCATCTACGGACCTCCTATTTATAACTCAATTTTGCAGAACCAATAAATACTGATTTGTTTATCCGAAGACTACCGCGCCGCCAACACTTCCGGCCCTCTCAGACGGGATATGATAGGCGCCACGTCCCCGGATAGCGGTTTCTTACCCTTAAGACCAGTTAAAAGTCTCACCTGAAGTCAATAATCCTGTTTATAGTTTTATTGCTCCTATAATAATCGCTACAATAAGCATCACTATAGTTGTGGCAAATGCATAAGGAATGGTTTTCTTCTGGTGTTCCCCCAGGTCTACTCCGGTCAATCCTATTAACAGGAAAGTGGAGCCTGTCAAGGGACTTACCGGAAAGCCTGTTGTCATTTGCCCCAGGATAGCTGCCCTTCCAACGTTCAGGGCTGATACCCCAAACCCTCTGGCTGCCGCCGACAGTACAGGCAATACACCAAAATAGAAGGAATCAGGGTCAAAGAGTAAACTTGCCGGCATTGAGATAACTCCGGTAATAACAGGTATAAGTTTTCCCAGGGTCGAAGGGATAACGGACACGGCTGCATTGGCCATCTCTGTTATCATTCCTGACCCTTTCATGATACCGATAAAGGCCCCTGCGGCAAACAATATGCTTGCCATCATCAAAGCAGCCTTGGCATGGGCGTCAACTCTCTGTCTCTGTTCTTTCACGCTTGGGTAATTAATCACCAGGGAAAGGGCAAAGGCCATCATAAATATCACTACAGGAGGCAGCTTGCCGGAAATTAATGTAACAACCGAAGCAATGATTATTAAAACGTTGACAAAAAACATTTTCGGCCTTGCAAGTTTTTGTTTCTCTTCGTCTATTTCCCTCTGTATTTGCAACTGGTCAGATGCAATGTCTCCCAGCCTTTGTTTTTCTTTTTTCCCCAGTCTGTATGCAACGAATATTACAAATATCAGTCCTGCTATCAATGCAGGTAACAGGGGATTAAATAATTCGGTAACAGGTATCTCCAATGAAGTAGCAGCCCTTATAGTAGGTCCCCCCCATGGAAGAACATTCATTGTTCCCGCCGATAGAGCTACTATGGTCGCCAGAACCCTCCTGTCCATTTTAAGAGTATCGTAAAGGGGAAGCATCGCAGGAATGGTTATTAAGAAGGTTACAGCCCCCGAACCGTCAAGATGCACCAGCATGGCAAGCACTGCCGTACCTATTGCTATCTTGACAGGGTCATTCCCTACCAGTTTTAATATTTTATTGATAATGGGGTCAAAGGTCCCTGCATCAGTCAGTATCCCGAAAAACAGTATGGCAAATATGAACATGGTTCCCACCGGAGCAATGCTCTTAATGCCGTCAGTAATATAACCGCCTACCTCACCGGCAAAACCACCAATGACCGAAACGACAATCGGAACTGCAATCAACGCCACAACAGGTGACAGTTTTTTTGTCATTATAAGGGTAAGAAGAACTATGATTGTTAAAAACCCTAAAAACGCTAACATATGCTATACCTCCCATCATTTTTATACCCGCGCGGTTACAAATTATATTTGCAAATACCATACCAAATCGTCCGCAAAAAAAAATCCTGCCCCCTGCGGGGCAGTATTTTTGTAGCAATGCTCATAAATAAACTATATTTCTAAAATTCCGGAAAAATATTTCTCTTTTTTACTTGCTAACGGTTTTGTTTGTCTGACCTCCAGCAGAGGTTTGCCCACGATTTCATCGTATCTGACCCCTGTTATTCTTGTGTAAGAAGGATTTACATATTCAACTATGCAATCTTTATTCGCAATCAATATGCCGTCATATAATGAATCCAGAATTAATTTAACCCAGTTACCTAATTGCATAGTATCCTCCTCCTGTATTTTAAACAAAAAGTATTTATTTTCTGCTCCAAAATCGGGGTGTAAGGCTGATACGGATAATTCGAGGAGTACTGCAGCAATATCAATTGGAATGGCGTCTCTGATAATCCCTTGGTGGGAGGCCGCAGAATTTTTTGAACCCCCGGCTAAATGAGCTGAATTATTAAAGTCCGGCGAAAAGCAATTTTTTTCCCCCTCACAAAATTATGGACAGGAGGAAAACGGTTGCACAGTATTGTTACCCGGACAGTCGGGGCAGATTTTGATTAATTATTATTTTATAGTATATCATAAATAAAATACAATTTAAGCTAAATTTGTTTTAAAGAAAAATCAGAGATGCTGATACCGGTTTTATTGTTAAAAAACTACCCGAAGGTAGCGTGGGGACTGTTTGCAGTGCTTCCAGAAACGCAACACCGTTTATCTCCTGCCTGAGAGGACGGGAGTATTAGCGGTGGTAGTCATCGGGTAAAACATCCCGGTAATGAGCAAGGAGCAGGTCGACCATCCGGCCGTAGCTCCGTACACCGTCACTTTGAGCATTAGCCTGAAGATATGCGTCATTAATTCTGTCGGTAGTTCTGCTGACAAAGCCTTCATGCTGCTTGCAATGCTCGTACCATGCCTGGAAATCCCTGGCTACCCCGTCGCTGTACTCTTCCTTCAGCCGTTTATACCTGTCCATATCCTGTCTCCTCAAAGCATTCATAGAATACTGCAGGGCAGCCATTGTACCTGAGTATCGGAAATCATAGTCGGGATGCATTATGGAAGTCAGGTATCCGATGTAATTGGCCTCGTCTTCCCGGGCAAATCCCCTTTGATGGGCCATTTCATGGGAAGCGGTAAAAGGTATCATGAAATGGGGCCCGGAAACGTTCACATTGGCCTCGCCGGTAAAAGGAAAATATATCCCCCCTATTCCCTGGTACGACATAATTCCGGACAGCATTACCCCCTTGGGCCTTCCGTATTTACCCCCCAGTTCGGGGTACACTTCGGATGCCAGTTCATAGCCTTTATAAGCCCTTTCCAGTATATCCCCGGCTCCCCCGGGGCAAATCATGACGCCGTCCCGGTCTTCCTCCACCAACTCTCTCAGCCCGTTGGCCCTGTCAATCAAATACCTGCACAGGGACTCCAGTTCCTCCACCGAAGCCGGCCGAACATCCAGATTTGCAATGGAAGCGATGGATACCCGATGATAATTCAATCCCCAGGTCATAATAAAAGAAAAATACACCACACTTACGGCAACGGCTGCAATTGATAATTGCTTAATAACCAGTTTCAGTCTTTCTGCCGGACTCCTGACAAGCTTTAAAATGCTGTATATGACACCGGCTGTTATCAGCAGCAAAACTGCAATAATTAATACTTCGGCAACCGAAAAGGGAAATACTCCGGTAATGCTGCTTATAATCTGGGACAGATATCTGTACACCGTCCTTGAATAATACCGCTCGGCAACGGTTAACGCTGCTATGGTACAGGAAAACCCTTCGTTATCCGGCTTCGTCATACTGATAGTCGCATCCCTTTTGACACTCATCATCGACTTTGCTCATATCAAGAGCTTTCTGGTACGTAAGGCCACAAACTCAGAGCCGGTAACGGTAGTTGAAAACGGTCAGATCGTCGAAAGAAACATGAAACGGGTTAGGCTTTCCATTGAGGAACTGATGATGAAATTAAGAAATAAGAATATATTCAATATAGCCGATGTTGAATTTGCGATGCCGGAGGTTGACGGAAAGCTCTCGGTGCTGCCGAAATCCCAGAAGCAGCCGCTAACCCCGTCAGATATGAATATCCCCACGCCTTACAGAGGACCTACACGGGACCTGATTATAGACGGCAAAATAATGGAGGATAATTTAAGGTATATAAATCAGAACAAAGCATGGCTGACGGGCCGGATTAACGGTTACGGCATACAGGATATAAAAGATGTGTTTTATGCCGGCCTTGATACCTCAGGAAACCTGTATGCATCAAAGAAACAGACATCCGATGAGAAACCCGGCAAATACGGCATTGAATAAGTATTCCCTCAACCTTAAAAAAATCAAGCACCGGGAGTCTTACCTCTCCCGATGCTTCCAGCCTTATATTCTTTCTAAGAACTGCATTACATTTTCACGGAAATCCTCCGGTCTGCTCCACATTAACGGATGCCCTCCCGTAGGAAAGAATATTGTTTTTGAATTGGTTATCTGACGTGCCACACTGCAAATATTCACCTCTACGTCGGATATTGCATCATCGGATAAACTACCGGTCAATAAAACTGGACAGTTTATCTCTTTCAGTCTTCCCCTGTAAAAACTCTCTTGACGCATAGAAGCTTCAATAAGCAGCTGTGAATCCAGTTCAATAATCCTTTCCCAATCTTCACCATGGGCCATCTGCCAGAAAGTACGTAATTCATCCGGTGCATTTTTCCTCATTTGCACCTGTCTTTCAAAATCCTTTCCGTTTGCAAATTCTCCTGTAATACTGTCTGCAACAACGGCTCTAACCAAAGCCGGTGCTATTATGGCAAGATTGAGTGCAATTATACCTCCTCCACTTGACCCTAGCGCAATACAATTTTCCTGTTCCAAAAAGCTTAGTAGCTCTTTACACAACTCTGCATTTGACCACCAGAAATCTACTGCAAGTTTTTCTACTCTTTCCGATTTACCATAGCCCGGATAATCAGGGCAGACCACTCTGAAACCGGTAGCAAAATAATCAATATCCGCACTGTGGATTAAGGAAGAGGAAGTATTCCCAGGCAGCAATAGCAAGGTATCCCCCTGTCCTTTATCAACAAAGTGCACTTTCTTTCCCTTGTAATCGAAATATGGCATTGTAATCCTCCTTGATTTATTCTCTTATACAACGCCATATGTGAAAATCCCCATTTAAATACCTCCCGTCAAAACAGTTATTTGTTTAATTATACCATATCCCGTTTCTCCAGGGAATACCACCGCTTAATACTCTGTACATATCCACCCCCTTGAGCCTTCATGACCCTAAACTTATTGCATTAGTCAGTGTTCAATATGATAAAATACTGCTATGCGGGCTGACCCCTTAATTTTGGACAATAAGCCTTAAATCCTCATGTATTCATAGA
>JAENYD010000027.1 GCA_016842005.1 Clostridium thermobutyricum | reverse complement strand
GGGTCAATTTCTGCCCGACGTTATGGGTCAATTATACCCCGGCGGTGACACATACTTTAAGTTTCCGTAATGCACATGAAATGCCCTCAAATGGGGATAAGTTTTGAGGATTAAGGATTTTGGATAACAATGTTGTTATATTCCATAGTGAATTAAATACTTGTTTCCCGTTATAGCCTCAGTTATTTTTTTAATGAGAAGTTGAAGTTCTTTTGACTTCAAGCGATTATTTGCCTTTATAATAACATCTCTAAATTGTTTGAGGGATTCTGGAGGTATAAGCGTTACGCCGCAATAATCTAATCCCTTTCCTACCTGGGTTGAAACTATAAAATATGTTTTTATTACCATTAATTCTTCATCATACCTTATAGTTAATTCTCCTATTAAATCATCATCAACTGAAATACAATTGTATTTTTCAGGTTCATAATCACTATACCATTTGTTTTCTTCAAAGTAATCTATTATTCCAAACTCATGCTTTGCCACAGTATCACCCCATGCAAATGTGTATAACCTCTCTTAATACACATTACATTATATAAGGAATGCAAAATAAATCTAATAAAGTTTTCTTTAGATACCTTATTTAATCTTTTTTAATTGAACTGCCCATGAAGACAATTTTTCATCATTTCTTAAAGCAAATCCTCTATTTTCATATGTTAAATCGTCAATTTTCTTAAGATACTCAAAGCCAGTATACTGTCCATCTACGGAAGCGTATTTTGACATTATTGAATCTTGTACAATCATAAATTTACCTTTTAGTTCTCCAAGGGCGGGGTTAAATGATTTCCAATTCGTCATTTCACTACCATACACAAATGGTATTATCTCATATTTGTTAAAGAATTCAACAGGTGTATTTGTTAATACTTTCATTGAACCCTCATTAATCCAGACTTCATCTTTATGAATTATTATGGTTTGTCCCTCTACCTGAACAATTTCACCTTTCTCATCAGAATAAACTCCTGTTGCAATCCATCTTCCTTCTTCAAACAGATAAGTATGCTTCAATTTTTAACACTCCCTTACACAATACTTCTTCTATAATTCTTCACAATATCCTACTGTTATTAACCTAATATAACATAACTTTTCCATTTATGAAAGTAATTTTCTATTTTTAATATTATCGCTCTATCATTTATAGAAACAGAAAAAAGATAACAGGACCTTTCAATTTTTAACTATAATTATGCGCTGAATGCCTTACATGACTTTATTATCTATTTAACACGACTTTATTATTTCTAACACAAGTTTTTATCTCTGACACAACTTTATTATTTTTCACCTTATCCCTTATAACCCTTTTTAGAATAAACCTTAGTCCTAACTATGTATATAGATAAAAAACTCATGTCAAACCCCCACACCCCTCAAACCCTTATCCCTTCTCACCTTAACCCTATTCCCCCAATTCTTTCCATATAAAAAAGTCATGTCAAAAATCACCCATTTCCCTTGTTACTTTCCCCTAATATTTTCCTATTTTCCCTCTCATTTTAGATAAAAAAGTCGTGTCATAAATAGGGATAAGTATCAAGGGAAAAGGGGAAAGTTTTAATCAATATCTTTCTTCAATACTCCCTTCAAATCCTTTAAAATCAATATGTTCACCCTTATCCCTTACTCCTTAACCCTAAAAATCCTAACAAAAAATCATGGTTCCAATAAGGCTTTCTGCCCTATTTTCGCCATGATTCTTAACACAACTTTTTTATTTTTAACATGACTTTTTTATTCGTGACACGAGTTTTTTTGAGGTATACAATAGTTTTTCAATCCCTTTAAAATCAACATTTCTAACCCTATTTAATACTTCTTAACCATAGTAACCTTTAATCCTTACACCTTAACCCTTTTACCTGTTAAAAACGTAAATCCCGCAGCAAATTCAGATTTCTCCTGCATCTACTACGGGATTTTGGAACGAACTTTATTTTTATAGAGCGAAGTTTATTATTACGGAGTGAACTTTATTTGAATTATACACAAATTCCTGATATTTTCTCTCCCCTACTCCACAGTAACGCTTTTGGCGAGGTTCCTGGGTTTATCCACGTCGCAGCCCCTGGCTACTGCTATATGATAGGCAAAGAGCTGGAGGGGGATTACCGACAGGACCGGTGTCACCTCATCCATGGTATCGGGGATATATATCACCCTGTCTGCGGTCTTCTCCACTTCCCTGTTTCCCTCTTTGGCCAGGGCTATTACATAGGCCCCCCTGGCCTTTACCTCCTTGATGTTGCTGAGGAGTTTGTCATACAGCCTGTTCTGGGTTGCCAGGGCTATTACAGGCGTACCTTCCTCTATCAGGGCTATGGTGCCGTGCTTGAGTTCCCCTGCGGCATAGGCCTCCGAATGGATATAGGATATCTCCTTCAGTTTCAGGGAACCTTCCATGGCCACCGCATAATCAAGGGACCGTCCTATGAAGAAAACGTCTTCCGCGTTTTTATTGTCCAATGCCAGTTCTTCAATTACATCGGCATTGTTCAGGACCTGCTGTACCTGGTCGGAGAGTCTGCCTACGGCTTCCTTCATCTGCCGGTACCGTTCACCGCTTATTTCTCCCTTAATCCTGGCCAGTTTAAGCCCTATAAGGTACATGGCTATCAACTGGGTGGTATAGGCCTTGGTGGATGCCACGGCTATTTCGGGGCCGGCCCATGTGTAGAAAAGGTCGTCCGCCTCCCTGGATACCGTACTGCCCACAACATTTGTTATGGCTACTACTCTTGCGCCTCTTTTTTTTGCTTCCCTGAGGGCGGCCAGGGTATCGGCCGTTTCTCCCGACTGGCTGATGACTATAACCAGGCTGTTTTGGTCCAGTATGGGATCCCTGTACCGGAATTCGGATGCAATATCGGCTTCCACCGGAATCCTGGCAAGCTCTTCGATGATGTATTTGCCTACCACCCCTGCATGATAGGCAGTACCGCAGGCAACTATATTTATCTTGTTTATATTCTTCAGGTCCTCCGGAGTAATCCTTATCTGGTCCAGGATTATCTCTTCGCTTTTCTCCATCAGTCTGGATTTGAGGGTCTGCCTTATGGCTGCCGGCTGTTCAAATATCTCCTTGAGCATAAAATGGGGATAACCACCCTTTTCGGCTGATGCGACATCCCAGTCAACCCTGAAAATCTCTTTGTGAATCCGGTTCTTGTTGTGGTCCAGGATTTTAACTTCTTTTCTGTCCAGTACGGCTATCTCCATATCGTCCAGCAGGTATATGGCCCTGGTATGGTTCAATATGGCGGGAATGTCGGATGCAATGAAGTTCTCCCCGTTGCCCACTCCCACAATCAAAGGGCTGTCCTTTCTCACCGCCACCAGTTTATCCGGCTCTTTACTGCTTATTATGCCCAGGGCGAAGGAACCTTCCATTTTTTCCATAGCCTTTATAAGGGCATCCACCAGGTCTCCCTGATAGAAATGGTCTATAAGGTGTGCCACCACCTCGGTGTCGGTATCTGACCTGAAGTGGTATCCCTGCTCCATAAGCCATTCTTTCAGGAGCTGAAAGTTCTCAATGATGCCGTTGTGGACTACGGCGATGTCCCCGTTCTGGCTGGAGTGGGGATGGGAATTGATATCCGAAGGCTCCCCGTGGGTTGCCCACCTGGTATGCCCTATGCCTATACTCCCTTTGATGGGACGCTCCTTTATCCTGTCCTCAAGTACGGAAAGACGTCCTTTGTATTTTTCCACTTCTATATCAGTACCATCGTATACAGCTATTCCTGACGAGTCATATCCTCTATATTCAAGCCTTTTAAGGCCGTCAATCAAAATAGGCGTTACATCCTGATTTCCTATATATCCTACTATTCCACACATAGAATGATGTCTCTCCTTTGATCCATATTTTGTTTTGCTGCCCGGCCCTTTTTGTTCCTCCAATCACTTGAAGGGTTTGTAGAACCTTTTACGGTAGCAGTTTACCGCGGGGTCATCCGCCGAAATATCGATAAACCCCGGTCCTCGTCAACTCCCTCTGCTGCAGGAGTTCGGGCGCTATAATTATTTTTGCTATTTTTTCTCTCCCATCACCTCCTCATGATTTTTCAGTCTGCTTTGACAGCGGCACCACCTCCTTCAGAATCTGCGGCATACAGGCTGTCCCCGGGCAGCATCACCTTCTTTGATCCCGGGTGAGCAGGCCTGCCGGCCTCAACTTACCTGAATATATGCCCTCAAACTGTTCTCTATCCCAGCCGGCTCTCTATCAGCCCGGCAAGGTTTTCAGCATAAAACTGGATCTGATTCCTGTCTTCTCCCTCCATCATAACCCTTATAAGGGGTTCTGTGCCGGAAGGCCGGATAAGCAGTCTCCCTTTACCCTTTATTTCTCCCTCTATCCTGTCTATCTCGCTGCGGATCATGGCATCATCCAGGTAGGCATTTTCCATGAACCCGTGTACCCTGGCATTGACCAGTACCTGGGGGTACATCTTCATTGTGCTGCAAAGACCGGCCAGGTCCTTACCGGACAGCTTCACCGTCTCAAGAAGCTGCAGAGCCGATAGTATACCATCTCCGGTGGTATTGTAATCCAGGAATATGATATGTCCGGACTGTTCTCCCCCCAGAACATAACCTTTTTCTCTCATCCGCTGCAGGACATACCTGTCTCCCACGGGGGTCTCCTCAACCCTGCATCCAATGCGCGTCATACCCTTATGAAGACCCATATTGCTCATCACGGTGGCCACTATTGCGTCCCCTGCCAATCTTCCCTCTTCTTTAAGACGCCGTCCGCAGACCGCCATGATATAATCACCGTCTATTATCCTGCCTTCTCCGTCTACCGCTATAAGTCTGTCGGCGTCACCATCAAAAGCGAGACCTGCATGGGCGCCTGTCTTCTGCACAAGGTCCCTCAATCCTTCCGGGTGGGTTGAACCGCAGTTAACGTTAATGTTTAATCCCGTAGGTTTGTTGTTGATTACCTCAATCTCCGCCCCCAATTCTTCCAGTACCCTGGGGGCAACTCTGTATGCCGCACCATTGGCACAGTCCACCGCTATCTTCAAGCCGTCAAAAGTGGTCTTTACGGTACCCTTAAGGTAATCGATATAATACCTGGCTCCCTTCAGCATGTTTATTCTCCTGCCAAGGTGGTCCCCCGGCACAACCTTTATTTCTTCATGGCTGAGCACCAGTCCTTCTATTTTTTCTTCCGCTCCGTCTTCCAGTTTGTATCCTTCCCTGTCAAAAAACTTTATCCCGTTGTATTCAACAGGATTGTGGGATGCCGATATGACCACTCCACCGTCCGCATTGAACCGCCGTGTCAAATAGGCCACTGCGGGAGTGGGAACAACTCCTACACATACGGCATCGCAGCCTACCGAGCATAACCCGGCCACCACGGCACTTTCAAGCATGTGGGCGGAAATCCTCGTATCCGTACCTACAACAAGCTTTGGTCTGTCTGTTCCCTGTCCCAGCATTCTGGCACCGGCCTGTGCCAGTTTAAAAGCCAGTTGGGAAGTCAGTTCCCTGTTTGCTACACCTCTCACCCCATCGGTACCGAAAAGCTTTCCCATAATAGTCTCTCCTTTTACAAAAACATATATCGACAGTTCTATTAAATATTATCATACCGGACCATTGTTTTCAATTGAGACATGGTGTATAATATCTAATATAGGGATTCGCCTCCTTGATATTTAGGTTTTCAACAACTTCTATTTTATCAGAGGCGTAATCCCTTTTCCATTTTCCTTTTCTTTTTTTCCTACAATAACTTTACACTATGTTCTCTCCGGGCAGCTATAAAAAACCAGCCCGCCATAAATATATTATGAAACTGCTCCATCAGTTGAAACCCCTGAACAGGACAGGCATTAGCCTGTAACAATTCCAGAGTATACACTCCGGTAATAAACGACATTTCTGAAACAATCAAAATGATGTATTGACAAAAGTATTTAAAACTGTTAGGATGTAATATAATATTTAACAACAAACAAATAAAGAATATCTCATCAAGAGAGGTGGAGGGACTGGCCCTGTGAAGCCTCGGCAACCTTCGGGCACTCTGCCTGAAAAGGTGCCAACTCCAGCAGTGAACGGCATGGGTTCACTGGAAGATGAGAGAGGCAAAAGCCTGTGCTCCGGCCTGTTTTGTATAAAAATATACCTCTTTCATCTGAAAGAGGTTTTTTATTTTCCATAAAGGGAGGTCTGATTAATGTCAAAGATTTCTAAGACTTACGAAGAAATCAATGAAAAAATCAAAGAAGGTGAGGCAGTTGTCATGACAGCCGAAGAGGTCATAACAATGGCAGATGAACAGGGTATAAAAGAAACAGCCAGGAAAGTGGACGTGGTCACCACAGGGACCTTTAGCCCCATGTGCTCCTCAGGGGTTTTCCTGAATTTCGGTCACAGCGACCCCCCTATAAAAATGAAAAAAGTATGGCTCAATAATGTACCTGCATATACGGGGATAGCCGCTGTCGATGCATATCTGGGGGCCACCGAGGTATGTGAGACAAACGGGAGGACATACGGCGGGGCCCATGTCATTGAGGAACTGATTTCAGGCAAAAAAGTCAGGCTGAAAGCCCTGGGAAGCCCGACTGACTGCTATCCCAGGAAGGAAATTGAGACTGAAATCGATATGTCATCAATCAACGAATGTATACTGTTCAATCCCAGAAACGCCTATCAGAATTATGCCGCAGCCACAAATTCCACAGGCAGAACCCTCTACACCTATATGGGGACCCTTCTTCCCCACTATGGCAATGTCACGTATGCTACCTCCGGTCAACTGAGCCCCCTCCTCAATGACCCGGAGCTGCGGACCATAGGCATAGGAACGAGAATATTTCTGGGGGGAACCCAGGGGTATGTGGCCTGGAACGGCACCCAGCACAACCCCTCCAGAGAGAGATTGGAAAACGGCACGCCTACAGGCGCTGCCTGCACTTTAAGCGTGATAGGAAATCTGAAGGAAATGAACACCAGGTTCATAAAAGCGGCGGTATTCGAGAAATACGGAATAAGTCTCTTTGTGGGCATTGGCATACCTATTCCCATCCTTGACGAGGAAATGGCCGCATTTGTTACTGTAAGGGATAGGGATATCAAAACGTCCCTGTTTGACTACGGTATTCCCCACCGGAACCGACCGGTCCTCAGGACGGTGGATTACGAAGAACTTAAATCCGGGACGCTGCAGCTTAACGGCAGGCAGATACCCACCGCTCCATTGTCCAGCATGTTCAAGGCCAGAGAAATTGCAGCCATACTGAAAGAATGGATCCGTAAAGGAAAGTTTGTCCTGCAGGAACCTGTAAATCCGCTGCCCTGCTACGGCACCGTAAAACCACTGGACACAGGGAGGTGTGAATAATGATAATAAAAAGATTTACCCTGAGCTTCCCGCCCGAAAGCTCCACCAAACCCTTAACATATCTTCTTATAAAGAATTACGACATAAAGGTAAACATCCTGAAGGCCGAAATAACGGCAGGAAAGAAGGGTAATCTCCTGATCGAAGCGGAGGGGGAGGAAGACGACCTGAACCGGGGCCTTGAATTCCTGAAGAATGAAAACATAGACGTATTGCCCCTTGACAGGCAGATCAGCGTAGACCAGGACAGCTGCGTTCACTGCGGTGCTTGTACTGCAGTCTGTTTTTCGGGGGCGTTGACCCTTGACAGGGAAACCTGGAGACTGAATGTCACCCCTGCAAACTGCGTGGTGTGTGGTCTCTGTATCAATGCATGCCCTCTGAAAATAATAAATATAGGATTCGGACATGGAGTTCAAAATGAATAGCAGTTACCAGCCGCGTTTCTACAGGAAATGTATGGGCGGGGACAGGTTTGCAGTTTTCACTGCGGCATATAAGGAAACCGACCTCTGGATAGGTGTGGATAAAGGCCATTACAGTAAAGATATGAGGGAATATGCAATACATCAGGTAAAGGAGTTAAGAGCACAGTTGGAAAGGTATATCGAAGGGGATCCGGGATTCTATAAATCCCTGTCCCCTTACAGGCCCGGGGATAATGCCCCCCCTGCAGCCCATTGCATGGCCCGGGCCTCCGCACGGGCAGGAGTCGGGCCGATGGCAGCAGTTGCCGGGACTATTGCCCAGGAAATTGGGAGAAGGATAGAAGAGCGTTTTAAGGTACGCGAAATAATAGTGGAGAACGGGGGGGACCTTTATCTGAAGTTCGTCCGCCCGGTGCTCCTGTCGGTATATGCGGGGGCTTCACCGCTATCGGGAAAAATAGGCCTGGAGGCCTGCCCTTCCCTCTCTCCTGTCGGCATCTGCACATCATCGGGAACAGTGGGACATTCCCTGAGCTTCGGCAAGTCGGATGCCGTTACCGTAATGTGCAGAGATACCGCTACGGCAGACGCATATGCTACCGCCTTCGGCAACAGGATACACGGCAGCGACGATGTCCGGACGGTTCTTGAGGCCTCGGCGAGTATTGAAGAGATACTGGGTATTGTTATCATAGCGGGAGATATAATAGGGGCCAGAGGCAGAGTAAGGATTGTGCCTCTGGGATGAAAAACCGGCTATTCTTCCTTCATACAGGCCCATGTCCGGCAACTGGCACAGCTGGCAGTCCCACGGCACAACCCCCTGGTTCTATCCCCGCGGGGATATTCCCCGGGCAGGGGAATTGGGGACCACCCCAAAATACATGTTATGGATTTTACGGGCTGGAGAATGAAGTTAGGATTAACGGTGATTTCCGGCCGGGTTCCCAGAAAGGTAACTATCTTCGCCTGGTCCTCCAGCCGCCAGTCCCCGTAACCCGGACTAAATCTCTGTGAAGAATGCAATCCTTTCTGCCTGTACCGGAGAACCAGGTGGTGGTGGAATCTTTCTATAAGGGCCTCTATGGCATACGACCCTACCAGATCGGCTATGGTCCCTTCCCAGAACTTTTTCTCCGCAATACATTTCCGGCTGTAATCAGGCAGCCCCTGACCTATGGTGGCGGCTGCGACGACCGCCTTCTGGCAGTCCTTCAGCCCTCTGGCCACATATACGCTGTCAATATTAAACCGACCCCTGTTCAGTGAAACCCCATCTGATCTCACCCCGTCAACGGTCACATCCTTCCAGTAGATTAAAGGCCGTACAAAAGGCCTGATGCTGTCAATAACAGGTGCGGACCCTTCCAGTTCCGAACGGGTATTGATAATGGCATCTATATCCGGATTCAGATCAAAACCCCTCGCTACATTTACATCTGTCATACTTACGCTGCTCCTTCAATCAACATTGTCTCCACCAGGGACACATCTCCCATGGGAAATATATGAACTCCCGAAACCATTGATTTCATCTCATGCATCAGCTCTATTGCAATTTCAAGGCCGGCCTGCCGCCCCTTCACCTGCAGCCGGTCAATGTATCCCTGGGGAACATTTACGCCGGGAACATTGTCGTTAAGGTATTTGGCCAGTTTTACACTTTTCAGGGGCATCAGTCCGAATATAAATGGCACATGGCAGGAATGGGTGGCTTCCAAAAACAATTCCAGCCGCTTCAAATCGAACACAGGCTGGGTCTGGAAGAATCCCACCCCGGCATCAATCTTGGAGTTTATTTTTTCCAGTTCCTCTTCCAGGTCTTCGGCTTCCGGGTTTGCAACCGCTCCTATGAAAAAATCTGTGCTACTATCCAGAGGATTACCTACTATATCATAACCCCTGTTAAGACTGCTGGCAATCCTGGCCAGCCCGGCCGAATTTACATCAAAGACCCCTGTGGCTTCAGGATGGTCTCCCATCTGGGGTTTATCCCCCGTCAAAGTAAGAATATTCTTTACCCCCAGGGCAAAAGCCCCCAGAAGTTCTGACTGCAGCCCAAGGAGATTCCTGTCCCGGCATGTCAGATGAAATACCGCTTCAAGGTCCAGTTCCTCCTGAACCAGGTGAGCGAGGGCTATGGGGCTCATGCGCATCCTTGCCATGGGACTGTCGGCAATATTTACGGCATCCACCACCCTGGCCAGCAACCTCATTCTCTCGTATACCTCCCATGGACATGCCCCCTTGGGAGGGTCAATCTCAACGGTCACTACGAATTGCCTGCTTTGAAGCTTTTCCCTCAAAGAATTTGTCATATCATTACCCCCTTAATTTCTCTATCATCTTGACAGCACTTACGGCATCTTTCCCGTATCCATCCGCTCCCGCTTCCCGGGCGAATTCCCCGGTGATAACCGCTCCTCCCACCAGCACTTTGATATCAGGAAATGCTTCCCTGAGCTGCTTTATGGTTTTGGGAATTTCCACCATGGTTGTTGTCATTAAGGCACTTAGCCCCACAAAATCTGCCTTCTCCTTGCGGACGGCCTCCACAAATTTTTCGGCCGGTACGCTTTTCCCGAGGTCTACAACCCTGAAACCATGGTTTTCGAGCATAATTGATACCATATTTTTACCAATGTCATGGATATCACCCTTTACGGTGCCTATTACAACGGTGCCCCTATTCAAGGATACTCCCCTGTTCACCATCTGTTTTTCCAGCAGGTCAAAGGCCCTCTGGGCGGTCTCTGCACTCAGCATAAGCTGCGGCAAATAATACTCCCCTCCGGCGAACAAATCCCCAACCCTATTAAGCCCGGGAATCAGCCCTTTATTGATTATCTCAAGGGGCTTTATGCCCTGTTCAAGAAGCCTTTCTATCACCCCTGTGATATTTCTGGAGCCCCTGACCACCATACTGTTTACCAGTTCGATGTCAGGCTGCCGATCTCCGGAAATATCCATACCGGTTACCTGAGACCCCGGGGAATTATACCTGAGAAAATTCTGTGCCTTTTCATCCCTGCCGGCCAGCAGACTGGCCGCTTCCCAGGCATCTCTCACGGTTATGTCGGACGGGTTTGCAATGGCCAGGTCCAGGCCGGCTTCTATGGCCATTGTCAGGAAAGCGGCATTTATCTTGCTTCTACCCGGCAAACCATGGGATACATTACTGATACCCAGTACGGTGTTAACCTTCAGCCTCTCTTTGACCATTCGCAGAGTTTTCAGGGTTTCAGCGGCCGAACGGTCATCAGTGCCGATTGTAAGCGCCAGGCAGTCCACATATATATCCTCAATGGGAATGTCATATTCCATACAGGCCTCCACAATCCTCCGGGCAATGGCAAACCTGCCCTCGGCCTCAGGCGGGATACCGTTTTGGTCCAGGGTCAGTCCGATAATGCCGGCACCATAGCGCTTTACCAGAGGCAGAATCCTCCTGAGGTTGCTTTCTTCGCCGTTTACCGAGTTTACAAGGGCTTTACCGTGGTACGCCTGCAGCCCTTTTTCTATCACCTCGGGATTGATGGCATCTATTACAAATGGCACAGGTATATTCTGCTGCAGCAGGTTCACAAGGCTGCCCATGGTCTGTGCCTGGTCTATACCGTGTATCCCGACGTTTATATCCAGCAGGTCCGCCCGGTCATTCACCTGCCTTTCCGCTTCCTCCTGGATCAGACCGAAATCTCCCCGGCGCAGGCTCTCTGCGATATTTTTCCTGGCTGTAGGGTTTATCCTCTCCCCTGCAATTCTTGGGAGGTATTTATCTCCTATCCGTACTATCCTTTCTCTGCCGGCAAGGACACTGCCCCTTGCAGTCTTCCTGGGGGCCGGCACAACCCGGTGAAATCTTTCCTTCAACAGGGCTGTGTGTCCGGGGGTACTTCCGCAGCAGGAACCCACCATATTTACTCCTGTACCAATATAGAGCTTCATGGCATCCGCAAACCCGTCAGGGTCTAGGGGATAATATATCTCCCCGTCTCTAATCTCCGGCAGACCGGCATTGGGCTGTACCATAACGGGAAGTCCTGTATTGCGGACCATTTCAGCAACCACCTTAAGCAACTCCACGGGACCCCCTGAACAATTGGCGCCAACCGCCCATGCTCCCATACTTTCAAGGACCACTGCCGCACCGGCAGGGCTCACTCCTGTCAGGGTCCTCTGCCCGATAAAGGTAAGGGAGCATATAACGGGGATACTGCATGCGTCCTTAACCGCCAGAAAGGCTGCCCGTATTTCCCCAAGGTCGCTGAAGGTCTCCAGCAGGATAAAGTCAGGTCCTGCATCGGCCAGGGCATCCGCCTGCTCCCGGAATACCCGGTAGGCCTTCTGGAAACCCAGCCGGCCTGTAGGCTCCACAAACTGTCCCGTGGGACCAATGGAAGCAGCCACCCGGCACCTCTCCTCCCCTGCAGCCTCCCGTGCAATCTCCACTGCCTTTATGTTTATCTCCCTGACCCTGTCTTCAAGGCCGTATTCGCTCAGTTTCAGCCTGTTACCACCAAAGGTATTGGTTGTAATAATGTCCGCCCCTGCACTTACATAAGCCCTGTGAACCTCTTTCACCCTTTCGGGTTGCTTCAGGTTCATCAGCTCAGGGCTGGCCCCCGGTTCCAGCCCTTTGTGCAACAGCATGGTTCCCATAGCGCCATCGAATACCAGGACCCTGTCCGGTATGTTCTTGTTTTTCAATGTCATCACTCCTGGAATAAAAAATCCCTTCCTGACAAACAAGAAGGGTTCTAAACTACATCTTATCTGTCAGAACAGACAGTTCTGCTGGAATTAGCACCTTTTCAGGCGTTCCGCCCGAAGGTTGCCGAGGTTTCACAGGGCCAGTCCCTCCACCTACTCTTGATAAGACAAACACTTTGTTCGGTTTTCAGCGGTTTATGGTTCTGTATATTAGATAAGATGATACCAGTTTCCAATATAATTGTCAAGAAAAATTTTTTGATATGCAGCGTCACTCCTACCACCTGTGCGCTTTATTGTTACCTGGTCGTTTATTACAGCGTTGACATCTGCCATGTACGGGGGCAAAATCTGATACAGGTATTCCCCGTTACCCTGGAGAGATGAAAAGTCAGAGGTGTCGGGGCCATTGCCCTGTCCCTTGCTGTGGAATACCTGGAAAGGCAGGGTATGACTGCCATCCAGGCTTATGAAAAAGATATCACCGCCTATACCCTGACGAAACTGCGGGAGGTCAGCGGCATCAAGATATACGGTGAAACCAATCCGTCGAAAACCGACAACAGGGTAGGGGTCATAAGCTTTAACCTGGATAATATACATCACAGCCTTGTAGCTGCCGCCCTGGCCTGGGAAGGGGGCATTGCGGTAAGGAGCGGTTGTTTCTGTGCCCATCCCTATGTAATAAGCCTGTTGAACCTGTCTCCCCATGAAGTGGCCCGGGTACAGAGAAGAATCAGGGCCGGAGACAGGAGCGGCAGGCCCGGAATGGTGAGGATAAGCCTGGCAGCTTATAATAACAGGCGGGATATAGACAGGGCAGTGCATACCCTGAAAAGGATAAAGGAAATGGCTGTTACGGGCGAACTATACCAAAAATACAAGCTGTGCCGGGAAAACGGCGAATACTACCCGGCAAACACTAAACTGAATCTTGACAGGTTCTACACCCTCAGCCCTCGATAATATTCCTGTCTACAAGAGGACACTCCGATGGAGACATTCCTGTCCGCAAAGGAATGTTAAGGCTTTAGCAGGTATGTCCCCTGACATTATAATCAAAAATAGCCCGCTCATTCACTAAGTTTTCTGGTCAAATTCTTCAAATGAACGCTACCTTTATTTTTGGTTTTTGCCTTGGTTTAATATGCTTTCACTGGGATAAAAAAACAGGAACCGGAGAATAATTTCTCCCGGGTTCCTGTTTTTTTACATATATCCGTTTTGGCACCGAATGACCGAGCGTGTTCCGGTTTATTTTACAGCTTCCGCTCCCTTTGCAAGGGCCTGCTCATTTACCGGAACAAACTTCTCCTTTGAGGGTCCGAGGACCTTCCTGAGGGCCTGTATAACGCTTTCAGTCTTCAGGCATTTTGTCAGTTCCAGGTAAGCGCCCAGCATTACCATATTGGCAACTTTGCTATTGCCAAGTTGGTTAGCTATATCGTTGGCGGGAATCTCATAGGCTTTAATGTCTGACCTCTGCGCTTTCTTGTCTATAAGCGAGCTGTTTATCAGGAGTATACCGCCTTCCACCAGGGTGGGTTCAAATTTGTCCAGTGAAGGTAAGTTCATAACAATAGCAGCTGTGGCATCGGTTACTACAGGAGAAGCAACCGGCTCATCGGATATTATTACATTGCAGTTGGCAGTTCCTCCCCTCATTTCCGGGCCGTAGGAAGGCAGCCATGAGACGTTTTTCCCTTCCAGCATACCTGCATAAGTAAGAAGCTGACCCATGGACATTATGCCCTGACCACCAAAACCAGCCATGATTACCTGTTCATTAAGCACGTTACTTCACCTCCCCGGGTGTTTTAAAGTTCCCTAAGGGGTAATAGGGTATCATGTTTTCTTCCAGCCACTTAAGGGCTTCTATCGGATGCAGACCCCAGTTTGTAGGACAGGTTGACAGGATTTCCACCATGCTGAAACCTTCCCCTGCCACCTGAATCTCAAAGGCCTTTTTGATTGCCTTTTTGGCTTTTCTTATGTTGGCGGGATTGTGCAGCGATACCCTTTCAATAAATGCCGCACCGTCTATAGTTGCCAGCATTTCCGACATCCTGATTGGTGCGCCGCAGTGGTCTTTATCTCTTCCGTAAGGTGCAGTAGTAGCCTTTTGACCAACAAGGGTGGTAGGTGCCATCTGGCCTCCGGTCATACCGTAAATAGCATTGTTGATGAATATTGTGGTTATTTTTTCTCCTCTGTGGGCTGCGTGAACAATCTCAGCAGTACCTATTGAAGCAAGGTCACCGTCACCCTGGTATGTGAATACTACATTGTCAGGATGAACCCTTTTAATCCCTGTGGCTACAGCGGGAGCTCTACCATGGGCAGCCTCATGCATATCACAGTTGAAATAGTCATAGGCAAAAACCGAACATCCAACAGGAGCAACCCCGATGGCTTTGCCCAGTACTCCCATTTCTTCCAACACTTCTCCTACCAGCCTGTGAGCAATACCGTGGGTGCAGCCCGGGCAGTAGTGAAAAGGTTTTGCGGTTAAACCTTCAGTCCTTTGGAATACTACTTCAGCCATTATTTAGCACCCCCTACGATTTTCTTGATCTCTTCCACTATTGCATCAGGTTCCGGAATCATACCTCCGGTCCTTCCATAAAAATGAACAGGCTTCTTACCGTTTACCCCGAGTTTTACGTCTTCAACCATCTGGCCGGTACTCATCTCTACAGCGAGGAAAGCTTTGGTCTTATCGGCATACTGGTTAATTACTTCATAGGCAAAAGGCCACAGGGTTATTGGTCTGATAAGTCCTGCATTGATGCCTTCGGCCTTGCATTTTTCTATGGCACTCTTAACTATCCTTGAAGTAGTCCCATAAGCAACAGTAATGACATCGGGGTTACCGTCGCAGTTATAAACTTCATATTTCTTCTCATTCTTCTCTATCTCATCATACTTTGCTTTCATCTTCCAGTTGAGTTCTTCAAGGTCTGCCGGGTCAATGAACAGGGAATTGATGATATTATTGTGCCCCCTGCCTGCATTACCCGTTGTTGCCCAGTCTTTGGGAGGCAGGTCCCTCTTCTTTTCCGGTAATCGCAGTTCTACAGGCTCCATCATTTGTCCGATCATGCCGTCACCGATTACCATAACAGGATTCCTGTACTGGTCGGCTATGTCAAAACCTTCTATTATTAGGTCTGTCATTTCCTGGATGGATGCAGGTGCCAGGACAACAAGCCTGTAATCTCCGTGTCCTCCGCCTTTGGTAGCCTGGAAGTAGTCGGACTGGGCAGGCTGGATACCACCAAGACCCGGGCCTCCCCTTACGATATTTACTATCAGACATGGCAGCTCAGCACCCGCTATATACGAAATACCTTCCAGCTTCAGGCTTATTCCGGGACTTGACGAAGAAGTCATTACCCTGGCGCCGGACCCTGCAGCTCCATATACCATGTTTATAGCTGCCACTTCACTTTCCGCCTGCAGGAATACTCCACCAGCCTTGGGCAGTTCCCTTGACATGTATTCCGGAAGTTCACTCTGAGGCGTTATGGGATATCCGAAGAAATACTTGCAACCGGCTTTAATAGCGGCCGCACCTATTGCTTCGTTTCCTTTCATTAAAACCTTAGCCATTATTCTTAAACCCTCCTCTTATTACTCTTCTTTTATTCTCTCTACTGTTATAACGGTGTCAGGGCACATAGTAGCACAGTTTCCACAGGCAATACATTTGTCCATTTCCTCTACGGTAGCCGGGTGATAACCCTTTACATTAATTCTGTCCTTGGCCATCTTTACAATACCCACAGGACATACAGTTGTGCAGAGTTCACAACCTTTGCATAAATCCTCTTTAAACGTAACCTTTCCTCTTGCTTTTGCCATTTGCAACCCTCCTTTATGTTGGTAGTACTACAGCCATTCAGGCCGCATATACACCTTCAATGGAAACACTTCACCCTGCAAACCTTCTGGAATCTGTGAGGCTACTTTCTCAATAGCACTTATATATTTCACCGGTATATTCTTTAACCGGGAAATCTCTTCCGCCACTTCCTGCCCTCTCAGGATATCATCCAGGGTAGTATCCCTCAACATATGGGTATTATTTATCAGGCAGGTTGCAGGAATCCTGGCAGCCCTTTCAATCGCTTCGATATAACTGGCAGCTGATTGTACATCCCGGGTATCAGGTCTGTTTGCATTAATTACAACCATCATGTCATAGTCGCCCTCCTCAATGTAGCCGGCAAACCTGCCCAGAACCCTTGCCCCGACAGGGTCTCCTCCCACATCAAGAACCACCTCGTAACTTTTATCCTGAAATAAGGTATACAACTCGGGGGACAGGGCGGGAACGTCAGCGTTTATATATTTGCCCTGGGGAGCTACTACTCTGATCCCTGCCTTTTCCATTTCCGATTTTTTCTCCCGCGAACGAAAGTAAGGGTTTACTATATCCATATCTGCGATGGCAACTTTTTTGCCGTTTTGAGCCAGCCTTATGGCATAGTTTACAGAGAATTCTGTTTTGCCGCTGCCATAATGCCCTGTGACTATTCTTATCCTTTTTTCGTCAAACACAGAACATCAGTCCTTTATTCGTATCGTTTGGCCTTTTCCTCTCCTCTCAGTACCCTGAGACCACCTTCGGCGAGAGCTATCATTTCGTCTTCTCCGGGATAAATCAGTACCTGGGAGATAAATTCCACTCTCTCTTTGATCCATCCTGTGAGCATCTTGCTGTATGCAATGCCCCCGGTGAGAACTATGGCATCAATATCACCGGCCAGTACAGCCGCACAGTTGCCTATCTCTTTAGCCACCTGGTATGCCATGGCCTGATATACCAGCTCTGCCTCTGTGTTGCCTTCTTGAATCATCTTCTCCACTTCCCGGGCATCATTTGTTCCCAGGTAAGCCACCAGACCGCCTTTGCCTTTAATCTTCCTCTTTATCTCATCCTGGGTATACTTGCCGGAAAAACACATCTTCAGCAGGCCTTCCACCGGCAGCCCCCCGGACCTCTCAGGAGAGAAGGGCCCTTCCCCGTCAAGGGCATTGTTCACATCCACTACTTTCCCTTTTTTATGGGCTCCTACCGATATTCCTCCGCCCAGATGAGCAACTATAAGATTGGCCTCTTCATAGGATTTGCCCAGGTCTTTTGCCGCCCGCCTGGCTACCGCCTTTTGATTAAGGGCATGGAATATACTTATCCTTTCGATTTCGGGCATACCCGAAATTCTTGCCACATCATCCATTTCATCGACAACAACAGGGTCCACTATAAAAGAAGGTATGTTGAGCTGGGATGCAATCTCTTTCGCAAGAATTCCTCCAAGATTGGATGCATGTTCGCCCAGCAAGCCCAGTCTCATATCTTCAACCATTTTATCGCTTACTTCGTAGGTGCCGCTGGGTATAGGCTGAAGCAACCCTCCTCTTCCGACAACTGCACTGAGCTTTGTCAGGTTGATACCTTTTTTGTTCAGGGTCTCAAGTATAACTTCTTTTCTGAACTGGTACTGGCTGTATATGGTAGGATAAGGAGCCAGTTCCTCGGTCGAATGTCTCAGCACCTCCTCAAAGACTGGTTTTTCATTATCAAAAATAGCTATCTTTGTTGAGGTAGATCCGGGATTAATGGTTAATATTCTATATGTTTGATTCATATATACCCCCCTTTTCTATTTGCTTGCCATCAACACGCCGAGAGCTATGGAATTGAGTTTTGCTTCATGGGTATCAGCCCTGGATGTTAGCACTATAGGTGCTTTGGCACCTACTACTATTCCGGAGTTTTTCCCCCTGGCAAAATAAACCATTGATTTATACAACACATTGCCTGCCTCTATAAAGGGCACAAGCAGAATGTCTGCATTCCCTGCAACCGGGTGCCCGATTCCTTTATGTCGGGCAGCTTCCACCGATACGGCATTGTCCAGGGCAAAGGGGCCTCCTATAAGGCAGCCCTTAATCCTGCCTTCCTGATTCATTTTTACCAGTTCCTGAGCATCCAGCGTAGCCTGCATCTTGGGATTTACCTTTTCAACCGCACAAACAACCGCCACTTTCGGCTCCTCAATATCCAGAGCTGCTGCCACCTGAAGCGCATTTTCAATTATCTGGGCCTTCTGCTCCAGGTTGGGAGCAATATTCATGGCTGCATCGGTAATCAGGAACAGCCTGTCATAACCCCCTATTTCGAATACGGCAACATGACTCAGCACATTACCTGTCCTCAGCCCGATTTCCTCATCCAGGACAGCCTTAAGAATAATGGATGTATCTACAAGTCCTTTCATTACCATGTCCGCTTTTCCCGAGCTGACCAGTTCTACTGCCTTTCTGGAAGCCCCGACATTATCTTTCTCATCTATTATTTCAAACCTTGAAAGGTCGATTCCTGTTTCTGTCGCTATATTTTCAATTTCCTCCTTACTGCCTACAAGTATTGCCCTGGCAACTCCCAGTCCTTCCGCATCTTTAACGGCTGCCAGTACCTCCGGGTCCTGGGCCACTGCCACAGCAATAGTCCTGGGTCCCCTTTTACGGGCAAAATTTATAATCTCTTCAAAATTCCTGATCAATTCTTTTTCACCTCATCCTCATAAATCTTAGCCTCCTCTTCCCCTGCTAAGACTCTCAGAGTGCCTTCGGCCAGGGCCTGCATTTCATCCTCCCCCGGGTGAAGTTTAACCGGAGCAATAAATCCTACCATATCGGTTATCATTCCCGTTAGACGTTTGGAATGGGCAAGACCGCCTGTAAGTACTATATAGTCAATATCTCCTTTAAGCACGGTTGCCATACCACCTATTTCTTTTGCTATCTGATAAGCCATTGCCCGGAAAATAAGAGCGGCTTTTTTATCCCCTTCTGCAATCATTTTCTCAACGTCACGGCCATCGTTAGTGCCCAGGTAGCCTACAAGGCCGGCTTTGCCGACTACTTTTTTCTTCATTTCGTCAAAAGTATACTTGCCTGAAAAAGCCAGTTTCACAAGGGCGCCCACCGGCAGTCCTCCTGCCCTTTCAGGGGAGAATGGCCCCATATCATTGGCACAGTTAACATCGATTATCCGTCCGCCTCTCAGGGGGGCTACCGATATTCCTCCGCCAAGGTGCACCAGTATAAGATTGAGGTCGGATAATTTTTTGTCCTCTTCTTTTGCCACCCTATGGGCAACCGCCTTAATATTCAAAGCATGGGACAAAGCCCTCCTGGGTATTTCGGGCATACCGGAAATCCTGGCTATATCGTCAAATTCATCCACTGCAACAGGGTCAACTATAAAGGCAGGTGCATTTGCCTTCTCTGCTATACCTTTGGCAAGCATGGCTCCCAGGTTGGAAGCGTGTTCCCCTCTGACGGCTGCCTTCAGGTCATCAATCATAGGCTGGGTAACCTTGAAGGTACCGCTGGGAATAGGGCGTAGAAGTCCTCCCCTGCCAGCCACTGCCGCAATAGTGTCCAGTTCTGTCCCTTCCTCTTCCAGCCAGTCCAGTATCATTTTCAGCCTGTATTCGTACTGGTCTGCAATGTTTTTGAACTTGTCCAGTTCTTCAGTGGAGTGGGACAGATTATGCTGGGACACATTCTTGCTTCCTTCAAATATTGCTACTTTGGTAGATGTGGAGCCCGGATTTATGGTTAAAATATAACCCCTCACGTCCTACTTCACCCTCCTCGCTTTATTTTTTTTAATCTCAACAAAATTTTAAGTGTTACACAATGATAATATGCATTTTTTATTATATCGCAAAATCTGTTCCAAATACACCCTTTATACAAATTTTATACATAAATTATGCCGGTACGACAGCTCACATCAGCCAGTAACAGTATTTCCGGATTATAAAATATAATAAAAAAAGCAAGATTGTTCGTCTTGCTCTGCACGGTCCGGGGCAAACAAATCATTTTTTGAAATATTTTGCATGCATTTTATTGCAAATCAGCAAGTTTGCATGCATTTTATTGCAAATCAATCCCGTACCTCTCAATTTTGTAGTACAGGCTTCTTATGGAAATGCCGAGCTTCCTGGCCGCTGCCATTTTATTGTAGTTCTCCTCCTTAAGTATCTTTGTTATATGGATTTTCTCAGCTTCACCGATTACTTCTTCAAGGGTCCGGACCCTGTCAGTGTCCTCATATTCTGCCCTGGTACCGGCTTCAGCCTCAGATTTGTCCTGTTTTATGCCGGTGAATTTCGGCAGGTGTTTTTCCTGGATAATGGTCTCATTAAATTTCATATTTATAATAGCCCTTCCGATGAAATTTTCCAGTTCCCTGATATTGCCCGGCCATTCATACTCCATGAGTTTTTTCAGAGCTCCCGGAGAGATATCCTGTATACTTCTTCCGTAATCCTGGTTGAACCTCTTGACTATGTGCAGGGTGAGAGGATGGATATCTCCTTTTCTTTCCCTGAGGGGAGGTATATTTATAGGAATTACATTCAGCCTGTAATAAAGGTCTTCCCGGAATCTGCCTTTCTGTACCGCATCTTCCAGGTCAATATTTGTTGCCGAAATAATCCTGACATCGACTGAAATAGGCCTTGTGCCTCCTACCCTTACAATTTCTTTCTCCTGGATCACCCTCAGCAGTTTAACTTGGGTCTCGGGATTTATCTCCCCTATCTCATCAAGAAAAACTGTTCCACCACTCGCCTCTTCAAACAGCCCTTTTTTGCCCCCCTTTTTTGCTCCTGTAAAGGCCCCTTCCTCATAGCCGAACAATTCGGACTCCAGCAGTGTCTGGGATAATGCTGCACAGTTCACCCTGACAAACTGGTTGAATTTTCTAGTGCTGGCATTGTGAATGGCATGGGCGAAAAGCTCTTTGCCCGTTCCGCTCTCTCCTCTTAATAATACCGTAACAGGAAGCCCGGCGGCCTTCTTTGCCCTGTCTATAACCTCCTGCATATTTGGAGAAATACTTACGATGTCGTCAAATGTATATTTGGCTTCCAGTTTCCGTATAATCTGTTTGGCCTGATTCAGTTCCTCGGTAAGCTTTTTTATCTCGGATATATCATGGATTACTGCCACACTGCCTCTAAGTTCTCCGTCAACTATAATGGGAGCTGCATCCACTATAACATCTTTCTTGTAGGGACCTACCTTCAATCTTGCGTTTTTCACAGGCTTCTTTGTTTTCAGAACCTTAAGGTGGATACTTTCCCCTTCAACGATATCCACGCTAGCCGGCTTGCCCAACACTTCCGCCGCCGACAGGCCGGTAACCCTGGTATAAGCTGGATTTACCATAACCCCGATACCATTTTGGTCAACCACAGATATGGCATCCTGGGTAGAATTAAAAATGGCCTCAAGCATGCTCTGCATTTCTTTCAGATTGGTCACCTGAGACGCCAGTTCAAGTATTTCAGTGATATCCCGGAAAACAGCCACTGCCCCGATAATATTTCCCATTTCATCCTTTACAGGCATCCTGTTGGTTACTATGCGTATATTCCCCAGGGGCTGCTCCCTGTTCAGTTCAGCCTGGCCTGTTTCAAGCACATAGGGCAGACGGGTATTGAGTATAACGTCCGCTACCGGTTTACCAAGGGCTTTTTCCGCTTTTATGCCTGTAAGCCTCTCGGCAGCTTTATTAAAAATTGTTATTATTCCATCCTTCCTAACAGCTATCATTGCATCGTGGGTAGAATCCAATATCACCTGTATTTCTCTGTCCGCCAAATTATTTACCCCCTTAATATTCAGTTAATCCAAGGGCCTGTACTTTGCTATTATAGCTTCCGCCACTTTGAGACCGTCAACGGCAGAACTGATTATCCCCCCTGCATATCCCGCCCCTTCTCCTGCAGGATATATACCCCTGATGGTTTCTGATTCCATGGTGTGAGTTCTCACAATCCTTACCGGAGAAGATGTTCTGGTTTCAACCCCTGTAAGCACGGCATCGGGTTGGGCAAAACCTTTGAGCCTGTCATTGAAATATACCAGCGCCCTTTTCAGGCTGTCAGACACGTAGGTTGGAAGGCAACGACACAGGTCGGAGGGCACAACCGACGGCCTGTAAGACGGTACAACCTCTCCCATGACGCTGCTTTTCACGGAGTGGAGCATATCCCCCACCCTCTGCACCGGAGCAGTATATCCTCCGCCACCCAGACGGTAAGCTTTCTGTTCCCAGATTCTCTGGAATTCTATTCCTGCCAGGGGATGGGTGGAAGGAAAATCCTCCGGGGAAACCGATACCACCAGGGCACTGCTGGCATTGACACCATCTCTGGAGTATTCACTCATACCGTTTGTAACCACCCCTCCTTCTTCAGAGGCAGCCGCAACAACCAGCCCTCCCGGGCACATGCAAAAAGAGTATACTGCCCTTCCATTTTTTCTGTCTTTGAAAGTAAGCTGATAATCCGCAGCACCCAGCCTGGGATGCCCGGCGAATTTACCATACTGGACAGTGTTGAGCCACTGCTGTGGATGCTCTATCCTTACCCCTATGGCGAAGGCCTTGGGGATCATCCTGACCCTTCTGTTATGAAGCATATAAAAGGTGTCCCGGGCACTGTGCCCTATTGACAGTGCGGCAACATTGCAGGGTAAAATCTCCCGGTCATTGATTACAACCCCGCTGAGCTTCCCATCATCAACCACAATGTCGGTAACCTGACTCTGAAATCTCACCTGACCGCCCATCTCTTCTATGCGCCGGCGGATTTGTTTAACCATGGGTTTTAGTCTGTCGGTTCCAATGTGAGGCCTGGAGGAATACATTATTTCGTCCGGGGCTCCGGCCTCGACCATGGCCTTCAGAACCCACCGGCATCTTTTATCCTTTATCCTGGTAGTTAGTTTCCCGTCAGAAAAAGTTCCGGCACCCCCTTCACCGAACTGGACGTTAGACCGGGGGTTAAGCACTCCTGTGCTCCAGAAATCTTCCACATGGGCTTTCCTCTCATCAACAGCATAGCCCCGTTCAAGGATTACAGGCCTGTACCCGTACCTGGCAAGAAGCAGACCACAGAATAGCCCGCAGGGTCCCATGCCTACAACCAAAGGACGGTGCTCAAGGGGTATTTCTCCCGGTAACAGCGTCTCTTCCTCTTCCTGATGCTCTACCAGGTGAATTTTTTCCTCCTCAATGTCCAGTATGACCTCCCCTTCATTCTTAAAAAGCTCCACATCAACGGTATAAACCATGTCAATCCTGTTCTTTCTCCTGGCATCCGCAGATTCTTTTATTACGTCCAGTCGCTTGATATCCTGACCATCTATACCCAGCCTGCAGCAGATTTCCCGCCTTAAATCTGAAATAGGCTGGTTTATTCCCAGCCTCACCTCTCTAATCCTGATAGCCACTTTTAATCACCTCTGTCGCCCGATACCAGCTCAACTTCCACTTCCTTGGGCTGTATACTTTTCAGGATAACCCCCTCCGGCAATTCAACCATAAGGGGTACCGTATGGGTGCCCGGGGACATATCTTTCAGTCGGCTGTATATTTTTATATCCTCTGCAGTCAGTGTGTTAATTATACTCTCCCGGCCCTCCACCGTCACTTTTATTACCGGCGGGTCCTGGCCGGACTGGTCTTCGGATAATTGCAAACCTTCCGGGACATCTGCATATTCAATCTCCTCTATATCAATCTGCTTTGTAATAACGTTTTCTATATCGACGAATACTGATACCGTACTGATACCGTTTACAGGCCATACTCCCTGGGGTATGACCAGGTCAGTACTGTAATATGTACTGCTCTCTATTCCCCAAATCCTGACAGGCTTGGTTCTCAGCTTCTCAATACTGTTTAGTACATCCTCCTCCCCGTACAGTACAATGTAATTTATATCCTGAGATATGTCGGAAACCTCCTTACCGGCAGCCACATGCCCTTCCAGAACAACTTCTACGGGGACGTTTTTGGTTTTCCTCACAGGTACTGTAACATCCACAATATTAGGGCTTATTTCAATGCCTGCTACCTCATTATTATCTTTATCCACCACCTTAACCGGAAGCACTTCGGATACATCCTCTGCCACTCCCGTCATATTTAAAGTGGCAGTTACCACCTGCACTCCTCTCAGCTGGCTTTCGGGACCCCTAACCAGCACCTGCGCCGGAGTAATTTTGGGGACAAGGGCTGTATACCCTGCTCTGGTACTTCCTCCCGTAATAACTTTTACAGGGACTTCTACCGATATAATGGATTCGAGGGTTACCTTTATATGTTCGGGCTCTACATCCACCAGCTCGACATTTGCCGGCAGACCCTTCACTTCCACCGGCACCGTATTTACCCCCTCCCGGGTAAAGCCCCTGAGGTCAGCTTCAGCATATATATCCTTCATATTTGCTTCCATAAGAATGTCTCTTTTTCCCTTTAATGAGATGTTAACCTTGTAATTATCTCCTTCTTTTATGGCCAGGCTGGATTTTTCTGCCGCCTCCACATTTGTCAGTCTCACAGGGATATCCTTTATATTCCTGTACTCAATAGGATTCTGCTCACTTGCCACATATAGCCAGAGCACAATGGCAAACAACACTGATATGACCTTTACACTGATATCTTTATCCATTAACTTTGCCATTCTTATTCCTCCATTTGAATAAGTCAGAGTACTTGCGCTCTTGAAGCCTGTATGATTCAATAAGTATTTCCTTTAAACTCTTGGTGTCAAGATACCGGGACAGCCGTCCTGACCTTGCCATTGATATAACTCCTGTTTCCTCGGAAACAATAATGGCTATAGCATCCGAAACCTCTGATATGCCCAGGCCAGCTCTGTGCCTTGTTCCCAATTCTTTGCTGAGATTTGGATTCTCTGTAAGGGGAAGCAAACATCCGGCGGCTGACAGCTTCTTGTCCCGGATGATTACAGCCCCGTCATGAAGAGGCGTATTAGGTGCGAAAACGGTTGCTAAGAGCTGGGAAGTAACCTTTGCCCCAATGGAAATGCCTGTTTCCACGGCCTCTTCTATCCCTGTTTCTCTTTCAAATACTATAAGGGCTCCGACTTTATTCTTTGCAAGGTACTGAACTGCTGTGGTAACCTCTTCTATAAGCTGCCTGGTCTCCCTGTCCATAATTTCGTTGATGGACTTGCCAAATAGTATTTCCCCCCTGCCAAGAAATTCAAGAGCTCTCCTCAGTTCTGGTTGAAATACAATCAAAAGGGCAATTACACCTACTGTCATTGTATTCCTCAGAAGCCAGTTCAAAGTATATAATCTCAACAATCCGCTGACCCATGTCGCAATAACAAGGACCAGAATACCTTTTATAAGCTGTTCCGCTCTGGTATGCCTTATGAGCATAAACAGTTTGTAAAAGATGTAGGCAATCACCGCTATATCAATTATGGACCATATGGTCAGACTTAACATAATATCTTTAATCTGCAGTAACATCGGAGCACCTCGTACCTAATGAAAAAATTTGCATATATTCGCATATAGATATTTTCTATTAACCCCTCATTATTCCTTCTGATTTTAATTATATAACAAACATAATCTTTTAGTCATCAACACAGCCGTATATTTTTGAAATAAACTGTGGAAAAATAATAAGGAAATGAAAGGAGGGGGAAGCCCTGAATGACATCTTCAGCAGACCAGAGACTTGCAGATGAAATAGAAAGGCATCTGGAAGGCTTTATGCAGGCCAGTGCCATGGATATTAACGTGAATGTACATAATGGCATTGTTCAGTTACAGGGATTCGTGGATACCCTGGATGAAAAGCAGACCGCTGAGCAAATAACCTGTAAAATCCCCGGCGTAAGAGAAGTGAATAATAACCTGACCATATGCATGGAAGGAAATATAAATGACAGACACATCAAAAAAGAGATTGAATCCAGGCTGCATTCCGGAGAACATAGAGGCCTTGAAAGCGTGAGTGTTGAAATGAGAGACGGTAGTGCCGTTCTGGTGGGTACCACGGAGAATTTATCCCTCGAACGACAGGCTATGAACATTGCGGCCTCTACAAGGGGTGTAAAGGATGTAGTAAGTAATATAAATCGGGAAAATAATGGCATACTGGATGATGTTACAATAGCCAACCGTATAGTCCATGCTTTGAGTACCGCCCATATCAATCTACGGGACATCTGTACCGATGTACACGATGGTGAAGTAATGCTCTCGGGCTGGGTGATGACCCAGGATGAGGCGGACCTTGCAGAAAATGTTGCTTCTCAGGTAGAAGGAGTCAGGAAAATCCGAAACAGTCTGAAGACGAGAGGCAGGCAGTAATGATTTGTTCCCTCTTCCGGATTGGGAGAGCCGCACTCCCGGGTTGGTTGGACTGAGCTGCAGACTGTGAGAGGTCTCCGTATTTATACGGAGACCTTTTTAGTGAAGGGTATCTTTCAAAAATATGTTTACCCGGTGACTAACGTCCCTGAT
The DNA here is from genome assembly GCA_016842005.1 of Clostridium thermobutyricum. Classification (GTDB taxonomy): domain Bacteria; phylum Bacillota; class Clostridia; order Ch29; family Ch29; genus JAENYD01. Next base: position 3,009 of record JAENYD010000027.1, on the reverse strand, counting down.
ACTCCCGTCCTCTAAGGGACGGAGATAAGCGGCGCTACGCCCCTGAATAACGGGTCCAAATTTCATATGAAATTAAAATCCCGTCTGAGGCCAAGAAACCTGTTTATCAGAGGCAGCATGTGGTAAAATATCCTGTATAAGAGGTGATATTTCGATGAAGATACTGCTGGTGGATGATGAGCAGTCCCTGGTAAAAGGCCTTAAAACAAGCCTGGAATTCAACGGCTTTGAGGTTGATACCGCCTACCACGGTAGTGAGGCCCTTGACAAGTTCAACAATAAACAGTATGACTTTATTATACTGGACCTGATGCTTCCAAAAATAGACGGCATGTCCCTGTGCAGAATAATAAGAGAACGATCTGATGTCCCCATACTCATGCTGACTGCCCGTGATGACGACCTTGACAAGATTACCGGTCTTGAGACCGGGGCTGATGACTATATGACCAAACCCTTTAATACCATGGAACTTATCGCCCGTATCAAAGCCATACTGAGGAGAAGCAAGAAAGTTGAATCAGGTGCGGCTGCCATACATTCAGGACCCATTACCCTGGACCGGAACCAGCAGAAAGTAATCATTGGAAACAGGGCAATAGACCTTACCGCAAAAGAATATAAACTGCTGGAAGTGCTTATGCTCAACCGCGGGAAAGTGTTCACCAGGGAAAACCTTTTCGAAACGGTATGGGGCGAAGAAGGATTGGATACAAGGACTATAGACGTCCACATCCGCAATATCAGGGAAAAAATCGAGACAGATCCCTCTTCTCCGTTTTTTATCAAGACCAAGTGGGGAACCGGCTATTATTTCAGAAAGGAAGACTGATGCCATGTTCAAGAGCCTGAGAATAAGACTGGCCGTGACCTATTCTCTTATTATCATCCTGACAATACTCGCCGTTGATTTTCTCATCTTGAACAACTATTACCTGTCTTTGCTGGACGAAAGGAAAATAACCTTTTTCACCTACGGTAGCATGGTGTCTGATGCTGCGTCCGATAATTATCATGACCCTTTAAGTATAAACAATATTCTTGAAGATTTCACAAACACCACAGGTGCCAGATATCTCCTGATAAATACCGAGTCACAGGTATTGGCCGACAGCATGTCCAGGCTTCAGGGAGAGTACATTACCAATCCACAAATCAGGAATGGTCTTAAGGGCAACGAAGCTTGCGGCATCTATGATGATGGAAGAAGGGTCATGCAAATTGCCGTACCGGTAAAAACAGGCACCAGAGGCAACCTGGAGGTTATTGGGATAATATTGTTATCAACGGGAATAGACGACCTTTATGCAAATTACACTGATGTAAGGTGGCAGGTAGCGATTATTTCCATCCTTGCAGGAGTGTCTGGAGTTATGGTAAGTTTTATCGCATCATACAGCCTGTCAAACCCTATTAAAAAATTAATTGGTTTCTCAAGGCGCCTTTCGGGAGGCCATCTGGGAGAAACGGTTACTCTTCCCCGGAAGGATGAAATAGGAAGGCTGGCGGATACCATCAATTTCATGAGCCTGGAGCTTCACAAGATTGAAACAAACCGACGAAAATTCATAGGCAATGTATCTCATGAACTCAAAACGCCTCTTGCCTCTATCAAGGCCCTTGTTGAATCTCTGCTGATAGGGGAAAACCTTTCCGGAAAGGCCCGGGAGTTTTTGCGGGATGTAGTCAATGAAGTTGACAGGCTATCCTCACTGATAAAAGGCCTCCTGACTTATACAAGACTGGAAGAAGAACGACTTCACAGAGAAACCCTCATGGTATCCGAAATTGTACGTAACACCGTTAAGATAATGGCGCCCCTTGCCCAATCCCACAATGTCACTATCGAAAACATTGTTAAAGAAAAAATCAGGGTGCCCTGTGATAAGAATTTGTTCAAAGAGATGCTGGTTAATCTCCTTGACAATTCTATTAAATATAGGGACATGCAAAAGGCTGAAAACCGGATAGTGTTGTCAGACCATGCAGACAAAAATCTATACCGGATAAACATATCTGACAATGGTATAGGCATCAGCGAAGAAAATCTCCCTCTGATATTCGAGGGCTTTTTCAGGGGCGAGCTATCACGCAGCAAGGATATAGAAGGCTACGGAATGGGACTGACCATTGTAAAAAAAATAGCAGACCTCCACAAATGGAACATACGGGTGGATAGCAAGCTAGGGATCGGGACGACATTTACAATTGATATACCCCTTAATTCATAATTTCTTTAGGAAGACTTTACAATTTCTTTACAAATCAGAGGTACAATAAGATTGCAAAATAAATTTGAGGAGTGATTATTCATGAAAAGAATACTAGCCGCAACTCTGGTAACTCTTTTAACCTTATCACTTATAGCATGCCAGCCCCTGTCAAATAAAGGCGATAACGGGGATACTCTCAAAGACGGGGATACTATTGTGGATCCGGAACCTTCGGGGGAGGAAGTAGAATTAACCCTGTATTTTGCAAATAGCGAATACATTCAAACGGGAAACGACAGTCTTGGAACACTTATGGCTGAAAAGAGAAATGTCACTGTTACCGATAAACCGGTGGCAGAAGTGGCAGTAGAAGAACTGCTGAAGGGACCTCAAAATGAAGGAACGGCTACTGTAATACCTTCCAGGATAAAGCTGATAGGAGTGGAAGTTTCCAACAGGATTGCCTATGTTAATTTTTCCAGTTCCAACATGTCCGGGGGGTCAACCGAGGAATCTTTTCTGGTAGACGCTGTTATAATGACGCTGACAGAGTTGGAGGACATTGATGCCGTACAGTTTCTGATAGACGGCAGAAAGCCCGAAACCCTTATGGGACATATTTATACCATGGAACCCATGGGTAGAAGCGATACTGTAATGCAACACTGAAACCATTAAATAACCGCTATTTCATGATACATGAAATAGCGGTTATTTAGGGAGTGTCCATAACTTTGTGTAAATGGCTTTTCCCTCATGTAAATTTTAAGGGGCTTTTGTATTAGTTTACCAATTG
>JAENYD010000026.1 GCA_016842005.1 Clostridium thermobutyricum | reverse complement strand
TAATACTGGAATGTAGAAAAGATAAATAAATTGCCAACGGTTACTTGACACATACAATGCGATATAATTGTATTGACACCAAACTATGCTGGTGATAGAATATATAATGTTGTAGTCGGAGCACGCTTTCCGACTAGACAAAAGGAGGCTTTTGCATGCTGGAGAAGCTGAAAACCGCGTCCAGGGTAGTTGGTATCAAGCAGTCAATCAGGGCAGTTAAAGATGACAAAGCTGAACTGGTGTTTATAGCGAACGATGCTGACCATCGTATAACGCAGCAGCTTGAAAGCCTATGCAACGAGAAATCAATAAAATGTATAAAAGTGGATACCATGAAGGAATTGGGTGATGCATGCAATATCGATGTGCGGGCAGCGGCTGCTGTAATATTAAAAACCTTTTAAAGTAAGCGCAACCCTTCCGGAATGGAAGGGTTTTTTTGCATAAGCAGTAAAATAATATTATTATGTTGAGGAGGTGTAAATGTGCCAACAATAAACCAACTGATTAGAAAAGGTAGAGAAAAGACACTCTACAAGTCTACGGCGCCGGCCCTCAAAAATAATCCGCAGAAGAGGGGAGTATGTACAACCGTTAAGACTACCACACCCAAAAAGCCCAATTCTGCCCTGAGGAAAATTGCCAGAGTAAGGCTGACCCACGGGATTGAAGTTACAGCTTACATTCCCGGAATTGGACACAACCTGCAGGAACACTCGGTTGTACTGATAAGGGGAGGCAGGGTCAAGGACCTTCCCGGCGTGAGATACCACATTGTTAGAGGGACCCTCGATACTGCCGGTGTGGAAGACAGAAGACAAGCCAGGTCCAAGTACGGGACCAAAAGACCTAAAAAGAAATAAAATAATAAGAAATGTGCCGCGCTGTGCATTTGAATATATAGCAGCGCACAACGATGGTTACTGACCATCGAGTACCGATGAACAATCCAGATTATTGAGGAGGGAAGCGGTGTGCCAAGAAAAGGAAATGTGCCTAAAAGAGAACTGTTGGTAGATCCCATATATGATGACATCATAGTAACAAAACTGATTAACTATATAATGCTGGACGGCAAAAGGGGCGTAGCCCAGAAAATTGTTTACGGCGCCTTTGATATTGTGAAGGAGAAGACCGGTAAAGACCCTATAGAAGCCTTTAATGAGGCCATGGAGAATATAATGCCGGTTCTGGAGGTTAAGGCCCGAAGGGTTGGCGGAGCCACTTACCAGGTTCCTGTTGAAGTAAGAGCCGACAGGCGTCTGGCTCTGGGACTTAGATGGCTGGTGAATTACTCCCGCAAGAGGGGAGAGAAAACCATGAAAGAAAGACTGGCGGCAGAGATAATAGACGCCATGAACAATACCGGTGCCAGTGTTAAGAAAAGAGAAGATACCCATAAAATGGCTGAAGCCAATAAGGCATTTGCGCACTATCGATGGTAATATGTATTTGGCCCGGCATCCGGGCGGAGAGTTTTTCCATTTGGGTGCTGCGGCTGTTTACCTCGAGGATATCTAATGTTTTCCCTATAATCAGTTATGTTTTTCGAGGACATCATGGCAGATTATAAGACGAAAGGAGCAGGAACCGTGCCTAGGCAATTTGTGCTTGAAAAAGTTAGAAACATTGGTATAATGGCCCATATAGATGCGGGTAAAACCACTACCACTGAGCGTATACTGTTCTATACCGGAAAAGTTCATAAAATGGGTGAAGTGCATGATGGCGCGGCAACTATGGACTGGATGGAGCAGGAACAGGAGCGGGGCATAACCATAACATCTGCTGCTACAACAGCTTACTGGAAGGACCATCAGATTAATATTATCGATACGCCAGGGCACGTGGATTTCACGGTAGAGGTTGAAAGGTCCCTGCGTGTCCTCGACGGTTCGGTTGCTATATTTTGCGCTAAAGGAGGCGTTGAGCCCCAATCGGAAACTGTATGGCGTCAGGCGGACAAGTATAATGTCCCAAGGATTGCATATGTTAACAAAATGGATATTGTTGGGGCAGACTATTTTAATGTAATAGAGATGATGAAAAGCCGTCTGGGGGCAAATCCAATTCCTGTGCAGCTTCCGATAGGCAAAGAAGATAATTTTAATGGTATTGTAGACCTTATATCCATGAAGGCTATTTATTATCTGGATGATTTAGGTACCAGAAGCGAGGCCAAGGATATACCCGAAGACATGGCTGGACTGGCAAATGATTATAGGACTATAATGCTTGAGGCACTGGCGGATTACGATGAAAACCTGCTGGTGAAGTACCTTGACGGTAAGGAGATATCAAGCAAAGACATAACCAGTGCTCTAAGGCAGGCCACATTAAATGTAGATATAATCCCGGTTTTGTGTGGTTCATCCTATAAAAACAAGGGCGTACAATTACTGCTGGATGCTATTGTAAACTTTCTGCCTTCACCTATTGATATACCCCCGGTTAAAGGGGTGGCACCCGACAGTCAGGAGGACGTGGAGAGAAAGGCGTCTAACGATGAGCCATTTTCTGCGTTGGCCTTCAAAATAATGACAGACCCCTATGTAGGGAAATTGACTTTCTTCAGGGTATATTCGGGCGTACTAAAGACAGGTTCCTATATATTTAATTCCACCAGAGGCAACAAGGAAAGAATAGGAAGAATCCTTCTGATGCATGCCAATAACCGTACAGAGGTTGCGGAAGTACATGCCGGTGATATTGCCGCGGCCGTTGGATTGAAAAACACGTCCACAGGGGATACACTGTGCAGTGAGGAATATCCTATTATTCTTGAATCCATGGAGTTCCCAGAACCGGTTATTTCGGTAGCCATTGAGCCCAAAACAAAGGCAGGCCAGGATAAGATGACCATAGCCCTGCAGAAGCTGGCAGAAGAGGACCCCACATTCAAGACTTATACAGACGAGGAGACGGGACAGACAATCATATCAGGAATGGGAGAACTGCATCTGGAAATCATTGTTGACAGATTGCTGAGGGAATTCAAAGTTGAAGCCAATGTCGGAAAACCTCAGGTTTCCTACAAGGAAACCATTACCGCCAAGACCACTGCGGAAGGTAAATTTATCAGACAATCGGGAGGCAGGGGGCAGTACGGCCATGTTGTGGTGGAATTCGAACCCCTTGAGCCCGGCGGGGGATATGAATTTGTCAATAAAATAGTGGGAGGCACCATACCCAAGGAGTATATCCCGGCGGTGGACGCAGGAATAAAGGAAGCAATGGAAAATGGTATACTTGGCGGTTATAAGGTGTTGGATATCAGGGCTACTCTTGTGGATGGTTCTTATCACCAGGTAGACTCATCTGAGATGGCTTTTAAAATAGCAGGATCCCTTGCTTTTAAGGAAGGTATGAGAAAAGGAAATCCCGTGCTGCTTGAGCCTGTTATGAAGATAGAGGTAATGGTCCCTGAAGAGTATATGGGAGACGTAATGAGTGATATCAGCGGTAGAAGAGGAAGGGTAGAGGGCATGGAGACAAGGGCGGGAGCCCAGGTTGTCAGGGGATACGTGCCATTGGCTCAAATGTTCGGATATGCCACCGACCTCAGGTCCAGGACCCAGGGCAGGGGTACCTATACAATGCATTTCAGCCATTATGAAGTAGTACCCAAAAATATTTCGGATCAATTACTGAAATAGTATGACAGGGGAGGCATGTCAGTATTTCTGTACTGGCTCCTTTTTCTTAAAATATTTTACTCTAAGGAGGAGAATAATATGGGAAAAGCAAAATATGAAAGGACTAAGCCCCACGTAAATGTGGGAACAATAGGTCACGTAGACCACGGCAAGACCACACTGACAGCAGCAATAACATATGTACTGGCAAAGAAGGGTGGAGCAGTGGCTACGGCATTTGACCAGATAGACAAGGCGCCGGAGGAGAAAGAAAGGGGTATAACCATATCCACAGCCCATGTTGAGTACGAGACAGACAAGAGGCACTATGCCCACGTAGACTGTCCCGGTCATGCGGACTATGTAAAGAACATGATAACCGGTGCCGCCCAGATGGACGGAGCAATACTGGTGGTATCCGCAGCAGACGGACCCATGCCGCAGACCAGAGAGCATATACTGCTTGCAAGACAGGTTAACGTACCCTACATAGTGGTATTCCTGAACAAAGTGGACATGGTGGACGATGAAGAGCTGGTAGAGCTGGTGGAGATGGAAGTAAGGGACCTGTTAAGCGAATATGAATTTCCGGGAGACGATATACCGATAATAAAAGGTTCAGCATTAAAGGCACTGGAAGATCCGGACAGCGAATGGGCCAATGCAATTATGGAACTGATGGAAGCGGTGGATGAGTATGTACCGACCCCTGAGAGGGATACCGATAAACCGTTTCTGATGCCTGTGGAGGACGTATTCAGCATAACAGGCAGGGGAACCGTTGCCACAGGGAGAGTTGACAGAGGGAAAGTAAAAGTACAGGATCAGGTAGAGATAGTAGGACTGACCGAAGAGACCAGGACAGTAGTGGTAACAGGGGTAGAGATGTTCAGGAAGCTGCTGGACGAAGGAGTGGCAGGAGACAACATAGGGGTACTGCTGAGAGGAGTACAGCGTGACGAGATAGAGAGGGGACAGGTACTGGCCAAGCCGGGCACCATAAAGCCGCATACAGAGTTTGAGTCAGAGGTATACGTACTGACCAAGGAAGAGGGTGGAAGACATACACCGTTCTTCAACGGGTACAGACCCCAGTTTTATTTCAGGACAACAGATGTGACAGGCAGCATAGAGCTACCCGAGGGAGTGGAGATGTGCATGCCTGGTGATAATGTGGCAATGAAAGTAAAACTTATAACTCCTATCGCCATAGAAGAAGGCTTAAGATTTGCAATAAGGGAAGGCGGAAGAACAGTAGGAGCAGGGGTTGTAACCAAAGTCAGCGAGTAGGATGCTGCGCCGGTGCAAAAGCACCGGCTTGTATTCCTTATTAAGTGCATGGGGAAATGTACTTTTCCGGCAGTTAACAAGGAAGGAGTAAAGGGTAAGATAGCGTCAAAGCAAGTATTGATAATATTAGTAAAATATTATAAAATATAAGAGTTGCAAATGGTACGTGATGAAACAGGAGGTTGCCGGTATATCCGGGTAATTTCTGTGGAGTATGTCCACATCTCGAATGGGACGACAGGGTTTCTATACTACAATTATAAAAAAAAATAGGAACGCCTGGATGTGTGTATATGGAACCCGGTCGTGCGCAAAAAACGTACGATTTAAAAGGAGGGAACAATATTATGGCTAAACAAAAGATACGTATTCGGTTAAAAGCTTTCGACCATTCTACACTGGACCAGTCAGCAAAAAAAATAGTTGAGACTGCCAAGAAAACAGGTGCAAAGGTATCCGGACCGGTACCGCTGCCCACTGATAAGGATGTTGTAACTATACTGAGGGCGCCTCATAAGTACAAAGATTCAAGGGAACAGTTCGAAATAAGGACCCATAAGAGACTGATAGATATCCATAATCCTACACCCAAAACGGTGGACTCGCTGATGAGACTTGACCTGCCCGCTGGTGTGGATATTGAGATTAAATTGTAGACTGATTATTATGATTGCCTGAACAGACGGGTAATCCGCTAATAAATGTAGGAGGTGCAGCAAATGCAAAAAGGTATACTTGGGAAAAAAATAGGAATGACACAAGTATTTGATGATGAAGGTAATATTATACCGGTAACGGTAATAAAGGCAGGACCCGTTAAAGTGGTCCAGAGCCGAACAATTGACAGGGAAGGATATGAAGCCGTACAGGTGGGTTTTGAAGACAAAAAGCCGGCCAGAACCAATAAACCTGAAAAGGGTCATTTTGATAAAGCGGGTGTAGAGTATAAAAAGCACCTTAGAGAGTTCAAGTTCCAAAATGCTCAGGACTTCGAAGTGGGACAGGAAATCAAAGTAGATGTTTTCCAGTCCGGAGATAAAGTGGATATCACAGGGATTTCCAAAGGAAAAGGTTTCCAGGGAGTTATTAAAAGATGGAATCAAGGCCGGGGTCCTATGACTCATGGCTCCAAATATCACAGGGGAGTTGGATCAATGGGAGGTTCGGCCGCTCCCTCCAGGACATTCAAGGGGAAGAAACTTCCCGGGAGAATGGGTGGCGAAAAAGTGACCGTCCTTAATCTGGAGGTGGTCAAGGTAGACCCTGAACACAACATCATGCTGGTAAAAGGTGCAGTGCCCGGACCAAAAGGCGGACTATTAATAATCAGAGATACGGTGAAAGCTTAAGAAAGTTTTGCGGAAAGGAGGAAGGACTATGCCAAAAGTTGCGATGTACAACACAGAGGGCAAGCAGGTAGGCGAAATGAATTTAAAAGAGGAAATTTTCGGAGTTAATATAAATATGCCGCTCCTGCACCAGGCGGTTGAGGTATATTTGTCCAATCAAAGACAGGGGACCCAATCGGCCAGGACCAGGTCGGAAGTAAGGGGAGGGGGCCGAAAACCCTGGAGACAGAAAGGTACAGGCAGGGCAAGGGTCGGTACTATACGATCTCCTCTCTGGCCCGGCGGTGGAGTGGTTTTTGCTCCAAAGCCGAGGGATTACTCCAAGAAGATGCCTAAAAAAATGCGAAGGCAGGCAATGCTGTCTGCCCTTAGCTCAAAGGCGGCCAATAATGAAATTATTGTTTTGGATGCCTTTTCTATGGAACAGCCTAAAACAAAATTCATAGTTAAGGTACTTGATAATCTTAAGGTTGACCGAAAGGCCCTGATAGTTCTTAAGGGCAAGGACGAAGCGGTTGAAAAATCCGCAAGGAATATTCCCGGGGTTAAAACCATCCCCGTTAACAATCTTAATGTATTCGATATATTAAAATATGACAGCTTTATTATTACCAAAGATGCTGTTGAAGCCATTGAGGAGGTGTATGCTCAGTGAAAGCCCCTCAGGACATAATAATACGTCCCATAATATCTGAAAGAAGCATGAAAGACATGGAAGAAAGAAAATACACATTTGTTGTTAGTAAAAATGCCAACAAGATTGAAATAAAGAAAGCCATAGAAGAACTGTTCGGTGTAAACATAGAGAAAGTCAATGTTATGAACTATACCGGCAAGATGCGACGCATGGGCAGAAATGTTGGCAGAAGGCCCAGCTGGAAAAAAGCTATTGTAAAGCTGGAAGAAGGCAGTAAAGGGATTGAATTCTTCGAAGGCATGTAAACTGTAAGGAGGTAAATGCTATGGCAGTTAGAAAGTTTAAGCCTACATCGCCCGCCAGAAGGCATATGACGGTTTCCGATTTTGCCGAGATAACTTCGGACCAGCCGGAAAAATCCCTGCTGGTTGACCTGAAGAAAAGCGGCGGGAGGAACGTATACGGAAGGATTACTGTTCGTCACAGAGGTGGGGGACATAAGAGAAAATTTAGAATAATCGATTTCAAAAGGGATAAAGACAGTGTTCCGGCTAAAGTGGCTACAATCGAATATGACCCCAACAGGAGCGCTAATATTGCTCTGCTGCACTATGCAGATGGAGAAAAAAGATATATAATCGCTCCACTGGGTTTAAAAGTGGGGGATATTGTAATGTCAGGGCCGGATGCAGATATTAAAGTGGGTAACGCCCTGGCGCTGACCAATATACCTGTCGGTAGCATTATTCATAATATTGAACTGAAACCGGGTAAAGGCGGCCAGCTTGTCAGGGCTGCGGGAAATTCTGCCCAGTTGATGGCAAAGGAAGGTAAATATGCCCATGTAAGGTTGCCTTCCGGTGAAGTAAGGCTTGTTAATGTGAATTGCAAGGCTACCATCGGCCAGGTGGGAAATGTTGAACATGAAAACATTACTATAGGAAAAGCCGGACGCTCAAGGCATAAAGGCATCCGACCCACTGTCAGGGGCTCTGTCATGAATCCGGTAGATCACCCCCATGGTGGTGGGGAAGGAAGAGCGCCTATCGGACGACCTGGACCTGTTACCCCCTGGGGTAAACCGACCCTCGGTTACAAGACCAGGAAGAAGAATAAGGCCAGTGACAAGTTTATTATCAAGAGGCGCAAGTAACACAAGATCGAAGGAGGTGCTTTCATGGGTAGATCATTGAAAAAAGGTCCGTATATTGACGAGAAGCTCTTGAAGAAAATAAAGGCTATGAATAAGAAGGGCGACAAGAAGGTAATCAAAACCTGGTCCAGGAGGTCCACGATCTTTCCGGAACTGGTGGGACATACCATTGCCGTTCATGACGGGCGGAAACATGTTCCGATATATATAACCGAAGAAATGGTGGGACATAAGCTTGGAGAATTTGCACCTACAAGAACTTTTAGAGGTCACGGTGATCACACCGAGCGGTCAACTGCGCTCAAGTAGATGAAAGGAGGGTGTAAAATTGGAAGCCAGGGCACATGTCAGACATGTTAGAATATCATCCAGAAAGGTTAAGCTGGTCATAGATTTGATAAGGGGCAAAAAAGTGAATGAAGCCCTTGCAATACTGAGATATACCCCCAAAAAAGCGGCGGTCATTTTGGAGAAGCTGATTAAATCCGCAGCAGCCAACGCTGAAAACAATTATGACATGAATCCGGATAACCTTTATATTGCCGAAATATATGCCAATCAGGGTCCAACCTTGAAAAGGTTCAGACCAAGGGCCATGGGTCGTGCCAATATGATAAGGAAGAGAACTTCGCATATTTCGGTAACGCTTAAGGAAAAAGAGTAAAAGGAGGGGAATTTTAGTGGGCCAAAAGGTAAGTCCTCACGGACTTAGAGTAGGCATAATAAAAGACTGGAGCTCTAAATGGTACGCAAACAAGAAGGACTTTTCAGGTCTTCTGATTGAGGACCATAAGGTGAGAAACTATATAAAGGCTAAATTCTATACTTCCGGAATAGCCAACGTGGAGATAGAGAGGGCTGCCAACAGGATAAAGATAAATATCCATACCGCAAAACCCGGGATGGTAATCGGTAAAGGCGGTACCGGTGTGGAAGAACTCAGGAAAGAACTGGAACAGATTACCGGCAAGAATGTTTTTGTCAATATTGTGGAAGTGAAGACACCGGAAGTGAACGCCCAGCTGGTTGCAGAGAACATTGCTTCTCAGCTTGAGAGAAGGATCTCATTCCGTAGAGCAATGAAACAGTCCATACAAAGGTCTATGCGGGCAGGCGCCAAAGGTATCAAGACCATGGTATCCGGGCGGCTCGGCGGTGCTGAAATAGCAAGAAGCGAAGGCTACAGTGAGGGTACCATCCCGCTGCAGACTTTGAGGGCTGATATTGATTACGGATTCGCAGAGGCAAACACCACATACGGGAAAATAGGCGTTAAGGTATGGATCTATAAAGGAGAAGTTCTGCCAAAAGCAAAAGTTGAAAAATAGTAGCAGGCAGGAGAGGAGGAAGGTAAATGTTGATGCCGAAAAGGGTTAAGCGCAGGAGAGTTCATCGAGGTAGAATGAAGGGCAAGGCTAACCGGGGCAATTCAATATCTTACGGTCAATATGGGTTGCAGGCTACTGAACCGGGCTGGATTACTTCCAATCAGATAGAGGCTGCCAGGGTAGCCATGACCAGGTATATAAAAAGGGGCGGGAAGGTCTGGATTAAAATATTTCCAGACAAGCCGGTTACCCAAAAACCTGCCGAAACCCGGATGGGTTCTGGTAAAGGGGCTCCTGAATACTGGGTAGCCGTTGTAAAGCCCGGAAGAGTTATGTTTGAAATAGCGGGCGTAAGTGAAGAGATTGCCCGGGAGGCGATGAGACTTGCCATGCATAAACTTCCGGTAAAATGCAAATTTGTAAAACGTGAAGAATTGGGTGGTGAGGCAAATGAAAGCTAAAGAAATCAGAGATATGTCCACTCAGGAACTGGAGAAAAAATTGCAAGAATTCAAAGACGAACTTTTCAATCTGAGGTTCCAGCTGGCCACCGGACAGTTGGATAACCCCTTAAGAATAAAGAGTGTTAGAAAGTCAATTGCACGCATAAAGACTATCATGCGTGAAAGAGAACTGGAAAAAGCTAAGGCATAATCCTTTGTGGAAGGAGGTATATGGGCATGAAAAGAGGGCACAGGAAGACCAGGATAGGCCGGGTTGTCAGTGACAAAATGGATAAAACCGTTGTGGTTGCAGTAGAAACCCGTATCAGGCATCCTCTTTATGGTAAGTTTATTAAAAGGACTACAAAGTTCAAAGCCCATGATGAAAACAATGAATGCAGGGTCGGGGACAAGGTCAAGATTGCAGAGACCCGGCCTTTAAGCAGGGAAAAAAGATGGAGACTGGTAGAGATAGTGGAAAAGGCACAGTGACTATTTTTGTGTCGAAAGGAGGTTGCTAGGATGATTCAGGCAGAAACCCGTCTTAAAGTGGCAGACAATTCCGGTGCCAAGGAATTGCTATGCATCAAAGTGCTGGGAGGGTCCGGGAAGAAGTATGCCAATATAGGCGATGTCATAGTAGTTACTGTTAAAGATGCAACACCCGGAGGTGTTGTTAAAAAAGGAGACGTAGTAAAAGCGGTTGTTGTAAGAACTACCCGCGGCATAAAGCGACGCGACGGGAGTACCATAAGGTTTGATGAAAACGCAGCTGTCATAATTGGTAATGACAGGCAGCCCAGAGGCACAAGGATATTTGGCCCCGTTGCCAGAGAACTGAGGGACAAGGATTTCATGAAAATAGTCTCTCTTGCTCCTGAGGTTCTTTAATAAAGGAGGTGGCTGTTTATGGTAAGGGACAAAATGAATATAAAAAAAGGCGATATGGTTGAAGTGATTGCCGGTAAGGATAAAGGTAAAAAGGGGAAAATTCTAACAGCTTTTCCTAAACAAAACCGTGTAATTGTTGAAGGCGTTAATATGCTTACAAAGCACGTAAGGCCGACCCGTCAGCTTCAGCAAGGCGGAATAATTCATCAGGAAGGGCCCATAGATGCCTCGAATGTCCTGCTATACTGCCCCAGATGCAAGAAGGGCAGGAGGATAGGCAAGAAAATATTAAAAGACGGTACTAAAGTGAGATATTGCAAGAGCTGTGAAGAAACTCTCGATAAATAGAGGGTAGGCGCGAAAGGAGGTAGTCTGATGCCACGACTTGAAGATAAATATCTTAATGAGGTTGTACCTGCACTTATGGACAAATTTGGATACAGCAGTATAATGGAAGTCCCGAGAGTTGTTAAAGTTGTCCTCAACATGAGAGTAGGTGAAGCCAAGGAAAACCCGAAGGTCCTTGAAGCCGCAGTAAATGACCTGACTGTTATCAGCGGTCAAAAACCGGTAGTGACCAAAGCAAAAAAATCTGTTGCTGCTTTTAAAATACGTACAGGTATGTCCATAGGCTGCAAGGTTACTCTTAGGGGAGATAGAATGTATGAGTTTCTTGATAAGCTGCTGAATATAGCCCTGCCAAGGGTGAGGGATTTCAGAGGGGTATCGCCCAATGCCTTTGACGGTAGAGGCAACTATGCCCTCGGCATAAAAGAGCAGCTCATTTTCCCGGAAATAGACTATGACAAGATTGACAAGATAAGAGGTCTTGACGTAGTAATAGTCACAACATCAAAAACTGATGAAGAGGCGAGGGAATTGTTGCGATTAATGGGAATGCCATTTAGAAAATAAATGGAGGAGGGATAGGTTAAGTGGCCAAAAAATCCATGATAGCAAAACAGCAAAGGAAGCCTAAATTCAGTACCAGGGCTTATAATAGATGCAAAATATGCGGCAGACCTCATGCATATTTAAGGAAATTTGGCATATGCAGGATTTGTTTCAGGGAGCTTGCCTATAAAGGTGAAATTCCCGGTGTCAAAAAAGCCAGCTGGTAAGGATATAACGGGAGGAGGTAGTGATATATGGTAATGACTGACCCTATTGCAGATATGCTGACCCGTATAAGGAATGCGAATACTGTTAAACATCCTGTTGTAAAAATACCTGCTTCAAACATTAAGAAGGCAATTGCGGAAATCTTGCTTGAAGAAGGGTTCATCAAGGGATACGAGGTTATTGAGGATGACAACCAGGGGACAATAAAAATAGAACTGAAATATGAATCCGGTCAGGGAAAGGTTATAAGCGGGCTGAAAAGAATATCCAAACCCGGATTGAGGGTTTATGTCAATAAGGATGAGATTCCCAGGGTGCTCGGAGGACTTGGTATAGCCATAATGTCCACATCAAAGGGCATTATGACCGACAAGCAGGCCAGAAAAGAAGGCACCGGAGGAGAGGTTATCTGTTACGTCTGGTAGTTAATAGGAGGTGGTGTGACTATGTCAAGGATAGGCAGGTTACCGGTAGAAATACCCAAAGATGTTGAGGTAACAATCGGCGAAAAAAACCATATTACCGTTAAAGGTCCCCTGGGCAAACTGGAGGGCAAGATGCACAAAGACATGGAGATATTAAGTCAGGACGCCCAGCTTATAGTAAAAAGGCCTTCAGACAATAAGGCCCATAAATCCCTGCACGGGTTAACCCGGTCCCTTATTGCCAATATGGTTGAAGGGGTTACCAAGGGCTATCAAAAAGTCCTTGAAATCCACGGAGTAGGATACAGAGCGCAGAAACAGGGTAAGAAACTTGTTTTAAACGTTGGGTATTCCCATCCCGTTGAGATGGAAGACCCTGAGGGTATAAACGTTGAAGTGGAAGGCAACAACAAGATTATAGTAAAGGGTATTGACAAACAGAAGGTAGGAAACTATGCGGCGAAGATACGCAGTGTAAGGGAACCCGAGCCGTATAAGGGTAAGGGCATCAGATACCAGGACGAATACATCAGGCGAAAAGAAGGTAAAACAGCTAAATAGGTAAGAAGGGAGTGAAGGGCGTTGATTAATAAAGCAAGCAGGAACGAGGCCAGAAAGAAAAGGCACATGAGAGTCAGGAATAAAATCCATGGAACGGCTCTGAAACCAAGACTCAATGTGTATAGAAGTTTAAAGCAAATATACGCCCAGCTAATAGATGACGACAACGGAACAACCCTAGCGTCTGCCTCTACCCTTGAAAAAGAGGTTAAGGAAAAGGTTGAAAAACCGTATAATGTAGATGCAGCCGCAGTGGTTGGCGAACTGGTTGCCAAAAGAGCCCTGGAAAAAGGTATCAAAGATGTGGTTTTTGACAGAGGCGGATATAAGTATCACGGCAGAGTTAAGGCACTGGCAGATGCAGCCAGGGATGCAGGCTTGAACTTCTAGAAAAGGGAGGGAAGTAAATGCGAAACAGACCAAAAGACAATGAGACTAAATCCGACCTTGTGGAAAAGGTTGTTAGTATAGGACGTGTAACAAAGGTTGTTAAGGGCGGCAGAAATTTCAGGTTCAATGCCCTTGTGGTTGTAGGAGACCAAAAGGGGAAAGTAGGCGTGGGAACCGGTAAAGCGGTGGAAGTGCCCGAGGCAATACGGAAGGCTGTAGAAAGTGCCAAGAAGAGCATGATAACAGTACCTATTGTAGGAACCACAATTCCACACGAAATTGTAGGACAGTTTGGTGCAGGCAGGGTGCTGTTGATGCCCGGTGCGGAAGGTACCGGTGTAATAGCCGGTGGACCCGCAAGGGCGGTACTGGAGTGCGCCGGTATTCGCGATATCAGGGCAAAATCCCTTGGATCAAATAACCCTAGGAATATGGTCAACGCTACAATGGAAGGCCTCGCCCGATTAAAAACCGTAGAACAAGTGGCTAGAACCAGAGGCAAGACTGTGGAAGAAATACTGGGTTAGGGGGAGATTAACCTTGGCAAAGCTAAAAGTGAAGCTGGTAAGAAGTATAATTGGATGCAACAAAGGTCAGAAGGCGACGGTAGAAGCTCTGGGTCTTAAGAAGATCAGGCAGGTAGTCGAACATGAAGATATACCTCAGATTAGAGGTATGATTAATAAAGTCAAGCATCTGGTAGAGGTAGAAGAGGTAAACTAAGGAGGTGTCGCTATGAAGCTGCACGAACTCAAACCTGCTGACGGTGCGAAAACCCGTGGCAAAAGGGTTGGGAGAGGAATAGGTTCCGGTTCCGGGAAGACTTCAGGCAGAGGACATAAAGGGCAGAAGTCCCGTTCGGGGGGTGGCGTAAGACCCGGTTTTGAAGGGGGTCAGATGCCTTTATACAGGAGAATACCCAAAAGAGGATTTACAAATATTTTCAAAAAAGTATATTCCACTATTAATGTGGAAAAGCTCAATATGTTCGAAGATGGAACCGAGGTAACCCCTGAACTCTTGATAGATGCAGGATTGGTCAAAAAAGTACAGGACGGCATTAAGATATTGGGTAATGGGGATTTAAACAAAAGACTTACTGTAAAATCTCACAAATTTACCAGATCGGCAGCTGAAAAGATAGAGGCTGCAGGGGGAAAGGCTGAGGTGATATAAGTGCTGGAAACCCTGAGGAATGCATGGAAAATTCCTGATTTACGCAAGAGGATATCATTTACCATCGCTATGCTCATCATCTTCAGAGTGGGGGCGTTCATTCCCGTTCCAGGTATAAACAGGGCGTATATTCAGGAAATAGTGGAAAAAGGCGGTCTGCTAGGGTTTTTTGATGTGGTGTCGGGGGGAGCCTTTAAGAATTTTACCATATTTGCTCTGAGTATAACCCCTTATATTACTGCATCAATAATCATGCAGCTACTGACTATTGCTATTCCTAGGCTGGAGCAACTGGCTAAAGAGGGAGAAGAAGGCAGGAAAAAGATTGCCCAGTATACAAGATACGGTACTGTAATATTGGCTCTGGTACAGAGTATCGGTTTAAGCCTTGGCATGAGAGGGGCCCTTTATGCGGCTACTCCCCTGAATATAGCAATAGTTGCCATTACACTGACAGCCGGCACGGCTTTTCTCATGTGGCTGGGTGAGCAGATAACCGATAAGGGTATAGGCAACGGTATTTCACTCATAATCTTTGCAGGTATCATTTCCAGGCTGCCGGACGGGCTGGCCAAGATATACCAGTACTATAAGGTAGGCACTACAAATCTTTTTGAGATAATATTGTTTGCTTTGGGAGCCGTACTGGTTATAGCAGGAGTTGTGGCAATACAGCAGGGACAGCGAAGGATACCGGTACAATATGCAAAAAGAGTGGTAGGCAGAAAAATGTACGGGGGACACAGCACTCATATACCTTTAAGGGTAAACCAGGCCGGGGTAATACCGGTAATATTTTCGACATCATTACTGGCATTTCCCCAGACGATCGGGGCCTTCTTTCCCAACAGCGGTTTTAACCTTTTCATGCAGAAATATTTTGCATGGGGCGGTTTTGCTCATACGGCATTCAATGCCGCGTTAATAGTATTTTTCACATATTTCTATACTGCCATTACTTTTAATCCGATAGAGGTGTCCAATAATTTAAAGAAGTATGGCGGGTTCATACCGGGGATCAGGCCTGGCAAACCCACTACCGATTTTATTAACAGGGTATTAAGCAGAATTACACTGGTGGGAGGCTTATTTCTGGTGCTTATCGTGGTTCTGCCGGTAATACTCATGAAGTTTACCGGTTTGAAGGTGTACTTCGGAGGAACAGCCCTGCTGATTGTTGTGGGTGTGGCTTTGGAAACCATGAAGCAGATAGAAGCCCAGATGCTTATGAGGCATTATCAGGGATTCCTTAAATAGGAGATGATAATCATGCGTTTGGTGATAATGGGTCCTCCCGGTGCCGGTAAAGGTACCCAGGCGGCCAAAATAGTCGAGAAATACAATGTTCCCCATATATCCACCGGAGATATATTCAGACAGAACCTGAAGAAAAATACTCCTCTGGGGCTAAAGGCGAAGGAATACATGGACAAAGGCCTGCTGGTTCCGGATGAGGTAGTAGTGGCAATAGTCAAGGACAGGATTATGCAGGAAGATTGTAAAGACGGGTTTTTGCTGGATGGTTTTCCCAGAACCGCACCACAGGCAAACGCCCTGGATGAAGTTCTTGAAGAGATGGATGCAAGGCTGGATAAAGTGATAAATATTGATGTGGCAAAGGATGTACTGATAGAAAGAGCCGTAGGCAGGAGGGTGTGCAAGAATTGTGGAGCTACCTACCATGTGAAGTATAATCCTCCTGGCCGTGAAGGGGCATGCGATGTATGTAGCGGAGAAATCATCCAGCGGGATGACGATAAAAAGGAAACTGTGGTAAAGAGGATAGAAGTTTACCTGGAACAAACGCAGCCTTTAATTCAGTATTACAAGGATAAAGGGTTGCTGGCAAATATTAACGGACAACAGGAAATCGAGAAGGTTTTTGATGATATTACTCAATCCATAGGGAGAGAGATTTAATGATTATACTTAAATCTGCTATGGAATTGGATATAATGAGGGAAGCAGGACGTATAGTGGCCGGGGTACAGGAAATGCTGAAAGAGGTCATAAAACCCGGCATAACTACCAAAGAACTGGATAGACTGGCGGAAGACTTCATAATAAGGTCAGGCGCTGTTCCTGCTTTCAAAGGCTACAGGGGATTTCCTGCAAGCATATGTACTTCAATAAACGAACAGGTAGTACACGGAATACCCGGTTCCCGAGTCCTGGAAGACGGTGATATTATCAGCATTGATATCGGCGTGGTATATAACGGGTATTGCGGAGATGCTGCTTTCACCAGTCCGGTGGGGGATATTTCGCAGGAGGCGAAAAAACTGCTTGAAGTGACCGAACAGAGTCTGTACAAGGGAATAGAAACGGCAGTAGAAGGAAACAGGCTCTCGGATATATCCCATGCCATACAAAAACATGTTGAAGATAACGGATATGCTGTAGTCAGGGATTATGTCGGTCATGGCATAGGGCAGAACATGCATGAAGACCCTCAGGTCCCTAACTTTGGCATACCGGGCAAAGGCCCCAGATTAAAGGAAGGAATGGTTCTGGCTATTGAACCCATGGTGAATGCAGGCAAATATCATGTTAAGACCCTCAGGGATAGCTGGACTGTTGTTACTATGGATGGCAGTCTATCTGCTCATTTTGAGCATACAGTAGCCATAACTGAAAATGGTCCCCGGATACTTACCAGGCCTTAAAGGTTGAGGGAGGTGTATGGGGTGTATGACGGTGATCTGTGTCCCGGCCAGATTGTAAAATCCAGGGCTGGACGGGATAAAGACAGGTATTTTGTTATCGTGGATATTGTAGACAGTGAGCACCTGCTTCTGGCTGACGGTGACTTGAGGAAGATGGATAAACCCAAAAAAAAGAAAACAAAACATGTCTCAAAGATGAACATCGTACTGGATAGTATAAAAGAAAAGCTGGAGCAGGGTGAAAAAATCACCAATGCCGAGTTGCGGAGGCATCTCAAAAATCTGGGGTATTTATAAGGATTTGGGGAATGGAGGTTTGATTACCTGATGGCGAAAAAAGATGTTATTGAAGTGGAAGGCAGGGTTGTGGAGGCATTGCCCAATGCCATGTTTCAGGTTGAACTGGATAACGGTCATAAAATTCTTGCTCATGTCTCGGGAAAACTGAGGATGCATTATATCAGGATTCTTCCCGGGGATAAGGTAACGATAGAATTGTCCCCCTATGACCTCACAAGGGGCAGAATAGTATGGCGGGGCAAAAGCTAAGGGAGGGTATGTACTGAAATGAAAGTGAGACCATCAGTTAAGCCTATATGCGAGAAGTGCAAGATAATCAAACGGAAGGGCAAAGTAATGATTATCTGTGAAAACCCTAAACACAAGCAAAAACAAGGATAGTCCAATATAGGAGGTGTATTGAACAGATGGCTAGGATTGCTGGAATTGACCTGCCCAGAGATAAAAGGATTGAGATCGGGCTTACCTATATATTTGGTATTGGCAGGGCAACCTCTAAGAAGATACTGGCAGAGGCCGGCGTGAATCCGGATACAAGGGTCAAGGATTTAACCGAAGCCGAAGTAAGTAAGTTAAGGGAGATAATAGATAAAAGCTGCAAGGTTGAAGGTGACCTTCGCCGGGAAGTCAATATGAATATCAAGCGGTTAATGGATATAGGATGTTACAGAGGGATCAGACACAGAAGAGGGCTGCCGGTTAGAGGGCAAACCACCAAGAATAATGCCAGGACCCGGAAAGGTCCGAAGAGAACAGTAGGGGTTAGAAGGAAGAAATAAATCCGGAAGGAGGCAAGTCGAATGGCAGCGAGACCAAGAAGAAGAACCAGAAAACGGGTAAGAAAGAATATAGAGAGAGGTCAGGCTCATATTAAATCTACATTCAATAATACTGTGGTAACCCTAACAGACCTTCAGGGCAATGCTCTTTCGTGGGCAAGCGCTGGTAAGCTTGGTTTCAAGGGGTCAAGAAAATCCACTCCTTTTGCAGCTCAGATGGCAGCGGAAGCGGCTGCAAAGGATGCTATGGAACATGGTCTGAAAATGGTGGAAGTGTATGTTAAAGGGCCCGGCGCAGGAAGGGAAGCGGCTATCAGGTCCTTGCAGGCTGCGGGGCTGGAAGTAAGTCTGATAAAAGACGTAACTCCTATTCCGCATAACGGATGCAGGCCCCCCAAGAGAAGAAGGGTATAATTATAAAGGCAGGAGGTTCAGAACATTATGGGAAGATATACAGGTCCCGTTTGTAGGTTGTGCCGGAGAGAAGGCATGAAGCTATATCTGAAAGGAGACAGGTGCTATACTGATAAATGCGCCATTGACAGAAAATCTTACGGTCCGGGACAGCATGGACAGGGCAGGAAAAAGATATCCGGCTATGGTATACAGTTGAGGGAGAAGCAGAAGGCCAAGAGATATTATGGTGTAATGGAAAGGCAATTCAGAAAGTATTTTGAAATGGCGGAGAGAATGAAGGGTGCTACAGGTGAAAATCTGCTGCAACTGCTGGAGAGAAGGATAGATAATGTTGTTTACAGGGCGGGTTTCGCAGCATCAAGAAAAGAAGCAAGACAGCTGGTTAAACACGGGCATTTTACTGTAAACGGCAAAAAGGTAGATATTCCATCTTATCTGGTTAAAGTTGGCGATGTCATAGAGGTAAAAGAAAAGAGCAAAGGTATGGAAAGAATTAAAGAGCTTGTTAGCGACAGTCAGAGGGTTGCTCCTGAATGGCTTGAAGTAAACAGTGAAGGCATGAAAGTCAAAGTTGTGGGACTGGCCAAAAAAGAGCATATAGATATACCTCTTGAAGAGCATTTAATAGTAGAACTGTATTCAAGGTAGTTGTCGCTAAAATTGGTTACCCTCAGATGGTTATAAACAAGTGCGTGAGGAGGGTTAATTGGTGATTGAAATTGAAAAACCCAGAGTGGAATTGATTGAAGAGAGTGACGACAACTCATACGGTAAATTTGTTATTGAGCCCCTTGAAAGGGGATATGGCATTACCCTCGGCAACTCGCTGAGGAGGGTGCTTCTTTCTTCATTGCCGGGGGCTGCCGTTACATCTATCAAGATTGACGGTGTACTCCACGAGTTATCTACTATAAATGGTGTTAAAGAAGATGTGACCGAGATAGTTCTCAATCTTAAATCCCTCAGAGTAAAACTGAACGGTGAGGGGCCCAAGCTTGCCAGGATAGAAGCCAGCGGAGAGGGAGAAGTAAAGGCAGCGGATATTATTCACGACGGGGATGTGGAGATATTGAATCCCGACCTCCATATTGCAACCCTGGAAACCGATACAAAGCTGTATATGGAATTGACCCTTGAAAAGGGCAGAGGGTACGTTTCTGCAGAAAAAAACAAAGAGCAGGGGCAACCCATTGGGACTATACCAATGGATTCAATTTTCAGCCCTGTTCGGAAGGTCAATTACAGGGTAGAGAATACCAGGGTGGGCCAGGTTACCGATTTTGACAGACTTACTCTGGAAGTATGGACTGATGGAAGCATAGCCCCTGATGAAGCGGTATCACTAGGCGCCAAGATACTGAACGAGCATATGAATCTTTTCATCACCCTTACCGAACAGGTAAACGATGTGGAGATAATGGTGGAAAAAGAAGAGGATAAGAAGGAAAAGGTCCTGGAAATGACTATTGAAGAACTTGACCTATCGGTAAGGTCATATAACTGTCTGAAGAGGGCAGGTATCAATAGCGTGGAAGAACTTACTCAAAAAACCGAAGAGGATATGATGAAAGTCCGAAATCTGGGCAAAAAATCTCTGGAAGAAGTTCAATCCAAACTTGCCGAACTGGGCTTAAGTCTCAAAAATAGTGACGAGTAATTGAGCAAGGAGGGATAAAGGATATGGCTAAGAATAGAAAGCTGGGACGGACAACAGACCATAGAAATGCAATGCTGAGAAACCTGGTGACAAGCCTGCTGAAATCAGGTAAAATAACCACAACAGTTTCCAAGGCAAAAGAGACCAGGAGTCTTGCGGAGAAAATGATCACTCTGGCTAAAAAAGGAGATCTCCATGCCAAACGCCAGGTAATGGCATTTATTAATGATGAGACGGTAACTAAAGACCTTTTTGACAGTATCGCACCAAAGTATCAGGACAGAGAAGGAGGTTATACCAGGATAGTCAGAATGGGCCCCAGAAGAGGAGATGCGGCTGAGATGGTAATTCTGGAACTGGTCTGACAGCCATGGGAGGGATTAAGTTTTCACCGCAACTTAGTCCCTGTTTCATTATAATGGGGCATTTATGTTGCCGGATATTCGTAATCGCGGCAGCAAGCAACCCGTTAGTATGATTTTGCAGCGAGAAATATATTATTATAATTTCAAAGAGGGGTTATAATGAGTTGTCAGATATTACTGGAAGACCTTAGATTCAGATACTCTAGTGAGGGCAAATGGGTTCTAAAGGACGTAAATCTAAGAATTGAAGAAGGAGAATTTGTAGCGATCATCGGGCCCAATGGTTCAGGAAAATCTACCCTGGCCAAACACCTGAATGCCCTGCTGCTGCCCGTTGTGGGCAGTGTAAAGGTCATGGGTATGGATACCCGGAACCATGCTGTTCTATGGGATATAAGACAGCATGTGGGAATGGTTTTCCAAAATCCTGACAACCAGATTGTTGCAACAATCGTGGAAGAGGATGTGGCCTTCGGTCCTGAAAATCAGGGCATTGAACCGTCGAAAATCAGGATGAGAGTGGACCAGGCCCTCAGCATGGTGGATATGTATGACTATAGAGCGCATGGACCCCATCTGCTCTCCGGAGGGCAGAAACAAAGGGTTGCCATTGCAGGGGTACTGGCTATGAGACCCAAATGTATTGTTCTGGATGAAGCCACGGCCATGCTTGACCCCCGTGGAAGAAGCGAGGTACTTGATATAATCAGGAAACTGAATAAGGAAGAGGGCATCACTATCATTCATATCACCCATTTTATGGAAGAAGCTGTTGAAGCGGACAGGGTTGTGGTAATGAATGAAGGACGGATAGTAATGGAGGGTGCTCCCAGAGATGTATTTTCAAGGGTAAATCATCTTGAGAATATCGGTCTGGACGTTCCTCAACTGTCAAAACTGGCTTACAGGTTGAAGGAATCAGGAATAAACCTGCCTGAAGGCATATTAACTGAGGATGAAATGGTGATGGAGCTATGTCAATTACGGTTACAGATTTAGACTATACGTATATGGCCGGAACCCCTTATGAAAAGGTAGCGCTAAAAGATATTAACATATCCTTTGAAGAAGGAAGTTTTATAGGGATCATTGGGCACACCGGTTCGGGGAAGTCAACACTGATACAGCATCTTAACGGGCTTTTAAAACCCCAAAAGGGAAAAGTCATGGTTGATGGTCAGGATATCTGGGAAAAAGGATATAAGCGGAGCGCTATAAGGCAAAAAATCGGTCTGGTCTTTCAATATCCGGAACACCAGCTTTTTGAAGAGACTGTTTTAAAAGAAATAGCCTTTGGACCCGCCAATATGGGGTTGGAAGAGCAGCGGCTGGAATCAAGGGTTAAATGGGCCCTGGAACTGGTAGGACTGCCGTATTCAAAAATAAAAGACTTGAGTCCTTTTGATTTAAGCGGCGGTCAGCGCAGGAGACTGGCCATTGCCGGTGTTCTTGCCATGAGACCGAAATATCTGGTTCTGGATGAACCTACCGCCGGACTGGACCCAAAGGGAAAAAAAGAAATCCTGGACCAGGTGAGACATCTCCATAAAGAGCATAATATCACCATTATTCTTGTTTCCCACAGCATGGAAGATGTGGCGCGGCTAGCCGACAGGGTAGTTGTGATGGATAAGGGAAGGATAGACTTTTCAGGTACACCACGGGAAGTATTCAATCAGGGTCTGCGGCTTAAGGAAATAGGGCTGGGACTTCCATCTGTTGCATCCCTGATGGTCAGGCTCAAGGAAAAGGGCTGGCCCATTGAAAGTGGTGTTTTTACCGTTGAAGATGCAGAAAGAGAAATTTTGAAAGCCATAAGGGGTAATTGAGATGCTCAAAGACATAACAATAGGGCAATACTTCCCTGGAAAATCAATAATACACAGGCTGGATGCAAGGACTAAAATTATTCTCATATTTATATTCATAATTTCTCTTTTTGTCGCAGGCAATATGTACGGGTACCTGATCTGCGGGACCTTCATGTTAATGGCACTGGGGTTGTCCCGGGTACCGGTGAAGTATATTTTTAAAGGCCTGAGGCCTTTACTGATAATATTATTACTTACGATATTTGTAAATATGTTTATGGTAGGAGGAGAAATCCTTTATAGTCTTGGGCCTCTGGATATAACAAGGGAAGGGATTTATCAGGCAGCAAGAATGGCGTCCAGGCTGATACTGCTTGTTACAGGTGCATCGCTGCTGACATTGACTACTTCACCCATTGCCCTGACAGACGGGATAGAAAATCTTCTGGCTCCAATGAGGAGACTGGGAGTGCCTGCCCACGAACTTGCCATGATGATGACCATTGCATTAAGATTTATTCCTACTCTCCTGGACGAAGCAGACAGGATAATGAAGGCGCAGATGGCTCGAGGTGCGGATTTCGAAAGCGGAAATCTGGTTAAGAGAGCCAAAAACCTGATCCCGCTACTTGTACCGCTATTTATCAGTGCATTTCGGCGAGCCGACGAACTTGCCCTGGCTATGGAATCGAGGTGCTACAGGGGGGGGAAGAACCGGACCAGGATGAAGGTGTCGGTGATGCGCAGCATTGATTACTTAGCGTTATTTGCGGGTGCAGCAATGATAGGGCTTACTTTTTTGAGCAGAGGCTGGTAGGGATGCTATATGAGAAATTTATTGCTGACCATTGAGTATGACGGCACCAACTATCACGGATGGCAAAAACAGAAAAATGGTATAACCATTCAGGAAGTTTTGGAATGGGGTATTGAAAAGATAACCCGAGAGAATGTAAATCTTATCGGAGCCGGCAGAACGGATGCAGGGGTACACGCCCTGGGCCAGAAGGCCAACTTTAAAACTGCCAGCACTATTCCCGTTTCAAAGCTGCCCCTGGCGTTGAACAGTGTCCTTCCTGCAGATATAAGGGTTGTAGGTTGCGGGGAAGTTTCCGCCGAATTTCACGCCAGGTATCATGCCTTAAGAAAGCGATACAGATACCGTATTTACAACAATCCCTTTCCCAGTGCCGTTTACAGGAATTATTTCTGCTTTGTCCCCGGCAGGCTGGACCTGGAGGCTATGAGGGAAGGGGCATCATATCTCACCGGAGAAAAGGATTTCACATCTTTCTGCAGCAGCGGCAGTACTGCCAGAACAGGGATTAGAAACATATTTTTATTAGATGTGATAAAAAAGGGAAGAATAATCGATATAGTTATAGAAGCCAATGGTTTTCTTTACAATATGGCAAGAGCCATAAGCGGTACCCTGCTGGAAGCGGGTAAAGGGAAGATGGCCCCCCGATATATCCAGGAGATACTGGAAAAAAGGGATAGGAGATTTGCAGGTCCCACCCTTCCACCCCAGGGTCTGTTTTTGGAGGAGGTTTATTACAACCTGAATCCTTGACACGCCCGGTTGCACGTATTATACTATATATGTTATGGATCCTGGACCCATTATCAGCCCCGGGTCATTATTCGGATAACTGCGTCATTGAAAGCAGTAGCAAGAGGAGGGATAATAATTATGAAAACATTCATGCCTAAATCTGACCAACTGGAAAGAAAATGGTATGTGGTGGATGCCAAAGGCAAAACATTAGGCAGGCTTGCCAGTCAGGTGGCCAGTATACTGAAAGGCAAACATAAGCCCATATATTCTCCCCATATGGATACGGGAGATTTTGTAATAATTGTTAATGCCGCAGAGGTGAGACTAACCGGCAAAAAATTGTCACAAAAGATGTACAGGCATCATACCGGGTATCCGGGTGGCCTTAAGGAGATGTCTTATGGAAAGCTGTTGAAGGAAAAGCCGGAAAGAGCGGTATACCAAGCTATCTGGGGAATGATACCCCATAACAGGCTGGGAAGAAAAATTGTTAAGAAACTGAAGATATACAGAGGTCCGGAACACAATCACCAGGCGCAGAAGCCGGAAACACTGGATCTGGATTTTTAAAGCAGAAGAAAGGAGGAAGCTCTGTTGGCCAAGGTTCAATATACTGGTACAGGCAGGAGAAAAAAATCAGTGGCCAGGGTTAGGCTGGTACCTGGTGAAGGTAATATACTTATAAACGGTAGAGACATAGACAACTTTTTCGGTCTTGAGACATTGAAAGTTATCGTTAAGCAGCCACTGACCATAACAGAAACCCTGGGCAAGTTTGACGTTTTAGCAAAGGTTTATGGCGGAGGATTTACAGGCCAAGCCGGTGCCTTAAGGCATGGGATTTCAAGAGCACTGGTGGAGGCTGACCCGGATTATAAACCTGTCCTCAAGAAAGCGGGTTTTCTGACAAGGGACCCCCGTATGAAGGAAAGAAAGAAATATGGCTTAAAAAAAGCGAGAAGAGCACCTCAATTTTCAAAACGTTAAATATTTGTATACAAAAGCTGCATAAAAGGCAGCTTTTTTGCTGGATTAATATATACTACAGTGGTATAACGATTTGGAAGTTGTTGAAAACAGTGTGGACTTCAAGAAGTCCAGGAACCTGATTATTGCCTCCGTAATTCTGGTATTGGGTCTGGGGGGTGCAGTATTGCCATAAACCTGGGGAGAGTGAGCTTTCAGGTTTCAGAATGGCATTGGGTGCAATAGTAGGAATTATACTCAATAAAATACTGCCGCAGGATATGTAATGCAACTTGAATTAAGAATAAACCTCTGAAAAATATAATCACAGGCAACTGTGATTATATTTTTTTATGCACATATATATGTATAGATAAGGCAGTTCAGGGGGAATAGCATATGCTATTGATAATTGTGAAGAAAAAGACGATTTTGGTTGCACTTACAGTCACAGCGGTAGCTGCCCTCGGGATATCGGCAGCAGGATATGTCTCAGGCACCACAGAGGAAACATTTCTCCCGGTAACAAACAAAGTAATATATATTGACCCGGGTCATGGAGGTAGAGATCCGGGAGCTGTGGGTAGTACAGGGAAGAACGAGGACGAAATCAACCTGGATATTGCACTAAGGTTGAAGAGGCTGGTTGAAGAGGGAGGAGGCATTGCAGTATTAACGAGGGACGGGGATTACGGGCTTTATTCTCCGGATGCACCCAACAAGAAAAGGGAGGACCTGCATGAGAGAAAAAAGATAGCTGATGAAAGTGAGAGCAACATCAACATACTGATACATCTGAACAGTTTTACCCAGTCCCGGTATTATGGTGCTCAGACTTTTTATTACGGCCCATCCGATGAGAGCAGAGAGCTGGCGGAGATTATCCAGGGAGAACTGAGAAATGTATTGGATAAGAACAATAACAGACAGCCAAAGCCCAGGACCGATCTGTATCTGCTGAAATACGCCACGGTTCCCGCTGTTCTTGTGGAATGCGGGTTTCTATCAAATCCTGCCGAGGAGAAATTATTGAACGATGGGTATTATCAGGAAAAGATTGCCTGGGCAATTTATATCGGGATATTAAAATATTTATCCAAATAAATATTTTATAGAGGAATTTGCCCATGAATAAATAATTGCTTACTTGTGAGAAATTATATGTATGGAGAGGAGGATGATTATGAAGAAACTAGGGACATGCTATCTTCTGCCCCATCCGCCGATTATAATACCGGAGATAGGCAGGGGAGAGGAACGCAAGGCAGAAGATACCATAAGGGCAATGGAAGAAGTGGCCGGAATGGTCAGCCTTGACAAACCGGATGTTATTATTGTAATAACTCCCCATGGGCCCGTATTCAGAGATGCGGTGGCAGTCGGGTACCAGGGCAGTTTTACGGGAAGTTTTAAGGACTTCGGCCACCCTGAAATCAAAATGACTTTGGACGGAGATATTGGAATCAGTCACAGGATCATGAAAATAGCTGCCGGGGAAGGTATACCCGTCATTGCCATGGACAATACGACTGCAGCCAAATACGGCCTTTCACCCGAACTGGACCACGGTACCATGGTACCTCTTTATTTCATACACAAGAGATACTCAAAATTCAAACTTGTGCATATAACATACGGTATGCTTCAGCCTGTGGAACTTTACAGGATGGGAAAATGCATTCAACAGGCAATACAGGAAAGCGAAGGCAAGGTCGCAGTGATAAGCAGCGGTGATTTGTCCCACAGGCTGAGCAGACAGGCGCCGGCAGGTTACAGCCGAAGGGGTGCCGAATTTGACGAAAAATTGGTCTCCTATCTGAAGCAGATGGAAATCGAAAAAATCGTGCATATGGATGATGACCTTGTAGAGGAAGCAGGCCAGTGTGCCTATCGTTCCATACTCATACTGCTGGGAGTACTGGATGGATTCGAAGTGAAATCAAGGGTGCTATCTTATGAGGGACCTTTTGGTGTGGGCTATTGTGCAGCCTCTTTCATACCGGTAAGAAGCAATCCGGTGAGAGAACTGCTGGGAACACTGACGGGTATGAGAAACAGGAAGATGGAGCAATTGAGAGAGAGAGAAGATGAATATGTCAAGCTGGCCCGTAAGACACTGGAGCATTATGTAAAATATCATGAAGTAATGCCTGTACCTGATGGGTTGCCGGAAGAAATGCTTCACAAACAGGCAGGGGTATTTGTGTCCATCAAAAAAAGGGGACAGTTGCGGGGATGTATAGGCACCTTTCAGCCTACTACCGAAAATATAGCCTGTGAAATCATAAGCAATGCCATTAGCGCGGGCACAAGGGATCCCAGATTTTATCCTGTTGAAGAAAGAGATCTGGAAGACCTGGAATATTCGGTAGATGTATTGCATGAACCCCAGCAAGTCCAGTCAACCGATCAGCTTGATGCCAGGAAGTACGGGATAATTGTGCGGAAGGGCAGGCGGTCAGGACTTCTACTGCCGGATCTGGAAGGAGTTGACACACCGGAAGACCAGATAAGAATAGCTCTGAATAAAGCGGGTATAAGTCCTTCGGAGGCATATACCATTGAGAGATTTGAAGTAGAAAGGCATAAATAGGGGTGTATGATATGACTTTGAAGGAAGCGATGTTCTATACGAAAGAAGGACAAAAAACAAACTGTTTTTTATGTCCCCAAAATTGTTCAATCCCGCCCGGAGGGAAAGGGATCTGCGGGGTGAGGGAAAATATCGATGGAACACTATATACATTGAATTATGCCCGGGTCTCCGCATTCAACCTTGACCCCATTGAGAAGAAGCCTCTTTACCATTTCTTCCCGGGAAAGTGGATTGTATCGGTGGGGAGCTTCGGGTGCAACCTGAAATGCAGTTTTTGCCAGAATTACAGTATTGCCCACCAAGTGCCGGATACTGTGCTGCTTCCCCCGGAAGAGCTGATTGACAAGGCCCTATCATCCCGGGACAATATCGGCATTGCCTATACATATAACGAGCCTTCCATCTGGTATGAATACGTACTTGATACTGCCAGGATTGCCCATCAGAAGGGGCTCAGAAACGTCCTGGTGACAAACGGCTATATAAGTGAAGAGCCCCTTAAAAGACTGCTTCCGTTCATAGATGCCATGAATATTGATGTAAAGGCCTTTGGTGGTGATTTTTATTCCAGGGTTTGTAAAGGACGATTGGAATCTGTTGTACGCACGGTTGAAAGGGCGGTCAGGAACTGTCATGTAGAAATAACAACTCTGGTAGTGGAGGGACTGAATGACGACAGCGGGGAATTGGAAGAGATGGGTCGCTGGCTTGGGGGTATGAACAAAAACATACCACTGCATTTAAGCAGGTACTATCCCGCCTACAAAATGAACAGGCCCGCCACATCGGTGCAGGTATTGATGGAAGCAAAAGGCCTAATGAAAAAGTACCTGAACCATGTCTATATAGGCAATGTGCCCGGGGTAGACAATAGTACCTATTGTCCTCATTGCGGGCAGAAGCTGATTGAAAGGAACATGTACAGGGTAACCCGTTTGCTTGCGAGTGATGAATGCAGCAGGTGCGGTAGCAAAGTGGACATTATCCTTGATTGATACAGGCTGTATAATAATGCCGGATTATACACCGGAAATACACGATAGATACCGGGTATAAGCAGGGACCTTGGAGAAGGGGTAACAGTGTAATAGATAAAATTCATTTGCATGTCCAGTATTATTATCGTTACAGTTCCGGTAATCCTTATAAAGAGGTTATATTTATCCGATGGCTACCGCCGCTAATACTCCCGTCCTCTTAGGCGGGAGATAAGCGGCGCTACGCCCCTGGATAACGGGTTCTAAGCTTCAGATGGGGAAAACCCCACCTGAAGCCAAGAATCCTGTTTATGATTATTTTAGAGTTTTAAACTTCCTTCCAGCTCAATATATTTATATAGAGCAAGGAGGGATTATTATTTTATGAGTAAAAGGTTAATAATATATATATTAGTCCTGGCGGTCCTTGGTGCTGTCATTTTCTGGGCAGGTGCCAATTGGGAGGAGAGAATGCTTCAAAGAAAAATGTCCCAGGGGCTGGAGGACTATCAGGTATGGGAGAAACAGTATATGCTGGACAATCCGGATTATAAAAATGTACGTATACTGATCAGTATTGACGAAAAGACCCTTTACCTTCTGGATGGGAATAAACTTATAAAAAAGTACCTGGTTGCTACCGGAAAAGCATCAACACCCACGCCTGTAGGCAGATGGAAGATTGTAAGCAAGGCCAAGTGGGGAGGGGGCTTCGGAAGCCGATGGATGGGGCTGGATGTACCCTGGGGCAAATACGGGATACATGGCACTAACAGGCCATCATCAATAGGATATAATGCCTCCCATGGGTGCATTAGAATGTTGAACAAGGATGTGGAGGATTTATATAAATATGTCAAATACGGTACTCCTGTAGTAATATATGGAGGGGAGTTTGGACCTTTTGGCAATGGGGCAAGGAATTTACGTGCCGGTGACAGGGGGATGGATGTGGTGGAGGTACAGCGCAGACTGAAGAATTTCGGTTATTATACGGGATCTATAGATGGAGTATACGGCCCGGTTATGGAGCAGGCTGTATACAATTTTCAAAGGGATAAAGGACTGCCGAAGAGCAGCACTTTATACTACAGTACGTATGAAGCCCTTGGTATTATAATGATGGATTGAAATCTTACTGTACATTCCTGTTTGAAATATGCGTAAAAAATTTACTGTCCATGATTATTTCTAGCTTTTAAAGGGTATTTAAGAAATAAGAAGAGAAAGGGGGATACGACATGGATATTCCAAATTTAAAGCTGGGAAGCAGTGCCATTGTTCAGAAAAGGGTTACTGAAGGGGATACTGCCGTGAAGTACGGTAGCGGACAACTGGACAATCTGCTTGCTACTCCTCCTATGGTTATTCTTATGATTGAGGCTGCGGTCAAAGCGGTTGACCATATGCTTCCAGAGGGCATGGTTACAGTGGGGAAGCATATGGAAATCCATCATATGAAGCCCACGGTACTTGGTATGGTAATCAGTGTAAAGGCAGAACTGGAACATCAGGAAGGAAATGACCTGTATTTTGGGGTGAAAGTGTTTGATGAAGCCGGGGTGGTAGGTGAGGGGAAACTGGTCAGGGCAATAGTGAACAAACAGAAGCTGCTTGAAAGAGCAAACATGCGGGCAAGTGAGATAAAGGAAAGGAATTACTAAATCTACGATAGCGAGTGATAGTGATGAGGCATTCAAGTAAATAACGAGAACGCTTAAAATTTTGTGTAGTGCGGCCGGGCAAGGTCGCTAATTCTAGTGGGTGTAAGCCCCACC
>JAENYD010000053.1 GCA_016842005.1 Clostridium thermobutyricum | reverse complement strand
CTGTTAATTTTATGCAGTTTTCAGACTTCTCTTATTCAAAACTTGTAAAGTGGTCTTATACATACAAAAATTTAGCCCGAGAAGGAAACCTTCTCAGGCTATAATATTCGACATATTATTCCAATATCCTCCTTTTTTCGATATTATTTCTTTATTCCCCTTTCCGCAATAACCTGATTTCATTGGCTATCTGGTCTATTTTCCTGAACCGGTGGTTTATGCCCGACTTACCCAAAGGAGGATTCAGCATATGCCCCAGTTCCTTAAGGCTGGCCTCCCTGTAGTCCAGCCTTAACTGTGCAATCTCCCTTAACCCCCGGGGCAATTTGTTTAATCCCACTGTATCCTTAATGTACTGTATGTTTTCTATCTGTCTCAATGAGGCGTTGACCGTTTTTGTGAGGTTTGCCGTTTCACAGTTTACTATCCTGTTAACATTGTTCCTCATCTGTTTATATATCCGGACATCTTCAAATTTCAAAAGGGCATTATGGGCACCGATTATATTGAGCATCTCAACTATCTGCTCCCCTTCTTTCAGATAAACTACACAGTTCCCTTTTCTTTCCACCATCTTGGAATCCAGCCCAAAGCTGTTAACAAGCTGCATTAAATACAGGGCATGGTCTTCACTGTTTGTTACGAATTCAAAATGATATGCCTTGTCCGGGTGACTTACAGACCCTCCCCCCAGAAAAGCGCCTCTTAAATAGGCCCTTCTGCAGCACCTACCGGTAATAATATGGGAAGGGGTCGTGTAGATAATCTCAAATTCATCTTCGGTATTTCGGGATAACGCCCCTGTCTCCTGTAATACCTTGCAGGCTCCCAGGCGCGAAGGTATCTCCAGGATATAGCTGTGGTTCTTTTTCAGGTGCTTATTTTTTCTCACCATAATCTCAATGTTCAAATCATACAGTTTTTTCAGGAGAATAAAAATCTTCCTGGCTATTGCGGCATTTTCGGTTATCATCTTCAGGCTTATATCTTCACAGCCATGAATTCTGATTATGCCGTTCATCCTGACAATAGCAGACAGTTCACTTAACTGGCAGCACCTGTTGGGCGGTATAATCCTTGAAAGCTCTTTTTTGGCAACTGAAGAAAAGGACATGGTTTTCCACCTTTCTATCTGTTCAATATCCTGGTAATCTCCAGTCTGTTCCTGTTTTTGGCTGACAGCCTGTTATCAACCGTCTTCAGCAGAAAATAAAATATGATTAATGCAGTAACGCCAAACAAAAGACCTGCAGCATCCGGGCTGATGCCGGGAAAAGACGTTCGCACCAGTCTGCTTCCGTATACCATCCCCACCACCATCATTATTACAGGAATAAGGTATACGAAAAGGGCAGTATATACGATGCTGCTGGCTTTGCTCTCAATTTTTACCCTGTCACCCACTCCTGCATTGATAGTATTATCCAGTTTTACTGTCATTCCCGTACCTGAACAGCCTATATTACAGCTGCTGCACTTCTCCCCGCAGGAAGAGGCCCTGGCAATTTCGATTTCAGCCTGTTCCTTTTCAACCCTTCTTACAATGCCTATTTGCGAGATGGTTC
This sequence comes from Clostridium thermobutyricum, assembly GCA_016842005.1. Taxonomy (GTDB): domain Bacteria; phylum Bacillota; class Clostridia; order Ch29; family Ch29; genus JAENYD01. Next base: position 995 of record JAENYD010000053.1, on the reverse strand, counting down.
TCATGCAATATCCCTCCGTTGAAAAGCAATTCTTCTATTGTTAGTATTTGACCGTTCCATTATTTTAAGCAAAAAGATAGCATCATGCGCTCTCTTCTACCGGTTTGGTACCCCGGACTGCAACATGATTGTTGATAGACTGGCCGTTAACCAGTATCTGAAACTCACACCCCAGAAAACGGGCAGCCTTTTCACACATTACCATTCTGGACATATATATCTGCATAAACTCCATTATTGAAGAGGTACCGTCCATTTTGAAAGAATATTTTATCCTCTTCCTGTCCGCATCCACCACTACCTCAGACTGTTTTATGGCATAATTCACCCTGTCGTGAATATCATCGGCATTATATTTGCCCCTCCTTACCCTGGTCTTATGGGCATCACTTTTATCTGCAATAATCAGAGCTGCCGAAATCTCGCTGACAGGACAGCCGGTTTCTTCTTCGTGGTTTCCGATAGCCCCTGTAATCATGCATATCTCTTCAATGTCCATCCCCATCTTCATCAAGATTGGAAAAGCGAGGCTGGCTCCCGTCAGCCCGTGGTTTTTGCGGTTCACGCTGTTGCCGATGTCGTGCAGCCATCCCGCCATTGCCCCCAGTTCCTGTATCCTCTCAGGATACCCCAGCTCAACCAGTATCTTTCTGGTAGTTTCACTTACATAGCTGCAATGCCGTATCCCATGCTCAGTGTATCCCATGGCTTCCATACATTTGTTGGCCCATTCTATCAGGGTGCTGAATTCCTTATTTGCCTTGATTTCTCTTAGATTGACCATCACATAACCCCCAGCCGTATAAATTCCGTTAACTTATATATATAATACCATAATATTGCTGACAACGAAAAAAATGAATTATATACTGTGCTGCCCGGGGTTTCATGCAGTACGCCCCTTTGCGCCGGACTAAAAATCTCTGCATTTTACACACTTTTGTCGAGTAGAAGTGCGCCTCTCTAACTTTAGGAACAGGTTTGTTTTCACCGTT
>JAENYD010000052.1 GCA_016842005.1 Clostridium thermobutyricum | reverse complement strand
TGAAATTTATCATGGATAAAATGTACAGGTACGAATTTATGAAATTTTGTACTAGCATTTATCTGTTCCCCGTTTAAAAACCGGAGAGACTTTTATCGTGTTTACCCGGAGATAGATATTACCTTGCCTGAATGCAAAAGCTCAAACTTCTCTTCAAAGACAGTTGAAAGCCTTGACAGGGCCTTTAACCCCGTACAGTGCCCTGCTGCAACCAATTTCAGGTTCATTTCCTTCAGGGCCTCAACTGTCTTATCAATCCTCTCATCATCCGCCTTTATAAGGTGAAGCCCTCCCGCCAGTCCGTATACCTTTTCCACGCCGGTGATTTTAACGGCGTGTCTGACTATATTCACTATTCCCGCATGACTGCACCCCGACACGATGAAAAGCCCCTTACCCTTTATATTGACCACAATTGACATGTCATCCATTAGCCTGTCTGGTACTATTCTGCCATCCTCAATATTGTAGGTACCTATTCCCTGCCTCTCGAAATCAGTGGCCCTGTTCACTTCTCCGGTTGAAATTACCCCCTCCATCAGATGAAAAGGTTCGTCCAGCAGGACCAGCTGTCCGCCGTTTTCGGTAATCGCTTCCCTGCCATTCTCCCTGGTTATACCTATATTCCTCAAATGAGGCTCAAAGATATAGTTTTCCCTGAATATTGTCGGATGGGCCACCACCGGGATTTCCCTGCCTATCTCCTTCAGTACGCCCACCAGTCCCCCCGTATGGTCATAATGGCAGTGGGAAATAAAGATCATGTCAATGCTGCTCATGTCAATGTTATGCAGTTTGGCATTGTACAATATCGGATCTGCCGATTGCCCTGCATCAAGCAGTATCCTTCTGTTCTCATCTCCTGCAACCACATCCAGCAATAGCGAAATACCATGGTGCCCCAGAAAGGGAGACTCGTATCCCGAGTAATCATCCAGCAGGGAATAAATTCTCAGTGCATCAACTTCACCCATATCAATCAAAGGTTTACTCATATCATCACCATCCCATATCCTGCCCGGCAAGGGCTTCTTTATCGGGCTTGCGGCAAACAACCACCCCTTTAATAATACCAATTGCTGCGGGTAAAATCCAGCTTAACCCTACATATGCAGGTGTACTGACATAATTGGCAGGCAGCGGCGTGAAAAGCAAAATACCATGAACCCTTTCATCCTTATCGCAGCTTACTATCTTCAACCCCTTATCTCCAGCTTCTAATTAATAGGACTGTTAAGCCTGTACAGGCAAAAACGCCGCTTCCTCAGCCAAAAAGGGCAACCCCTGCAAATGCAGAAACAGCTATTACAGCAATAGGATGTATTTTAAACCTCAAAAGCATAATCAATGCCAAAAGCGTGATTGCTATACTGCCAAGGTTTAAAACGCCGGCCGGGTTATCGGTTAACATGATGAAGAACTCTCTGGAAAGATTGTATTTAAACAAACATGTATTTGATACAAACAGTGCAGCTGCTATGATCAGGCCGCAAACCACCGGTCTTATCCCCTGGAGAATAGTTTTGCTTAAGGGATGATCCTTATGTTTAAAGAAATAACGGGATACAATCATAATAATAACAAGGGACGGCATGGCAACTCCTATAGTTGCTATCATTCCTCCAAAAATCCCGGCAACTTTGTAGCCGACAAAGGTGGCGGAATTCACCGCTATAGGTCCGGGAGTCATTTCTGCAATGCCGATTATATCCACGAATTCGGACATTCCAAGCCACCCCCGCCTTTCAATCTCCTTTTGTATAAGGGGTATCATTGCATATCCCCCGCCAAAACTAAATGCCCCGATTTTTATAAAACTCGTCAGCAGTCGAATGTAAATCATCTGGTATTATCTTTCCTTTCAGCAGTTTGACCTTTACAGTACTTCAGCCTATAAAAAGCTATTCCTAAAATGCCTCCTCCGATAATCACAACTATAGGATTGACCCTTAGAAATACAACCAATACCACTGTAGTAAGCATAATGACCACGCCAAAAATATCCTTTACCACAACTTTGGCCATACTAACAGCGGTGACAAGAATAAGGGCCACAACCGCCGGCCTTATTCCCATAAATGCCGCCTTTACTGTTTTCAAATCCTGAAACAGGGCAAAAAAGGAGGCAATCACCGTAATAACGATGAAGGAAGGCAGTACAACTCCCAATGTTGCCAGTAAAGCGCCCTTGTTCCCCGCTATTTTATAACCTATCAGCGTTGATGTATTTATTGCGATAGCTCCCGGTATTGACTGGGACACGGCGAATAAGTCGACTATCTCTTCTCTTTTTATCCATTTCTTCTTATCTATGACTGCTTCCTCCATCAGGGGGACCATTGCGTATCCTCCGCCAAATGTAAAACAGCCAATCTTAAAGAAAGTGACGAAAATATCAAGATATCCCTTCCATCCGTCCTTTGTGCCCATTGGTGTCACTCCTTAATCATAATCCCTGCACTTACCTTTTCCTGATGTATCAGCTTATATTGTTTCTTTTTCTGCTATACAGAATACAAATCATTACTACCGGTTTTTTCTATTATACCATAGATGCTTTCATCCCCTGCAGGTAAACAAAATCCCATGTCTCTTTTCACATTTAGTGTTCCAATAAATTACCAACACAATTGAATCAAGC
>JAENYD010000025.1 GCA_016842005.1 Clostridium thermobutyricum | reverse complement strand
GACGCCCTCGGCCTTAATTACTTACACATATTAGCACTTTGACGGAGTAGTATTAAACTTTATTAAAAAACAAGCATCAGTTACATTATCATATATGATATCGTACCCATTGGACCTTATGTTGTCTAAAATTAATTTCATCGGGTAATACTCAACTCCATCCTCAACAACAACATCATAACCGTTTTCCTTATATGTCTGCATATCGCTCATATCTCCACCCTCCTCCATCGTCATCGGTTCAGATGCTCCGGTTACCTCTGCTTGTCCTAATTCAGCATTCCAGTTTACATTTAAGCCTGCTGCCTCTAATATACTCCTGAAAGGTGCATAGGTGCTGCCTTTGTAATTCAGGATCGGTAGTTCTTCATTGACATATTCAATACCATTTATAACTACTTTGTAATCTGCCTTGTAGAGTATATATTCCTGTATCGCTGCATTAGTCGGGATTATGCCGAACAATAGGGCGCCAATTATAAAGCCTGTAACAAATTTTTTCATAATACATTCGCCTCCTTGGTAATACTTTCTAATAGCATTATACCTTATGGCCGTAACTGAATCCATCAGGGATACCTGAAAATATGCATTAGAACACCTCATTTCAATTTTATTTTGCGATCTCGCACTAAATAAGGGCATTTTTAAGGGGAATAATACCCTAGGCATACCATAGCATTACTTTGAAATTAAAATTTCATTTTTCCCATACGCTAACCGTGTTTCTCAGCTTAGAATTGATTTTGTAATATTCTTTCGGTCAATTTTTGACGTTGTTCTTCCGTCAATTCCTTTTTCACTGTTTTTGACCGTAAAGTAATTAATTTTTTCGGAAATTCAGCGGTTTCACCTGCTTCATCGAAGCGGATTATTGTTTCCCTTTCCGCTCTCGTCAGTTTACCAGGCATACTATCAACCCCTTAATCATGTTGCTGAACTTCTTTTTTTAAGCTATGCTTGTGATTATTCCGTCATTTACAGTTACTGTTTTCCCATCCGCTGTGCCGAAAGACCCGCTATCGCCGTTAAAATCATGGATACCATGGGCCCAGAAATGAGAAGAGTACTTTAAAGCACCACCAGGGTCAACTGTCAAACTATCACCACTGAAAGTATCAAAATAAATACCATCAGTGAAATCGCTTGTTTGTATGTATAACTTTCTGCCTATGGTCATATCAGTATCAACGGAAATTGAGCCGCCTGTTATAATCGGGCTAGTCATGCGTATTGTCGCCGTAATCGTTCCTCCAGTGATTTTTTGGAAAAACAAGCCTTGTTTTCCTTGTTTTGCTGGTGGTGGGGCAATCTGGAAGATGTCATGAGCATAAGAGATTGCACCGTCCATCTTCGATGCTTGACTAAAAATGGCATCAATGAATTTAATGGGATCCATATTCCCGTTCCCGCTCATTTTGGCAGCAATCCTCTGGATTTCAGGCCAGAGTTCCTCGGGATCAATCGCTGATTTCACACATAGGGCCCCCTGGTCGGTTTGTATTATCGGTTTAAAGTTATCTTCAACGTCAAACCTTATGAGCCTGGGCTTAACAACATTGTCGACGACGATAACCGATAAAACGAAATCCCGGAGCCAGGGTGAATTTTTGAGTTTGTCGTCCACCCGGGACATAAACGCCTCGTATTGCTCCCGACATAGTGTAGTTATCCTCTCGAAGTCTATAGAATCAAGGTTTTCTTTTCTGCCGAATTCCCGAATTAACTTCCGGCTCAATGGTTTTGTTACTTGCACTATGCCGCCACAAAACACGAGGGTCCTTTCGGAGAGGGGAAATACCTTACAGGCTCCATCCGTACGTTCCCCGTCACTTCCGTCCGGATTCAAGTTTGTAGTCCGTTTATCCGAGGCAAGAAACGCATACTCATTTATGATGAACCCGATACCCATCGTCAATTTAAACACATCCTTTCAAATCAATTTAATATTCGAGGAGGCACAATAGCCCCCCAACTTTAAGTGGTCCGACCTGTTAAGAGATAATTCAAGCTTTCCATAGCGCTTGGATTCGATACAGCAGCAAAACACATTTCCAATATTGTACTGTCAGCAATCCGGCATCCTTTGTGTGCCAGCGCCCGGCTAATCGGTTTATATGAATTTACAGTATTTTGCTTATATGCTCTGATGTTTTGCTCACAATCGTGTAACAACTTTATTTTCCCATCAAGGGAGGTTTCCGTCAGAAGCTTCTCTGAAGCTTCCTGGAGATTTTTATTTAATATCTCTGCTTTTACACTCAAATTCTTTAATGCCTGTTCAGCGTTCATAACTCATCATCCTTTCAAAGTTTTATTCCCGGGAGGGGCAGTGCCCGCCCGCTCCCGGGGTTTGAGGTGGGTGTTAACAATTTCACTCAACATCTGTCCACCCACGTGGCTTGGGCCTTCTGCTTTTTTTGAGAGGGGAAGGGCCTGCGCCGTTGTCGATAATTTGATAAAATAACTCGGATTTGAACCAACTGGCTTGATTACTTATAAGCCGTCTCCCGGCGGCTGCTGTATCCTTCACGATTTCGGCTTCCTCGCTTATTGTGCGCAAAATTTCACCCAAGGCGTCCTTTATCGTCTGCGCCAGGCTTTCCATCAACCCATCAGCCTTGTCCTGCAACTCAAGAAGTTTTTCTATCTGCTCTGGTGTCAAGTCGGGCGGTGGTGCTGTTTCCGGCCAGTAGGCCCATACCTGCTTTTCAATCTTATGCTTTAGTTCGGCGTCTTTCTCATCGCCAAGATAATACAGAAAATTGCGTTTCAGCCGTTCGACTGCTTCAGCCTCCCAGGTATCAGCGGTTCCTTTTAGGTTCTGGCATTGTGACTTTTTTTCCTCGAAATATTCATAAGCTAATTTCCGGGTTCTCTCGACCATATCGCTGATGTCAAATTCAGGCCACGGGATGAGGGGTTGATAGAGCTTTTTCCGCTTGTCATTTTTCGTTTCGTGTTCGACGAGCGAGTCTATCCAACCGTTATAAATCCTGTCGGCGGCCAATTCCGGTGACTTTTGGGGCATTATCAGCATTTGCCATCACTCCTTTTTTTATATTTCCCTCTAGGGGCAGCCCTTTCCCGCCACCCCATCTGGAATTTCTCGCTGCCTTCATCTTTCCCATCTGGCGAGATTTCATATAATTAGACGTGCATTGACGCATCACATAACCACTGCCCATCCGATCACCATCCAATTCCATTATGCTGGCATGTAAATACGATCGACTTTTCGGTCTTTCGTTTTGCCCTGGCAAGTTGTTCAATGTATCGGATTAGCCATTGCCGCAAAACATTTTCCGGCATACTTTTAATTTTCGATAAGCTTATATCAAACCCCGCTACCAATTGAGATGCTGCGCTTTCAAAGGCATCAAACTTGCTTTCACGTTGAAGAGACTTAATATAATCATTCTGGCCATGTTCCTGAACCTGCTGGCGATATAACTCCAATCCAGCAATTATTTCTTCGTAAGCGCATGCTTCTAGTTCTTCGGTCTCGCCGTCAATCAACTGAACGTTCTCGCCGTTTAAGAAATCCAAAATATCGTAACGGTCCATTGTTGCATTCGCTATCGCTGTTTCATGTTCGCTCTCAGACATACTTACCGCATCGGGCCTCTGCGATGCCTTGAATCGTTTAAAGAGATTCATCTTCTGATTTTCCTCCTTCCTCCATGGTCTCCAAATATTTAAGGTACTGAATTACTGCATATTTATTCTCCCTGATGGCTTTCAGGATTGGGCCAACCCGTTTTTGATATGGCGGGCAATGACCAACGAATCGCATAATGATATTCCCTTCCTTATATTTTAATTCATATCCGAGTTCCTGCGCCTTCCGGACCAACCTTTTTGTCCCTTTGCCCCATTTTAACCCCATTCTTCCTGCCACCATTTTAGCCGACATTCGTTCTCACTCACCACCCTCCTTATTCATTTTCTTATTCAAAGATTTAATATTTCGATAAGTCTGTTATAGTCATCAATCGAAATTCGGGAAACTACCGTTATCTTCTTCATGGCTTCGGCTCTACATCGCTGAGCACTGCCTATGCTTACTAAGGTTCTATCAGCAATTTGTATCCAAGTAAGATTTTTAAAGTACCGCAATTCAATAATCTCTTTTTCGCTTGGTCTTAATGTATTAAGGGCGATATCCATTTTCTGCAAAACTGTGCTGAAAAGGAAGAGTTCCCCGGATATTTCTCTTGCAATCTCTGCCCTCGTATCCATCTTTGTCGGTCTTGATGCAATATTACCGGTCTTATCGGTAATGGTATTTTTGCCCTTCGGAAGGGCATCGAAGTTTCTATGAAACATGAAACTTTCGATCACATCTGTCTGGCTTTCGGCTGAAACTGATTGAAGTTCTAATCTCAAGCTTTCCGCCATAGCTTTTATGCCCTGGTAGTTACGCAATAATATTTCGATTTCATGTCGCCTGATATAACCCACTTTCTCACCCCCCCCCCATTTTTGCTAAAATAGAGTGGGTATCAACGGAAGGAGCGGGGGAGTTCGGGCCTGCTCCTTTTCTTATGCATTACGTTCAGCTAAAAGAAATTCAATTACGCCTTCCCGAAGCTCGGTTGTGTTCATTGTTTCCACAAGGGAAGCAACATCGCCGGGAATTCGGTTCCCTTTTAACCATTCGTACAACTGCCAGCGGTCAATCTGGTTAAGCCTGCATTCCACAGCTTGCGCCCGCTGTAATCCCTTTCCCCTGCTGATGGCCTGCTCAAAAAGTTCCGGTTTTGCCGTCAGGCAATTCATCAACTCCGCTTGCGATAATACCAGGCAGCATTTATCAACTTTTATCGTAAAAACTTTGTCCTTGTTTTCGCATACCATAATCGTGAACCCCTTTCAAATCAAAATGGTAAAGCATTTTCCTCAATATCAACCTCATGCCAATCCTCATTTTCAAGATGCTGCCGCCAGTTGTAATTAATGGGTCTTATCTTGTCGCCTTCTAACTCTAAAAACCGTTTCGTCGTTTCCTGAAAAATAAGTTTTACTTCTGTGTATCGGCCTTCCTCTCGGTCTTTTAATAGCCTTAATTTGGCATCACAATCCCGGTCATTCTTAAACTGCCGTTCGATTGATATAATCACGTCTGCCTTGTTTGGAATATTGTTGGAACCGCTAATATCTTCCTTTTCAAGCTTCTCCCCACGTCCCTTTATCTTGTTGGGGTGGGTGGCGAGAATTACATGAACCCGGTAATTTTCTGCAAAATCTTTACACTGCTGAACGAAATTGCTTTGATCTGCGTTTATACTGTCAGCAGTTTCTTCCAGAGCAGACATGAGATTATCGATTATAAAAAGCTTACATCCATACCGCCTGGCGGCCACCGACATAACATCGAATAGGTCTTTTGTGTCCTTCCTGATATTTAGCACTGATTTATCGAATGTGAAAAATAGGTCCGCTATCCATTGTTTTAGCGCTTCCAATGCCGCCGGCCTTATATCGGCTTTGAGCCTGTACTTGGTTTTGACAAACTCCAGGTATTCCTTTTCGTCTCCAATAGCCTGTCTGAAAAGCCAATTCAAAATTCTTTGGGTGGACATTTCTCCGGAATAGAGGAATACTGGAATCCTGTTATCTATACAATTACAGATAATTTGCGATATGACAGTAGACTTACCCTCTCCATTCCTACCAACCAACACCGTCAATTGCTCAGGTTGTAAATCTTCAATCGTACTGTCCAGTTGATAAAAACCTGTCGGTATCCCTTCGTCAACCTTATTTTTTACGCCGGTATAATCCACCTGCGACATATTAATTATTCCGGCAGGTGTTTGCTCTATAATATTACCTATAAATTCCAGCAGTGTTTCTTTACCCTCATAAAACAAAACCTCATTTGCATCCTTGCGCTTATGTGTGATTATTTTAGTCCTGTACTTACCTAACCTTATCTGCAATTCATTAGCCATTTTCTGCCCCGGCAGGTCGTTGTCAGCCCATACGATAAATTCAACAATATCCTGTAGCCAATCCCAACAATGGTCTATCCATGAAAGATTATTGCTGCCGGAAGGAACCGAAACAACATTCTTATATCCCGCTTCCCATATCGACATAGCGTCAAGCTGGCCCTCAACGATAGCCACAGGCTTTTTTCTATTTATATGCCACATACCCCACAAGATAGGCTTTGTATTCTTCTCGCAGCCGCCTTTTAGACCGCCCTTTTTAATCTCCCTATATGAAACGAATTGCAATTCGTTATTATCGTCAAAGTATTGAAAAACAAAACATTCCTTACCGTTCCAGACCTTTTGTTTCACTCTCCAATCATTCAGGGTTTGCAGCGATATCTTCCGGCTTGCCATATACTGAATTGCTTCTTGGCTTAAATCACATGTTTCAATATTTGGTTTTCGGTATTCAGTGACCGGCTTATATGTCGTCAATTTTACTTCACCACCCACCATATTTGCGGCTTCCCGGACCGCTTCTGGAAAGCTCATATGTTTAAACTCGGTTAGGTATCTGTATATATCCAGCGTTTCCCCGCAACCAAAACATTTCCAGGTATAATGCTTGCTGTCCCACTTCAATGACGGTGTTTTCTCTCGGTGAAAGGGACAAAGGGCTTCATTCCTTGATGGTCGGTATTTGTCAAGCCCTAACCCATAAGCGATAATATCCCTTGCCCTATCGCCTAGTCGTTGCTTATATTCCTGTGCTTCCACGGTTAACCAACTCCTTTAACCTCATATACTGTGGATTAGGCTTTACGGGTCCTGCTGCTTGTTCGGCCTCATACTTCCGTAATTTTTCAGCCGCCTCATCGGCTTGTGTATTTCTCATAATCCCAAAGAAATAATTTTCTTTCTTGCTGTGTAAAGCCGGGTTGTTAATGATTGTATTGCATGCGTATTTAACGACAATAACTGGATATTTAGACATTTGCTCGTACACTTTACAGATAACGCTGTCACTTATTCTATTGCTGACCCGTGTCGTCCGCAGAATGTCTAAATAGTCATCGATTAATTGTAAAGTTTCATCGTCATACCTTTGTCTGAAATTTTTAATTTCACGAAAAGAGTCATTTATAAATTGTTTGATTCTTCTACTTTTTCTTCTACTTTCTTGAGTGTGGTTGCCTGCTGGCTGCCTGTTGGCTAATCGCTGGTTAATCTGCTGGTCACTATACCCCTCAATGCCTTGATTATCTAGTGTTTGTTGCTGGTTAGTTTGCTGGTCGGTTCGCTGGTTAAATTTTCCGTAATTCTGAATTCTGTATACAGTGCATTTATTATATCTGCCAACTAGCTCAATCATGCCGTCCCTTACAAGTTTTTGGATTAACCCTCGTAAGACTGTTTCGGGAATATTTAAACGCTTACTCCAGCTTGTTCTACCAAATACGAATTCACCGTAATTGATTGTAACTAACTGCCCTTCAATAAGCCTGGTTTCCGGCTCTGGCGTGTATTTTGCGCAGGCCAGCATTTCAAACCAAGCGTGAAAATACTCAGACCTCTTATACGTCCAATGTTGCCTTACTTGTCGATAAATCTTTATATATCCATCCGCCACCTCGCACCACCGCCCTACGCCCTATTTATTTTGCTCTGCCGTTAAGAATGCCCGATAAGCCCGAAGAATTGCAATTTGTAGTCGACCGTGAATGTTATGTGAACGCAAATTGACCTTCATTTCCCCAACTTTTTTAATCATTTCATGCCCACACCACCTTTACACTTTACGGATTAACTCGCCGCAGTTGGCCATATTGGATATCATTAGAAATTTTGTTAATACTTTCGCTCAACATTTCGTGCAGATACTTGTCCAACTCATCAGTATCAATAATATATCTGACGCCGGCCCTATAGTGCGGAAGTCTTCCAGCACGACAGCCGGAGTATAAAAAGTGCTTTGTGATGGCCGTATCCCCTCGATTTTGATAATACTTCGCTGCATCCGAAATAAGTAATTTAGGCATCTATTCCCCCTCCTTCTGGGTATATTCGGGGAATAATTCATCCTCGGGTATATTGAGTGCTTGAGCAACCCTCTTGCGCCAATTTGGAAAAAAAGGGCGTTTACCGTCCAAAGCTTGGCATAGGTCAGAAGGTGCAATTTTTGCATTTCGTGAAAGCTCAAGTATACTAATCCCCTGTTCCTGTAGGTAATTTCTGATATTCATTTAACTCTATCTCCTTCCCAAAAAAATATTTGACTTATGTCATATCCTAGGAATATAATATAATAAAGAATATCCCTATTAAAATACTATAAATGGGGAGAAAGTAGGGACATTATGAATATTTGTTTTGGTTTGATTTGTTACAATGAAGTTTATAAGGAAATTAGTATGGAAAAGGGCTATCTTATTGGTCAGGGGCAAAGCAATGCACATAAAATAAATTTCGAAAGTAACAAAGGCAATACAATTGACAACCCATTTTTTGAATTAATCAAAATATTCAGAAAGAAAAGAGCTAACAAGTCTGAAATACTTGATTATGTTAAAAAATTTGGGTTCCTTGTTTCAAGTGGTGACCATGAAAGTGTTGAGGATTTCATAAAGGAAGGAGCAAAAATTACAGAATTGTGGAAAAAAAATGAGCAAGTGCAAAATGCTCGTATTGATGATCTAAAAAAATGGCTTAAAGTTGAAAAGTTCATTTTTGATAAATCATTAACTGTTATAAATGTATTTGAAAATAATAAGTTTTCTCCAGAAGTTTTTTTAGAAGAATCAATAAGAGATGTAGAAATGAATACAGAAGTATTCTCATATACAGGATTCCGTTATATTATGCGAAAGATCGCATCAAGAATTAAGGATCTATCTATAGGGAATGAAAAAATAGTAAAAACTTCATTAGCGGAAATTGGAGACGCGAAGATTAGATTAAGAAAACCTTTCCTAGAACCGCCAAACCTTTTAACGGCTTTATATTTATATTTTTACATTTGTCTACAGGAAAGTATAAGGATTTGCCCTGTCTGTCTTGGACCTAATATGAGGAGGATAAACGCAAAAACATGTAGTAAAACATGTTATGAAACACTTAAAAAACGTAACCAGCGTAACCAGCGAAAGAGTAAAAATAAAAAAACAGGAGGCGACTAACATGGCATCAATCCGTAAACGAGGTGAAAATTCATACCGAATAACTGTAAGTCTTGGCTATACACCTGATGGTAAGAAACTAAAGCGTACAAAGACAGTCAAGCTGGACCCAGGATTGACAGAACGGCAGCGAGAAAAGGAACTCCAGCGGCAGGCGACTTTATTTGAAGAAGCGGTCCAAAGAGGTACTTACTTTGAGCCATCACATTTTACAGTTTCAACTTTCGCTGAAAAATGGATTGAAGAACATGGTAAATCTTTAGCGAATAAAACAAAGCTGCGCTATGAAGGAATATTGAAAGGACGGGTTGCAAAAGCCCTGGGACACCTAAAACTTGAACAGTTGAAGCCTATGCACTTATTGGAGTTCTATGGGAACTTGCAGGAGGATGGCATAAGGGAAGACGGAAGGGGCGGAAGACTTTCGAATTCCACAATTCAGTATTACCACCGGGTATTGAGTGCAATGCTGGCTGATGCCGTCCGGTGGGGCCTGCTGAAAGAAAACCCTTGTGAAAAAGTGAAACCCCCAAAAATAACGTCAAAAGAAATGCCTCAACTAGACGAGGGCAATATCCGAAAACTTCTGGCAGCATTAGAAACAGAACCCCTGAAGTATCGGGCAATAATTGAATTGGCTCTTGTGACCGGCTGTAGGCGTGGAGAGCTCGTCGCCCTGCAATGGAAAAAACATATTGACTTGGATGATGGTACTTTACATATACAACAATCAGTTGAGTATACTCCGGCAACAGGGGTACGGATAAAACCGCCTAAAACAAGGTCCAGTGTCCGACAAATAGCAATTCCGGCTTCTACTGTTCAATTACTGAAGCAGTACCGGAAATGGCAACTTGAACAAAAGATTAAAATTGGGGACTTATGGCAAAAAGAAGAAAAGGTAAAACAAGGTGACTTATGGGAAGACCCAGAATGGGTATTTGCGACATGGGACGGTTATATAATACACCCTGATAGCGTCACAAGCATATTCAATAAGTTTTTAAAGCGTCATAACCTCCCGCATATACGCTTTCATGACTTAAGGCACCTGGCTGCAACCATACTTATCCATGAAGGTCTAAACGTCCGGGCGGTTGCCGGGCGTATGGGACACGCAAACCCCGATGTTACCTTGCGGGTATATTCTCATGTTCTACAGAGTGCAGACAGGCAAGCTGCGGACATTATGGAGGGCATTTTCAAAAAGAATTCACCCACTGATCAGAAACAAGCGTAAATTTTTGGGTACTATTTGGGTACTAAAGTTATGAATAGTACCCAAAAAATACTGAAAGATGCAAAAGGGTAAATCGAAGAAATCAAGCATTATCAAGGGTTGCGACAATCTGCTAAAAGTTACAAAAGGGCATGATTCGCACTCGTAATGCGTAGGTCGTGGGTTCAAGTCCCATCGTTGGCTCCACCTCTAACGATATACTCACAACCCATAATGATAGACACAATATTTGTTATCAATTCAGGATATTCTGTAATAAATATTTTTTATGTCACCAATCAGTTGCTGCAGAATATGTTCCTGGTAACCGGCCTTACCCCTGCTCCGAAGCATTTCCCTCGTAGAAATCAGAGGAGGTATTTCTATATTGTCCAGTTTCCGCAACCTTTGCGGAGAAATGGTTATCTCCGGATGGCATTTTTCATAATCTGCTGTCCCATAACGCCACAGCCTGAGTTGCTCCGGATATCTCTCATATAACCGTTGGGCCATTTGCAATCCTTCCGGATCAAAATCACCCGAATAATATATCAAAGTCCTGTTTTTAACCAGACCATCAAAAAGATACAATGCTGCCAGTTTAAACTGTCCGTTAGTACAAACCAGCGGCAGAGGGCAAAAGTCTCCAGCTTGAAAATGGTCAATGATTTCCGAGAAAACGCCTGAATTCTCCACAGCAAAGACAACATTCACCTTTTCACTATAAACAGGAAGGAAGGATGCATACCTGACAATTTCCCGTAAGGGCAGATTTAATGTTGTCCACGCCTGACAGGCCTCCTGCCACCAACCAACCGGCTGTGACCGCTCTTTTTCAAGAGGTACAATTCCGGTGCAAGTAACATAATTATGCAGGTCATCCCGCAGAATACCAAAATAGGCCAGAAGTTCAGTCATTGCTTCGGTCCCCTGCAGGTCATAGTGCTGAAAATTCTTTTCCCTGGCAGAACGGATAAAGCGCAGGGCATTAATAAGCATCCTGCCCTGGTCGGTCCCGGGGTCAAAGGCATGGGGGTCATTCGCTACTTTTCCTGCAAAAACCGGCAAACGCCGGAATTCTCCCGCCTCTTTTTGCATAAGGGCTGCAGCCAGCGCTTTCAGTACCCTGTTCAACTGTTTTTCCAGCAGCCCGGGGTCCCGGTCATACATAATATTTATGCCCCGCGTACCGCTGCCCCTTGCATGAATATGCTCAAGCCATTCCTGACAGAGAGGGTGAGGATGCTTGTTAAGAAGCCTCTGGAAAAAG
The DNA here is from genome assembly GCA_016842005.1 of Clostridium thermobutyricum. Lineage (GTDB taxonomy): Bacteria > Bacillota > Clostridia > Ch29 > Ch29 > JAENYD01. Next base: position 22,711 of record JAENYD010000025.1, on the reverse strand, counting down.
GCTTCTCTCTTTTCGTTATATCTTTCCTTCTCTTCAGCCTTTGTTAAAACCTCACTGTCCGCATAAGCCAGCAATAATTCTTGCAGGTTCACACCGGCAAACCTGGTTTTTTCCAGACTCTTCCCAAATTTTGCTACCGATACGGTTGCCGATGTTTGACGGCTGTAATCTTTACCCAAAAGACCAGAAAGCGCTTCTCTTTCCCGGGGTGTCATATTGCTAAGTTTTACCGTACCACCCACGCGTCCCAGACTGCGGTAGTTTTTGATAAACCCGTTCATCAGTCTTCTTAAACCCTGTTCGGAGCGAAAAAATCTTACCGCTTCCTTGAGAAGCTTCTTTTGATCCATATAACCCATCTCCTATCTGGCAACAGCCTCCACATACTCCTCAGGCAGTAAAAGCCGTCTTGTCTTTCCGTTCCAGAGATAACGGACCACACTTACATAGGGCGCATTCTTGGGTCGCACCAGCTCACAGATGGACAGGGATGACACCGTATCATAATCACCCCATAGGGACTGGGAGTTGATGATATAGTTGAAACCAAGTTTCTCCAGAAGGTCAAACATATCCCGGATGTTGTTCTCATCTACCCCGGCGAAGGCCTCATCAAGGGAGATAATAAAGGGTGCATCCTTCCGCGCCTCCATATAGCGGGAATAGGCTGCCGAAAACAGAGGAATGTACATGGCCATGGCCTTCTCCCCGCCGCTGAAGGTATAAAAAACGTTATTTGTCAGCTCTTTTTTGGGTTCACCCGTTTTCTGATAATAAAGGGTAAAGGCAAACCACTGCCTGTAGTCCAGCATCTCCTTGATGACCTGGTGCAGTGTCTCTCCATAGCCTTTTTCCACCATGACCTCTCTGGCCCTGTTTATTTTCGACCTGAAATGCCGCGTGATCCTCTCCATATCCTCTTCTTTCATAAGCCGGGGATCCCGCCGCAAAAGGTCTACCAGTTCCCTGGTATCCAGCTCATCTTCCCGGCTGGCCGTCAGGGGCTTCCAGCGCAGGGAAAACGTCAGTCCGCTGGATGAATCCCGCTGGGACATCAGCCCGTCAATCTGCTTGACCCACTGCTCCGCCCGGTTTATCCTGCCGCGTATAATCCTGCCCACACTGTTCATAATAATCTCTTCATAGAGTTGGCGGTCTTTCTCGCTGAGAATGGCCTCTTGCAGTTCTATATCATCATCCAGCTGTTTAAGTACGAAGTAGGGGCTTACCCGTTTGCCTTCATACTCCAAGAGCAGCTGGATACGCCTGGATTTTGCCGGCAGTTCCTCAAAACGGAATCGCATGAGCTGATTATCTTCTTCCCTTTCCGGAAGGCCTTCCCACTCAGCGCTTATCTCCCCGCTTTCTTCCTGTGTGGGACGGTATTCCACCAAAACTCCCTGCTCTTGAAAAAAAACTCTGTTAAGACCGGCAGCCACTTTATCCCTGTCCAGATCATTCTTAAGCTCTCCATATTGCTGCAGAGCCTGCCTGGCCAGTTTAAGCAGCGCATCTGCCGGCAACTCAGCATCCTGCCCGTTCAGCCAGGCATCTTTAACCAGCCCAAGCCTGAGCTCCTCCCTGAAAACCTTTTCCCAGAGCGTATAGAGCCTGTTGTAATTCTGTTGCATAATCTCATTACGGGACAACTGCCTGTCCGTATCTTTTATCAGGTATTCCAAATCATTGGCTTCTTTCTGGCATTTGGGGATTTCGTATGCAATCTCATCCAGCCGTGTTTGCACCCGGTTGACCTTCAGCCTGACATCTTCGGCTCCCATCTCCTTCAGCCGTTCTTCTATCATAACCAGCTTAAACTCGTACTGCTCGATCTCACCGGACAGGACATTCAATTCACCCTTGATTTCATCAACGTCCAGGATGATATCATCAAGATTCTCCTGGTACTGTCTAAGCAAACCGGCATTATTGGTATAATCCTTGTAGGTGAGTTCCAGTTTCTGCAGCAGTTTGAGATACACCCGCATCTGCCCGCGGGCCTGCTCATAATCCTCTTCTTCACGGGGAATAGTCATTCCCTCAACCATCCTGCGCAGTGCATTCTGAACCTTCCTCAACTCTTCCAGTTTCTCTTTCACCTTTTCGTTCTTTTCCCCGACTTCAGCCTGACGTATCTCAATCTTTTCACAAATCTCCCGGTAATTACGGTAGACATCCCGGACATCCTGATCTCCCGGAAAGCGATCGTATTCCTCTTCAAGCATATCCAGTCTGTCCCCCAGCAGCTTTTCTTGTTTCTCTAATTTTTCCAATTCTGACATAAGCATACACAGTTCTTCTGTTAAGCGGTCAATCGTCTGCTGTCTGTACGCCTTCCGGGACTCCTGCCCGATATAGATGGAAGCCTCCTGCCCGGGTGCATGCCCTCTGAGGATATCAAGGCGATACTTTCCCTTATCGTCGATAACCGTTACCCCATCCTCAGCGTCCTCTAAAAGGACGCTGCGCAGCACACTGTCAATATCTTCCGGAGTTATCCCTGTATCTTCAAACCGGGCCGGACACAGAAAATCAGCCAGGGTATGGGCCATAAACTTAGGCCGGGGTATAATCACCCTGTCGTTTTCATCAACCTCAGCCAGGTGTTTTTCAGGAACAATCAGGGCATCCAGCAATCCCATCTGTGCAATGGCGGCCTCCAGCCGCTCCTTCTGCTCATCACTGATATTATCCCTGAATTCTACAGCCCTGTAAAAGGGCATATTGGGGATCCCCTTTTGGACCAGACGACTCCTAGCCGTCCGTGTGTCCGGGTGCCGGTCGGGCTCCGGTTCCTTTTTAGCCTTCCAGTCCTTCAGTTCAGCTTCTTTGCATTCCACAGCAGCTTTCTTTTCTTCCACCCTGCTCTGGAACCTGGCCCTTTCTTCCTGCAGGGCTTTGGAATAAACATGGTATGCCTGTAATACAGGTTTTTTGACCTGTTCATAGGTATACTCGTCATAAAGAAGACCACAACAACGGGATACTTCCTGCATAGCCCCTTCATCCAGGCTCAGTTCTTTATTCCCCTTCTGCCACTGGTAAATGGCCGTCAAGACTCTGCCCTTCTCTTCTTCAAACAGGTCATACCATTTCCGCTCATCATTCCGCAGAATATCCAGTATTTTTCGGGCTTCAGCCAGCTCCCGGTCAGCCTCCTTGTACCTTTCTACAGCCCTGTTTTGCTCCCTTAGTGTTTTGAGGACAGCTTCCAGCCTGTTGTTGTATTCATCGGCATCCTTCCTCCACAGGTCAAAAACATACTCTTTCTTATATGAGGCAGTAAATTCCCCTGCAGCCAGCCCGTGTCCTGCAAAACCTGCCTCTCCGGCCTTCAGTTCCATTTCTCCCAGTATGCTGGCGATACTGTTATCCAGCTGGTCAATCTTTTCCTCCTTTTGGGCAATATTCTGCCGAAGTTTCAGTTCATCCCTTTTCTTCTTCATCAGATTCCGGTCCTTCTGGGCATATTGATCCCGGGCCCTTTCCAGTCTTTTTTCGGTCTCCATCTTTTCATTTTCCACCGAAAAGACCTTATGCCTTTCCAGGGCCGTCTTTTCTTCCTTCAGGACGGCTTCCTCCCGGTGTAACTCCTCAACCATCTTGTTCTTTTCCGCAAGCTTTCGGCGGTTTTCCTCAAGGGCCCGCTCCAGTTCCTCTTTTTCGCGGCCATATTTCAGGACATCATTATGGACATTCAGTAAAGCTTCCGCCTTTTCCATAAAAACAAAACGGTTATACTGGTCATATTGCCTGCACAGCCTGTTCACCGAACGCTGGTCACGCTGCAGTTGCTCCAGTTGCTGTTTTGTTTGATCCATGTTTTCAATGGTATCCGAAAGTGGCCGCAACTCCTCATCCGAAAGAGCGGGAAGGGATTCGTTCAGTATTTCATAGATAACCGTGGGCTTGAATTCCCGGGAAAGTTTGGGGCTTCTCAACTGGATTAAAAGCTTGATCAGCTCCTCATAACCCTCTGAGGATTCAAAACCAAAGATGTAGCGATTGACCAACTCCATATACTCTCCCTGGGTCTGAACAACCCGTCCCCCGTCTCCGATACGGTTCTCCAGTTCGTTCCTGGTCAGGGGTATCTTCTCTTCCTTACCCGTCTCCCCGTTATATTCCTCTTTATACAGCAAAATATCATGACCCAGCCGCCTGTTGTCCGCAATAACAAAACCCCAGAACTCCAGCCCTTTCATCCTTTTGGCTCTAAGTCCTATTCCGGTTGTCAGGTACTGTTCCAGCCCCTCCCTTTTATATTCCAGAAACAGATAGCCTGTACGCTCCTCCCTGTCCACTACATCCTTTTCTCCCAAAAGATAATCTTCCATCTTCCGGGCCCGGGAACCAAAAGGGTCTAAACGTTCAGGGCTCTTCTTCCCGTCCAGGAGTAAAGGAATAAGGCTCTGCATGGTTACGGATTTTCCCGACCCGTTATTCCCCCTGAGCAGAAGCTTGCCATCGGCAAAATGAAATTCTTCCTCATCGTAATACCAGAAATTCAGAATACCAGCCCGGTGAAGCTGCCATCTATTCATTTGCATCCCTTTCACCTCCCGCTTCAAAATCACCCGGATACCTGCCTACCGTCCTGGCCAGCAAAGGATGCAGGCTTATCACCCCGGTTGTTTCTTCCTGTGAGGCCATACGCCAGTCCATCAGAAGCTCCAAAAGGTCCCGGGCGGTTTCGTGTACCGGGGCCTCCCGGTACTGCTTGCTCCAGCCTGCTCCGTACCTTTCTTTGCAGTATCCAACCCGTTTTTCAAAATCAACAGGGGTCAAACACAGGGAACCGTCATACTGCAGAGGGATATCATCGGCCTCCTTCTCCTCCCTGATAATCCCGGCAAATTGCAGGGCGATGTCCGAAATAGCCCTGTTATCGGGATAGATACTGTACATCTTCTTGTTCTCAGACAGGGTCAGCATGGCACAGTTTTTAAAAAGCTCAAACTGAAAACTGCTGTATTTCTCCACATCATCCCTGATCCTGTTGCGATAATTTCGAAGGTACAAAAAATCCGGGTCCTCCGGCCCCCCGGCATACATAACCGGACAAAGAAACAGTCGTCTGTAAACACGGTGTCGGCGCTTCAGCCCCGTATTCTCATCCTCTTCCGTCGTCCCGGCCGCAATCTTTAGGAAATCTTCTTTCCGTTCGATGACCGTCAAATCCCGGGGAAACGAACGCAAAAAATATCTGGATACCAGCGGCACTTCATACAGGGCTTCACTTGTTTCGGAATAGTTAAATTCCCCGATATCGCCATCCACCAGCTTGACTAGTCCCAGTTCGGCAGCGAACTGCAAAACCCGCACCAAAGACTTCCTGTGTTCATAATGGGTCCAGTCCAGACCTTCTTCTCCGGGATAAAGGGCTGCAAGCTCCTCGCAAAGGTCAGATAAAAGAAACTGTTCATCAATTGTCTTCCCTTCCATATATGCCAGAATACAACAGAACAGCACATAGTCCCTTAACTCTCTAAACTCCTGGATACCCATCCAGGGTTCCGGTTCAACCGGAAATTTTTCTATCCTGCTAAACATGCGATGTATGACCAGATTAAATCCCAGCTTCTCTAAAAAGAAATTGCGCAAAACACTTTCCCGCTCCCGGATTTTCTGATAGAGCTCCGGTTCCTTTTCACGAATAACCCAGAAATTCTCCAGCAGAGAGGCCGCCGCTTCCCTGGCTATCTCATCAAAACCATGTTCATTCATTCAGCATTTCCCCTAATCCAAAAATTCGAAGGCATAATCCGGTGTTACCAGAACACCGTCATCCCATTCTATGCTGATTTCCCTGTTACTCAAAACCACCAGCCTGATCTTGCGTCCCGTTTCCGTCTTTCCCTTAAGCTCTTTGTCCCCCATGCACCTGGTGATCCAGTTCAAAAGCGTCTTTCTGATATATGGATCTGCCCCATGCAACTTGCTTAAAACAATCCCTCTGTCCACCGATATCTTTTCGATCAGCTTCTGCTCCGCTTCCTTCTCGCTTAAATATTCCTCCAGCAGGCTGTTCTTCTCTTGTGAAAAACTGACTACGGCCTGCGGTCTCGTCTTGGGATGATATCTGCGGATGCGCGGGTTAATAATAATCTCCGTAGGTTCTATATCCCAGGGATCTACGTATATATCCTCCGTATTCTTGACATCAGCAAAAATATGCCGGGTGTGAAAAACACCGAAGGCGCAGGCCGAAAGCTCATGGGCCTCCTTGATATCCCTGCACTGTCCAAACATCCCGGCCAGGTGCAGGTAATCCTTTTTCCTGCTCCGGAAACTGTGGTGCTTCTCCCCCAGCCTCTGGGCATAACGGGTCATCCGTCTGATAGTTTCATTGGTCGTATTCTGCAAATACACCATGTCACTTTCCCTGCCGCCATAGCCCAAAAACCACGACTCCAAGCCCTGCCACTGGGTCTGGTAGTTTTGTATAACCGTATCCCTGTCCGGGCTGTCCTCCAATCGTGGTATACTGAAATAATAACCGGCAAGAATTTTAGATAAGCCGGATATGTATTCAGGCTGCACCTGCCCCAGCAACGCTTCAATCTTATATGAAGACCGCTGCATGGCCGTCATAAAATTGCGCAGGTATTCGGTCAGAGACTCCTTGTAGACTAAAAAAGCCTCTGTCATCATCATCTCTTCAACCTTCTCGCTTTCCAAATGGGCCAGGTAGTCACTGGCATTGGTCGTGAGTTTTTTAAAATTATCAAACAGTTCCTCCCATATCCCATAAACCGTCTCAGGAGTGCTGTCATGCAAAAATTTTGCACCGGTAAGCCTGTTCAGCAACCCATAGATCCGCTCGAACAGATTCTTTTCCAAAGAACCGCCAAAAGCATCCCCTTTTTGTTCAAGGCCTCTCACCATCCGCTCAATCTCAACCGTATAAGGGCTACACTGGTAGCGGAACCGTTTTTTCTTAAACTCCTCAATAGTCCGGACTTTCCCCATATCCTGCCGGGGGATCAGATTCTTCCATTCAACCAGCTGACCCAGGTCCTGCTGTAACTGCTCCTCGGTATATTGCGTAAAGTGAGAATACTTCCGCAAATATTCCAGGACCTCTTCAGGGAACAGGTAATACCTCATCCTTTCATGCTGGGTAAAAAAGTACCTTAGTATGGCCCGGTACCTCCAGGCATTACCCGCAGTCAAATATGAAGCCTCCACAATGGGCCTGAGTTGTCTTTCATCCATATCCATATCACCACATTTATAAAACTACTTCTGATAATGAAACCGCTCATACAATTTTATTAAACCATGAAGAGGACCCTGCTCATAATTTTCTTGCGGATAAAGTTTTCTGAAATACTCGAATTTTTCCATCAATACCGGGATTGCCTCTTCATCGGCAATAAACCCAAGTGTAATGCAGACGAGGGACATTGCGTAAGGTGACCTTATTTCATCAAGCATTTTCAGCAAATCTTCCGAATAGTTCTTTTTTGTATTGGCAAGTATTTTGACGGTATTTTCTATAAATACCGGATTTAGGCTGGTTTTGAACATTTCCAGTATTCTGGGCAGAAGAATTTCCTCGTGTGCCAGTATTCTCTGATGGAGAAGGTGATGATTTATAACATCACACTTGCCTCTTAACATTTTCAGGAGTACATCAGGATCGTTTTCATGAAGGAGTTTTTCTCTTTCTTCATCCGCTCTGTTGTCATACTTGCGTACAAAATCAGACACGAATTCAGAGACCATAGGGATTTGAATTTGAGTGTATACAAGTTGCTGGGCAGTAATATCCTTTACTGGATTATCTTCAAAGAACTTTTTTGTCAACAAATCTTTGTACAACAATAACACCTACTCTCATAAATATTTCAGGTACTATTTTAACATAATTCAGTGAAAAGTAAACTCTAAGAAAAGCACGGAAGCATCCCGATATCTTCTGTCTGAGTTTTTGCATCCGACCTCCTCTATGCCTGTGGGTATGATGTCATGATATTGTCCATGCCATCGTTGCATCTCTTCTTCCGGCATTTTGTTAAACTTGAATAATGCTCAGGCTTTTTGTCGGGTATAAACTCCACGAAATAAATTATTATGTAGAATTTTTATACAATCTGTCATAAAATAAATATATAGGTTTAAGGTAATTTTTTCAATGTCCCGGGAAACCCACGCGGTCATTGATACAAATTTTGTTGTGGTATCTATTACTGCATTCTGGAGGTATCAGTATGGACGGCTTTCAGCCGATAAAAAATATCAAGGTATACGAACAGGTAATCAATCAAATAAAAGAGCAGATTTACAGCGGTAGGCTTAAGAAAGGAGACAAACTGCCCTCCGAAAGGGAACTCAAAGAACAGTTGCATGTCAGCAGGGCTTCCATCCGTGAAGCTTTCAGTGTTCTGGAGATGATAGGTCTTATTGAAAGCAGGCCGGGTGAGGGGACTTTCATCAGGGACAACGGGGATTCAATAGACCTGGAGCCCTTATCCCTGGTGTTAATGCTGGAGGAGAATCTTGCCCTGGAACTGCTTGAACTGAGGAAGATACTGGAAATCGGCTGTGTCCGCCTTGCGGCAGAACGGATAACAGCTGATGAGCTGAGGGAAATAAACAATTATATAGACATCCTGACCAACAGCACCGGCCACGAAGACCGCAGCGTCAAGGCAGACTGGATGTTTCATTATACCATTGCCCGGGCCAGTAAAAACAAGGTGCTTTACGATGTAATGATGGCAATTTCCCAGGCAATGGACTTTCACATCAAAAATACCAGAACGAAACTGGTTTCGGATAAGGACAGCATGATGAATTTCATCAATCAACACCGCAACATATACCAGGCCTTAAAAGAAGGAGATAGTGAAAAAGCTGTGAAAGAGATGAAAAATCACCTAGACTATGTTGAAGACCTGATTAAAAAAAGAATAAAGTGACGGATACCGGAGGTCCGGTTCTTTCACGGGCCGGCACAGGCAGAAATGGCATTCACCGGGTGATACCACTTTTCTTGATGCGGATTATGTTTTGCAGAGGTTAGCGGTATGCTCTTTTTTATTTTTTGGACCTCTTCAAAGGACAGTATCATTCATGTCAGAAGGGCAGTTCCCCAGGCTTATACAAAAATGAAGCTTCTATCATCGGGGTTTTCTGCATCCCCCGGAGTTCTCGCATCAATCATCCCGCATCTCACATCCCAGCAAACAGAAATGTCCACATGATTGCACGGGATAAAAAATAATTGAAAGAAAATTTTAAATTCTGCAGGAATCTGCAAATGTCTGGAGAATATATTGTCATATTGGTCTGACCTTTATAATATTATACTAATCGGGACAGATAGAATCCACTAAGACAGGAGGTGGTTTAACAGCCTTGCAGTCATAACAATAAAAATCCGGTTAGGAGGGATAAAACTTGAATATTGTAGTTCCCATTAAACAGGTACCCGAAACAAGCAACGTAAAAATGGACGAAAAAACAGGGACCATGATCCGCGATGGAATAGAGAACATCATAAACCCCCTGGACCTGTATGCCATTGAGACCGGCATACAATTGAAAGAAAAATACGGTGGAAAGGTGACGGTAATCAGCATGGGGCCTCCGTCGACGCATAAGGCGCTGCGTGAAGCCATTGCCATGGGATGCGATGAGGCAGTATTGATTTCCGGAAAAGAATTCAGCGGGTCGGATACCTGGGCCACTTCATTCTCACTGTCCCGGGCCATAAAAAAAATCCGGGATTTTGACCTGATACTGGCCGGCGAAAGGGCCACTGACGGTGATACCGGACAAGTAGGACCGGGAATAGCTTCCTTCCTGGGCCTGCCCGTATCCACTTATACCAGCAAAATCGTGGAGATGGACAGCGGATGCATAACGGTGGAACGTCTGGTGGAAGAGGGGTATGAAACACTGCGCCTGCCCTTGCCGGCACTCATTACAGTAGTAAAAGAGATCAGTTACCCCCGGCTTCCCACCCTCAGAGGCAAACAAAAAGCCAAAAATACCGATATCCCGGTACTGGCAGCCAGGGATCTGGACATTGACCAGATGAAGATAGGTTTGAAGGGTTCGCCTACACGGGTGGTAAAAATCGAGTCCCCCAAAGTGACAAGGGGTGGCACCATACTCAGGGTCACTGATGAGGAAAGCCTGGAAGCGGCTGTTGACCAATTGCTGCAGTTTATCAAGGAAAAAGAAATTGTATAGGGAGGGATATGTATGAACTATGTCGGGGTATGGACCATTGCCGAAGCAGGTCAGGGCAGAGTAAAAACGGTGTCCTACGAGCTGCTGACCAGAGGACGGAAACTGGCCGACAAACTCGGGTCCGAACTTGCTTCGGTATTAATTGGATACAATGTTGACAGGGATGATGTCCGGGAATTGATTTTAAGAGGTGCGGACAGGGTTTATCTGATAGAACATCCCTCACTGGAGCATTTCATCGTAGAAAATTACTCCAATGTACTGGAAGATTTGATCCAGCAGCACAAGCCGGAAATTATCATTGCCGGAGCAACTTCCAGCGGCAGGACACTGATGCCCTATCTGGCCGTCAGGATAAATGCCGGTTTGACAGCCGACTGCACGGGTCTGGATATTGAGGAAGAAACCGGCAATCTGCTGCAGACAAGACCGGCTATTGGCGGCAATATCCTTGCTACCATCAAAACCCCTGAACACCGGCCTCAAATGGCAACTGTCAGGCCCAGGTCAACCCGACCTGCCGAAAAGGACGAAAGCAGAAAAGGAGTAGTTGTTCAGGTTGAATTCAATCCCGGATGGATTGACGGCCGTGTAGAGAGGATAGGATTCAGGAAAACCGGGGAAGAAGATGTGAACCTCCAGGATGCGGATATTGTGGTCTCAGGAGGAAAAGGGCTGAAGAAAGCAGATAATTTTGTTCTCCTGAGAAAACTGGCTGAAAGGCTGGGAGCATCGGTAGGTGTTTCCCGGGAAGTAGTTGACCGGGGGTGGATGTCTTATCCCCACCAGGTGGGGCTTAGCGGTAAAACGGTCACCCCCAAACTATATATGGCAATTGGCATTTCGGGAGCCATCCAGCATCTGGCCGGCATGAAAACATCGGATACCATCATCGCCATCAACAAAGACCCGGATGCCCCTATTTTCAGGGTGGCTGATTTTGGTATTGTCGGTGATTTGTTTGAAGTTGTTCCCCGGTTGAACGAGAAACTGGCAGAGGGGGTTGGTAAATAATGAAATATAATCCTGTCACAAAAGAAGTCGTTGAAGAATTAATAGCCCTGATAGGTAAAAGGAATGTAATAACCGATGAGGAAAAGCTTGAAGCCTATTCCCACGATGAAACGCCTGTAAATCAATATGCTCGCATGCCGGAAGTTGTTGTAACTCCCACCACTACCGAACAAGTGGCAGACATCATAAAACTGGCCAACCAGCGGTTGATACCTGTCACCCCGCGGGGGGCCGGCAGCGGTCTTTCAGGGGGCGCCATCCCTCAGTTTGGTGGTATTGTCCTCTCGGTGGAAAAAATGAACCGCATTATTGAGATTGATTATGACAATCTGATGATGGTGCTGGAACCCGGGGTGGTAACCAATGACGTGAACGGACTGGTGGCGGAGAAAGGCCTGTTCTTTGCCGGCTATCCCATGAGTGTGGAGACCTGTTATCTCGGCGGCAATATTGCAGAAAATGCCGGCGGAGGCAAGGCGGTCAAATACGGTGTTACCGGCCGGTATGTCATGGGTCTGGAGGTGGTTACCCCCACCGGCGAGATTGTTCAGCTGGGAGGAAAACTGGTTAAGGATGTAACCGGCTATGACCTGAAACAGCTTATGGTTGGTTCGGAGGGTACCCTGGGGGTTGTAACAAAGGCGATAATCAAGCTGCTGCCTATGCCCACGGTCAAGATTGACCTGCTGGCACTCTTTGAAGACGTCCGGTCAGCTATTGCCATGGTGCCTGAAATCATGACCAAAGGCAAGGTTATTCCGACCTCCATTGAGTTTATGGATAAACTCTCGGTACAGACATCCTGCCGTTATCTCAATGAACATTTGCCCTATCAGAAGGCGGGGGCAATGCTGCTGATCGAGGTTGACGGTAACAGGACGGAGCAGATTGAAGAAGAGGCTGAAATCATCGGTGAACTGTGTTTCGAGGGGGGAGCCATAGAAGTCTATATAGCAGACAACTACACAACTCAGGAAAGGGTCTGGAGTGTCAGAAGAAACATTGCGGAAGCGTTCAAGGTATACAGCCCTCACCAGAGCCTTGAAGATATAGTTGTGCCCATAGCATCCATTCCCGACCTGATGCCTGAGATTGAGAGAATATCCGGAAAGTATGACATTCAGATCCCTGTGTACGGTCATGCGGGAGACGGAAACCTTCATGCCACCCTTGTCAAAAACCCTGATTTTACAATGGAGGAGTGGTATGAAACAGAGGATGAAGCTTTGATGGAACTGTATCAGGCAACAAAGAAACTGGGCGGTACCATCAGCGGTGAGCACGGTATAGGTTCCAAACGAAAAAAATACATGGACCTTGTATGCAGTCCTGCTGAACTGGAATTGATGAAAAAAATCAAGGTGGCCTTTGACCCCAACAATATCATGAACCCCGGCAAGCTTATTGACATTTAAAGAGAGGGGATGATTGACATGGTTAAAGTATTCTTGCCTTACGGACGGGAAGGCCTATCCCTTGATATTCACGAGGAAAGGCTGGAAGACATTCTTGTTTCAAAGGCCCATGAATACATCCGGGAAGACGCAGAAACGGCAATCGTAGAAAAAGCTCTGGCCCGGCCTATTGCATCTCCCCCTCTGCAGGACCTGGCTAAGGGAAAGGGAAAGGTGGTAGTCATATCAAGTGACCATACCCGCCCCGTACCTAGCCATATCACCATGCCCCTGCTCCTGGAAGAGATAAGGAAAGGAAACCCGGAATCCGACATAACCATTCTGGTGGCCACCGGCTATCACCGGGCAACTACCAGAGACGAACTGAGGCAGAAATATGGCGAGAAAATAGCAGATAATGAACATATCGTCATTCACAATGCTTTTGACGAATACAGTATGGTCAGGGTGGGGGTACTGCCCTCAGGGGGAGATCTGATCCTGAACAGGCTGGCCCTGGAAGCGGACTTGCTGGTTGCCGAAGGTTTCATTGAACCCCATTTCTTTGCGGGTTTTTCCGGGGGAAGAAAAAGTGTTCTGCCGGGCATAGCCAGCAAAGAAACTATTCTTGCCAATCACTGTGCTGCGTTTATCGGCCATGAGAAGGCCCGTACAGGTATTCTTTCAGGCAATCCTATACACCAGGATATGCTTTATGCCGCTGAAGCGTCCAAACTGGCCTTTATCCTCAATGTAGTAATAGATGCGAATAAAAAAGTAATTAAAGCCTTTGCCGGTCATTATGAAAAGGCGCATAAAAGGGGCTGTGAGTTTGTAATGCAATTGGCAAAGGTAAAAGCCAGACCGGCTGATATTGTAATCACTACCAACGGGGGTTATCCCCTTGACCAGAACATATATCAATCGGTAAAGTCCATGACCGCCGCCGAGGCAACCTGTAATGAAGGCGGAGTGATAATTGTGGTGTCCGAGTGTTCGGACGGACACGGAGGAGATGCGTTCTATAACACATTTGCCCGGGCACAATCTATACAGGATGTCATGGATGAAATATTGAAACGGCCGGCCAGCGAAACCATCCCGGACCAGTGGGAATCGCAAATACTGGCCAGGATATTGCTGAAGCATCACGTCATTATGGTTACTTCCGCCTCGCGGGAGATGGTGGAAAACATGCACATGAAATGGGCGCCCACTGTTGAAGCAGCAGTAGAAATGGCCGGGCAGCTCCTTAATAACAAAAATAGCAAGATTACCGTTATTCCCGATGGTGTCTCGGTCATTGTGAGCAAATAAACAGGCTTCCTTATCCCGCAGCAGCGTATTTGCTGACAAGAAAAGATAGTATAATTCTAAATGATGGGAGGAATTATAGAATGTTAGCATTTATGGCATTTCTGCCAATTCTGGTCGTTGTCATTCTGATGGCGGGCTTTAACTGGCCGGCAAAAAAAGCTTTGCCGGTGGCCTGGATTTTGACCTGTATAGTTGCCCTGACCGCATGGAATATGGATCTTAAAGCTGTTGCCGGCGCTTCCATTTTTGGCGCCTTCAAGGCCCTTGACGTACTTATTATCATATTTGGTGCTATTTTAATCCTGAATACCATGAAACAAAGCGGAGCTATGTCTGTCATTAATCAAGGCTTTATGGGTGTGACCAAGGACCGCCGCATCCAGGCCGTTATAATCGGATGGCTTTTCGGCGCCTTTATTGAAGGTGCGGCAGGCTTCGGTACACCTGCGGCCCTGGCGGGACCTCTTCTGGTAGGGCTGGGCTTCCCCCCTCTGGCAGCCGCCATGGTAGCCCTGATATTCAACAGTACGCCTGTCAGCTTTGGGGCTGTGGGAACACCCATTTTCGGGGCCCTCTCGGTTCTAAGCACCAACCTCGCTGCAGGCAATGCCCCTATGACTGCCGAGGCTTTCAGACTGCTGCTGACAAGGTGGGTAGCTGTGCCCCATGCTGTTGTGGGAACTTTCATCCCTCTTCTGGGCATTTGCTTCCTGACCAAGTACTTTGGAAAGGAAAAATCAATCAAACCCGGGCTGGCCGCAGCGCCCTTCGCCATTTTTGCAGGCCTGGCCTTTACCCTTCCGTACCTGCTGGCAGCATGGCTTCTGGGGCCTGAATTCCCTTCCCTGATAGGGGCCTTCATCGGTCTGCCTATAGTCCTGTGGGCCGCAAAAACAGGCTTCCTGGCACCCAAGAAATCCTGGGACTTTGAAGATAAAGATAAGTGGGAGGACAGCTGGAAAAGTGTGGTGGAAACTGCTGCCGCCGGGGACCAGGGACAGAACAGGATGCCTCTGTGGCTGGCCTGGAGTCCTTATGCCCTTATTGCCCTGATCCTTGTAATCACCCGGGTCCCTTCCCTTGGCATAAAAGCCTGGCTGAACAATCAGGTTATTACCATTCCTGCTATTCTGGGTTTTGAAGCCTTTACCTACCAGTTGAAATATTTATATCTTCCAGGGACAATACCATTTATCCTGGTAGCACTTATTACAGTATTCCTGCACCGTATGCCGGGAGAAAAAGTATCCATGGCCTGGAAATCAACATTCAGACAGCTGGTGGGGGCAACAATAGCCCTGATATTCGGTGTGGCCATGGTACAATTGATGCTCAACTCCAACATCAATCCCACCCGGATGGACAGCATGATGGTAACAATGGCCAAAGCTGCTGCCAGCATCTTCGGTGCAGCCTGGCCGGTCGTATCGCCCTTTGTAGGGGTGCTGGGTTCCTTTATCTCCGGCTCCAATACGGTTTCAAACATTCTCTTCTCGTCCTTCCAGTTTGATGTAGCCACTCAACTGGATATATCCCATATAATAATCGTATCTTTGCAGGTTCTGGGCGGAGCCGTAGGCAACATGATATGTGTCAACAACGTGGTTGCAGCCTGTGCAACGGTTGGTACACTGGGGGTTGAAGGGAAACTCATCAGACGAAACGCATTGCCATGCTTCATATACGCCATTGCCGCAGCGGTATTCATGATGATTGTAATGGGGGCTGTAGATCTGTATTAGTCTGTCCCGGTGTCGCCACCGGTAAAAGGAGATTGTCAGGGGGACAGTCCCCCTGACAATCTCCTTGACAATCTAAAGTCCCAAATATGCCTGTTTACTGTCGAACTCGGGTCTAATGAAATAATGAAAAAAGACTAACCATTTAAGAAATCTAGCTGCCCGGCATTTTCTATAATGCGTCTATTGGCTAATTGTACATAATCCGGATTTATCTCATATCCAATATAATGCCTCCCACCCTTTAGTGCCGCTATACAGGTAGTCCCGCTTCCACAAAACGGATCTAAAACAACCTCGTTTTTAAACGTATACAACTGAATTAATCGGTATGGTAACTCTTCTGGAAAAGGTGCCGGATGTCCAATAGATTTAGCACTAACAGCAGAAAAAGTCCATACACTTTTTGTCCATTCCAGAAATTCTTCTTTTTTTATAGTACTTTCTTTATTACCTCGTTTTCTAGAAAATGAATCTTTGGAAAAAATCAATATGTATTCGTGAATATCCCTTAATACTGGATTTGAAGCTGACAACCAGCTTCCCCAAGCAGTAGAAGGACTGGCACTTGAAGCTTTATTCCAGATAACTTCTCCTCTCATCATAAAACCAATATCAATCATATCTTCTATAATATAAGAATGCAAAGGAATATATGGCTTTCTGCCTAAATTAGCAATATTAATACAAGCCCTCCCACCGGTAACCAGTTTTTTATATGTTTCCTCAAACACTCTTCTTAAAAAGGCCCTGTATTCTTCTAATGATAAATCCTCATCATATTCTTTCTTTACATTATATGGCGGTGAAGTAATCATCAAATGTATACTGCAGTCAGGTATATCATCCATAATCTCACTTGATTTGCAATATATTTTATCAAGATTTTCTGATTTAATTGTATTCTCAACATACTTGATACTTTTTTTAGGCTTTTTTTGTCCCTCATATAACTTACTATTGTAAAAATCCGATGAATCATGATTAATTCTTCCAGGTGTACCAAAGGAGCTTGTTTTAGTACCATACCTTTTATAATTTGCAGTACTCATATTATCCTCCTATTATTCTTAAAAACTCTTCTGCCTTTTCTTCATAAGTTGTTTTTTTATTGGCTATTTCAATAATCCTGCCAAGCTCTTCCTTGCTTTTCATGCTTGAAAAGAAATTTCTTTCTTCTGAAAGCAAACCCAAAACACATGTTTTTAATTCATCCAAATTGTCGAACCTATAAAATCCCTTTCCTTTTGTAGCTTTTATGTTCTCAAACGTATTTACTGGATTTGGATTAATTGACCAAAACCCTTGAATAAAGCCGATTCTTTTTAAATGGTCAACTTTATCATAATAATTATCTGTTATAGGGGTATTCCCTATTATAATAATAGGTATTGTTGATGATTTTAAGCTTGATGCTCTAATATTTGCGCTTTTACCAATAGCTTTCAACATTGAATCAGATCTTAGCAATCCGGGATTTCCTTGATGAGTTCTATAGTTCCCAGTACATTCTAACTTAAAACCAGAGTAACATTCTAGTAATTTCCAATTCCAGACAATAGACATTTTAACTTCAATAATCGTTAAAATATCATCAACATTCTGGTTTATTTCCTTACTATTGGATATAACCACATCAGCTGGTGACCTATTGGATAAACCCAACTCATCACATATTGCGCCGGGGATGTCAGGGGGACAGTCCCCCTGACATCCATCATCCGGCGGCCGGATACGGATATGAATGGCCATAATCTTTCTCTGCCTGAATTTCACATCAAACTCAATTGTATTATCTCCATAGTCCACTGACAGTCTCATGGTATTTCCCTTCAATAATCAGCGTTTTGCCTTATCATACGGTTCTCCTGCCGCTCTGGGGGCCTGGGAGGATTTTGAGAACAGTACCAGCACCACCAGTGTAATGATATAGGGAAAACTCTTCAGCAGAATACCCGGAATCCTGGCCAGGGCCGGTATTGCCTGAGACACATTGGCAATGGTACTGGCGAAACCGAAGAAAAAGGTGGCCCCCAATACCCCCAGCGGTTTCCACTGCCCGAAGATCAGAGAGGCAAGGGCCAGGAAGCCGAGCCCCGAAACAGTGCCGTTGAATTCTCCTGAATAAGTGACAAGTATTATTGCTCCTCCCAGTCCGGAAAAAGCCCCCGATATCATCACCCCAAAATACCGCATGAGATAAACATTTACACCGGCCGCATCGGCAGCCTGGGGGTGTTCGCCGCAGGCCCGCAGGCGCAGGCCGAAAGCAGTATTATACAACACAAACCAGGAAACTATAAGGATTGCCAGAACAAGCCATGTGGTCGGATAAACCTGGGTAAAAAAGAGTTTCCCCAGAACAGGGATCCGGGACAAGCCGGGAACGTTCCGGCGCACCAGTCCGCTTACAATCTGTATGTTGCCGCTGCCGGTGATGTTCCTGGCAAGATACACTGTCAGGGCCCCGGCAATCATGTTAATGGCTGTTCCGCTTATAACCTGGTTTGCATTCAGATTGATGCAGGCAAAGGCATGCAGCAGGGAAAACAGGGCACCGGCGATGAACGCAGCCAGCAGCCCTATCCAGATGGACCAGCCGGGAATGAACCCTTCCAGTTCTGAGACCACCAACGCGCCGGTAAAGAAACCTACAACCATCAATCCTTCAAGGCCTATATTGACAATACCGCTTCGTTCGCTGAAAAGGCCACCGAGGGCCGTGATAAGAAGTGGGATTGTGAAAGCAATGGCATAGGGGAATATTTGAACAATGATACTCCACATGTCACTTTGCACCTCCCATTCTCTTTTTCAGCCTGTCCCAGCTTCTTTCAATGAGTATGCTGGTAGCGGCGAAATAAATAATGGTTGCAATGATGGTATCTGCTATCTCCGGCGGTATTTCGGTCATGGCATTCATGAAACCTTTTCCTGAATGAAGCAGGCCGAAGAAAATGGCTGCACCGAAGACCCCCCACGGCGAGTTCATACCAAGCAGTGCAACGGCAATGCCATCAAAACCCTGGCTGGGTAGAATGCCAATCTGTATGTTTGAAGCATATCCCACATAGAAAGTCGCACCGCCAAGACCGGCCAGGGCACCGGCTATCATCATTGACAGGATTATATTCCGGTTGGCATGAATACCTGCGTATTCCGCCGCATGTCGGTTGAAGCCCACCGCTTTCAGTTCGTAACCAAGGGTGGTCTTGTTCAAAACAAAAGCAATAATGATTACCGAAAGTACGGCAAGAAAAAATCCTGTATTGATATACGACTGGTTGAAGAGGTCGGTAAGCCAGTTTACCTTCAATGACGCCGCATAGGGTATCTTTCTTGACTCGGTCTCCAGGTATGCCCCTTTAAAGTATCCCGGTACCACATAATAAACAGTCCAGTAGGCAACCCAGTTCATCATGATTGTGGCAACAACTTCATGTACGTTGAATTTTGCCTTCAGAAAACCCGGTACAAGACCCCATACAGCACCACCCAGCATGGATGCCATGACCATGACAGTCAGAAGGAACATTTTGGGCCAGGCAAAGGTTAATCCTACGGCTGTGGCGCACAGACCCCCGATGAGCATCTGACCGGCGGCGCCGATATTGAAGAGACCCGTCCTGAATGCAAAGGCCACCGAAAGACCTGTAAAAATCAGCGGCGTTGCTGATGCCAGGGTATTACCAATCCGCTCAATACTCATCAACCCGCCTTTGAAGAGATAAACATAACCTGCAAAGGGGTTGTTCCCGGTAGCGGCCATGAGTATTGCACCGGCAACCAGGCCCAGGGCCACTGCCACCAAAGCCAGAATATATTCTTTGCTGAATTTCTTCTTCATACAGCAACACCTCTCTTTACTCCGGCCATCATCAGACCGACCTCGTTCTCGTCCGTGTCGTTTGCATTCACAATTCCCATCAGTTCCCCGTTGTATATGATAGCAATGCGGTCGGACAGATTAAGTATTTCGTCAAGCTCCAGGGATACCAGAAGGACTGCCTTTCCTTTGTCCCGCTGCTCCACGATACGCCTGTGGATATATTCAATGGCTCCCACATCCAATCCCCGGGTTGGCTGTACCGCAATCAGAAGTTCCGGGTCGTGACCGATTTCCCTGCCTACTATGGCTTTCTGCTGGTTTCCTCCCGAAAGGGATCTCGCAATAGAAGTTGCACCATGGCCGGCGCGGACATCAAATTCATCCATGACTTTTTCGGCATATCTGTGAATGGCATCCTTATTCAGCAGGCCTTTATTTGAAAAGGGCTCCTGATAATATACCTTCATAATCATGTTGTCCTCCACTGTATAATCCAGTATAAGACCGTGTTTGTGACGGTCTTCGGGTATATAGGCCATACTGGACCTGATGCGGTCCCGTACGGACATATTGGTAATATCGGTGTCCTTCAGGAATATCCTGCCGGATTCCGCCTTCCGCATTCCCGTTATGGCTTCCACCAGTTCAACCTGGCCGTTTCCTTCCACCCCGGCAACCCCTACTATCTCCCCGGAGCGGACTTCAAGGGAAAATTCCTTCAGCCCCATAACCCTCTGGTTGTTCAATACCGAAAGGTTTTCTACCCTCAAGACGACTTCTCCGGGTTCCCAGGCTTTTTTACTTACCCGGAAATTAACCTCCCGTCCCACCATCATTTCCGCCAGCTTCTCCTCTGTCGTCGAAGCCACATCCACAGTGCCTATAAGCTTTCCCCGGCGGATAACCGTGCATCGGTCGGCTATCTCTTTGATCTCCTTAAGTTTATGGGTAATCAGGATAATGGACTTCCCTTCGGTTACAAGACTGCGCATTATTTTCATCAGGTCTTTGATTTCCTGGGGTGTAAGCACCGAAGTGGGTTCATCAAATATCAGGATATCTGCATTCCGGTAGAGCATCTTCATAATCTCAACACGCTGCTGCATTCCGACCGAAATATCCTCTATTTTTGCATAGGGGTCGACATTGAGGCCGTATTTTTCTGAAAGCTCCTTAATACGGACAGCAGCAGATTTTAGATCCACCACAATTCCTTTCTTCATTTCCATACCAAGGATGATGTTTTCTGTAACCGTGAAATTATGGACCAGCTTAAAATGCTGGTGAACCATCCCGATGCCCAGCTCATTGGCAATATTGGGATTTGCAATGTTGACTTCCTTGCCACGGAGTTTGACCACACCCCGGTCGGATTTATAAAGGCCGAAAAGTATGCTCATAAGAGTAGATTTGCCGGCGCCATTCTCTCCCAGCAGGGCATGAATTTCACCGGGCTTCACCCTGAATGTGATATCATCGTTTGCGACAACGCCAGGAAATTCTTTACGGATATTCAGCATTTCTACAATATAATCCATCGCATCTTCCCCTCTTATTGCTTTTTAATATTGCAAAACAACCCTGCCTTTACAAGCCTCCATGCAATATCATGCCGGCTACAAACGAACAGGCATATCACGATTTTCTTTTTTTATTATATTACATATTCTTTACAACAAAAAGAAGAGGACGGTGGTTCTATCCTCTTCTCCCAATATTCATCTTCCGGCCTTATTTAATCAAATCCCCCTGCTGGTCGGATACTGTAATTTCACCGGCTTGCAGCTTCTTGAATATCTCTGCCACCTGGTTTTGCACCTCTTCGCTCAGGTTGGGATTTTCCTGGGGAATACCCACGCCATTGTTCTTGGCATCGAAAACAAGGGTCTGACCGCCGGGGAATTGTCCTTCTATCTCGGCTTTAATCATGTCATAGGCCGCCTGGTCTATATATTTCATAGCGGAAGTCAGGATAATTGATTTCTCCCCTTCATAGATACCTTCTGCATACTGGTCAACGTCAACACCGACAATCCAGACTTCCTCGCCGGCTTTGGCCCTGGATTTGGCTTCGTTGATGCCTCCTATGCCAACGCCTCCTGCAGCACAGAAGATAACATCAACGCCTTTGTCATACATCTGGGCGGCAAGCTGTTGTCCCGCAGCCACATTGTCGAAGGAACCCTGATATATGACATTCTCTGCTTTGATGGACATATTTGTGCCCAGGTTTTCATTGGCATACTTGAGCCCCTGCTGGAAACCCCAGTTAAACTTCTGCACAGCCGGAATTTCCATGCCTCCTATGAAGCCCGCTTCACCTTCCTGCAACTGCAGGGCGGTTGCGACACCTGCAAGAAAACCGGACTCATGCTCAGCAAAGAATATGGAGACAGTGTTCTCTTTCACCACCGGCACAAAGTCTCCTGCATGCGGATTGCCGTCAATGAGGACAAATTTTGCATCCGGATATTTGTCCTGTGCCTGGAATATGGCGGTCTCGAACTTGAATCCGGGACATACAATGAATTTAAATCCCGCATCATAAAGATTGCTTATTTCTTTAACATAGTCTGCTTCGGTTGTTCCACCGGGTTTTAAGTACTTGGTCTCCAGATTGAAATCCTGTGCAGCAAGCTGAACCCCCTCCCAGGTTCCCTGGTTGAAGGATTTGTCGTCAATGGTACCGGCATCGGTTACCATTCCAACCTTGAAACTGGCCGCTTCCTTGCTGCACCCTGCAAACACCAGTGTTAATGCCAGCAGGACAACAATAATACCTATACCTTTTCTCATCAATCTCAGTGCCCCCTTAGTTTTTTTTCTTGCACCATCTGATATATTGTATTTCTATTCTCTATTTTAGCCAACCATGAGGATGGTTGCAAGTAAATATTATTTATATGATAGCGTCAAGATACTGTAGGGAAAAAATCAAGAGACTTTTCCCAGCACTATAGCATTGTGCCTTGTATGCGGCTTGACATGGAGCCTCTGTGGGCATGATTTCCGGCATAAGGGGCAGCACCCAATGTTCTGCCAGGCAACTTAGCCTATCATGCCCACTTCTCCATGTAAAGCCGTAGTTTTTACTCTAATCGCCGCATCTGCCATAGCCTAAAACCTGTTTGATTACGCCCTGTATTTTTAATATGCATTGGGAGTGTCCATAACTTTGTGTAGTGCGGCCGGGCAAGGTCGCTAATTCTAGT
>JAENYD010000051.1 GCA_016842005.1 Clostridium thermobutyricum | reverse complement strand
ATTTTTCAACGTTTCGTCAAGAATTCATCGTTACACTTCCCGGGAACCTAGGTTTCAGCCTTCTTTCCCCGTCAACCACGAAAACACTTGAAATACCGTTTGTCTCCATCTCCTTAACTGCAACTTTAGGTCCATCCTTAATGGACAGCAGGGCTGTCGGTTTGAACATGATGTGACTGGCCTTCAGGACCCTGCTTCTGTCAATATCCCTGACAAAGTCTTCAATATATTCGTTGGAAGGATTTGAAAGTATCTCTTCAGGGGTACCAATCTGTACTATCTTGCCGTCTTTCATCACAGCCACCCTATCTCCCAGCTTGAACGCTTCGTTGACATCATGAGTAATAAATACCACCGTCTTCCTGAGTTTTGACTGGAGCTCCAAAAGCTCTATCTGCATATCCCTGCGTATCAACGGGTCCAGCGCACTGAAAGGTTCATCCATAAGCAGTATATCCGGGTTATTGGCAAGGGCCCTGGCCAACCCTACCCTTTGCTGCATACCGCCGCTCAGTTCATAGGTCATCTTCTCTTCCCAGCCTTCAAGGCCCACACTGGCCAGGGCATCTCTGGCAACCTGATATCTTTCCTCTTTTGGTATTCCCTTGACTTCCAGTCCATACTCCACATTGCTGATTACATTTCTGTGGTTAAACAGGCCGAAATGCTGGAATACCATGGCCACTTTCTTCTGTCTGAATTGTTTGAGCTGCTTCTTATCATATTCAATTATGTTATCCCCATCCACATATATTTCCCCTGTGGTTGGCTTGTTAAGCAAATTCAGGCATCTGATCAATGTAGATTTACCGCTGCCCGAAAGTCCCATTATTACAAATACTTCACCTTCATTGACTTCAAAGGATACATTGCTGACCCCTACCGTATGTCCGGTTCTCTTTAGTATATCGTCCTTGGACATTCCTTTCTTCAGCATATCCAAAACCTTTTTAGGTTTACGGCCAAATATTTTTGACAAATTTCTGACATCTATCTTTACAGACATCTGCAACTCCTACCTTCTATTTGTATTACCTATTCAGAATATTTATATCGTTTTGAAACAGCCTGTGTTAATCTATCAATAATGATTGCCAGAAATACAATAGCCAAGCCGGCTTCGGTACCCATGGCTATATCTATCCTGTTAACCGCAATTAACACATTCAGCCCCACACCTTTGGCTCCGACCATTGACGCAATAACAACCATAGCCACTGCCATCATGGTTGTCTGGTTTACCCCCGCCATGATGGTAGGAAGTGCCTGAGGCAACTCCACTTTTATAAGGGTCTGCAGGGTTGAAGCCCCAAAGGAATGGGATGCCTCCACTATCTCTTTGGAAACCCCTCTGATACCAAGGTCGGTAAGCCTGATGGCAGGCGGCACCGCATATATGGTCGTTGCAAATACCGCCGGTACCAGTCCAAGGGGAAAAAGCATTATAGCAGGGATTAAATATACAAAACTTGGCATGGTCTGCATGGTATCCAGAATAGGCTTCAATACTGCTTGCAGGCGGTCACTATAGGCAGAGAGGATACCAATAGGTATACCTATAACAAGGGAAATTACCACCGAAGTCAAAATAAGAGCCAGTGTCATCATCATTTCATCCCACAAACCAAAAGTACCTATTATAAATAGCATAAAGGTATAAATAATACCTGACTTCCAGCTTTTTATTCTCCATGCCACCAAAAATACAATCAATAAAACTATAATCCACGGCATCCATAATAAAAAATTCTGTATCTTGAGTAAAACCCATAGTATACCATCACTCAGGGCATCAAAAAATTCCTCATAATTCAGTGTCAGCCAGTCTACAAATCCTTCAACGTATTTTCCTAACTCAAATTGGAAAGTTTCTGGAAACTTGCTCATAAATTATTCGGATTGCTATTTATAGCAACCGCTCTCACCTCGTCCCATTATTTTTTACTAGCACAATTATTGGACGAGCTTATAGCATAGTTAATTATAAGCCCGCCCGTCAAACTGTGAAAATCACATAAAAAGCATTTTAGATGCTTACTGTTCCAACGCTTCCTTCACTTTATTCGCAACGTCTTCCGGAACCCACTCAGTCCAGATATCTTCTTTTTCTCTCAGGAACCATTCTGCAGCATCTCTTGCCTCAACTTCATTTTCCTGCATATACGCAAGGGCTTCACTGGTCAGGGCACTACTTGTCTTATAATTCCCCAAAAACTCCACTATCTCAGGAGCCCGGTCGGGAAGACTCTTGTGTACAGCAATTGTAACGTCTACCGCCGGCCATTCACAGGCATATCCGTTTTCCCACTTCTCATCGCTGTACTCTTCATCTTCAAGCAGAGTCACATCATACAGACCCGTCACCCATGTAGGCTCCCAGTAGTATCCTACCCAGGGGCCACCTTTTTTGTATGCACTGGCCAAAGACGCAGCAAGAGATGCATCCGAGCCCGGACTGAAGTAGTTATAAGTATTGTCCAGTCCATAAGTCTCTATCTTTTCCCTTAGAATCTCATCCACTTTCCATCCTGGAGGTGAACCGTATATCCTTCCCTTTCCGGGGTCTTCAGGGTCCTTAAATACCTCCCAGTACTTTTCCAGATCTTTAACTGTTTTCAGGCCAGGGGCCATTGGCTCAATCCCTCTCTCTGCGTCTCCTTTTATAACATAAGTGGGCACGTACAATCCCTGCGCATTATCATCAAAATTGGTTGAAACCTCGACAATGTCCCCTGCTTCTATTGCTTCACACCAGTTTACAAGTTATTAGACTGCCTCATCTAATCCGAGGAAGTTGCTGACA
>JAENYD010000024.1 GCA_016842005.1 Clostridium thermobutyricum | reverse complement strand
TACACTGCATTAGGAGTGGAACCACCCTCGTTATAAATTCCGGGAATGTAGGATAAATACTCTCAATAGTCGTAATTTACCTCTCACAACCTATCTTTTTCGTACTGACAACTTTTTGCAATGTAGCGCTTCCTGCGTTCTATAGATATATTTTTCACGCCCTCATAAGCATCACCTCTCCTTCACCTGTACCCCATTTTGCTTGTCTATATATAAGAGGGTTTTAAGGCAAAAAATGTTACACTTTTTTGAAAAAATTTTCGATTTTTTCTCAGAGCTGTAACATTTTTAATAAATTTTCCCTCTTATATATGGATGAAAAAATACAGAGAGGAGAGTTGTTATGAAAAACTGTTGTAAAATCCTTATCGCCCTATTAATCATTCCTTTGTTGGTCGTTTCCACTACAACCGCTTATGCCGCAGGTGGTACATTTCAAGGGAAAACAGCCATTTATACCGTAAAGGACTATCATTCCAAGACTGATATGAAGTTGATACCCAATGCCGCCGGGGAGGCAGACCTGATTAGTGTATGGTATACTGCTTTGCATGACTACGGTGATGGTCTGGTTGGAGTTGAAGGAAGCACAGAAGCCTACTTTAGCGTGGAAGAAGTACGTGTAAAAGTTGAACTTCAGAAGAAAACAGGGTCATCCTGGGTTACTGTCAAGACATGGGATGATGTTCAGTTTAATGAGAATGAAGCTTACTGTTTTAAAAGTGCTGCTGTTGATATGGGTTATGAATACAGGGGCAAAGGAACTCATTATGCTGAAGACGGAAGTTTGATGGAGACGCAGACAAGCTATACTGACCCATATTTTATAGACTGAAAAGAGAGGGGGTTGCCCCTCTCTCCCGTCTATTTTATGGATTTTGCTATATCCAGCATTTCATCTCTATTCAACGGACCGGTCAGCATATAATTTATGCCGTATTTATCCCAGATTAGTTTGGATAAACCGGTTTCAAGGGATAGCAGGATATAATTGATACCGTCTTCCTGAAACTCGGATACACTTGCGCTGTCCTGTTTATAGTTTATCTGATAGGTGTTTCCTTCATCAATTATGGTTTCCCTTAACTTAATGTAATTCCCTTTATCATCAGCAAATTCCAGGAATATATTTTTTACTTCATTCCTCACTTTATACAGGGTTATATTCTCCAGACTGTAAGCCGCAGGTATATAAGCAGGAAAAGTGATTATACCGTCTGAGACGGTTTCTGCTTCCTCAATATCTGAAGTATTAAACTCTTTTACCAGGTCGTCATTTTCTTCTTCCCCGATATCCCCGCTTTCTATCCTGTGATCGGTTGAGATTTTGAAAATGCTGCCGATGTTTTGTCTTGCTTTAAAGATGATATTCCCTACCAAGGTGTCCTTTGCACTGGTCGGACTGACGGCTAAAGATATACTTATGACAATCACCAGGAAGACTGATGCTGCAATTAGATATTTCTTCGATTTTATAAAAAAATTCGTCCTATGAGTATTTCTCCTTCTTTTATCTTCCTCAATCCGTGAGATTAAAGCATCCCAGTCCGGTTGAGTATCCGGTCCGGGTAAGCTGTTTATTACATCGTCCAGGCATTTTTTTATAATTGCATCCTCTTTATTCACCATTTATCCCCACGCCCCTTATGTATTCTTTGAGGGTATTATTCGTCTGTAACCGCTTTTTCAATTGTCTTTTCCCCCTGTACAGATTTACCTTAACTGAATTAATATCAATATCCAGTTCTGCAGCTATTTCTTCATAAGTCATTTCACAGTAGAACCTGCAGATTAAAACAGTGGAATGCCTGGAATTTAATGATATTAACATCTTTTTTATTTCCTCTTCCAATTCATGATTCAAAACTTCTTGCTCTACGCTGTTGCTTATCTCGCTATGAAATTGGTTTTCCAGTTGTATTATACCATTAATACCTTCAAAGCATATCTCTTTGTTCCGCTTAATATATTCATATGCAATATTGGCAGCTATTTTCAGTATCCAGGGCCTGAACTTTGCCGTATCCTTAAGGGTGTTTATCTTATTATATCCTGTTATGAAAGCCTCCTGGCAGATATCCGAAGCCAGGTCTTTGTCTTTTATGATGTATAGGACTGTTTTATGTATAAAGTCATAGAGCTTCTGAAAAGCTGTAGTGTATTCATTTTTTGACATAAAGCCACTCATACGCACCATCCTAAAGAAGCTGAATAAATACGGTACTTGGATCGTTATAAAGTTTACCCTTTGTAATATGGGAACCTGTTATATTTATTCCATATAAGTACATAAATTCCTGCAATATTAAATATATAAAATGGTGCAATAAAAAACTCCCGGTCCTTAAGCCCGGAAGCCTTATATTCCTGAATATATGCAATATGCACCTTACTTGGCGCCCTTGATAACTCTTATCTCCACTTCCTGTTTGTCTACTTTTTCAGACAGTGCATCAAATTTGGTCTCTAATCTATTAATAGCTTCTGTATTCTGTTTATATCCGTCAAAAAGGGCATCGATTTTTCCCCCAAGCCTGTTTTCCAAGCCAACTATGGCTTTTCTATTATCTTCAATTTTATTTTCTAAGTTAGTAAATCCTTGTTTCATCTCGCCATACATAGACTCAATAAGTTTAAATATTTTCTCTTCCATATTTCCATCTCCCCAGACACTATTTTACCACAGAATGTTCCACCCAAAAAGCCGGTATTTCTTCTTTATCTATCTGTTCATTGTCCGGCTGCACCTTGTAATGAACCCGTCAAACAGCCGGTACTGGAAGGGATAATTCTCCACCATCCTCTCCGGGTGCCACTGGACTCCGATGGCAAAATAGTGTATGCTGCTCTCTATCCCTTCTATTATCCCATCCTCGGACAGGGCTGTTCCGGCAAATCCCGGGGCTGCTTTTTCCACTGCCTGGTGATGAATACTGTTAACCATAAATTTTTCTCTTTGAAACAACTCGAACAATATACTGCCCTTATTCAGAGTGACCATATGGGTACCCGAATATTCTTCAGGACCTGTAACACTGTGATTGAAAGAACTTATACCGCACCTGTTTATATCCTGATATAAAGTTCCCCCGGAAGCCACATTGAGCACCTGCATTCCACGGCATATGCCCAGCACCGGCATATCCTTTTCCAGGGCTTTTTCCGTAAGGAGTATCTCGGATTCATCCCTTATTTTTACCGTGGTGATATTATTTACTTTAACTTCCTGGCCATAATAAGCCGGGGCAATGTCCGGACCGCCGCTCAATAATAAACCGTTCATCATATCAAGGTATACATCAACCGAACTTTTTTCTGCAGCAGGAATAATTACAGGGATACCTCCGCTGTCTGATATACACTGGCAGTAATTGGTATACAGCTTGTAGTAATCCCTGCAGTCATTTTCCAATAAGGACGAAGTGATGCCTATTACCGGTTTCATACTATCTCTCCCGCTGTTCAAATATTAATATGTCAGTATTCATTATATTCCAATCATGCACCTTTGTATTCGATATAGTTTTATTTTACCCTCAATTGCTGCAGGACTTGCCCAGGTGTTCTTCTACAACCTTCATGGCGCAGAATTTCCCGCACATGGTGCACAGTTCCTGTTCCGGAGCGTTTTTGGCTTCCCTTACCTTCCCGGCCCTGGATGGATTTATGGACAGCTGTATTTGCCTTTGCCAGTCCAGGGCCTTCCTGGCTTTAGCCATCTCTATATCTCTCTCAAGGGCACCTTTTACGCCTTTTGCGATATCTGCCGCATGGGCGGCAATCTTTGAAGCCACCACTCCGTCCACCACATCGTCAATATCCGGTAACCCGAGATGCTCGGCAGGGGTGACATAACACAGAAAATCCGCCCCCGAAGCCGCCGCTATGGCTCCCCCTATGGCAGCGGTGATATGGTCGTATCCGGGAGCTATGTCTGTTACCAGAGGACCCAGTACATAAAACGGTGCCCCGTGGCACAGCTGCTTCTCCAGCTTGATATTGGCCTCTATCTGGTCCATGGGTACGTGCCCGGGACCCTCCACCATTGCCTGAACCCCCGCTTCATGGGCCCTCTTGACCAATTCGCCCAGTATTATCAGTTCCTGGACCTGGGCTCTGTCGGTGGCATCCGCCAGGCAGCCGGGCCTCAGACCGTCACCAAGGCTTAGGGTTACATCGTATTTCCGTGCGATATCCAGCAGCCGGTCATACTGTTCGTACAGGGGGTTCTCTTTCCGGTTATGCAGCATCCATCCTGTCATAAAGGCCCCTCCCCGGCTTACTATATCAGTTATCCTTCCCTGGTTTTTCAGCCTTTCTATGGTTTCCATGGTTACACCACAGTGGACGGTGATAAAATCCACCCCGTCCGCCGCCTGTTCCTCAATCACCCGGAAAAGTTCATCGGCGGTCAGACCCACCTTATTACCGTGCTCTTCATAGCCCTGAACCATTGCCTGGTATATGGGAACGGTACCCACCGCCACCGTAGAGGCTTCTATTATCCTTCTGCGGGAAAGATTTATGTCTCCCCCGGTGCTCAGGTCCATGACAGCGTCTGCACCGGCATTGACGGCTGCCTTCAATTTGTCCAGTTCCTTCTCTGTTTCGGGAAAGGCATCCGAGGTGCCTATATTGGCGTTAACCTTCGTGGACAGACCCTGCCCGAAGCCTGAGGGGTTCAGGTTTTTGTGGTTTACATTGCAGGGTATCACTATTGTCCCCTTTTCTATCCCCCGCCTGATGAATTCCGGGTCAAGGCCTTCCTTTGCGGCCACTGCTTCCATCTGGGGGGTAATCTCTCCTCTTCGCGCCCTTTCCAGTTGTGTCATATTATTCACTCCTTACCGGATTTATTTTTTGTCTCTCTGATATTACTTCCTCTGAAAGATTATGCAATTCGTCAAAAAACAGGGCCTTGAAAGTTCCCGGGCCTGAGCAACCCCTGGATGCCGCCATTTCACCGGCTATACCGTAGGTTGCCAGAGCTGCCGCCGCAGCCTTTGCCGTATCTCCTTCCACCGCTGCATAGGCACCAATGACAGATGCGGCCATACAGCCGGTTCCCACAACTTTACCCATGAAGGGATGACCGTTATCAATAAGGTATACCGTTTCTCCGTCGGTGACTATGTCCTGTTTGGAGGTCATGGCTACAGTGGTGCCATATTTATTGGCCAATGCTTTACATGTATTTAGTATGTCACTGTAGTCTCCCACTGCCTCCACTCCTTTTATCTGTCCGCCCATACCTGCCAGTATGCTTATCTCGGCACGATTTCCTTTTATTACGCTTACCCGGACCTGGCGCAGTATTTCATTGGCGCTGTCGGTCCTCAGGTCGGTGGCACCGGCCCCTACGGGATCCAGAATTACAGGAATACCCTTTTCATTGGCCTTCCTGCCGGCAATAATCATTGACTTCACCTGGTCCTGGGTCAGAGTTCCTATGTTGAGCACCAGGGCCCCTGCAGCCGTTACCATCTGCTCCACTTCTTCCGGCGCATGGGCCATTACCGGCAGGGCACCTATACAAAGTGTTGCATTGGCGCATTCACTGACAGTCACCATGTTTGTTATATGGTGTATCAAAGGTTTTTTGGTTCTAACCTCTGTTAACAGACCCTTTATCATTCAAATCACTCCCTGACATCCTGATTTTCTATTCATTTCCGGCTTCCGGGTATTTAATAATGCTTATCCTCTTCTTCAGCTCTGCCGCAGCCCTTATGATATCTCCAGCACCGAAGATTGCCGAGATTACGGCTACCCCGCTGGCCCCGGCCTTCAGCACTTCTTCCGCATTGCCTGCATTTATGCCTCCGATGGCCACCACTGGTATTGTCACCCTGTCGCATATTTCCCTGAGGGCAGGTATGCCTATGGGCGCAGATGCATCATCCTTGGACGGAGTGGGAAATACCGGGCCCACACCCAGGTAATCCGCACCGGCTTCCTGGGCCTCAAGGGCCTGGGACAGATTGTGGGCCGATATGCCTATTATCCTGTCATATCCCATTATTTTTCTTGCCATTGAAATAGGAGTATCATCCTGACCCAGGTGCACTCCGTCTGCATCCACTGCGGCAGCCACATCAACACAGTCATTGATAATAAAGCCTACTCCTGCTCGACGGGTAATCTCCCTTATCTTCTTCCCCAGCCTTATGTATTCTTCCACCGTTATATCCTTTTCCCTCAGTTGAACAACATCCGCACCGCCTTCAATGGCTTCCGAAACCATACTGTCCAGGTCTTTATCCCTGCAAAATTCCCTCCCGATGACAGCATACAGGTCATATCTCATTTAAACACCTCCCCCTGTAAATTAATGTTTTCATACCCATGCTCCTTGTACGTCTCCGGCAAAAGACCCCCCGCACCAGCTTCCGGTCAGTAAGAACACGGAGAGAAAATAAAACACCATGGAATCCGGCGTTGGAACCCATGGTATCAAATAGTAGCATTTGACATTCACTTCCCTACGCTGGTATTATCCAGATCAGGTTCAAGGGTAAAAAGCTTCATCGCGCTTTTATCTCAGCCGGGCTTTCCGGCCCCCCTAGCGGTTAACTATTCAGTTCTCTACCTATATTTTAATGGTATTATAAAGATTTGTAAAGTTTTGCGATTATTTTTCCCATACTTCCTTTGGCCCTTCAATTACGCGGAATAAGGGGTGGGGTTTCACCACTTCAACCCTTGAAATCTCCCTGTATTTCTCCTGGTCTCTTGTTTTCAGCTTTTTCTTCAGGTGTTCGAACTCATATATTATCTGTCCGCTTGTGACATTTATTTCCACAGGGAATGTGTATATTATCTTGTCCTTGTCAAGCCCATAACCTCTTCTCCTGCCTTCTTCATACACATATTTCAGGTATGAACCTATGGCACATATTGTCAAAGGATGGTTTTTAAATCTGTCCAGCTGGGGATGCTCTGTATACCCTTTGGTTTCACCCATAAGCACCTTCTGGGCAAGAAGGGCCTCTCTCCACAGCCCCAGAAGTCCCTTTGCATCCAGGTATTCTGGATGAATTGACCAGAGTCTCATAAACAACACCTCTGCCCTCCTAACTGTATACAATCATTTTCCGTTCAGCGGCGGAATACCCTATTATTTAGTATTAACCAATTTTACACAAATATACCAAAACCCAAGTCTGCCCCTGCATTAACGGCGGCCAGGCTGTCTGATTTTGGAGTTTCCCCTTGTCAGAATACATATTATTGTGCTAGTATATAATAAATCAATAATTGTAAATCAGTAAAAACAATGAAAGAGCACAGTAGCAATCCGCGGTTACTATTCAGAGAGCAGCCCGGCCGGTGAAAGGACTGCAGTACGTGGAATTGTGAATTACACTCCGGAGTTTCAGGCAGCCCCTGGCGGACACCATCCGTTAACATGGTCCGAGGCATTCGTACGGAATGCAAATTAAGGTGGTACCACGGGCCCTCTCGTCCTTAAAACGGGAGGCCTTTTATTTTTCGCAACTTTAATAGAATAAGGGAGCATAGATGTAATTTTGAGGCCTGTTTTCTGGAGGATGCTTACTTTTGAAATGACGAAATTCTAAGAATAGGGAAGAAAAACGAAGAAAATTAAATATTATAGAGGGAGGTTTTCTATATGGACAATATCTATGACATTTTATGCGAACGGGGATTTATTGAACAGGCAACCCATGAAGAAGAAATCCGGGAGCTGCTCGGAAGGGAATCGGTAACTTTTTATATCGGTTTTGATCCCACTGCTGACAGCCTGCACGTCGGACATTTCCTCCAGATGATAACAATGGCCCATATGCAGAGGGCAGGCCACAGACCCATTGTACTTCTGGGCGGAGGCACCACGATGGTGGGAGACCCTTCCGGAAAAACCGAGATGCGGAAAATGCTGACTCAGGAACAGATACAGCAGAATGCTGAAAAATTCAAAAAGCAGTTCTCCCGTCTGATTGATTTTAAAGACGGCAAAGCCATCATGGCTAATAACGCCGACTGGCTGTTGAAGCTGGAATACGTTCCATTCTTAAGAGAAATAGGCAGGCATTTTTCAGTAAACAGGATGCTCTCGGCGGAATGCTACAAAGGCCGTCTCGAAACCGGCCTGACTTTTCTGGAATTCAACTACATGCTCATGCAGTCCTACGATTTCCTGGAACTGTACAGGAGATACAACTGCAAGATGCAGATGGGAGGGAACGACCAGTGGTCCAATATAATCGGCGGGGTAGAGCTTATCCGGAGGGTTGAAGGTGCATCTGCCTACGGCCTTACTTTCAAACTGCTGACTACCAGTGAAGGCAAAAAAATGGGTAAGACAGAAGCCGGGGCTGTCTGGCTGGATGCGGAGAAAACATCTCCCTACGACTTCTACCAGTACTGGAGAAATGTGGATGACAGGGATGTGGAAAAATGTCTGTCCCTTCTGACCTTCCTGCCCATGGAGGAAGTAAGGAAGCTAGGATCTCTTCAGGGGTCGGAAATAAATAAGGCCAAAGAAACACTGGCCTATGAAGTGACAAAACTGGTCCACGGCGAGGAGGAAGCCCGTAAAGCCCGCACTGCCGCCAGAACCCTCTTCGGCAGCGGTGCGGACATGACATCGGTGCCTGCAACCGAAATATCCAGGGATAAGATTAAAGACGGCATCAATATACTGAACCTGCTGATGGATGTAGGACTTACCGCCTCCCGGGGAGAAGGAAGACGGCTGGTGGAACAGGGGGGACTGTATATGGAAGAGGAACGGGTAAAGGACATTGATCTGAACCTCTTTGAAAAAGATTTTCCTGAAGGGAAACTGATGCTGCGCAAAGGGAAAAAGGTATATCATCTGGTCAAACTGGTTTAACCCATAGAGGCAGCCTGAAAAGGCTGCCTCACTTTATAGGCAGACATTAATCGGCTTCATGGAGTTCATGAGCATAGTGTAAAGTTATTGTAGAAAAAAAGAAAGTAGACAAGCTCCCAGTGTTCCGCCCTTTTTCTCCCTTATCTCCCGGATATTTGTCCGGCTTAGAATATTACAGATAAAGAAACTCCCCTCCGGACCACGTCAGTATAAAAAATTAAACCCTTTTCCCATAAGTTGAATCATAATTATTCAGTGGCACTAATTCACAAGGGCACCTAATAGTTACCCAAGATTTTACTGAACAATTCTTAAATGAAATACCAAAATATCGGGCATAATTTGCCGGAAATGAATATTATTTAAATATTCACATTTCTTTTTCCCTTTTAAGGTCTTATTTTAGGTAAAACCCGCTAAAACGGGACTTGAAATTGGATTATTTTGCTTATATAATTGTATACAGTTATCGACAGCAGCACTCATGCTTGTTGAGTGCTAACAATATGCTTGATAAATACCTAAAAGACTATCTAAAACTGCACATATCTCTTTCCCGGTTTTAATAACCGGCAAGTTGAAAAAAACCTCTTATGAAGATAAGCATTCTAAGGGAGTGTATCTTTCCTGCTCAAGAGAACACGAAAACATATCAAATAGTTTCTGTGAGCGTTGTACCAGTTGTTCTGGAACAGCTGAAGTAAACGACACTCCCGGTTGCACATCGGGAGTTTTTTTGTTTCAAGGAGGGGATGCCTTTATATAGAAGAGTGTTCATTAAAAAAGCTGGCAAATAGAATCAAAAAAGGAGGAGGTAAAAATTAAAATGGGTAAAATAAACATAGCTATTGTAGGTGTAGGCAACTGTGCGAGTGCTTTGCTCCAGGGAATCGAAATGTACAAAAACTCGCCGAAAAATACAATCGGGCTTATGAATTATGACCTTAACGAATATAAACCTGGAGACATCAATGTAGTTGCTGCGTTTGACGTGGACAAGCGCAAGGTAGGTAAAGGACTTAAGGATGCAATTTTTGCAACGCCCAACTGTACCACCATCTTTTACAAGGATCTGCCAGACTATCCCGTTGAGGTACAAATGGGTCACGTTCTGGATGGCATATCTGAACACATGGTCGATTATGACGAGAACAAAACCTTTGTTGTTGCTGATCAGGAACCCTGTGATGTGGTCAGAGTCCTCAAGGAAAGCGGTGCAGAGATCCTTATAAATTACCTGCCGGTGGGGTCCGAAAAAGCGGCCAGGTTCTACGCCGAAGCGTGCCTGGAAGCCAACGTAGGATTTATTAATGCTATGCCGGTTTTTATCGCTTCCGACGAGGAATGGAGTGAAACATTCCGTAAAAAAAATATTCCCATTATAGGGGATGATGTAAAAAGCCAGGTGGGAGCCACCATTATCCATCGAACTCTGACCAAACTATTTGAAAACCGTGGTGTAATTCTTGACCGTACTTACCAGGTGAATTTCGGGGGAAATACGGACTTCTTAAACATGCTTAATCGTAGCAGGCTCAAGTCCAAGAAAAAATCAAAAACCCAGTCTGTACAGGCAGAGCTGAAAGTTTCCCTGACTGATGATAACATTCACATCGGTCCCAGTGATTATATTCCCTGGTTGAATGACAATAAAATTTGTCATATTCGTATGGAGGGAAGGGGTTTCGGAAATGTACCACTAACATTGGATGTAAAGCTTTCCGTAGAAGACTCTCCCAACAGCGGTGGTGTTATCATAGACGCCATCAGATGCATGAAGCTGGCTCTAGATCGCAAAATCGGTGGTATCTTGACTTCCATTTCGGCTTTTACTATGAAATCGCCGCCGATTCAATACACCGATACCGAAGCCAAAAAGATGGTAGAAGAATTTATTGCCGGCAGGAGAGAACGTTAATGCGGGCCGTTATCCTTGCTGCCGGTGAGGGGAAGAGGCTAAAACCACATTTTAGCACTCCCAAGGTTCTGGTGCGCTTATTGGGCCTTTCTTTAATTGAGCGAAGCATTCTTGCTTTGCGGGAATGCGGCATCAATGACTTTGTAATTATAACCGGCTGTTATTCCAGTGAAATTCGAGACCATCTTGGAAACGGAAGCAAATTTGGAATAAACATTACCTATTTACATAACCCAGACTGGGAACTGGGAAACGGCGTGTCTGCCTACACATTCCAAAAAGATTACCGTCAGGGAGAAAAATTTATTTTAATAATGTCGGACCACGTCTTCGAACTTGATGTCCTCAAAGCTTTTGTTGCCGAGGCATCAAATATTAAAGAAGATGAACTTTTGCTGGCTGCTGACCGACGTCTGAAAAGCGTGTATGACCTGGAGGAATGTACCAAGGTAAAAGCTGAGCAGGATTTCGCCGTAAAACTGGGCAAAGACCTGTGTGATTTTAACACCGTAGACTGCGGTCTTTTCATTGGCACCGGAGCGCTTTTGGAAGCCCTTTCCGAGGCAATTTCTCAATGCCACTACACCCTCACCGATGCAGTAAATATAATGTCCAGCCGGCACAAAGTAAAATTGCATTTCGTTAAGGGTACCTGGATTGATGTGGATGACCTTCCCAGCTACCGCCACGCTGAAAAAATTCTCCTTCAGTCCCTGGTGCCCTCTAAAGATGGTCTTGTTTCCCGCATTTTAAACCGCAGGATTTCCCTTCGGATAACAAAACTTTTCGCCCGGACCAGGATAACACCGAATCAAATTACTTTCCTTTCTTTTTTGATTTCAGCGGCTTCGGCTGTTCTTTTTGCTATGGTGTATCCTCTTTATGGTGGACTGTTGGCGCAGTTCTGTTCTATCTTGGACGGGGTTGACGGGGAAATTGCCCGCCTGAAGTTTTTAAAAAGCAATTATGGAGGACTTTTCGATGCCATGCTCGACCGTTACGCAGATTTTTTCATTATTCTTGGCATGGCATATGCCTGGTGTTCTAAGACAGAGAGCTCCCTGGCGCTGCTAGCCTGCGCCGTCACTCTCGCTGGAATGCCTATGTCCATGCTGCTCAAGGAAAAATTTCACGCCCTGACCGGTCAACCCTTTATATCTGAACTCTATGACGGTATACTTCGTTACCTCCCCGCTAATCGCGACGGTCGCCTGTTTATCATTATGCTGGGCGGTATTTTAAACCTGATTCCGGCTACCCTAATCTTGCTTGCCATCCTTACTCATCTTCAGGCCTTGATTCGCCTCTATAATGCCCGTAAATCAATGTGAAGCTGCCGATTTCGCCTGCTATCGGTCGGCTTTCTGACCGATAGCTTTGTAAAGGCACGGAACGGCGCACCTCCGGGTGAAAACATGGTTGCAGAGATTAAAATCTTCCAGAAGATCCAGAGCATCTTGGATGTGGTCCCCCAAGTCGTCAAGGGAATGTGCGTCAGAGCCAATAGTAAAAATTTTGATACCTGCTTCCACCGCCAAAGAAATTATTTCTGGAGAAGGGTGAAATTCCTTCAATCCCCGGCGGCAGCTTGAGGTATTGATTTCCAGACCCATTCCCTTGCGCGCCATTTCTTTAAAAACCGGTTCTATAGCACCCCGGTGAATGGTTAAGATCTCAGGACCGTAATGTTTAATGCCATACCGTCGGTAAAGATCAACATGAGCTATGCAATCAAAAAGCCCGCTTTTCACTGCCTCTTCCAAGGTTGTAAAGTAATCGTCGCGTATTTCGGCGCAACTTTTGGAACTGAAATAGCGTGGGCTTTCTTTCATAGAAGAAATAGCAATGTGGTTAAGGCAGTGGATAGCTCCCAGTACGAAATCAAAGGGATACTCCTCAACGATTTTTTCAACATCTTTTTCCAGCCCCCGGTCGTACCCGACCTCAATGCCGGCCTTTACTTTGAGACCTTCCGCCTCAAATTCTTCCTGTGCCCGGGTAATTTCGTTAAAATAAGCGTCTAGCCAGGTCAGGTCGTGAACCGGATGCTTTTTCCCCTTAAAAAAAACGAAATTATCCATTTCCCGTCGTACGGGATCAAGTTCTAAATGGGTTGTGAAACAAATCTCCATAAGTCCTAATTCCAACGCCCGGTGACAATAATCCCTTATTTTTACCGGAAAGGCATCTATGGAATAGTCCGGATGTACGTGATAATCGGTCCTTACAGATTTCATCAGTTCCACCGTCCTTCTTTTATTTTTAGTTTTTGCCCCGCCAGCAGTACCTTAGCACCGATTTTACCAGTTGAGTATATTATCCGTCAAAACCTTGATCTACGTATTGTGCTGGTAAGTTTGGTGCCAAAACACCATTTGATTACGTTTCTATTATAAAAAAAATTGGTTCATCAACGACTTT
Source organism: Clostridium thermobutyricum (assembly GCA_016842005.1). GTDB lineage: Bacteria > Bacillota > Clostridia > Ch29 > Ch29 > JAENYD01. The sequence goes on along the minus strand of JAENYD010000024.1, from coordinate 21,596 downwards.
TGTGAAAAATGGGGTGTCAATAAATTTTTGATATGTAAATTATACCATATGGCTTTATGAAACCCTTATAAATATTGATTTTCACAAAAGCCACTGGCAATAATTACATGATAAAAATCTCTTGACCACAAAATTCAACGTTGAACCAAAATTAATGTTATGCTGGGCAAAGAAGTGCTGCGCCAGGAGATGGATCGGGTTTCCGTCCACAAAGAAGCGTAACGGTAACGGCAAGGTATCCTTGAACTTATTGAGCAGGGAATATATAGCACAAATTGCGGATAGGGTATCCCGCAAGGTATATCATCTTGTCAAACTGGTTTAATCCATAGAGGCAGCCTGAAAAGGCTGCTTCTCTTTATAGACAGACATTAATCGGCTTTATGGGGTTCATGAATGAGTCCTTGTAACGTGCATATAATATTGATATAATATGTATAGAATACGCACATAAAGGGTGAATTCCAATGATGATAAAACCATCAACTTCTCTCAGGAACGATTACAACGAGATATCCACCTATTGCAAGGAAAAAATGGAACCTGTATTTCTTACAAAAAACGGCGAAGGCGACCTGGTCGTTATGAGCATAGAAGCCTATTCCCACAGGGAAGAAATGCTGGACCTCCGTGAAAAACTATTGGATGCGGAAATGCAGAGAATTAACGGTGCAAAGACCTACACAATTGATGAAGTCAGTGAAAGATTAAGAGGACTTATAAATGAAGAAGTATACTTACCTCCCGGATATTTGTCCGGCACAGGATTTCTTCCACCGTCATCACTTCATTTTGTGCATCAACAAAATACTTGCCCTTAATGCGCCCGTCATTGCCGCCAAGCCTCAGACCGGCTCCGGCCAAAGCTCCTATCACCCCGCTTCCCGTACCGCCGTGTTCGCTTAGATGGACACCCAGTTTTGACGCCGTTTCATAAGCCTCTTCTTTGGCAAGTACCGTGCCCTTTGTTTTTTTCCCAGTCGATATGTTCAAACTTTTCCGGATAAACCGTCTTTGCCGTCCACATAATAGCCAACGGCGTTTCAACCGAACCCGGATGACCCCATCGTGATATCCCCTGGGGCAGCTGATAGACCCTTTTGTTTCTCACAGCTTTGATACCCGACCACTGGGGGTTGCCCAGAATATATTTCATTGCGGTGGTTTCATTGGCTATTATAACATCCGGATCCCACAGCAGAACCTGCTCCAGCGAAGCATAATAATCATTATTCACCAAATTCAACTGTTCTCCCACCGATACGTTAATCACTCCCGCAGCCCTTGACCAGTCGGCGGGCAGTGCATTACTGTGGATTGTCCGCAGCGCCTGATTTTCCGAATGGTACAGCCTTGCCTTTTCACCGTCAGGTATATCGACTAAAGTTCCTGTATCTGTACGGCATATTGCAACGTATCCCGCTGAAAAAGGTATCTTTTCATATATTCTCGTAATATTAGATTTTGAATTCACTGTTTTTTCTATTGTAATATGATTATACGCATAAATAACAATCATTGCAGTTAAAGCAATAATTATTGTAAAAATCATATAAGGCCTTGTGCGCAAATTCTGTCCCTCCTTTTCGGTTATTTACAAAATTTTATAATATATGATATGACTTTTTCACTGTTTTAACTTTTTTGTTAAACCAGAGCATAGAAAAAGAGTTTTATGTGTCCTTAGTACCATTACCCCCACACTATATGTGCACAGTCAGGTCCTGTACCCACAGTATGATAAAATCCGTACAGAATGAGGTTATATGCCAAACCCCCTGTTTTACAAAAGGAGCTTTCTGGCTGTCCCCAGCAATATTCCGGTGATTATTGCCACCCCTATGCTTGCCAGGGTTCCTTCCAGATAATAATCGGCGAAGTTCTTCCCGTCACTCTTTTTGTCAAATTCCTTAAACCGTGCTATGGACTTGGCGGCGACAACAAAGGCTATGGCCTGATACTGACCGATAATCACCAGCGTAAGGACTATTATTCTTTCAAGAATACCGATTACTTCCCCGTCTCTTCTCCCGTTATCCCGGACAGAGGTTTCACTGTCGTACGTATCGTAAGCTGCGGCTTGCTCTGCATGGGCAGGTTTCAGTTCGGGGTTAACGGATACCTTCATGACCCCCAATTCATCCGGGAGCGCCAAGACCTTTTTGGTTATAACTGTCCCTCCGTTTATTATGAATATGTAGCCTGTGAGCACAAGAACGGCATAGGCTCCCATATCACTGTTCAAAGCTCCCAGGAAACTGAATTGCCCTGTCAGATAGTCGGCTATTGTCCTGTGCAGCGCTGTGAACTGCAAATCCGGTATATGGAATGACATAAGCAGGATGCTTGCTATATGTAAGAGCTGGTCCAGCATAAACAGTAATATTGACTTGTACATGCAGGAACGCTGAAATATGCGGTCAAATATCCGGAGTAACGGTGACGTGGTCTTAACTGATTGCATCTCCAGACTTATTTTCAGTTTGTCAATGGCAAAATGAAGAATGGATAATATAAATATATGGGGTAATAGCTTGAAACCGAAAAAATACATCATTAATAAAAGAGTAATCAGAAAGAAATGCAGTGCATGTATTACCTGATACCTGTTGCCCTTTCTTTTGTTCCCGGTCAGTGTATCGTCCTGAATCCAGAAGTCGGTTATTACGTGGGTCAGAAGGAATAAACTTATAACAAGATTGTCCAATACATTTACCCCCTATAGGTTACTGAACCTATATCCATATATATAGGCTCAATAACCTATATATATGGATATAGATTGTAGAAGCTATCCTTGGTTATTATCCGGGCAATTATACCTGCTCCTTAAAAAATCAACTATTTGTTCTTCTGCGTTTTTTATCTCGTGATAAAAGCCTTTATCAATGATATTGGATACGCTGGGCTGTTTAATACCCAGCTGTTTTGCAATCCGTTCCTGGGAAAAACCTTGTTCATAAAGTTTAATGACTTCTCTCTGTCGGGCCGTCTGTTTATTGGTACAGGATTCAATAAAATACACCAATGCATTTATAATCCCGTCTTCCGGCGAGGCTGAAAAATAGCAGATGGAAGGCTTTTTCTTTTTTGCCCGCATGACCATTTGTCTGGCATAGTGATATGCAGGCCCATCGGAGCCTATGGATATACTCTCATCAAACCCGGTGGTCATTTCTCCTATACCCACGCCAAAGACCAGTTCAACAGGAAGTATTTCTTCTTTCATACTCTTAATGATCCCATAACTGGCAGAGGGGTCATATAACAGGCCCTGGAACTCATCCCCCAGTGTAACGGTGAAGCTTGATGCAATGAATCTCCTGTATTTTTTATTGATTTGGTCAATTGCCTTTTTGAACCTGACCTGAACCGATGCTCTGTTGGGTAAAGTCCGGGACCCCACAATATCTCCAATGATTGCGCAGTATTTCATTATCAATACCCCTTTACACCTATTATTTAATCTCTATGTACCAAAACTATAAAAAGCCATCAGCACACCATTGATCAACACGAATAAAATTATAAAGACTGTATGAAATATCCTTTTTGATGTATTCTGGATATAATCGAAAAAATCCATCTCCGAATGTCCTGCCTGGTTTGATTTCATTTTAAAATATGCTGCAAGAAGAAATACAACCAGAGAAATAAATAAAGAAATAATCAATGCTGAAAACGCAATAAGAAAATACCCCATTATAACAAATTCCTCCCGCTTATATTCTCTTAACACCTGCTTAGCCATGTATCCGGTACTAAATCTTTATTTATTACATTTTATCAAAAGTCCCATAAATATTGTATTCCTATAATCAATTATAACAAAATGCAAAACACTACAATAAAAAAACGCCCTTTCCCTATTTTCAGAAACGGCGTCTGTCTGCAAACCGGGGCGGTCTATAGAAAGACCGCCCCTATCTCTGCCCTGGATCCAGGACCGCTATACTCCTCACCCTGATCCGCAGGAGGATGTCTTTGATGTACAACCCCCGCAGCCTCCTTTTACCCCGAAGACCGAAAAAACCCTTTTTACCTTGGTACTGCCGCAGTCAGGACATTCTTTCTCATCATCCATTCTGGACACTTTGGTAAGTACCTCAAAGGTCTTGCCGCATTCCTCACATTGGTATTCATATACAGGCATCAAATTCACCTCTTTCCTAAGACACCGGTTTATTCCCCTTATAGGCAGGGGGGGTATATATATTATTATACCACTAATTTCCCGCTGGTAAATACCTTAAAGCGGCATTCTGCAAATCTCAGCCCGGGAATCCCTGAAAAGGTCTTCTCAATATGGTAATCTATCACATAAATATATTAACAGATACTTTTTTCAGGAGGACTAAGAAATGAACTTTATTGATACTCTGAACAGAGGGAAAATGCTGATTACCGATGGTCCCGTCAGGTCATTTCTGGCAATGGGATATCCCCTGCAGAATAAATGTCCCGAACTGTTAAATCTGGAAAAACCAGAACTGATAGTGGATATTCACCGCAAGTATATAAAAGCGGGGGCATCCCTCATATGCTGCAATTCCTACGGGTGCAGCCGTACCAGCCTCTCCCGTCATCACCTGGAAGATTACCAGGAACAGATAATCACAACAGCCATATTCAACGGTATTAAGGCAGCCCAGGCAAAAGTCCTGGTGGCTTACTCCATGGGACCCACCGGGGAAACCGATAAAGACTTCGACTGGTATTATGGCCAGTTCCGGGATCAGGCAAGGATAATCAACAAATTTCCGGTAGATTTGATATTGATTGAAGATATGACCCTGCTTCAGGAAGCTAGGGCAGCCCTTCTGGCAGTCAGGGAAAACTGCCTGATACCTGCAGCATGCCTGATGAAATCCGCTGAAACTTCAGGTAGTACAGACAATACCCACCCTGAGGCCGCCGCCTTTATACTGGCCTCCCTCGGCGCTGATGCAGCAGGCATTGACTGCAGTAATCCCGGTGATATTGACGGGTGTGTGGGTCTGCTGGCAGAAAATACAAGAACCCCGGTGATTGCCCGTTTGTGCTGTCACATCCAAAAGTCGGGTATGCAACCGGATGCACAGATATCCCAATGGGAAAAGCTGTACCGGGGAGGAGCCGCTGTACTGGGAGGTTGCTGTAATGCCGCCCCACCGCATGTAGAAATGGTGTCGTCCAGATTTAAAGGTCTGCCTGTCAGAAGGGAAATAAGGAGCAGAAACTGTATATATGCCGCATCTCCCACCCGCCTGGTGAGAATAGGTACAGGTATGCCCGTTGTATATATTGCCGGCAGTGAGGATATTCAAAACAGGACAGGGACAGCGGATATGCTTTACATAAACCTGACCTCCCGTCAACCGGAAGAGGGACAAAGCATATCTGCACCGGTGGATGCCTTTTCTGAAGATATGGATACTCCCTTTGTATTCGGTTGTTCAGACCCCGGTATACTGGAAAGGACTCTGAGAGTATACCCCGGAACCCCCCTGATAGACCCTGTGGAGCGCAACCCGGATACACTTGATGTACTGATACCGGTAATAAAAAAATACGGGGCATCGGTGATAGCTTATACGGCAGACCCGAGCGGTCCCCTCTTAACAGCGCATGAACGCCTTGAAACAGCCGGGCACCTGGCAGAAAAGCTCAAAAAAGAAGGGCTGGAAAGGGACAGAGTAATCTTTGACTGCACGGTGCAAGGGGACATCTGTGAAAAAAACAGATGTACAGCCGCCCTGGATACGCTGTCCTCCATCAAAGAGAAACTGGGATATGCGGTAATAATGAATCTCTGCGGCGCCCACTGCACAAACCCGCCTGAAAAACACCTAGATAATACCTGCATTGATATAGCTCTTTCCAGAGGCTTAGATGCGGTTATACTGACCTCCGCGGGGTCTTTGACGCTATCCACCGGCAATGCTGTCATTGACCCGGATAACCTTTAAGATTATAATAATAATTAATACTATTGGGCGGGGACCGTTGCGTATGGCAATCAAACTTGACCGGATAATCAAATACCTTAAGAATGAAATAAGTATTCCCCGTGAAGTTGTATCGTCCCGGGAATACAAGGTGCTTCATGTAAGCGATACTCCTTCCCAGATATACAGGCCCATAATCCTTCTTCTACAAGACCTGAAACCGGATATGTTTATCCATACCGGGGACCTGGCAGATGATATCAAGCTGGAGTTGAACCCGGGATACGGAAGGCTATACGCAAGAACCGTAAGCCCGTTCCTCCAAAGGGTGAAAGAAATCATACCCAATACAACTGTTATACCGGGCAACCATGATGCCGTATCTTTTCTCAAAAGAATAAAACCTTCTCTGAACATACTCAGTCCCGGAACAACAGAAATACAGAACCACACCTTCGGGGTTGCCCATGATATTAACGACCTCCCGGAGGAAGCTGACTTTATGTTATACGGGCATAATTTCGAGCTTCCCGGTGACCGGCAAAAGTCGGTCTATTTGAACGGAGTTATCAGCATAAATATTATCCTGCTTCCTTCCAGGCAGGTTTTCAGCATTCCCTATCCCCGGGGAACCGACCATTTTCGCAGATATATCAAGTTTAGAAGATTAATGTAAAGGAGAATATCTATGATATTTACCCGTATGGGATCAAGATTTCTGTTCCTGAGAAGCGGCCAGCACGAGCAGCTGGAAGAATACCTGGTGAGATCCCTGTCCGGCTACCGTACCAATCTGGAGGATGCCTTTGAAGGGTCCGGGGAAAACACGACAATAGTATTCATTACCCCTCCCGGCCTTGAAAAGACCATGACAAAGGACGCCCTGTCCATCATCCTCCTGAACGATGTATGTCCTAATGTCCTGACCAGCCTCATAAACGACAGAGCTGTAGATATGATTGACAGAGTTCATCTGGGCCCCGCCCTATTGTTCATGAAAATACCGGAGGGAGGAGGAAAAATAATACAGCGTATCTCGGAGGAATACAATGCCGGTATCCATTCCCTGAGCAAAGCAATCGATGAAGGAGAAGCGGCGGACACCATCCTTGCCTTCACCAGCAGGTCTCTTAACAGACCGGTCCCGACCCATGACATGTTCAGTACTTATTTGTTGATAAACAGACCCCTGATGGAGATTCAGAGGAACATCAGGAGAGATGCCGTAAGGTATATAACTGAAGGTTTAAAGGACACCCATTGGTATGAAATGAGGATAAACATATACGACGGCGACAATCACTACATGAAACATGTTGAAAGACTCACTCTGGTATTCTCTGACCTGGAAGCGGGACTCATCCTGGGAGAAACCTGGACCCGCGACCAGGCAATGATGCTTTTTTCGGTTGTCGCATACCAGATCAGGTTGTTCACTCTTTTGCCCCCGGATGAAATCAAAAAAATTCTGGTGGGACTCGAATACAATAAGAACGGAAAACGGTTTGTGGATATGGACCTGTACTATAGAAACAAGAAAGTGGAATTTGCGTCACTGGATAAGGATATAAAAAAGGAAGGAAAAATAAAGACCGGTATATCCATGAGAAAAGAAATATTCTCCAGGCTGTCGCAGGATACCCTGGAAAAAGTCATAAAAATTGAGGAAGAAATCCGTCTGGCCAACATGGCAGAACAGGATAGAAAAACAAGATAGGCGCATCAGAGAATGCGCCTTATTTTCCTTCCTTTTCAATCTGCCTGTAGATAATGTAAGAATACGCTATGGGCAGCAGTGCAGCACCCAGTATCAGTGTCACGAGTATTGCCTGGTTCATAACAAATCCGGTAAAAGCTTCTATTATCATGAATACGCCCAGAAGGACAAATATTCTAGCGCTAAATCTGTGGGTTTTGTACCAGACCTTTTCGTTGGACAGGGTCCACGGTGTCTTGATGCCCATAAACCAGTTCTGTTTCACCCTGCCCAGATAGTTGCCTATGATTATGAAGAGAACACCTATAATGCCCGGAATCCATAATTCCACCTTTACTTTGACCCCCAGGGCGGCCAGGACAGCTATGATGTATACTGCCGACAGTACCAGCATGATTATGCCCATCAAAAGATTGTACTCCCCTGAAAACTTGGCGTAATTGAGTTTTTTAGGGTCAATCTTAGGCAGCACCCGTGCCAGCACATAAATCCCTGCAGCAATGATGGGCCCTATAATTACCACTTCCGTCCTGGAACCATACCTATCGGGAACTCCCTTTATATTCCAGTGAACCGGGTATCTTCCGTCTGCCGGAAGGTTTACATATGCGTAAACAGCCACAATGAAAACCACCAGCATCATTAGCAGCATAAAATAGTTCAAACTCTTACTTTTCATTCTTCTCTCCTCCTCCCTCATCCGCAAAATTCATGAACCACCCCACTATGTCCTGAAATACGGTGGTATTCAGAGAATAAACTATGTTCTGGCCTCTCCTGTCGGCGAACACCAGGCCCGCATCCTTTAACAGTTTCAGGTGGTGGGATATGGTTGCATGGCTGGAAGAAAATTTCTCCGCAATTTCTCCGGCACTCATTTCCCCATCCCTCAGCAGAAACAATATTGACCTCCGGGTCCTGTCGGACAAAGCCTTAAAAGTATCTCCAATCAATATACCACCTCTCTATATTTAGATATTTAGATAAATATCTAAATATAGGATACATCAGTCCTCTGTCTATGTCAATAACTATTATTGGAAATTATTCTGTTTTATGTTAGTATCGCTTTCTTTTATCCGATGTCTACCGCCGCTAATACTCCCGTCCTGTCAGAGGTCAGGGGATACACCTGCTGAAGCCCCGGTATTCCTCTGTGCACAGGAACGTCCCCATCGGAATGTCATCAACTAAAGATAAGCGGCGCCGCGCCCCTGCACTTCAGATGGGGTTAAAACCCCACCTGAAGCCAAGAATCCTGTTTATCCTGTTCTGCACGCAAAACAAAAACCGGTACGGCTTTGCCTTAATTCCAGGTTACCCTACCGGTTCAAAAATATTGTTAATGCGTTTACCATCCAATCCTCTTACGACCCATTTGCCGACGGGTATCCGGGAGGAAACCGTCTCAATTCCTGTAATCCAGTATTCTCTCCACTATTTTCTTTCTCAGGTTATTTACTCCTGCAAAATCCATGGCAGCTATATAATAGGCCTCCATGCGATCGTGGACTTCCTTTGCCCTTCCAATGGTTGTAATGGCTTCATCGATAAGTCTCTGATATGTTCTCCAGTCACTGTGAATAAATCTCTCCTCTTCACCGAGTATGCCACCGTCAAGATAGCTGTCCAGGTCAATGGACCGGAAGGCCATATTCTTGCCCTTCTGGCTGCAGGTAACCGCTATGTCCGGACCGCCTATTACGATGCTGTCCAGCTTGTGGGGTTTCAGGGGTGCATGGAAATACTCCACTTTCAGCCCCCTGTCCACGGCATATCTTGCCAGCCTGTTCATCATGGTGGTTTTCCCTGTCCCCGGCTGGCCGTTTATATAATAGATTTTGCCTGCCTTATCCAGTACCGTATCGGCATAATCCACAAATCCGCCCGGAGTAAATGCACTGCCGAACAAATGCCTTTCTCTGCCGGGAAAATCCGAAACCGGCCAGTCCCCAAACAATTCTTCTTTCAGTTCTTCAGTAACCAGATTGACCTTACCTAAATTCACGGCCCTGCCGTATTTCTCCTCCAGGTCATCCATGATTTCTTTTGCTGCCGCCAGATATCTGTACGCCCTGGCAAACAGCTTCCTGATTTCCATGTTGTCCCTGAGTATAAATTCTTTATTTCTCTCAAGGGATCCTGCATCCCAGTAATCTCCCAGGTGTATTATCTCGTCAACAGCCCCCGGATTACGGGGGTCCACTATATGGGGTGCTGTACCGTCTATAAAAGCCGTATCCAGTTCAGGTATCACTATTCCGTCAAGGGAATTGTTATCAGAAGAGCACTGGTGCATCTCCACGTCAAAACCCCTGTCCAGCATTTCCCGGGCAATCCTCTTCATGAAGCTGGATTTACCTACCCCGGGGCCCCCTTTAATAACAAATATACGCCTTGCATCTTCCGGGATTATGTATTCATAATATGAATAAAATCCCGACCCGGTATTCCCCCCCGGAAACACCCTTCTTACCTTCCCTGCCACTCAGACCACCCTTTCAACTGATATCGGTTATTGTTTTTCCATATACTATTAGTTTATTGGGAAAGGATAATTTGGTGACATTAAAAATACTGCAAGCAGGCAGGCCGGATAACGGGTATGCCAGACACAGTCTATTACCTGTCTGGTGGCGAAAGTGTCTTTTCAGAAAATCAAAAGAACAATTATGGGAGGCATAAGCAAAACTATCGTAGCAAGGCGCATTACCTGGATGAGTCCTACCGTAACCGCATCGGCGCCCATATCCAGGGCAATGACACTCATCTGGGTTGCCCCCGCTGCCGCACAGGACATCAGGGATGTAGCCAGGTCCCATCCAAAAATACGGTGAACCAGAAAACCAAGGACCACACCGCTGGCCACAATGGCTGCGGAAAATACAAGGGTGGGAAACAACATCCTGTGGAAAACGTCAATTATCTCCGGCGTGAATGTGCTTCCCAGATAACCTCCAAGTCCAATCTGGGCTGATACGGATACCCATGCAGGCATCTCCTTAAGCGGTACTCCTGCAGAGCGTAGGACCCCCACAACGACCATAGCCCCAATCATACCTCCCACGGGAATTCCAAGATACTTGGCTGCAAAGCCACCACATCCTCCGGCCATAAGAGTAAGCAGGATTCCATAATATTTCTTTTCCTTATCTCCCGTTTCATCCGTGGCCTCTATCTCTTTACTGACTGCTTCTTCTTTCTTCGAATGTCCATACATTGAGGCAATGGGAGGAATAACCAATTGCACCACCATTACTCTTACAAACTGAAACAGTGACACTACCGGAACACTAAGATTGTACGACAGGGCAATAAGGCCCATTTCGGCCAGTCCGCCAGGCACAGCGCCATAAAGGGCCGTACCCAGGCTGAGCCCTGTAATCTTGGCCATCAGCAGGCCCACCAGGAGACCTGTACACAACATCCAGGCAGAGACCATCAATCCGGGAACAATTAACGATCTGAGCCGGGTTATCTTTTCCCTGCTGAACTTACACCCAATCATTATTCCAATCACTACCTGAAAAACCGTGCTTACAAAAGACGGAAGGTCAGCCCATACCACACCCTGACTGCTTAATGCGGCAACCATGACCAGTGAACCTGTAACAGCACCTCCCGGTATATGGAGACGTCTAAAAACCCGGTAACCCAGATATCCCAGAAAAAAAATCGATGTGAAAGTCAGTGGCATAGAGGGCGTAAATCCTGTCATCTGTTTATCAAAACCTCCGTCTTTGTCGGTTATAATAGCTTAAATGCTTCCGTGCAGCTAAAGCAAGTCCTTATTTAAGTTCTGGGTGACCTTTTTTATTCTACTGTTGCAATGACATTATTTGTCCACCCCATTAAACATTCCACCACCGTGGAATGTTAGCCGCCGTAACAGTACAACAGTATACTCTTCATTTCCCCTCATGTCAATGACTGCCCGCAATATTTCTGTTAATATACCATAAGTTCATTATCAGGCTGAGGAAATATCATGAAATGTATGATAAAATATTGAAGAATCAGAATATTCTCAGCGGAGGGATTAAAATGTTCAAAGGAATTTACACTCCCATTGTCACCCCCTTTACACAAGAGGAAACCATAGACTATGGCAAGATGAAACACAACCTTGAGCGGTGGGGGAAAACTCCTCTGGATGGTATAGTGGTACTTGGTTCCAACGGGGAATTTGCCTACCAGACATCCGAAGAAAAACTGAAACTGGTGGATTTCGTTATCAATAATTTCAACAGGGACAAGAAGGTTATTGTAGGCACCGGATGCGAATCCACCAGGGAAACCACATACCTTTGCAGGGAGGCCGCGGCCCTGGGTGCGGATGCAGTGCTGGTGCTTCCCCCCCATTATTACAAAGGTTCCATGAAAGAAACAGTGTTGTATGAACATTATATGCACGTAGCGGAGGCGTCCCCGGTACCTGTCATGATATACAACATGCCCGGGAACACAGGCATCAATCTTCCCGTGTCACTGGTAAGCCGGTTGTCCGCCCATCCCAACATCGCGGGCATCAAAGACACCTCCGGGAACATAGTCCAGCTGTCCGAACTGATAAGGGATACTGCGGAAGGCTTTTCGGTTTTTGCGGGAAATGCGGGCTATCTTCTGCCGGCCTTATCAGTGGGCGCAGCCGGAGCTACCCTGGCTCTGGCAAACATACTGCCGGAAGACTGTTGCAGAATGGTTGAGCTGTTTAACCAGGGCAATATGGAGGAATGCCGTGAACTTCAACTGAGAATGCTGGAAATCAACTTCCTTGTAACAGGCAAACTCGGCATCCCCGCCCTTAAAGCAGCCCTGGATATGCTCGGCTACCAGGGTGGTATGCCGAAAAGACCGCTCCTGCCGCTGTCAGAAGATGAAAGGCAGATAGTTAAAAACGTCCTGGAAAAATACGGTATTTAAACGGGGTATGGAGGGATAGTCCTCCATGGGACTGACTGCCGTCAGTCCATCATCCCCGCCTTCCGGTAAAGCATGTAAAAATGGTGAACCGGACCCACCCCTCTGCCTATGGAGAATGAATGTTCAATGGCAGTGGTTATATATTCTTTTGCCATTTTTATTCCTTCCTCCACCGTATAACCCCTGGCAAGATGCGCAGCTATGGCCGAAGACAGGGTGCAGCCGGTACCGTGGGTATTCCTGGTATCAATTCTCCCGGCCCTGAAATAATGTATTTTTCTGCCGTCGTAAAGGATATCCACTGCATCCCCTTCCAGGTGACCGCCTTTCAACAGGACATTCCGGGGGCCCATTTCATAAATGTCCCTGGCCGCCTGTTCCATGGCTTTCAAATCTTTAATCCCTTGACCTGTTATTGCCTCTCCCTCGGGTATATTGGGCGTAATCACCGTTGCGAGGGGCAAGAGATGCCTGATCAATGCTTCCTTTGCTTCCGGCTTCAAAAGGTCATACCCGCTTTTGGATATCATAACCGGGTCCAGCACTATATTCTCCGGTTTGTACTCCCGCAGCTTGTCCGCTATGACCTTGATGGTATCTGTTCTGGAAACCATGCCTATTTTTAGCGCATCCACCTCTATGTCTTCAAATATGGCGTCTATCTGCTTTGCAATAACATCGGCGGGAATATCATGCACCGCCGAAACCTCCCGGGTGTTCTGGGCTGTGACCGCCGTTATGACACTCATGCCGAATACCCCGAGGGCTGAAAATGTCTTAAGGTCTGCCTGTATGCCTGCACCGCCGCTGCTGTCCGAGCCTGCAATTGTTAAGGCCTTTTTCATTCTATCTCCTCCCGGCTTAATCAAATTTTGTTTCCATTTTGTTGAGCAACCCACTGCTGTCCATGATTCTCAGAACCAGATACCCCAGCACACTTCCTCCCAGTGTACTGACAAGAAAGGGGATTACAAAGAAGAAAACAGCCACTTCCCTGCCCAGAAAGAACTTTGCTACCGGGTACGCCACCAGTGCACCAATAATCCCGGTTCCAAACACCTCTCCCAGGACGGCGGCAATCCTTTTCCTGTATCTTATGAAAAGCATTCCGGCGAGAAAGGCACCAATCATACTCCCCGGGAATGCCAGAGGCGTACCGGTCCCCGTTATGTTTCTCAAAAGAGAAATGGCGAAGGCGTTGGCAACCCCGTACCAGGGGCCGAGTATAACCGCGGACAGGACATTGATGGTATGCTGTACCGGATAACACTTGGCTATACCGACAGGTATGTATATTATATGCCCTGCTGCGGTTCCTATGGCCACAAGTAATGCGGATAAGGTCATCTTACCGGTTTTCATGAAATTATACCTCCTCTTTGTTATATCATGCAAAAACATAAAGCACAAACCCAGAATAGGTTTGTGCCTTTGGTTAGCACTTGAAAATCATCACTTCCCTACGCTGGCATTATCCAGATCAGGTAAAGGGTTAAAGACTTCATAGGGTCTTTTTCTCAGCCGGCCTTTCCAGCTCCCCCAGTGAATATTCAATTCTGTTTCCAGCTTAACATATTTCACCGGAATATTCAATCCCTGATTATCCGGGGACGCGCCGATTATCTTCCGAGCGCAAGGGCAGAATATCAGCGGGAGCAGTCATGGGACGAATGCTCCGGTAATATCCTCCGTTTTCTCACTGTCGGTATCATAAACCTTCACACGGACTTCTTCATCCTCATAAGTAAAATACAGTATCTTCTTACCCTGCCGGGATACCCTTAAAGGGCCCACTATAGGCTCATCCTTTACGACGGCGGTTTTCAACCCGTTTTTCTTTCCGGTAAAAATAGTCCCTCTGCCGTCTTCATCGTACCGGGTATAGAATATAAGGTTTGCGGCCACCTGTACATCTGGAATCTGGCCGAACAGATCGTTATTCTTGGGAATCTCCTTCACAAGTCCGTCGGTAAAACTTACCTGCCTATTGTTGAGGAAGTCGGCAGTCCAGTACACTCCGTACATCCTTCCCCGGTCGTACAGGCCTGTTATCTGTCTCCCCCAAAAGTCCGGCTTGGCGCTGACAACATTGGCAGCCACAGGCTCCTCCTTAATCTTAAAATCTTCTTCGATCAGTTTGTATATACCTATGCCGTCTTTCCCGCTTCTGGTATAGTACAGCTCAGCACCCCAGTCTTTTAAGAGGACCTTGTCTATCCTCTTCAGATAGCGGGACTGTCCTTTCTGGACACTATTATTATAGAAGAATCCAAACCCCCTGTACAATACATCTTCCATACACAGGAGATTGTCATCTGCTTTGGTGAAATAAATTTTATCCGCTATAAACGCACTATTGGCATTGTCAAAGCCGTCCAGACTGTAGAAATGGTCGGTAACCTCATAATTGGATTCAATACGGATATCCCGGATTTCGTTGATGCCTCCGGGAGAAGCCGTATACAATGAGAAATCATTCGACCGGGAATGCTGCATGAATCCTTTCAGTATGTCATGCGTCTCGAAACTATACAGTTCCTTTACCTCCCCCGTATTCACATCCATCATATACAGGGTGGACAGTGCTCCGGCACCTGCACCGCTTTTTTCCGCCAGAAATATTATATGTTCCTCATCACTGCCAGACCATATGATATTGCTGATATCCCCATACCTGTCCGTATGCAGGCGGACTTCGGGATAATTATAGCCTATGCCGGCCCCGGTCCTGTCTTCACTGTAATAGGCAAAGGCGGAAGCCGCCGCAGCAAACAGAAGAAATGCAAGCATTCCGTATTTTTTCATATTATCCCTCCAAATCCTGTCATACCTGTATTATAATATACTTGAACTGTAAAATAAAAAATATTTCTATTGTTGAAAGGGAGTCGTAGCGTGAGTTTGACAGACAGATTAGCTAAAGGATACGGACAGTGTCTCAGGGTAATCTGGATTGCAGCCATACCCATACTTATAGACCTGTCCAAACTGTTTTCCAATATGCATTTTCTCAAGACGCGGTATCAGGGAATTAATGACCTCTTTGTAATAAAATTGGGGATTATTTCTTCTCCCCCCAGCGTGCACTACCTCCTTGAAAATTTCCCTGCCATACTCTATTCCTTCAGCACAAAGTACGGTATATCGGGTATCATTACCGAGATGAACCCGTTCTATTTCTTCCTCACCCTGACCATCATTCTGCTTCTCTCTTTTTTCAGGTCCGCATATATGGGGTGCATTGAAATGGCGGGGAGGGAAAACATCTCCCTTCCGAAACTGCTTGTTATGGCGAACAAAAACTGGTTCAGGTTTTTCATTCTACAGCTTATCGGTCGTATACCCCTGTTTTTCATAGCTGTTGACGGGCTGCACAGGGTATTGATGTTTGTAGTGTCCCTGGTTGCCATACTGATATATTACGTACAGTATTCCATTGTGGTGGACCGGGTTTCTCTGAAAGAGAACTTCTCCAGGGGTGTAAACATCCTCTTCGATAATTTTGGCCTGACGGTCAAAATGGCTGTGGTGTACGGGCCTTTATTGTCCCTTGCCAGCATATTGATATCCCCGTTAAGCAGGGCCGGTATGCCAGGGGTTATTACCTCCATAGTCATGGTAAGTCTCCTGGGTCTGGGGGTAAATAAAGCGGTAATGGAAATATACCGCGAACTATCCGTAAAGTATGACAGCCCCGTTACCGATGGCGATACATGCTAAACACCATAAAAGCAATGGGTTCGCAGTAAAATCCGCCGGCCTGCTGGCACGCCCGGTCGGTAGAAGGCTATCGTCAACCGCATTGACAGTAAAAATCCCCCGGGGAGGCGTTGCCATACCTCCACAGGGGGGTTTTGCATTCTACCTGTCAAGATAATTGAATATTATTACGGCCGCCTGGGCCCTGGTCAATCTTCCTTTGGGATTGAAGTTCCCCTGGCTGTCCCCGCTTATTATGTTCAGCCCCTTTGCAATGGCAACATATCCTATCAGGTCGGGATTTATACCGGTTTCATCTTTGAATGAAGTCGTGTATATCCCCTTTATATCTGCAACCTCATCATACTCAAGGGCCCTTATAATGTATTTTACTCCCTCTTCCCTGGTTACTGCCCCATCCGGGTTTTTTTCCTCCTTCTTAACAATACCTTCCCTTATCAGATAATTGTACAGTTCCTCTACTTCCCGGTCGTCACTGCCCGACATTTCCCTGAAGGTATGACTGTTCAGGGTCTTCCCGAGCAGTATGAAGAAATCCCTCTGGGAAATGCTCTGGTCGGGTCTGAACCCGGGACCCTCCAGGGCGATGCCGTATTCCGCCAGCACCTTTATCTGCTTTTCCGCAAAGTGGCCTGATATGTCTGTATATTCAACCGGTTTGTTCTCCTTATAGGGCTTTCCGCTGTAATCAAGCAGTTCACCCGTTATGGCATCAAAGTTCAGCGGTTTATCCGGTTTGACGCCGTATACCAGCTTCACTTCGGGTTTTCTGTCCGGCTCATAGTCATATCCCGGCTGGTCTTCATCGGAATACTGTACTTTGTACTGTAGCTCCAGCCCTATATCACTGAAAAGTTTACGATATACATTCTCTATGGGCATGGCCTTGTCCAGCGACGGGAATTCCGGGTCAAACCAGCTCATGCTGAAATTGAATATCTCCCCTTTAACAGCGTCATATCCCAAGGTTATTGAATTGGAAGGAAACTGTACCCCGTTTACCTTCCTGATATACCTGAAACTGTACCGGAGGGGCTGTTTGTTAGCTGCTTCCGGCCGGTAATGACTCTTGTATGTGATATCGTACTCCACCTGGCCGGCTTTGTCCGGATGCAGCCGCTTTAAGAACGTCTCTGCCACCACCCTTGCATCCTCTTCATCATATCCGGCCTCTGCGTTGCTGTCATACGGGACATACCGGTAGTATCCTCTGATCTCACCGGTTTTGGCATCCAGTGTCACATTTGCATTCCGGGACTGCTTTCCTTCCTCCGGCGATACCTCCACAAAGCTCAAATCCCATATGAAATTGTCCCGGAACACCCAGTCTCTCTGCAGGCTTGCACGGGTGACCCTGAAATCGTCAGTCAGTCCCAGGACACCAGTTTCCCGTGAAATCTTTTCCGCCTTTTCCCTGGATATCAGCCTGGATACCTCTTCCACAGCCTTGAGCTCCTCGGGGGAAAGTTCTACATTGCCTGCATCTTTTACTGCCGACCTCATTTCCCCCATACCTCCGTACAATGGCACGTAATAACCACCGTCCACATCCACTTTCTCTCCAGTAAAGGCATCTATACATGAATTGTTTGAATACACGGGAACATAAGCCCCGTAAACCCGGTACGTATCCTTGTCTGTGGTATAGTTGTACACCAGTTTCAGGCCCAGTTTTTCCCCGTAGGCCTTTTGTGCCTCTTCCATGGTTATTATTCCTTTGGGAGCAGGGAAATCCAGGTCGTCCCGCCAGTTGTAGTTGAAACTTGTTACCTCCCCCGTTTGATTGTCCACCGCCACACTTACGGTATTATTATAAAAAGGTATGCCGCCCACAAGCCTGACGTAACTGAAATTGTAAGTGTAGTCCATGATAGTATTGCTGCCGTTATCCATATGTTTTATCTGCGAGAACAGACCGGGATGCACCTTTTCCATAAATGTCCGGGCTATGGTCATTGCTTCCTGTCTGCTGACCCCGGGTAGTTTCTTCACCCTGTCATAGTCCCGGCTCTTATAGGAATAGTAGCTGCGTATGGTTCCTTCTTCATCGATGCTGACGTTCATTCCACCCTCCAGGCCGTCTTTGCTGTTCCAGCTCAGGTACCACACGTTTTTCCCGTTTTGGGTGCTGACATTGTAATTGAATTCGGTAAAGTTACCGGGAATATCAAATTTTTCCCTGACAATCCTGATTGCCTGCTCCAGTCCTTCATCTTCTTCCGCAAGGCACGGCACGGTCATTGCTGTCATCACAAACAGCAGGGATACCATCAGTAAGGATATCATTCTTTTCAATTCCATCACCTCATCACCGTTCTTTATACCTGTTAGACTCCCGGATAAGAAATATGTTCCATAATCTAATATATTCCGGGCAGGGGGACAACTTTACAAAAGATTTATTGTTTCATCCGGACATATGCCCTCCGGTAATCACCGGCCGACCGGCAATCGTCATGGATTTTTAATAATCTTTGTGTCTGAAAAAGAATTTCTTTTGCAAAGGTGGAAAAACTATTCACGAATAGAAGCGGGACACATATCCCGATTGAACGGACTGCAGTAAAACTTTTTGAAAGTCAAAATAAAGGCGGCGCTCATTTGAACTTGCTTACCTGCAACATAATCAATGAAATTTCACTTTATATACGGAGGTACATGTCCTATGGAAATCAGGGTCAGTGAAGAAGAGAAGGAAAAATACCGGCAACTGGACAAAATCATCGACAGATACAGGGAGCAGGAAGGTATGCTCATCCGTATACTGCAGAAGGCCCAGGAAGCCTTCGGATACCTGCCTGTAAAAGTACAGTCATATATTTCGGACAGGCTGAATATCCCCATCTCAACAGTCAACGGGGTGGTGAGCTTTTATTCCCTTTTCTCCCAGGAGCCGAGGGGTAAGTATACCATCAGCGTATGTATGGGCACCGCCTGTTATGTGAAAGGATCCCAGGAGATACTGGAAGCCGTAAAGAAAGAACTTCAGATCGGTGTGGGTGAAACATCCCTGGACAAACTCTTCACCATTGAGGTGACACGCTGTATAGGGGCCTGCGGGCTGGCCCCGGTCATAACCATCAATGACGAGGTATTCGGAAGACTGACGCCTGACGATATCCCGGGCATCCTGCACAAATACATTAAAAGCAACAAGAAAAGCAGCCTGGCTCCTCCTTTGGGAAAAAAAGACCCCTGATCCCCATTATATCTGAGGCAAAGTAAACTTCCTTTTTCCATCCGGGATGCAATACTGTCAGACAAATGGCCTGGAGGATGGAATGCACCGGAAACTCCCCCATATAACCGGAGAAACGCAACTGAAAATCCGAAAGCTGCTGAGAGGTGAAATAATGAAGCTTGAACCAATAAAAACAATTGATGAGTTGAAGAAGGTCAGGGATGATATATACAAGGAAATCAGCCTTCGTTTAGCCGGGGACCACAGCATACAGAATGAGATTGAAAAATGCCACATCATGGTCTGTGCCGGTACCGGTTGTACGGCATCCAAAAGCAAGACCGTAATAGAACTGTTCCGGAAAGAGATAGAAAAACGGAACCTCAAAGATAAAGTGAAGATCTTTAAGACAGGCTGCTTTGGTTTTTGCAAGCTGGGGCCCATAGTGGCCGTTCATCCCCAGGACACCCTGTACTGTAAAGTACAACCCGAAGATGTGGACGATATTGTTGAAGAACATATTCAGAAGGGTAAGGTTGTCGAAAGACTGCTGCATAAATCCCCGGCCACCGGCCGGATTCAAAAAACCATGGATGAGATTGATTTTTTCAACGGTCAGATGAGGATTGCCCTGCGCAACTGCAGCATAATAAATCCGGAGGACATAACAGAATACATCGCCCTGGACGGGTACATGGCCCTGGCTGAAATTCTATCCCAAAAAACACCTCCCGAGCAGGTCATTGAAGAGCTAAAAAAATCAGGGCTGCGGGGTCGCGGCGGTGGAGGATTCCTCACGGGGAAGAAATGGGAATACGCCCGGTCTTATGAAAGCGACACGAAATTCGTACTGTGCAATGCCGACGAAGGAGACCCGGGGGCCTTTATGGACCGGTCCATCCTGGAAGGAGACCCCCACAGCGTTATTGAGGCGATGATAATAGCCGGGTATTGTATCGGTGCCCATCAGGGATTTATCTACGTGAGGGCGGAATATCCCATTGCCGTTGACCGCCTGGAAACAGCCATAGACCAGGCCAGGAAAACAGGTCTTCTGGGTGACAGCATCCTTGATTCCGGCTTCGGCTTTGACCTGGACATCAGACTGGGGGCAGGGGCCTTTGTGTGCGGCGAAGAGACAGCCCTTATCCAGTCGGTCATGGGATTCCGGGGAGAGCCCAATCCCAGGCCCCCTTTCCCGGCAGAAGCGGGATTGTGGGAGCAGCCCACCCTGAACAACAATGTGGAGACCTATGCCAATATACCTGTCATCCTGAGAAAGGGTGCGGACTGGTACTCAGGTATAGGTACCGAAGGCAGCAAGGGGACCAAAGTCTTTGCCCTGGCCGGCCAGATAAACAACACCGGCCTGATAGAGGTTCCCATGGGTACCACCCTGAGAACCATCATCTACGATATCGGGGGAGGTATTCATGACAACAAGGCCTTCAAAGCCGTCCAGACCGGAGGGCCTTCCGGGGGATGCATTCCCGCTTCTTTGCTGGATACCAAAATCGATTTTGAATCCCTGACAGATGCCGGCTCCATGATGGGCTCCGGCGGCATGATTGTCATGGACGAGACCGACTGCATGGTGGATATAGCCAGGTTTTACCTGGAATTTGCCCAGCAGGAATCCTGCGGCAAGTGCGTCCCCTGCAGCATAGGAACCAAACGCATTCTGGAAATCCTGGAAAAAATCACAACCGGCAAAGGGGAAATGGAAGATCTGGAAATACTGGAGAACCTGTGCCATGACGTTAAAGACGGTTCCCTCTGCGGCCTGGGCCAGACAGCCCCCAACCCGGTTTTGAGCACCCTCAGATATTTCAGGGACGAATATATATCCCATATAAAAGACAAAACCTGCCCGGCAGGGGTCTGCAACGCTTTACTGAAGGTTGTTATTTCCGATGAAAAATGCATAGCCTGCGGCATATGCGCCAGGATATGTCCTGTGAATGCCATTACAGGAGAACATAAGAAACCGCCCTTCCACATCAATCAGGATGTCTGTATCAAGTGCGGCGCCTGTATCCAGAAATGTCCGGTTAATGCAATATTCAAACAGTAGAGAGCAGCGGTGTGATGTCAAGTGCTAACTGGAAATTTTTTTTAGGAATTTGCT
>JAENYD010000023.1 GCA_016842005.1 Clostridium thermobutyricum | reverse complement strand
GCGGTGCTTGCACCCGGCGAAGGGGTGTGGCGCGCATACTTCAGCCCTACCCTTGAATCCTTCTCCCGCTGCTCCTGCTTTTCGCGCCGAATGGGAAGCCTTTGTTAGGCGGAGTTTTGATTATTCTTCATGTTCTATACTCTCATTCATAACATTAAACAAACCCATGTGAATGTCAGTTAATACTCGAATAAAGTCTGGGTTGAAACCATTACTCGCACCGCTTGAATACTGGATAAACCCTTTTTCTTCTAAAATAGATTTTACTGAAAGTGCGTAGGCATAAACCCCGGTTTTAAATAAATCTCCATAAACATCATGCTTAATTGTACTTGGTAATTGTTTTCCGTGTGCGTATTTTGATCAAATTTCGTATAATTTTTTTCCAAGCCCTTTTATTTTTTCATTTGTCTCAACAAATTCATCAATATCTTCTTTCGCCCCGATTGCGTTTACTAAGGCGTTCCCAAATTTTTCTTGTGAAGATGTCTCCTCCTTATCAAAATTTCACATAACTATGTTATTACCGACAGCATGTCGGGAAAACCTCTTATTAAGCTGTATTAGCGACACTATGTCGGGAATGCAGCCATATTAGTGGTATAGGCGACGTAGTGTCGCTAATACTTACTATGGATCACCCTGGTTAAATTCATTCATAAGCCGGTCCAATGGACTTTGAATCTGTTCAATACTACCCTTACTTACATGCGTGTATATTTCTGTAGTTTTTGAGCTGCTATGACCCAGCAGCTCCTGAATGAATCTTAAGTCTGTTCCTGCTTCTAACAAGTGGGTTGCAAAGGAATGTCTTAACGTATGGACTGACACGGATTTCCTTATTCCACTGTTATCTCGTGCTCTCTCGAAAACCCTCTGCACCGTTCGTTCTGTTATATGTTTTTCTTCTACATTACCGGGGAAGAGCCATTTCTCCGGTCTATACTTTTTAAACTATCTTCTGCTTGAGCCGGATCTTGTCGGCTACCAGGGCTATGAATTCGGAATTGGTGGGCTTGCCCTTGTTGTTATGTATGGTATACCCGAAGAGTCTGTTGATGGTATCCACCTTACCTCTGCTCCAGGCCACCTCTATGGCATGTCTTATCGCCCGTTCCACCCTGCTGGGAGTAGTGTTGTATTTCTGGGCGATGGTTGGGTAAAGTTCCTTTGTTATCGCGCCAAGGAGCTCTATATCGTTCACTATAATCTTTATCGCTTCCCTCAGGTATAAATAGCCTTTTATGTGGGCGGGAACGCCAATCTCATGTATGATATTGGTTATTTCCACATCAAGGTTTTCGCCCTCCATAAAATAGTTTTCAGGTTCAAGTTTTCTCTTCTTTTCAACGGCTTCGATATTGCTGTCCATAAGCTGCCTTATCCTCTTGATAAATATCTGCATATCAAAGGGTTTTACTATATAGTAATCCGCTCCCAGGGCCAGGGCCCTCTGGGTTATCCTGTCCTGTCCCACGGCAGACAGAACTATAACATTGGGCATTCTGTCAAATTCCATAGAATTGAGTTTCTCAAGCACTCCCAGACCGTCAAGATGAGGCATTATTATATCTAGTACAACTATATCAGGATCTTCCTCCTTTATCATCTCAATAGCCTGAAACCCATCGTTTGCCATACCTACTACTCTGATATCCTTTTCCCTGCTTAGATATTCTTCTACAATCTCGCAAAATTCCCTGTTATCATCCACTATTAGCAATTTAATTGTTTTGTTAGTCAAAACTGACCCTCCCATTCATTAATTTTTGGTTGACCCATACTAATTCGACAAAGACAAGCTAAGTCCTTCTTAAAATACCAAATTCAACTAAAAGGAATAAAAAAATACTTTCCCTATGTATTCTAGGTCCGCAAAAGCCTCCAATAAACAGGATGCTAAGCTTCAGGCGGGATTTTAATCCCGCCTGAAGCTTAGCATCCGTTAGCCAGAGCCGGTGCACCACTTATCTCCCTCCCGGGAGGAGGGGAGTATTAACGGCGGCAGCCCCCGGGTAAAATAAGAGCCCTTGACGGGCCCTTATCCTGTTTTGTCCACCTGGATCTCATACGATTCTTTATCCAATCCCGCCTCCAGAATCATCCACTCGGCAAAAATACCGTATCCCTTCAAAGGGTCGTTTACAAAGACGTGGGTGACCGCTCCCACCAGTTTGCCGTCCTGAATGATAGGACTTCCGCTCATCCCCTGTACTATTCCCCCGGTTTTATCAATCAGCTTCTTATCCACTACTTTTATCACCATGCCTTTGGGGGACGGATAATTCTGTCTGGCAACTTTCAGTATTTCAATGTCATACATCTCAACTTCTTTATCTACGGTAGTCAATATCTTGGCCTTCCCTTCCTTTACCTGCTGGTGAAAGGCCACAGATACCGGTTCGGGAAAATAGCTGTTCTCCAGTTGTTTGTCCAGTACTCCGTATATTCCAAGCTGTGTGTTCTTCTCTATGGTTCCCAGCTTATTCTGCTCCTCAAAAAAAATACCTTTTATCTCTCCGGGCTTTCTTATTCTGCCTTTCTCAATAGACGCAACCCTTGATTCGAGTATCTCTCCTTCCTCAACAGACAGCAGCAGTCCGGTATCCACGTCAGTAATTGCATGGCCCAGAGCACCATATATTCCGGTCTCGGGACAGTAAAAGCTCAGAGTGCCTACCCCGGCAGTCTTATCCCTTACCCATGCACCAATCCTGTATTTGCCGTCTTCCTGGCTTTTAACAGGTTTCACTTTCTTTACAATGGGATATTTTCCCCGTTTTATAGTTATACTTATTTCTTCATCCCTGAGCTGGTTCAAAAGCGTTATAACGTGGTCGGCATCTCTGACCTTGGTATCATTTATTGATATAATAGAGTCCCCTACAGCTATACCGGCTTCAACAGCGGGACAGTAATCCCTGCCATCTATGCCGGTGACTTCAGATACCGCTACCACCAGGACCCCCTGCGTATAAAGCTTGACTCCTATTGAATTACCTCCCGGGAAAACTTTTACAGGAGACACAACCTGCACGGTCATCTTTTTTACAGGTATCAGTCCGAAGAGTTTGAACTCAAACTGTGCATTTCCCCGGGACAGCGTCTCAAGCATCAGCGGATGATATCCCTGTACTTTAATGCCTTCCATACTGACATCATGACCGTTCAGTTTCAGTATATTGTCCTGTTCGCTTCTGGCATATACCCCCAGAGGAAGTCTAAAATCCAGGGTATGCTCTTCCCCTTCTACCACCGTATATTCCTGTGGCATTGAGAGCAGAAAGTAGATATCCGGAACATAAGCCGCTGAAAATATTACTATAGAGAGCATCACAGCCCAAATCGCTATTCTGAGCGATTTATGCAAACCTTATCACGCTCCTCATCTCCGGAACTCCTCTTGTTAAATCTCCCTCCTGTATCTGGTGTCAATTACATATGACAACCCTGATTTTTTAAGTTGATTTATATTTTTAACTTAACCTTTTCAAAAAGCAATTATGCTATAGAAAAACTGAGATTATCTCTCATATTTTCATGTTTAGAATAAAAAAAGCACTTTTTCAGTGCTTTTAATCCAGATGTTTCTTGAAACTGTCCGACATGTCAAGCATTTCTCTGGCATGCTCATATGTAACCCCGGTTACTTTGGCTCCTCCCAGCAATCTGGCCATCTCTTCAACTCTGGCATTCGTGTCCAGCATTTCAAGGGTTGTAAAGGTATGCCCATTGTTTTCATCTTTTTTAATCAAGTAATGCCGGTCAGCCATGGACGCTATCTGAGGCAAATGGGTAACGCAGATAACCTGGTGCTTCCGGGATACCTCCGCCAGCTGCTGAGCCACAACCTGCGCCGTCCTGCCGCTGATGCCCGCATCTATTTCGTCAAATATGAGGGTCCTTATTTTATCGGTATGGGCGAGGCTGGTTTTTATTGCAAGCATTATCCTGGACATCTCTCCTCCCGATATTATTTTACTGAGGGGCTTCAGCGGTTCTCCCGGATTGGCGCTGAACAGAAACTCTACATCGTCCGTCCCCCTGGCAGTAAAGCTGTCTGCCTTATCTTTTTTCACCTTGAAATCTGCTTTCTCCATCCCCAGTTTCCTGATACGGTGGAGTATATTGTCTTCGAGAAGCCTGCATGCGTTTTCTCTCAGGGAGGAGAGAAGGTCACATTCTTTTTTCAGTTCTGCCTCCAGCCTCTCAATCCTGTCCGCCAGACCCTTCATCTCCTGCTCACTGTTAACCAGCCTGTCCAGTTCTGCAGCTTTCTCATCCCTGTATTCCAGTATCTCTTCTATGGTATTTCCGTACTTTCTCTTGAGCCTGTTCAAAAGGTCCAGTCTTTCTTCCACCCGTTCCAGTTCTTCCTTGTCAAACTCTATCCTGTCGATATAGTTGCGAATATCCCGGGATACTTCTTTGAGCAGCATACAGGAAGAATCAACCGAATTATAGAATTCCTCGAGGGACGGATCTATTTTTGTAAGCGGCCCAACAAGGGATATGATTTGGTCTAAACCGTCAATCACGGTGACAGGCTGGCTGTCTCCTCCATATAAGATTTGATAGCTGAGGGCCAGAGCCTGATATATTTTCTCGGCATTGGCCATTATTTGTTTAACCCTGCCCAGTTCTTCATCTTCACCTATCCTTATACCGGCCTGCTCTATCTCCTGGGTCTGATATGTCAGCAGGTCGATATTCCGCTGTCTCTCCATCTCATCCCTGGTCATGCTTTCAAGAAGCCTCCTGCACCTGTCCAGTTCCCTGTAAAGTTGTTCCACCTTTTTCCTCTGTTCAAGTATGTCATGCCCGCCGAACTGGTCCAGAATTTCCAGGTGATTTCTGGTATCCAGCAGAGATTGGTGCTGGTGCTGTCCGTGAATGTCTATCAGCAGCTTGCTTATCTCTTTTATGCAGGACAGAGGAACAGCCCTCCCGTTAATCCTGCTGATACTCCTCCCGCTTTTGATTTCCCTGCTCAAATATAACCTTCCGTCATCCTCCGGGTCAATTTCCATCTGGGAAAGCAGCTCTGTCACCCCTTCTATTCCGGTGCAGTCGAACAGGGTCTCAATTACAGCCCTGTCTGCCCCTGTCCGGATTATATCCTTTTCAGCCCTTTCCCCGAGAACAATATTAACGGCATCTATGATTATGGATTTTCCGGCACCGGTTTCACCGGTCAGTATGTTCAGGCCTCCGGAAAGAGATATGGAAAGACTGTCTATCAGAGCAAAATCCGAAATGCTCAGCTCTAATAGCATTTAATATTAACCCCCTTTTATTCTACAAGCTTCCTGAACTTCTCTACCATTTCAATGGCTTTTTTTTCACTTCTTGCAACCGCAAAAATAGTATCGTCTCCTGCTATGCTTCCCACTATTTCCCCCAGATTCATAGCATCTACAGCGGCAGCAGCCCCCTGGGCCGCTCCGGGTATAGTCTTCACCACAATAATGTTTGATGCATAGTCAATACTTAACACGGCTTCGGTAAAAACCTTTACATGCTTGTCCACCAGTTCAGAGCCCTGGGGTCTGATTGTGGCGTATTTATACTTTCCACTTTCACTCAGGGTTTTGATAAGTCTCAATTCTTTAATATCTCTTGACACGGTAGCCTGGGTGATGTTAAAACCGCTCTTTCTCAGTTCTTCCGCAAGTTCTTCCTGGGTCTCCACCTCATTATTCTCAATTATCTCCAGGATTTTGGAATGCCGGGCAATTTTCATGGGCGTATAGCCTCCCTCCTCATCTTTTCACTTCCTGCAAACGCTCATTCAGTTTGGTCCTCAGAATTTCATAAAAATTCCTGTCTTTTTGTTTTATGAGATTGGCTGCAGCTTCAGCCTGCCTTATATGTATAATATCTCCCACTTTAAGTTTATACCCGTGCTGACCGTCAATAGTCAGCATTACATCGTTCTGGTCCCCGACAATTTCTACCTTTACCTGCTCCCGGCTGGATATTACTATAGACCGGGAATGAAGGCTGTGGGGACTTATGGGAGTAATAACCATTCCGTTTACTTCGGGGCTTAGAATAGGTCCTCCCGCGGAGAGGGAATAGGCGGTAGACCCTGTGGGACTGGAAACTATCAGACCATCGGCTAAATATGTCTCCACATAATGGTTGTCCACATAGGTCTTCAGGTGTATTATTCTTGAGAAGGAACCCTTTGTTATCACCACATCGTTCAGGGCACAAAAAGTCTCCGAAATCATATTATCCTTTATTACATTGGCTTCAAGCATCATCCGCTTCTCAACAACATACTCCCCCTTTTGAATTTTTTCCAGGCCGGCATATATATTATCGGTCTCCAGCTCGGTCAGGAATCCCAGATGACCCAGATTAACCCCCAGGATGGGAGTATTATACCATGCAACCTGCCGGGCGACAGACAAAAGAGTCCCATCTCCGCCCAAAACTATTACAAAATCAACATTCCTGTAAATATCGGCGGTACGGAAGGCCAGATCAGGTCTCTTGACCGCATTTGCAGTAATTTCATTGAGATATACCCGGACATCCTTTTTCTCCAGCCACTCAATCAGTTTGCATGCAATATCCACGCTGTCTTCCTTGTTCAGATTGGGTATAATGCCCACCTTTCCGAAATCAATGGTTGAGTTTTCCATAAGAATCTTTCTTTCCTCCTATACAGCTTACTATTCTACAATAATTTCCTATTTCCTTCATAACTGCTTGAGAGTATTATGGGCCTCGAACACTACCTGCAGTATAATACTATCCATATCCCCGGGCATCTTAAAATCTTCATTGCCCTTTGCCCCGTATATGAAATACTCAATATTGCCGTCTGCTCCGGTAATAGGCGAAAAGGTAACCCCCTTAACCCGTAACCCCATCTCCAGCATAAAATCCGCTACTTTTTTTATTACTTCCCGGTGAACTTCCGGGTCTCTGATAATACCCTTTTTCCCAACCTTTTCCCTGCCTGCTTCAAACTGCGGCTTAATCAGCGCAACAATCTCACCGTCATGGGTCAGTAACGCATTAACAGGCGGAAGTACAAGGGTCAGCGATATAAATGCCACGTCTATTACGGCTATATCACACCTTTCCTCTATGTCTTCCGGCTTCACATATCTGATATTGGTACGCTCCATCACCACAACCCTGGGGTCTTTCCTCAGCTTCCAGTCCAGCTGCCCGTACCCCACGTCAATGGCATAAACCTTGACAGCTCCTCTGCCAAGCATACAGTCGGTGAAGCCGCCGGTTGACGCCCCTGCATCCACAGCTTTTTTCCCGGACACATCTATCCCAAAGTAATCCAGGGCCTTTTCCAGCTTGAGGCCTCCCCTTCCCACATACGGTACCGGGTCTTCTTTCACAATAATCTCGCTGTCCGTTCCAACTTTTGTCCCCGCCTTATCAACCCTGGTACCGTCAACAAAGACGGTGCCGGCCATAATGGACCTTTTAGCCCTTTCCCTGCTGACCGACAGCCCCCTCTCTACAAGGAGGACATCCAGCCTCTCCTTCCTGCTAGCCAACAGCCCTTCCCCCTTCTGCGGCAAATCCCGCTACTCTTTCCAGTATCCCTTCTTCATCAAGACCATATTCCCTGTAAAGGCTGCAGGTATCACCGTGGGATACAAATTCATCCGGGAATCCCAGTATCTTCACCTTTAAAGGCAGGTCTGCCTCACTTATATATTCAAGCAGGGAGCTTCCGAAGCCTCCTGACACGACATTGTCCTCAACAACAACCAGTTTGCCGGTTTTAACCGCTATCCTGCTTATCAGTTCGGTATCCAGAGGTTTTACAAACCTCACGTTCACTACTCCCGCATCTATACCTGTATCTTTCAGCTTTTCAGCCACTCTGCACGACCTGGGAACCATGTTGCCCACAGCCAGGATGTACAGATGACTGCCTTCCTTCAACACCTCAGAAACACCTTTGCTTATAGGCACCGTTCCTCTGTACGCAACCGGTTTTTCCTCGTCCTCCCCCCTGGGATACCGTATCGCTACCGGGCCGTCACAATTAACCGCATACCGCATCATGGCTTTCAATTCACTGCAGCCGGAGGGGGCGAGTATCTGAATATTGGGTATTTGCCTGAGATAGGATATATCAAAGACACCGTGATGGGTGGGTCCGTCTTCGCCTACTATCCCCGCACGGTCAACTGCCAGTACAATGGGCAGATTTTGCAGGCATACATCATGTATAACCTGGTCGTAAGCCCTCTGCAAAAAAGTGGAATAAACCGCAAACACCGGCTTGAAGCCAATAGTCGCCATACCGGCGGCAAAAGTTACGGCATGCTGTTCTGCAATTGCCACATCAAAGAATCTTCCCGGATAAGTTTTTGCAAACCGGCTCAGCCCGGTACCTGATGCCATGGCAGCGGTTATTGCCACCAGTTTTGGCTCTTCCTCGGCCAGTTCCACCATTATTTCACCAAAGGCCGACGAAAAGGTCTGTCGTTGGGGTTTCTGGATTATTTTCCCTGAAACTATGTCAAAGGGACCAACACCGTGATATTTGTCGGGGTTGGTTACAGCAGGATTATACCCTTTGCCCTTTTTGGTCACCACATGGATTAAAACCGGTCCTTTAAGATTTTTTGCCCTGAACAGTACATCCTTCAGTATGGCAATATCATGCCCATCCACAGGTCCAAGATATGTAAATCCCAACTCTTCAAAAAACATACTGGGTACTAGAAAATACTTGATGCTGTCCTTTGCTTTTTCCGCTACTTTGGCAACACTCTGTCCGATGCCGGGTATCTTTTTTAATATATTTTCAATGTCCCCTTTCAGTTTTGAGTATGTAGGGTCTGTCCTCAACCGGCTCAGGTACCTCGCAAGACTTCCCACGTTTTTTGCTATGGACATTTCGTTTTCATTAAGTATCACGGTAAGATTGGTCCCGAGATGTCCTGCATGATTCAGGGCTTCAAAGGCCATCCCTCCGGAAAGGGCCCCGTCCCCTATAACAGCCACTACAGAAAAATCTTTTCCCTCCATATCCCTTGCCACCGCTATCCCGAGGGCAGTGGATATTGAAGTGCTGCTGTGCCCTGTACCAAAAGCGTCATGAGGGCTTTCCTGCATCTTGGGGAACCCGCTCAACCCGTTATACTGTCTTATGGTGGAAAACCTGTCCAGCCTGCCTGTCAGGATTTTGTGGACATAGGATTGATGACCTACATCCCAGATAATCTTGTCCCAGGGACTTGAATATGTGCTGTGGATAGCTATGGTAAGCTCTACCACTCCAAGATTTGAGGCAAGATGTCCTCCGGTTTTGGAGATGTTTTCTATCAGGGCTTGCCGGATTTCGCTGGCAAGTATTTTCTGCTGTATATCGTTCAGCTTTTTCACATCTTCAGGCCCTTCAATTTTATCCAGTATATGATACAATATATTTCACCGCTTTCTGCCGTTTTTTTTATGCACATCCATCAGTTTCAGCCCGGTTTTGGCATGAAATAGGCTGAGCAGTCTCCCTACCTTGAAAGCAATATCACTGGCGTTTTTAATGGCAAAATTCTTGCCTAGCGCCTTTCCCCCCACCGTCATGGCTGCAATGGCGCTGCTTACAAAAATCCCCAGAGTAACAGCCTTTAACAACGGGCAAATCAATATAAACCTGGAGACTATGACCGCCCCTGCCGCTCCGCTCACTATCCCGCATATATCCCCTATAACGTCATTACATATATTTGAGACTATTCCCGCATTCTTATGTAAGAAAACCGCTTCGCGGGCCCCCGGTATTTTCTGGGCAGCCATTGCATTCAACGGTTTATTGCTGGATGCCGCCACTGCTATACCGATTATGTCAAATACTATACCGATAAGAATAATAATTATTAGTATTACAAAGGCAGAGACAATGTTCAGATTTCTCACCACGGTCTCAGACAGGAAACTGATCGCTAAAGCCACCGCAAAGGTCAATACCGTGATTAACAATATCCACCTTCTGGAAGTTCTTCTACCTGAATTCTCCTTTTTCTTCAAAATATTCTCCCCCGTTTTGCATTAAATCAACCGCACTATCCCTAGTATTAAAAGCATACAAGTAAATTATAGCATAAAGGAAAATAAAATAAAGCTGATAGCCTTTGCTATCAGCCGTAACATGTTCTGGTGGTAACATATCGGGTTAATTTTGCGGCATAGGTCCAGCAGGCTTTCCCAAACATACACTACCCCGTCACCGGAACAGCGGTTCCCCTTTAAGCATGTTTCTGCCGTGTCACCACTGGCAGGGCTGGATTACCACTAAGTCCGCACTTTAATCCCCTGTATGTTTCCCTGCGGAACAGTCTAGGAGTTTTCCTCGACAGCATTTTCTGCTTCTTAGCCTCTTTTGCAGAAAGGGTTTCGAAAGCAATAGCTTCATCCAAAGGGCCCTTCGGAATTCACCTGTCAATCTTCCACCCGTTCCACTCAAGGCAGGCTACGCTGCAGCTTTTAAGGCTGCAGGTTTATCCTGAAACACAGAATGCTCCAGGTCTCCGCAGAGTGAGGGTCCACGCCCGCATGCCGTTGCAGATCGCCCCCATCTCCTTACTCCCTGAATCGACCCCCGACTGGGCGTCAGCAGCCGACCCAAAGAACTTCATCGATGTGCCCTTTAACGGATTTTTAGCCCCGTCTTTAGAAGCAAAAAATACCGACTAGAATACTGCACCACCATCTCAGAGTTTATTATACCATGATAAAAATGTACCTTCAAACGGGATTAAACCAGTATATTTGCTATAATAATCCCTAAAAGACCCCCTACAAAAACCTCAATGGGTGTATGCCCTATTAGCTCCTTCAATCTTTCTTCTTTTAATCCTTTATGCTCGATAACATCTTTGATGATAATATTCAGAATCTCCGCTTGCTTTCCTGAAGCTCTTCTAACACCGGCTGCATCGTACATGACTACCAGGGCAAAGGCAATGGCCATGGCAAAAAGCGGCGATGCCCATCCATATATCTTCCCTACAGAAGTGGACAGTGCCATAACAAAAGCAGAGTGAGAACTGGGCATGCCTCCAGCTCCCACCAGTCTTTCAAAATCGAACCGTTTTGTTTTTACCAGCGAAAGGCTCACTTTCAAAAACTGGGCGATGGACCAGGAAACAAAAGATATCATCAAAATTTTATTATGTATCAGCTGGGAAAAAAAATTCATAGTCTCAATACTCCCTGTTTACCAGATAATCTGTTAACTGGACAAAAAACTCCGCTCTCCCCGCAAAGGGTTTCAAATAACCTTTTGCTTCTCCGGCCAGAATCCTGACCATTTCTTTGGACTTGCCCAGCCCCATCACAGTTACATAGGTAGATTTTTTATTTGCAGCATCACTGCCTGTTTTTTTGCCCATTACATCCTCATCGCCAATCACATCCAGTATATCATCCCTTATCTGGAATGCCAGGCCCAGCCTGCTGCCAAACTCCCGGAGATGTCCGTATTCCTCCTGGCTGCATCCGCCTATGAGGGCTCCGGACAGTATGGAAGCATTTATCAGTGCACCGGTTTTTTTAGCGTGCATTTCTTTGAGTATTGCAAGACCGGTTTCTTTATTCTCATATTCAAGGTCAATCACCTGCCCGCCTATCATGCCCTGGACACCGGCTGACCGGGCAATCAGCTTTACAGCCCTGAGGTATCTTTCTCCTTTATCCAGGGTTTCAAGCATGATTTCATATGCGGTGTTAAGCAGTGCATCCCCTGCCAGTATGGCCAGGGCTTCTCCAAAAACCTTGTGGCTGGTCAATTTCCCCCGCCTGTAATCGTCATTGTCCAGGGCGGGCAGGTCATCATGTACAAGGGAATAAGTATGTATCAATTCGATGGCGCAGGCAACCGGCAGTACATCCTCAATCCTTCCCCCGCATAATTCGCATCCCCCTACGGCCAGTATGGGCCTCAGCCTTTTTCCCCCCGCAAAAACGCTGTATCGCATTCCCTGATATATCTTGTCCGGTACCCCGTCCTTTCTCTCCAGATACCTGTCCAGGGCATCATCGATATATTGTTTTCTGTCATATATTGCAGCCTTAATATCCAAGACGTTAGCTCCCCTCCAGATCCAGATCCATTTTCGCAATATTATTCTCATTATCCCGCATAATTACAGAAATCCTGCCTTCCACTTCTTCCAGCTTGGACGTACAGTACCTGTACAGTTTTATCCCTTCCTCAAACAGCTTCAGGGAAAGTTCCAGGGGCTGTTCTCCTCTTTCCAGTTTCTCAACGATTTCTTCCATACGGTTCATGGCTTCCTCAAAGGTCATGTTATCCTTCATGTGTCTCTCTCCCCCCTCCGTCAACATGCAGGTCCCGGACTTCCACATCAATATTCCCGTCCTGCAGACAGATATCCAGAATATCACCTTTCACAACGCCTTCTACAGACCTCAGAAGGCTGCCGTTTTTGCGGTTTGTTACCACAGCATAACCCCTCTCCAGTATCCTGAGAGGGCTAAGACTGTTCAGTCTTGCACCCTTTTCCTGCAGCAGCTGCCTCCTGTTGTCCCGGTACACCGTCATTGCCCTGCCCATCCTGTTATAGCAGATATCCAGCTGCTGTCCCCGCTGCATTATCATATCCTCCAGCTGTCTGAAGCCATAACTGCTCTTCAATCTATCCAGCCTGTGCTTCTTCAGGTCCACCTGCCTTACCACTGCGCCTTCCATTCTTCTGCAGCATGTCCACAAATTCCTCCGCACCTTGTTCATGTCAGGTACCACCATCTGGGCTGCTGCGGTGGGAGTAGGAGCCCTCAAGTCTGCCACGAAATCAGCAATGGTGAAATCGGTCTGGTGTCCCACAGCAGATACCACAGGAACAGTTGAATTGTAGATGGCCCGGGCAACCCCTTCATCATTGAATGCCCAGAGCTCTTCAATAGATCCTCCTCCCCTCCCTACTATTATGACATCCACTTTCTCACAGGTATTAAAATATTCCAGACCGCGGCAGATTTCAAGAGGGGCTTTTACCCCCTGGACCAGCGCATTATATACCAGCAGTTCCACATTTTTAAACCGCCTTTTTATAACAGAAATAATATCCCTTACAGCCGCCCCCTGGGCAGAAGTAACCACACCTATTTTCCCCGGCACAAAGGGGATTTTCTTCTTTCTGCTCTCATCAAAATAGCCCATCTTCTCCAGTTTACCCTTAAGTCGTTCGTAAGCGACAAACAATTTCCCCAGCCCGTCCTTGAGCATTTCACTGACATAAAGTTGATACTGTCCGCTTTTTTCGTATACCGAAATACTGCCCTTGGCCAGTACCCCGGTTCCTTCTTCAGGTATAAAAGAAAGGCTTTCAGCATCCCTTCTGAACATGACACAGCTCAAACGGCAGTAGTTATCCTTGAGGGAAAAGTACATGTGACCCGAGCTGTGAAGCTTGAGATTTGATATCTCTCCCTTAACCGTTATGCCGGACAGTATGGGATCTATCGACAGGCTTTTTTTAATATAGTTATTGACTTCACTCACGGTAAAAGCCTTAACATCCATAGGCAGACCTCACTTTATTGTTTTTTATCAGCCTTACAGGCCATCAGAGCCGTCCCCACCGCATTGTCGCTGCAATATTTCCCTTCAGGAAAATACAACCTGTAGTTCAGGTTTCCCCTCAGGTAGTCCCTAAGACAGCTATTGGAAGATACCCCGCCCACAAACAAGACATCATACACACCGCTTTTCCTGCAGGCCCTGTCCACAAGCCGGGCCACTGCAGCCGATATGCAGCGCAAAACTGCGAATGCCACCCGTTCTCTGCCAATACCCCGGTTCAGCATACGTCTTGCATGACTTTCAGGCCCCGAAAAACTAACCGTCATTCCATCAATTGAAAAGGGTATCTTGACAGCGGCTCTTTCTTCGGTGCCGATGGCCAGGGCCAGTTTTTCCATATGTACACCGGCAGGGAAGGGAAGTCCCATTTCCACACCTATCCTGTCCACAAACTGGCCGGCGCTTATATCTGAGGAATTCCCTATGATTTCAATATCAAACCCTTTTTCTCCTTCCTCCACTTCCAGAAGCTCGGTTGTCCCGCCCGAAAGGTGCACCGTCAGAAACCGCCTGCAGGCAGGCCCGCCTGCCGACCACACGCCCGCCATTATATGATTCTCCTGGTGGCTTGTACTATAGCAGGGTATATTGTTTACCCCTGCAATAATTTCTCCTATATTCTGCGCCACAACAAATACCGGCATATAGGACTCCTGTACCGGTCTAGGCCTGGTACTGGAAGCCACAGCGGCAATTTTTCGCCCGGAGATAATCCTTTTTATCTCACCGAAGATCCGTCCGCTGTTCTTTACATGCTGAAACACGGCCTCCGATTGGCGCAGGCCTTTTTCTCCCTGTTTCACATCCAGCATGACCCTTTCATCTGCCAGCAGGTTGAAATTCTCATCCACCAGTGCCACTGACGTAGTGTAACAACTGGTATCAATACCCAGATATGTTCTCATTTGTATCACCTAATGCAAATCCCTTTCCCTTACTACCTTACCCAGTATACCGTTAACAAAAGCTCCTGAATCGGCATTACTGTATTTCTTGGCTATTTCCACCGCCTCATTTATTGATACGCTGACAGGTATATCCTCCAGATATAAAATCTCGAAAAGGGCATTTCTCAGTACTGCCAGGTCCACTCCCGGAAGCCTGTTTTTTGTCCAGTTCACCAGATAGTTCTGTATCAGACTGTCTATTTCCTCCAGATGCTCCATTATTCCTTCCACACTTCTTGTAAAAAAGATTTCCTCGTCCTGTTTCAGCCGGTTATCCTCCATAAACTGTCCCATAAGCTCCCCGTAGTCCTCGTCCCGGGCTTCCATCTGGAAAAGAAACTTTATTACCAGTTCCCTGGCGTTTTTTCTGCTCATTTACAGTTCCTCCTGCAGTAATACTAATATTTACCACCTGTACTATTATACCCATATCCATTATAATTCTACTACAAAGATAATTCGGAAAAACAACTAACCTCCCTGCAAAGGAGGTTAGCGCCGCATCTATCTTAAATTTTCCTGTTCACTATGGTCTTCTTCCTTTTCCATGTTTACCCCCTGAACATGTATGTTTATCTCGGACACGTGCAATCCTGTCATGGATTCTATGGCCTTTTTCACCTTCTCCTGTATTTCCCAGGCAACGTCAGGAATTTTGACACCATATTCCACAACTATGTAGAGATCGACAGTCACTTCCTTTTCTCCCACCTGGACCCTGACACCCTTGGATGGATTTTTCTTGCCCATCATTTCTGCAATACCGCCCACAATGCCACCGCTCATGCCGGTAACCCCTTTAACCTCAGTGGCTGCCAGGCCTGCAATAATCTCTATAACATCGTCTGCTATCTTAACTGAACCAAACTCTTCCGGCTCGTGCTTCATCTTTTCCATAGTTTCTTACACCTCCACAAGTGTCTGCTTGACTTAAAGCTATTATATCAAAAGGGAATATGTATTTACAAACATTTCTACTGTTTTTCCATTATCTTTATTTTGTCTATATTCACATCAGCCTCCCTTGAAACAATATCCTTAATCTGCGCCACCTGGGCAGCGGTTAGCTGTTCAGAGTTGACTATAACGTTCACGGAAGCGTCACTCATTATCACCAGGGCATCTTTGAATCCCTTGGCTTTAATAAGGTTTTCAATTATTCTCTCGGTTTCACTTTTCTTTATCAGGGCAATCATTTCCTGCTGGGCCATCTTCCTGACCTCTGCATCTATCTGCTCATCGCCGACAATCCCGTCAAGGGTTTCAATATAAAAGCTCCTGTTTTTATCCCTATCCAGCCGTGACTGAATAAAAAAGCTGGTACCGGCGAGATTGGCCCCACTGGCTTCTATGTCCAGTTCTCCGCTGTCCTCGCTGTCCAGAGTCAGTTCCTGCTCCGGTGCCTCTGCCTCTTCGGATGTACTGTCGTCTCCCTCAACAAAGGTAATGTCACCGTCCGGGTTTTCCACAGCCACTTCCCTGTTAAAATTATAATTAACAATTACCACTATAACAAGCAGAAGCATAAGAGACGCCAGGATAATGCTCTTCTTCCTGATAATCATCATTTCCCTATTCCCCCTATCAAAATTATCTCGGATATACTTTAACCCTAAAAGCGGGTATGCCTAGTACTGTTTGAACTGCATCGCTAACCCTTGCCTCTATCACCGGGTTTTCCGCCCCCTCGGCTACCACTATTACTCCTCTCACCTCAGGCATAATCTCTTTCACTATAAGGGGCTGTTCTTCTGTGCCTGAACCCTTTTTTAACACTACCTTGCTGTCCACGCTTTTTTGATTTATCTCCCTGGTACCACCCCCGGAATCCTCTTCATCTGTTTGGCTCTGGGTTTCTATAGTGTTGATGGCCGGTACTATCTCACTTCCCACTTTAAGTGTTATCATTATTGAAACCTCCCCAACCCCTTCAATCTGTTCAAGTATGGATTTCAGCCTGCTTTCCAGTTGTTCTTCATAGGTGTTTTTGAAATCCAGTTTCTTATTTAATTCTATGCCTGTTGTCTCCACACTATTTCTATTATCCTTCTTCTTTTCCAAAAAGGTGCTGGAGGCTATTACTATAATAGCGGCAGCCAGTATGACAATCATCAGATTCTGGGTCAGCTTTTTTGTACCCATCTGGTTGATTTTGTCTCTAAGATTAAAGAAGTCTTTCAATTCAACTCCCCCTTATCTTCACATTTGTTCCAAGACAATGTCTATATTTTCCGGGGACAGGTTGTACAGGTCTGCCAGGTATGCAGAGATGTTTTCCCTCAGTTGCCGGTCCTGATGTGATAAAACACCTGCGGTCTCCCGGTCTTCTTCAATATCCACTCTTATTTCAACCTTTTGCACAGGTTGCCCGGATTCGGTACTGCCGCCTTCCCGTACTATTACCCTGATACCGGTAATGGTTCCAAAGCTTTCAGAGCCGTATTCCTCATCAATAAAGACCTCGGCGTCCACATTTTTGGCAAGTCCTGCAGACCTTATCTGGTTTGATATCTGTTCCTGCAGTTTATGTTTGTAGGTGCGGACTATACCCTCTTTATGCCCTTCTTCTATCTTATCCAGTTGATACCGGACATCTTTTGCATCAATTACCCCGGATACTTCCAGTATCTTTCCGCTCATGCTGAAATCACCGGAAGCAATATTGAGCAAGGGACCGAGTATTACCAGCATAACCAGCAGTCCCACCACAAAATTGATATATTTTCTCATATTGCTGCTGGGCATCAGTATTTCAATGAAAACCACAAAAATCATTGTAATAACAATATTTATTATCCAGTTTCTCAGATGGTCCACCGGCAGTCACCTACCTCATCATAAGGGCGGTATTACCTGCCCCGATAATAATGGTTACCGATATAAAAAACATTACCGCCACCGACAGTACCGTGGCAAACAGGAGCAGGAGGCTGTTGGACATGTCGTTAAGGCACTTTACAAGAGGCCCCTGGGCTATGGGCTCAATAACCGCCGCCGCAATTTTATATATCAGGACAAGGGATATTATCTTCATCACCGGGAAAGCCACAATTATAAAAAGCGTTATAAGGCCGAAAGCCCCAACAGCATTTTTCACCAGCAGGGAACATCCCATTATGGTGTCTACGGTATCCGAAAGAAGCCCGCCCACTATGGGCACGAAACTATCCACCGCAAATTTGGCTGTCCTGACGGATACCCCGTCTATTGTGGATGCAGTAACCCCCTGAATTGCCATAATACCCGTAAACACGGTAAGTACAAGCCCCAGGGCTGCAATACAGCCCTGTTTCAATAGAGATGCCAGGCGGGACAGATGAAATTTTTCGGACAGATTATTTGTAATGGCCAGCACTGCTGAAAAGAATATAACCGGCAGGAGTATTTCCTTGAAGAAGGTGCTGATTACACCAATGGAAACAGCCACCACCGGCTGAAGCAAAGCCATTGACGTTACTCCTCCCGTTGCAGCCAGCAGGGCGAGCAGGGCAGGCAGTAATGCCTGCATAAAAAGCACCATTTTGTCAATAACCGAAGAACCGACTCCCACTGCCAGGTTGAAGCTCTGGATGGCAACAGCAATCAGTACAAGCATACATACAATCTGGGCCAGTTCGCCTATTGCGCCGTTGCTGAAGGAATTCTGGATATTGTACAGTACTGCATATATTACGGCAAGGACCAGTAATTTTGTCAGCAGGTTGACATTTGCCAGTACCTGGGCGAACAGGTATCTGCCTATACCTTTGATTATCTGCCCGGCAGTCAGGTCCAGTTTGCCGGTGGCAAAAGCCTTTATCATCTCACCGGCATCCAGCCGCGGCATATACCCTTCTACTTCCTGGTTAAGACTGTTTAACAGCTGCTGGATTTCTTCTATATCAATATTATCAATCTGCCCCTCCAGCATACCCGGACCCTCCGACTGGTCGGCCGCCATAGCCTCCCGGCAGGAGAAAGGGATTAACAGAAAAACTATAACAATCAGACCTGCAGCCATTCTTTTATCCATAAAATCCCCTTTCCTCACGGCACGATACTTATTATCAGTTCCATAAGAGCCCACAGAATAGGTACTGCCAGCACCATAATTATTACCTTCCCTGCCAGTTCTATCTTTGAGGCTATAGCCGTTTCACCGGCATCCCTGCAGACCTGTGCCCCAAACTCGGCAATATAGGCTATGCCTACAATTTTCAGTATGGTACTGATGTATACCAGATCGATATTTATCTTACCGGAGAGCTGCTGTAATACATCCAGTACCGAAGCAAGTTTGAACAGAATAAGAAAAAATATTATCAATCCCGTTACAATGCTTATCTGCAGCGCTATTTCGGGTCTGTGCTCTTTTATCAGAACAGCAAGGATGGTAGCTATTAAGGCTATACCTACTATCTGAAATATTTCCAACAGTTTCACACCCTTTAGTAAAGCTCAAACATGGTCCTGACACTTTCAAAAAGATCGCTGATCATATTTATAACCATCATAAGCACCACTACAATGCCGGCCAGGGCAACCATCATGGCCTGTTCCTCCCTGCCCGACCTTATTAGCACCTGGTTCAGGACAGCTACCAGAATACCGACAGCCCCTATTTTGAAGATCATGCTTACGTCCACGGCCTTCTCTCCCCTCAGAATAAAAGTATTATAAGAGTAGCACCCAGTAAAAAGCCAAGGTTTTTATACATCCTCTCGTTCCTGTCTCTGTTTTCCTCTGCCTTTTTCAGTTGTGAATTAAGCTGTATCTCCACCAGCCTAAAATTTTTCTCCTGGTTTTCCTTGTCGGTGGAACCCAGGGTCTTGGTAAAATTGGCGATAATCTCTATATCTTCAGCGTTCATGCATAACAGGTCTCTGGTGCTTGACAGGGCAATGCTCCAGGCTTCTTCCACGGTATACCCCATCCGGCTGTCCAATAGTTCGGACGAAATATCAAAAATCCGGTCTACCGGTTTGCCCAGCCTTTTCGCCGTTTTCTTCAGGGCCTCGGGCAAAGGAGTGGAAGTGAAAAGTATATGGCCTTCCAGCATGCGCAGGCCATCCTGCATCAGTCTTATATGTCTGACCCTGCCCGAATACCTGCCTGCCAGGACATATCCTGTACAGGTGGCGGCTGTTATTATTACCCCAGAGCCAATAAGTTTTATCAACATTTTATAGCCCTCCATCCTGTCCTACAGCAGATTTTTGCCCGTATATACATCCAGTATTCTCTCCACAGTACCGGGCCCCTTCTTCCTGCTCAGAACCACAAGCCTCTCAAATATCCTTTTTTCAAGCAATTCACCTATTACCGGTTTTCTCTGTGCATCCTCCTCGTCCCATCCGTGGACGGTTGTAATTATGTTGACCCCGGCATTCAGCGTTTCCTGAACCGCTGCAAGGTCCTCCGGTTTTCCCAGTTCATCGGTCACCAGTACCGAAGGCGACATGGACCTTATGAGCATCATCATACCCTGGGCCTTGGGACAGGCATCCAGTACATCGGTTCTGATGCCCACATCATTCTGCGGAACCCCGTTATAACACCCGGCTATTTCGGACCTTTCATCCACAACCCCGACCTTCAACCCTTCAAATCCCATGGCAGGTATGCCACCGCTGACCTGCCGTACAATATCCCTGAGAAGGGTGGTCTTTCCGCACTGGGGAGGAGATATTATCAGGGTATTGTACACAGATGTACATGAGCGGATAAGATAAAGCATTACCTTGCCGGCACACCCCAGGACCTGTCTGGATATCCTGATGTTCAGACCTGAAATGTCCTTTATGGTCTTGACCTTTCCCCCTTCTGTAACCACTTTGCCCACCACACCTACCCTGTGTCCCCCTTTTATGGTTATAAATCCATTCCGCAGGTCGTCTTCTATGGAATAAATTGAGCAATTACACATAAGCTGAAGAGCTTTTGAGGTATCTTCAGAAGTTACCATATAGGCCCTTGATTTCTGTCTGCTCATTCTGCCGTCTTCAGTCAGGAATGCGTTAAAATTGCTGCCATATATCAGTAAAGGCGCTCCGGCTTTCAAACGGATTTCTTCGATATTTTCCATATCATTATAAGAAAGGCCCTTGAGCA
Organism: Clostridium thermobutyricum; assembly: GCA_016842005.1. Lineage (GTDB taxonomy): Bacteria > Bacillota > Clostridia > Ch29 > Ch29 > JAENYD01. The sequence continues at coordinate 15,562 of JAENYD010000023.1, read as the reverse complement.
GATGCCGGATATTTGTAGGGACAGCATCCAGTACCGACCGGTACCGCTCATACTTTATACGGTTTTCCCCTCCGGGGTCGCTCCGTTTCTCCAATCTATCCCAGGTAACTGCCATGAACCTGTCCTCCTTTCTTATATAATTAATATTTTTAATAAAAAATAATATGTCTAAATTTTCGGAGACAGGTGCAATAGTTGAGAATAAAAAAAACAGCGGAGTATATCCGCTGTTGGCTGTTCGTTATTCCTGCTCGAATTCTTCCTCATCGTCTTTGACTTCGTCTTCTTCAAATTCCAGGTATATGGGTTTGTGACAGTTGGGACAGATAATGTCAGTATCATCATCTTCAAATATATTGTCTTCCACACATACTATATGTTCACAGTGAGGGCATTCTACCTCTACGTATTCGGCATCATCATCATCAAAATCATCATAGTCATCTTCGTCATCATAAATGTCTTCGAATATTTCGTCTTCCACATCTCCAAGGTCCTGGTCAATACACTCCACGTATTCATCCAGTTCATCATGGGCATCCGCCAGTTCGTTTATGGCATCTGCGAACTCCTCCAGGACATCAACCATCTGCAACAGCAGTTTTCCTTCTTTAGAGTCTTCGCTGATCTCAAGCCCGTCTGCAAGACCTCTCAAATAGGATACCCTTTCATACAAATATTCCATAATTTTCAACCTCCTTTTTATACAATTATTATTACCCTAAACTCTGGAGATATACTCATCCGTTCTGGTATCTATCTTAATCACATCTCCAATCTCAATGAACAGGGGTACCTGAACAACCGCTCCTGTCTCCACCACAGCAGGCTTTGTAGCCCCCTGAGCGGTATCCCCTTTAAATCCGGGTTCGGTTTCGGAGACCTCCAGTTCAACAAAGTTGGGAGGCTCCACTGAAAAGGCATTCCCCTTATAAAACTTCACAGTGGCCATATCGTTAGGTCTCAGATATTTAATGGCTTCTTCCACTTTTTCCTTGCTTAAGGGCACCTGCTCATATGTATCCATATCCATGAAGTAGTAAAGGTCCCCGTCATCATATAAATATTGCATCCCTTTGGTTTCAATATGAGCCTTGGGAAACTTGTCACTGGGGTTGAAGGCTTTTTCCTGGGTGGCCCCTGTAATGATGTTTTTGTATTTTGTCCTGACAAAAGCGGCCCCTTTACCGGGTTTTACATGTTGAAAATCCAGTACCTGGTATATCTGGCCGTCCATTTCAAATGTGATCCCCTTCCTGAAATCACCTGCTGAAATCATGAGTATCCCTCCTGATATGTATATTGTTTATATAATAATCAACTCTTTTGGCGAACGGGTAAGGTTTACAATACCGTCTTCCTTTATTACCAGAAGGTCTTCTATCCTTACCCCGCCAAAACCCGGGATATAAATTCCCGGCTCCACGGTAACAACCATCCCCGGTTCCATGACAATATCCCCCTTATGGCTTAGAACGGGCGCCTCATGAATGAGCAGTCCCACTCCATGGCCCAGGCCATGGCCGAAATATTCTCCGTAGCCGGCATTATCAATAACATCCCTTGCTATTCTATCAACCTCCGCCCCGGTCATCCCCGGTCTTATCTGCTCCAGGGCCTGCAACTGCGCCTCCAGGACAATATCGTATATTTCCTTCTGGCGGGGAGTATACTGTCCAACCACCACCGTCCTGGTCATGTCCGAACAATAGCCGTGGAAGACCCCTCCAAAGTCGAGGGTTACCAGGTCTCCCTTCTCTATCCTCCTATCGCTTGCAATCCCGTGCGGCAGGGCAGACCTTGGTCCGGAAGCCACAATAAACTCAAAGGACGGCGCTGATATACCCTGTTTTCTCATGAAAAACTCCAGTTCCAGGGAAACCTCCCTTTCCCGGACCCCGGGCCCGATATGGTTCAAAATATGCTCAAAGCCCATGTCGGCTATCTCTGCGGCCTTTGCTATACATTCAAGTTCTTCCCCGTCTTTTACCATTCTCATCCTGTCCAGGTCTTCACCAAGGGTTACAAGTTCCACCCCTTCCAGCCTGTCTTTCATCCGGATATATTGAAAATATGACAGGTCCCTGTCCTCAAACCCCATGCGCTTAACAGAACGGCTTTCCATCAACTCCGCCAGGGCATCCGTATAATCCTTTGAGCACTTTACGATTTTGAATCCGGTACACTCCTGCTCAGCCTGTTCCACATACCTGAAATCGGTAATAAAGATATTCTCGTCCGGTGTAATCAAAAGGTTGCCTGTGGAACCTGTAAACCCGCTGAGATACCTCCTGTTTGCTCCTCTTGAGACAAAGATGCCGTCCAGCCCTTTCCGGGCAATGAGATTCTTCACTTTAACCAGTCTGTCTGTCAATGCTTTCCCTCCGTGGATTTTTCTTAGAGCCCTTTTGCGGCATGGAGACCAAGCAGGTAGCTTTCGGGCCCGAAGCCGCATATCTGTCCCGCACATACCGGTGCAATTACCGATTTGGAGCGGAACTCCTCCCTGTAGTATATATTTGACAGGTGTACTTCAACAGCGGGGAGATTAACCCCTCTGATGGCATCCCTTATGGCATAACTGTAGTGGGTATATGCCCCGGGATTGATTATTATGCAATCATATTCCTCTTCCGCTGCCTTATGTATGCTTTCAATGATGTCCCCTTCAGCATTGTGCTGTTCAATGCTGACCGACAGTCCCAGATCCCCTGCAGTCTTATTGATCAGGTCATTCAACTGTTTAAGGGTAAATCTTCCATACGTGCCCACTTCCCTTGTCCCCAGCAGATTGAGATTCGGGCCGTGAATTACGAGAACCTTCTTCATCCCGTTACTTCCTTCCACTTTTTCTCATATAATATTATCACATTATCCCTGTAATGAATAGCAAAAATCAACCCTTATCTCGAATTTTACAGTAAATCTCCTTTAACACAGCGGCATCTTCAGCCATGGTCCCCCTTGACTCGCAGATTATTGTTGCATTGATATCCTTCTCAATCAAGACTTCTGCCAGAGGTTCAAACTCAGGGCCGTACCGGGTATCGGCCAGGGTCCAGTGCTTCTTTTCTCCCCTGCCGGTATACTCTACCCTGCTGTAATGTATGTGCAGGTTTTTAAGCCTTTCACGGCCCAGCCCCTCTTCAATGACTTCAAACACCCTGAGATAGTCCCGTTTTTCCTTTAATCCCCCCAGGGTATACGCATGGATATGACCAAAGTCAATTGTAGGTATAAGGCGGCTGTCCAGTTTACACATTTCTATTATTTCTTCCAGCCTTCCCAGCTGATTTGTTTTACCCAGGGTTTCAGGACACAGGACTATATCCCCGAATCCTTTGCCGTCAGCCTGGTCAATAGCCCTGGAGAGGGTATCCTTGGCCAATTCCAGGGCTTTGGCCCTGCCTGTCTTTCCACAACTTCCGGGATGAAACACCACCCTGCCGGCCCCCATCCATCTGGCTGCCTGCAAGCTTTCCATCAGATATCTTATGGAATTGCGCCTCTTGTCCTCATCGGGGCTGGCAAGATTTAAATAATAAGGGGCATGTATACTCAGCGTTATATTGTTTTCCCTGGCCTTTTCCCCTAACTGCACAGCAGTACTTTCCCTTATTTTCACGCCCTTTGTACATGAATATTCGTAAGCCTCCAGTCCCATATCCCGCAGCCACCCGGGCGCATCCAGAGACGATTTGTATCCCTGGTCATAAAAGGCATTGGAGTTGCCTGACGGTCCGAATTTGACCACTGTTCTTTCACATCCTCTCAAAAAATAAAAAAACTCTCATTGATGTATTGCCTTAAATATGGATATGACCTCTTCTGCTGTCTCTTCTGCTGTCCTGCCGTCAACAATAATAATGTAATGGGCATTCCTGTAGTATTTTTCTCTCTCTTCCATCAATTTATTTATCTGCAGCAGCATATCCTTCTCCTTGAGCAGAGGCCTTTCATCGGGGCTATTCCGTATGTTCCGGTATACGGTTTCAGGTTTGGCCCTTAAACAAAAAATAATACCTCTCTTCCTGAGGTTATCCATATTGTCCGCAGATAATACCGCTCCTCCGCCGGTAGCAATAACAAACCCCTTGAGATCCGACACTCTGGAGATAACCTTCTCTTCCAGCGACCTGAAGTACTTTTCCCCTTTTTCCCTGAAAATATCTTCCACCCTTTTGCCTTCCAGAGCCTCAATCAGTGCATCGGTATCTGCAAAGCCCATCCCCGTTTTACGGGCCACCAGCTTTCCCACAGAGGTTTTACCGGTACCCATGAAGCCTGTAAGTACAATATTGCTAGCCATGGCATCACCTTATGTCCCCTATCATTTTTGATACAATTATTATACCATATATCCCTGCCCTTAAACGGCCAGGAAACTTTTTGATTATATTTACCCATCACTCTCCAGGGCAAAAGCACTGACATCCAGTTCAGCGGTTAGCGTGTTGCCGGAGACCTGAGAATTTCTATAAAGCAGAGCATTATTCATCCGGAATAACCGCGTAAAACTTTCTATCCCTCTTATAAAAGAAATAACCTGGTCTCTGGACCCCGTTACCTTTATGCTGAAGATGATTTCACAGTACTCCTTGCCTTTTGACTGCGCCTCCACCCATCCTTCATTCATACCGGTACCGCGGAAAACTATTTCCTGCAGTTTCACCCCTGTCTGGCGGGAAAGCCCTTCCATGTCCAGTATTATTTCGTCCGTTTTGCTACTGTGGGGCAGGACTGTTTCCAGGCGGGCCAGTTGCTCCATATGGTTTTCAATACTTTTTGCCAGCCCCGTCATATTTTCTTTTGCTTTTTCAAGTCTTTGCAGCTCTGCAGAGCCGGTCTCCACCTTGCTCTTCAGAGACAGATATTTTTCAATATGGGGTGTAAGGTAATATTTGTAATAGACAGGTAAAAGGAGCACAATAAATACCGCCAGTACAAGTGCCCTTTCCCTTTTACTCAGCTTCATCTTCACCACTTCCGCCTTTTAAAACGCATATTATCTCAAATCCAAGCATACCCTTTCCTTTTTCCTCAATACAGACAGGCATTACTTCCCTGACACTGGTCATATGCCGCAAACCCGCCATAAACTGAGCTGCTCCAGAATAACTCGGGACCTCCCCTTCTATATCCAGATATCCTCTTCCGTTGTATTCAACCTTGACCACTGATGCCCCGCCGGGTACCCTGTCCCAAACTTCGCAAAGGAGCTGGGATAACCGGAAATCCGTTAAGCCGATAGCCTCTATAAGCTCTTTCCTCTGTGCGATTTGCTGCTGCAGCCGGAAATACATTTCACTGCGGTTTTTCTCATCTTCCATACCAATGATTGCACTATCAATAAAAAAACTTTTGCCCTGCAGACCACCGACCATATACGGAGGCACCCATATCAGTGCCGTAATCCCGAGGAACAATAAGACAAGAATCATGAGTTTTATTTTTCCTGCCCCAAAGCGGTACTCCCGATTTTTATACCCATCGGGCAAGAGGTTTATATCCTTTTTTATCATTACCTCCCTCCTCTGAAAGCCAACCCCAGGACATTGGCATATAAAGGTATCTGGGCTGCCTCCATGCCCGGATTCTTATTAAATACAATATCCTCATCCAGGAATATTCTTGACAGCCCCGGCTGGCTGGCTATGATATCTCCCGGTTCCCCTGCATAGCTTCCCCCACCAATCACAATTATTGAACGGGCAAGGGTGCTGTTACTGCGCTGATAGGATTGAATGAAACGGTATAACTGGGTGGAATCAAAGGAACCGCCGGAGGCCCCGGGCATGTCCCGAAGGCCTTCCGCCAATACACGGGAGAACAAGGGAACACTTCCCTTAACCGCTGCTACTGTAGTAGTTTCAGCCCCTATGTCCGCCAGTAAATAACAATCCTTCGTACAGGCAGGCCTGTATCTGCTTAGAAACCTGGCAGCGCTGTTGCTGTGAACATCCAGTACGGCCGGTTTCATGTCAAGGTCCCTTATAAGCTGGATGTAAGGTTGTATTATCCTCGCTGGCACTGAAGCCATCATTACCCTTAGCAGCCTTACTCCTTTAGAATAAACCTTTTCCAGTATCCTGTAATCCGTTATATATTCCCCGGCATTGGATGGACCCATCATCCTGATTTCAAATCTTGTTACCTCTTTTATCTCCCTGTTTTTCAGCAGGGGCAGTTCTTTAACCTTTATGACCATTTCAGGGCATGAAAGGGTAATGGAAGCCTTTGTGACATCCAGCTTATTCGACCTGATGATTTCATCCAGCTTTTCCCTCAATTCCTCCTTGCGCAGTATTTCCCCGCACCGTACTGCCCCCGGAGGGGTGAAGGTATGCCCCCATGCGCATACCACGGGACTCTTTATGCTCTCTTTATATACAATCCATTTTATGTATGTACTGCCTATGTCAAGCCCCAGTATCCTTGCCCCCATATTCAGCATGCCCGGCACCGCCTAGTCGGTATCATGCCTCGGATGCTCGGCCACCAGCTTGGCGGCTTCCAGAATAGCAGCAGTTACATCCACCTCAAACTGATTATACAGTTCCCGGGCCTTGGAATACACTTCTCCTTTTTCAGTTACTACATAGTGGGGTTTTAATGTATTTAAAGCCAGGGCAGCAATATCAAATACACATTTTTCACATTTGCATATGCCATCATAATTCTTGAGGATATCTGGCAGGACATGAAGCACCACATCTTCCATGTAATTCTTCAGTTTCAATCCTAACACCTCCCGTTATTTTTTAACCTTCACCTTATCTGACGCCATCGCTTCACTTCGACACAATTGTTCCAACCCTCTGCCGTATAATCTTCAACCCTTAAAAGGGCTTCAATTTCTCCGCTCATTCTTCCCACTGCAGCCCGGGACCTCAGTACCGCTTCATATATAAACGCGTACGCTTCTTCCCCGTTAAGCATGGTATCTATAAGGCATATATCTTCAATAATAACGGTAAAACCTCCCCCGGTGTCCGGTTCCAGTAAATCCGCATCCTCCTCTCCCATTTCCCATGTTCTGCCCAGAAGCTGATCAGGCTGTATATCATCCATAATGGATATTTGATGTACAGCTTTTTCCAGACCACCTTCAGCCAGATAATAGGCAGCAACACTGTCCCTGTTCGCCCTTTCCATCCTGTATTCACTGATAGATATCGAAAGCAGTGCTGTCCCCAGTACTGTAAGTATCAAAACGGTCATCATCACCATAACCAGGACGGCTCCCCGGTTATGTTTAATACTGGTATACCTCTTTTCCCCTGGCATATATTGTGAATACATAATCTGTTCCTTCCATTCCTTTCCATGCAGGAGTGCTCAGGAAAATTTCAATCAGACCTTTTGAATACCTGAAGTTGCATTCTTCCATCTGCATGGCAACCGTACTGCCGCTTTCACCTAACTTGATCTCCTTTGTGGAAGGGTCGAAAATATAAGACTTTATTGTATCGTCATTTTTAAGGACGATTTTCTTCTCCTGCCTGTATATTTCAATCACATCAGCCTGTCTTATGCCGGTACTGAGGGTATGCATGGCAATTCTCAGGTTTTGCTGCACTTCCGCCTGTCCGGCAACCCTCTCCCAGTTTTGCTGGCCGTAGAAACAGACCATAGCTGCGGCAGACAGAATTAAAACCGTCAGCCCCAGGGCAATCAGAAGCTCGATTACGGAAAATCCCTCTTCTTTTTTATCATTACACATCTTTCATCACCATACCAGGCATGTAAGGAATACATCTCCTCGTTCCCCATTTTCCCGGCCAATCAACGGGGCGGAATGGATGCCGCTGCTGCCGGGAATACAGAATATCACGGGTTTTTGAGGAAATAATAGGATGCCAGAAATACCCCATCCCTTTCAGGGTCCATCCCCGGGCGGCAGGCAACATATATCTTCACTTTCCAGAGACTGCCATGTTCATCCTCTCCGGTAATATCCACCCTTATACTCATATTGTGAAGGTTCTCATAATCGCTGACTACATCTTCCAGGTTTGACGGATTAATATCCCCGGACTTGATCCTGTCCATAATATCCCTTGCCACCGTCAGGGCGGCAGTGTTCCCATAAGCATCCCAAACCCTTGCAGCAGAAAAGGAAAACATACCAGTAAGGGATAAAACAGCTATGGACAGTACAGCCATTGACACCAGTATCTCAATAAGAGTAATTCCTTTCCGGTTTCTGACAAAATCAATCAATACTCCCCACAACCTCAATGATAGACTTTTACCCGTCCCGTTGCCGGCAGCACTGTCAATCTGTACTCCTTCCCCCTCCCATCGCAGACAATTATTGTCCCGCCTCTGGAAGGAGCACCCAATGCAGTGAAGTGAAAACGGTCTTCAGGAAATGTAGTACCGGTAATACGTATTCTGTCCTCCAGGTTTACCACTTTTATAATATGGGGACCGGGATTTGCAGCCTTGAAAATACGATAGGATCCATTATACCTGTCAAAGGCAATATAACAGTTTGTACCTTCCCCCAGAGCCATCTGCTGTACATACCGGATATCAGTAACCATCTGCCTTATTGACGTCCTGGCATTCACGCCATCAAGAATCAGGCCGTAACTCTGACCGGCCATACCTGCCATTACGGCTATCAGCATCAGTACCAGCATTACTTCTATAAGGGTAAAACCCCTGTCTCTAATGTGGCATTTTTCATGCCCCCCCGGTAATATGCAGATATAAGGATATGATCTGCTGCCCTGCAAGAACAGATATTAATGCGGCCAGTGATAAAAACGGCCCAAAAGGGACAGCGTCCTTACCGGTCTTTTTCCCCGTCAGCACCAGCACCGTTCCTGCAATACCGCCTATTACAAAGGCAGAAAAAAGCGTCAGGAGACTGAGCTTCCAGCCCAGGAAAAGCCCTATGACACCCATCAATTTCATGTCCCCCATACCCATCCCTCCTCCTGATGCAAGAATCACCAGAAGAAGTATACCACTCCCTGCAGCCATTCCTGCTATGTATCCGGCAGCGGTCCCCTTCCCTTCTATAACCGCAAATACTACACCCGCAGCCAGACCTATCCCGAGCAGCGAACCGGGAATGATACAGTGCTCCATATCAATGAAAGAAACTGCCGTCAAAACTGATACCAGCACCGCGTATTTCATGAATAAAAACCCCAGAGAGAATTTCTGGAACAGGAGCACGAACAGCATCCCCGTAATCAGCTCAATCAGAGGGTATAAGGTGGAAATTTTCCTGCCGCAGTACCTGCATTTTCCGCCCAGAACCATATAGCTTATTACCGGCACCAGGTCAAAGACCTTCAAATGTTTTCCGCAGGATGTACATCGGGAAAAACCAAATATGACCCCCTGACCCCTGGGTATCCTGTAAACACACACACTCAAAAAGCTGCCTGCCATAAGCCCCCATAGAAAGACCATGCCACAAATCACAGGCAATCAACAGCCTCTTCAGGGCTACTGGCGTTCCAGTAAATTGTTGTTCCCGTCGTAATCCTTTTCATCCGCTCCATAATATACACCCTTACATATTCCATCCTCATCCACTATAGCTATGAACTCTCCATACTCGCTCGCCTGCGGCACCGGTTGTTCCCTCAGATATCCCTCATCCCGCAGCAGGGTACCTGAGAACAATTCCTGACCGTCACCGTTTATATCAATATACATCTGCTCGGCCGCCCTGGCTATTATCTGGGCAGAAGCCCTGTCAGCCTTCTCCTTTGCCGTTTGAATGGTTTCTGCAAACCTGGGAACCGCTATTACTGCAATAACCGCCAGTATTGCCAGTACCGCCATGAGCTCCACCAGAGTAAAACCCCTGTTATTTTTCAGTGCATCCCTGCCAGATGCATTTTTACCGTACCCCATCCACCATCACCCTTCCCGGTTTCTGCCTCATAACGCTCCAGCAGTTATAATGTCCATCATGGGCAGGACTATGGATATCACAATAAAGGCCACAACAGCCGCCATCAGAATGATAAGAACAGGCTCAAAAAGAGCAGCAAGCCTGGCTACCGCATCTTCCACTTCACCATCATAAAAATCTGCAGTCCTTTCCAGGACATTATCAAGGGTCCCGCTGTTTTCGCCTATTCTAACCATTTGTATCATCATCGGGGGAAAGAAGCGTATTTGCTCAAGGGCTTCACTTAATCCCCTGCCTTTTTCTATATCTTTCTGAACTTCGGTCAGGTATCCCTCAATTACCAGGTTATCAATAACTCGCTTTGCAATGTCCATTCCCTTAAGCAGTGAAATGCCATTGCCGGTAAGAACTCCCAGGGTCCGTGAAAACCGGGCGGTAATAAGCTTGGTATATGCACTGCCCAGTACCGGAAACACAATTTTCATGCCGTCAGAATATCTTTTTCCCCCGCCGGTTCTCGCTACCATAACACAGCCTGCCGTTAATCCTATAATAATGGCTGTGATGCCGGTGCTGTACTTCTCTATGAAACTGCTCCCGCGTATCAGCATCCTGGTTGATACAGGCAGTATCAATCCGGCCTGTTGGAACAGAGCAACATATACCGGAAGCACATAAACAACCATGATGACCACCACCATTACAGCCGCTGCTCCTACAAAGACTGGATAAATCAGGGCGTTCTTCACTTTCGCCACCGTTTTGTATTCCTTTTCATAGTGTACCGCCATTATATCCAGTACCTGGCCTAAAGCCCCGCTTGCTTCCCCGGCTTCCACCATATTGACCAGAAGGCGGGGGAAAACTTCCCCGTGCATTCTCATTACCTGTGAAAGACTTTTACCTTTCTGCACTTCTTTATATATACTGTCAAGGATCTCTCTAAGCCCTCTGTTTCCCTGTTTTCTCACAATATCCAGACTGTCAGGTATTGACACTCCGGCATTTACCATCACGGACAACTGCCTGCATAAAAGGGCCAGGTCTTTAAGTCTGACCTGTTTGAACAGCCTCAGGGGCATAACACTCCTGGATATCTGCCTGTCCTTCCTGACTTCAACGGGAGTGATTTCCTGTTCCATGAGCAGGCAAACAGCCGCAGCCCTGTCCGACGCCTCACATGTCCCTGAGACTTCTTGCCCCAGGTTGTTTAATGCCCTGAAGTGATAAACAGGCATAACCCCATCCCCTGACCTTTCCTTTATTCTCTTACCCCTCCAGAAACCTCCCCAATTCCTGCTCATTGGAGCAATAAAGGAGGGCATTTTCCCGGGAGATGCGACCTTCCTTGACCAACTGTGCCAGGGCAAAGTCCATGGACTGCATGCCAGACCTTCTCCCAATCTGCATGGAGGTTGCTATCTGGGAAATCTTGCCTTCCCTGATAAGATTCCTTATGGCCGGAGTTGCCAGCATGACTTCCACTGCTGCCACCCTTCCACCGCCATTGGCTCCCGGTATCAACTGCTGGTAGACCACCCCCTGCAAAACCGTGGAAAGCTGAATCCTTATCTGCTGCTGCTGATGGGGAGGAAAAATCTCAACCATCCTGTCAATAGTCCTATCCGCTCCCAGAGAATTCATGGCGGATAAAACAAAATGACCGGTTTCAGCAGCAGTAATGGCTGCGGCAATTGTCTCCACATCTCGCATTTCCCCTACTAAAATCACATCCGGGTCCTGACGCAGGGAAGACCTCAAACCGGCAACAAAATTCTGAACGTCATGCCCTATCTCCCGCTGATTTACAATACTCCTTTTGTGTCTGTGCAGATACTCTATGGGCTCTTCCAGGGTAAGAATGTGACAATTTCTGGTCTCGTTAATCAAGTCTATCATCGCTGCCAGGGTGGTGGACTTACCGCTTCCTGCCGGGCCGGTTACCAGTATTAACCCTCTTGTCTTTTCTGCAAGGTGTTTTACAACCGGGGGAAGACCCAGCTCATCCAGGCTGGGGATGGACTGGAAGACCACTCTCAAAGCAAGGCTGTAACTTCCCCTTTGCCTGTAGATATTAACCCTGAACCGGCCAAGCCCTTTGATGGAATAGGAAAAGTCAATTTCTCCCTTTTCTTTAATAACATTCTTCTGCGCCTCGTCCAGGATGTTATTTACAATATCCTCGGTATCCGCCGGTGTGCATCTGTCGTCGTTCAAGGGAAATAAGCTCCCGTTTATCCGCCCCAGAGGAGGCAGTCCCACAGTTATATGTATATCCGAAACATTCTTATCAACGGCAAATTTCAGCAGTTCTTCCAAATTCATATCCGGTCAGCTCCTTCATTTCTGTACATATACCGCCTTTATCATCTCTTCCATTGAAGTAATGCCGTTTATAACAAGTCTGGCGCAGTTACCCTTAAGGGTTTCCATGCCATTTCTGACCGAAACCTCCAGCAGCCTGTCCGAAGAGACTTTACGGTTTATCAGGTCCCTGTGGCTTTTTGTGATTTCCATTATCTCGTATACCCCTGTTCGCCCAAGATACCCCGAACCGTTGCAGTCCGGACACCCTTTGCTCCTGTACAGGGTCAGTTCATCATCTATGCCTGCATCCAGCATGTGCAGGTCTTCCCGAGATGCAGTATATCCTTCTTTGCACCGGGGGCAGAGCTTCCGCACCAGCCGCTGGGATATAACAGCCACAGCGGAGGATGCTACCAGGTAAGGTTCTGCTCCCATATCAACCAGTCGGATGACAGCCCCCGCCGCATCATTGGTATGAAGAGTGCTCAGAACCAGATGCCCGGTTATGGCCGCTCTTACCGCAAGATTTGCAGTATCCTCATCCCTTATCTCTCCCACCATTATTATGTCAGGGTCCTGCCTGAGTATTGACCGCAACCCGGTGGCAAAGGTCAAACCGGCCTTGGGGTTCACCTGCACTTGGTTTATCCCTTCAAGCCGGTACTCTACCGGGTCTTCTATAGTAATTATATTAACGGCAGAACGGTTCAGTTCTTTCAGGACTGTATACAGGGTTGTTGTCTTGCCGCTCCCGGTGGGGCCGGTAACCAGTATCATACCGTAGGGTGCTTTAAGAATGCCTTCCAGTGCCCTTATGTTTTCCTCATTCAGACCCAGTTGCCGCCATGACATAAGGGTATTGTTCCTGTTCAGGATTCTTATCACCGCCTTTTCTCCATGGACAGAGGGCAGGACCGAAACCCTCAGGTCCAGGTTCCTCCCTCCCGTCTCCATTTCCACCCTTCCATCCTGCGGAACTCTGCTTTCTGCAATGTTTAAATTGCTCATTATCTTTATCCTGGTTACCATTGCCCGGTGGGCATCCATGGATGTATTCATGACCTCCTGGAGGTCCCCGTCGATTCTGAACCTGACCCTCAGACCGGTCTCTCCCGGCTCAATATGTATATCACTGGCCCTTTTCAACACTGCCTGTTCAATTATCGAATTCACCAGCCGCACAGCAGGAGCGCTGCTGATCTGGTTCAGAGCTTCCGTATACGAGACAGCATTATTATCCCTTCGGTACTCCCTCTTCAAATCTTCTATTGCTTCTTCTGCAGCCTGTTTACCATAATAATACTCTATGGCAACCTCTATATCCCCCCTGGACACAATGGCAGGCTGTACATCCAGTCCCGTTGCCAGCTTCACCGCGTCCCGGGCGGACAGGTCCAGGGGATCATTCATGGCAACGGTGAGTATTCCCCTGTCCCTTTTGATAGGTATGAGATTATATTTTCGCGCCATAGCCTTGGGTACAAGCCTGGTTATTTCCGGACCGATATAAGTCCTGTCCAGGTTTATACTCGGTATCCCCAGCTGGTGTCCCAGGGCCTCCACTATTTCATTCTCGGATACCATTCCTTCATCAATCAGAATCTTCCCAAGCTTGTCCTTTCTCTCCTTCTGAAGTTCCAGTACATAATCCAGCTGTTCCCTTGTGATTTTCCCCGATGCCAGCAGAATATGCCCCAGTCTGTTTGTTTTTCTTCCCGGCATATTTCAACTTCCCCTCAAAAAAATCCGACTAGCTGTTCCATAGTCGGTATGAATCGGTCATATCTCAAAAAAATCATCCAATATCTACAAAGTTCTCCATTTTAATCTACTAGTTCTATATTGCTTTGAAAATTCCTTCTTTTTTTATGAAATTCTCTATAGTTTTTACGGGAAAATCATTGCCTGTCCATTTTTTAAACCCATAAGCCCCCTGCAGGATAAGCATGCCCAGACCGTTAACCGTTTTGGCACCGGCATTGGCCGCACAGTCCAGAAACAGGGTTGACGGTGGGTTATATATAAGGTCCACTACCACCTGACCTGGTGCGAAGCAGGTGGGAGGAAGGGGACTTTGATTAAGACGAGGCTTCATTCCAAGGGGAGTGGTGTTGACAATCAGGTGGGCTTCCCGGCATGCCTCTATGGCTTCTCCGGCGCCAATATCCAGGACATTCACCCCTGTATCCTTCATATGTCCTTGAAAATGCTTCACCATCTTTTCCGCTTTTTCAATACTCCTGTTTATAACCGTCACATTGCAGGGGTCAGCCCGCAACAGGGCGTATAAGACACTCCGGGCTGCTCCTCCCGCACCAACCACAACACATCTCTTTCCGCAGGGATTGAACCCTTCCCGGTTTAACGATGCACCAAACCCGAGCCAGTCGCTGTTGTCGCCGTACAGTTCACCGTCATTTATCATCACCGTATTTACCGCCCCGATAATACCGGCATCAGCGGAGAGCCGGCTGCAGTAATCCATAATCCTTTCCTTGTGGGGTACTGTAACGTTGAATCCTGTAAAATTCAGGGCAATAAGAGCCTCCACCACTTTACCCAGCCTTTCCGGTTCCACTTCCAAAGGTAGATATATATAATTCAGGCCAAGCAGTTCAAAGGCTTTATTGTGCATAAAGGGAGATATGCTGTGCCCCAGGGGATAACCCAGCAAAGCAATTTTTCTGGTTTGACAGTTTATATTCATATAGATCACCTGCCTTCCGGTCTTTTTAATTTTCCCCGTCTGACCATAGAATCAATTATTCTCTTCTCCAGTATCCGCACCAGTCTGGTGGTAATAAACTCTTTATGGTCAACAGGTACTACCAGAATGGTATAGAGGCCCATCCTGTTTCCCCCATAAACATCGGTAAATATCTGGTCCCCTATGACAGCTGTATTCCGGGGGTTTGTACCCATCATGGCCATAGCGCTACGGAAGGCCCTTTTCCGGGGTTTCACCGCCCTGTACACTGCAGGGACCCTTATAGTTTCGGTAAATGTCACCACCCTGTCTTTTGTATTATTTGACAGTATACAGGCCTTAAAGCCTTTTGCATCAAGGAGGGCAAACCATTCCAGCACCTTCCGGTCCGCGGTTTTTGTCTTCCAGCTTACAAGGGTATTGTCAATATCTATTATCAAGCCGGTAATACCTCTCTCCATCATTCTGTCCAGATCGGTCTCAAAGGCTGAAGCAATATATTCGTCCGGTCTAAGCAATTCCATCATGCCGTCTCCTCCTGCACTGTTATTATCTATATTCTACCACATAATTGAAAAAAAGACCGCATAATGTACACAGGGTTTCCCGGAATCGAGTAGGAGGGGGTGATTAACCCCCGTCCTCTCACACCACCGTACGTGCCG
>JAENYD010000022.1 GCA_016842005.1 Clostridium thermobutyricum | reverse complement strand
TATGTCATTTTCTTCCCTTTTACCTTATTATGGGTCACTAATATTTCTAAGTGTCGGGTGTAGCACCGATTATCTTTTAGTTAGAGACATTCCGACGGGGACATTCCTGTCCACAGAGGAATACCGGGACTTCATCAGGTGTGCCCCCTGACCTCTGACAGAACGGGAGTATCAGCGACGGTAGCCATCGGATAAAACTCTGTAGTCTCCCATCCACCTGGTTATTTTCCGCCTGTCCATATCTTCAAGCAGTGCCATTGCATATTTTCTGCTGGTATTGAGCATATCCCTGAATGTTGCAAGATTTAACCTTTCATTCTCTCTGATGTATTCCACCGCCAGGCTCACCGCCTTTTCATAACATTCTCCAGCAAAAATTATATTGTCTTTCAATCTTACTATTTCGCCCATCTCCGCCATCGCATCGAGAACTTCCAGTATTTCGGGCCCCTTAAACCCCGCCAGGGATTGAACCATCTCATCAACACCGGGAGGAGAATATCCTCCGTCTTCCAGGATTTTTAATACCCTATCCTTTATTTCTTTCTGTCTGTCGGACAATACTATTTCAAAATCATGGAGGGACACAAGATTGTTTTTCACCTTTATGATACCTTCCTTTTCCATGATTTTGAGGATTTCGTCAATAAAAGTACCTTTTTTCTCTCCAAACAGCTTTCTCCTGAACTCTTCCACAGGGATTCCGCCCCGGAGAGCGAACTTCCTGTGGAATTCATCCAGCAGTGAACCCGCCCTTTCTGTTAAACGGGAATAATAACCGGCATGTATGTATACCCGGCCTTCTCCTCCTGTAAAGGCCAGAACCTTACCCTGACCTTCCAGGCTGTATATTATCGGCAGCAGTTCTTCCCTGCTTTTGCCTGCGAGTTTTACCAGGTCATAAATCGTGGGAAAACTGCCACTGTTAATGTCCAGAATCTTTTCAACTATGTCCTCCGGGTTGCCCGTTTCTTTAACCTTCAGTTCTTCTATTGTTTCTTCCCTCAGCCTCTTCCTCTTGACGGGGTTAGGTTCAAGCACCACTCCCCCGCCAATGGTCTGCATGGGTGAATAGCTCCTTAAGACGAATCTGTCCCCTCTCGACGCTATGGTTTTTTCCTCCAGGCGCAGCTGGACATAGCAGCTTTCCCCCGGAAGCAGTTCTTCCCTGTCAAGGAGTACCACCCTGCACAGTATTTCAGCGGTACCTATATGAAGCCTCAGCCTGTTCCCGTTTTCAAGGATGCGGGGAGCCTTCTCAAGCAGCATCAGCCTGCAGTCCAGCATCATTGTAGGCTCATAGGCTTCAGGGGGCGCCAGTACATCTCCCCTGGATATATCGCTCGTCTTAACCCCGGCGATATTGACAGCCACTCTCTGGCCGGCATAGGCAGTCTGAACATCCCGGTCGTGAACCTGCAGGTTTCTGACTCTCCCCTCAACACCTCCGGGATACACTGCAACTTTCTGCCCTACGTCTATCTTGCCCGATATAAGGGTCCCAGTAATAATTGTGCCAAACCCTGTAATTGTAAAAACCCTGTCCACCGGAAGCCGGCAGATTGCATCCGTATTGCGGGCTTCAACCTCTTTTGTCATCTGTTCGATTAGTTTAACCAGTTCTTCTATACCTGAACCGTTTACAGAAGATACGCTGACAATGGGGGCGTCTTCCAGAAAAGTACCCTTTACTTCCTTCCTTATGTCCTCCACTACTATATCCATCCATTCCTGTTCCACCAGGTCGGATTTTGTGAGTACCAGTATCCCTTTCTTTACACCTGCCAGTTCCAGTATGTCAAGGTGCTCCCGGGTCTGGGGCATCACTCCTTCATCCGCGGCAATAACCAGCAGGACAATATCCATTCCCCCCACTCCGGCAAGCATATGCCTGACAAACCTCTCATGGCCCGGTACGTCTATGATACCTGCCCTCCTGCCGTCGGGAAGGTCAAAAAAGGTGAACCCCAGTTCAATGGATATGCCCCTCCTCTGTTCCTCTTTGAGCCTGTCGGTGTTTCTGCCGGTAATGGCTTTTATCAGGGTGGTTTTCCCGTGATCGATATGCCCTGCAGTTCCTATTATGATATTTTTCAACCGGCCTCACCTCCTATAATCACTTCCCTGACAGCTTCCGCGATTACGGGCACCTGGTCATCAAAAACAGTCCTCACATCAATAAAAAATTTATCCTGGGATATCCTTCCCACAATGGGAGGAGCATACCCTCTCAACTGTTCATCCAGTCTGTTTACTGTCATGTTGTGAGGCATTATTGATACAACCCGGGTTTCCAGCTGCTCCACAGGCATTGAACCCCCGCCTATACGGGAATACTCCTTTTCGGTTTTCACCAGCGCGAAGGGATGTATGTCTTCCAGCATGTCCTTAAGGGCCCTGGCCTTCCTTTCCAGTTCTTCCAGTGACATTGTGGCCATTCTCAATACGGGAATTTCCCTGAAAGCCGTCTCTTCATCAAAATACAGCCTGAGAGTGCTCTCAAGGGCGGCCAGGGTGAACTTGTCAATTCTCACCGCCCTTGCCAGCGGGTGTTTTTTTATCTTTTCAATGTATTCCTTCCTGCCGAGAATTATGCCTGCCTGGGGACCGCCCAGCAGCTTGTCCCCACTGAAGGTGACAATATCCATGCCCGCCCGGATGCTATCCATCACCCCCGGCTCATAGCCCAGGCCGCGGGGCCTCAAATCCACCAGTATACCGCTTCCCAGGTCTTCCACAACCGGGATACCGTGCCTGCGGCCCAGTTCAACCAGTTCCGCGCCGGATACCTCGTGGGCAAAACCGCAAATCCGGTAATTACTTGTATGTACCTTCAACAATATGCCGGTGTTCTCGCCGATAGCCACTTCATAGTCCCTGATATAAGTCTTGTTGGTGGTGCCGACTTCTACCAGCACGGCTCCGCCCTGTTCCATTACTTCCGGAACTCTGAAGGAACCGCCTATTTCTACCAGCTGCCCCCTGGATATGATTACCTCTTTACCCCTGGCCATGGCGCTGAGCACCAGCAAAACGGCAGCCGCATTATTGTTAACCACCATTCCGTCTTCCGCACCCGTTATCCGGCACAGCAAATCCCTTACTATATCGTTCCTGTGTCCTCTTTCCCCGTCTTCAAGATTATACTCAAGGTTAATATATCTGGAAGATATACGGGATATCTTTTCTGCAGCCTTCTCTGGCAGGGGAGCCCTTCCAAGGTTAGTATGTATTATTACGCCTGTACCGTTGATGACTTCTTTCAGCCTGTCGGAGCTTTCATGCTTCAGCTTCTGGAATATACCTGCCAGGAGGTCTTCATCATCAATCCTGATAATATCTCCCTTCAATATCGCCTGCCTGGTTTCCTCCAGAACTTCCCTTGCAGCATCTGTTATTATCCGGCGGCTGAACTCACCATCAAGACGCCGTATTTCAGTGCTGTTGATAAGCTTATCTACAGAAGGCAGCTGCCTCAGTATCTCCATCTTTTCATTCACTCCATATCCCTCCATGTTGCTGTTATCCTTTTCTATTTTCCCATACAAAGGCAAATTATTCAACTTTGCTGCACCCTATTAATTTTGTTAATTTTTTTAAACATATCGAAAGGATTTTAATTATAGTTATAGAATATCTAAAAAGTATTGATCTATATATTTTAACCTGATCCATGTACTAATACATACCCTATTGAAGGCGTGATTATTATAATGGAGGTGATGGATGGTTATACTCTCGGGAGGTTTATATCAAAAAAACAGGAAAGGGGAAATTGAATGGAAGCTCTAAATACTTTGGTAGGTAAGCTTGGCAGTTTTGCCTGGGGACCGATTATGATAGTCTTCCTTCTGGGCACAGGCATTTTGGTATCATTCGGTACTAGATTTGTACAATTGCGTAAACTTGGATATGCATTCAAACTGCTTGTAAGCAAATCAGAGGGTGAAGGAGATATCAGTCCCTTCCAGTCCCTTATGACTTCCCTGGCCGCTACCATAGGTACCGGTAACATTGCCGGTGTCGCTACAGCTATAGCATCAGGCGGCCCCGGTGCAGTGTTCTGGATGTGGGTAACAGCTGCATTTGGTGGAGCAACCAAGTTCTCCGAAGGTCTGCTTGCCCTCAAATTCAGGGAGAAAAATGAAAAGGGAGAAATGTCCGGCGGACCCATGTACTACATAAAGAACGGTATGGGCGAACAGTGGAAATGGCTGGCATTCCTCTTTGCCCTGTTCGGATCGGTTGCCGCTTTCGGTATAGGCAACATGGTTCAGTCCAACTCGGTTGCAGCATCAATACAGCAGTCATTCAATATTAACCCCATGATTACCGGTATCGTAATAGCTATTGCTACCGCCGCCGTAATTCTGGGCGGTATCAAATCCATAGCCCGAGTTACCGATAAACTTGTACCTATCATGGCGGTTGTCTATGTTGTTGGGTCCCTCGTAATCCTGGGTATCCATGCGGACAAAATCGGCGCAGCCTTCGGTATGATTTTCTCCAATGCCTTTACGGGCAAAGCAGTGGGTGGAGGCCTTGTAGGCTCTGTAATCCGTTTCGGTGTTGCCAGGGGTATATTCTCCAATGAGGCAGGCCTTGGTAGTGCACCTATAGCCCATGCAGCTTCCAAGAACACCGACCACGTAAAACAGGGTATAATAGCCAGCCTGGGTAGTTTCATAGATACTCTTGTTATCTGTTCCATGACCGCCCTGGTTATACTGGTATCGCCCCTTGTTCAGATAGGAGATAATGGCATGATGCTGCTGGCCGATAAATCCGACCAGTTACACCAGGTTGGCACCGAAGGGGTGGATTTCCTCCTCGGAGCGGACTTGACTACAAGGGCATTTACGCTTGGCATGCCCGGACCCGGAGGATTTATAGTAACCTTCGGACTAATATTCTTCGCATTTTCTACAATTCTGGGCTGGTACTACTACGGTTCCAAGTGTGTTGAATATATATTCGGAGTTAAATCCATTAATGTTTACAAATATCTGTGGGTAATATGTGTATTCCTTGGTTCGGCCGTCCAGCTCAGTTTCGTATGGAACATCTCGGATGCGTTCAACGGACTTATGGCCATACCGAACTTGATAGCAATAATTGCATTGAGCGGTTTCATATTCAAATCCCTCAAAGAATACGAGGAAAGAGAAAAAGCGAAATAATAGTTCAAGAAGGGTTTTGCCTCCGAGCAAAACCCTTCTTTTTATCACAGTACCTGTATTATCGTCTTCATTTCACCGATATACTGTCCTTTATACTCTCATATATCCTGGGACCTATACCCGACACCTTCATTATGTCCTCCGGTGTCCCGAAAGGCCCCCGCTTCTCCCTGAAGTCCACAATCCTCCCGGCCAGGACGGGACCGATCCCCGGTAGACGCTCAATCTCCGAAGCGCTTGCAGTATTTATATTCACTTTCCCCTCATCTTCCCGGCCGATACTGCCAATAACGGCATGATTTATCTCTTCTCCAACATAGGGAACATATATCCATTTCTCATCAGTCACCAGTTCAGCCAGGTTGATCCTGTCCAGGTCCGCTTCCCCGGTGGGACCCCCGGCGGCATTTATTGCATCTATAACCCTGTCCCCTTCCTGCAGGCACACAACTCCCTTACTCTTCACCTGCCCCGTAACATAGACTACAACAGATTTGTCCTCTTCCTCTTCTTCAACAAAAATGCTGTCTATGGTCTCGGGAGTTAACACCGTCTTTTGTCCCCAGTTATTTATATATATAAAGTAGACATTGGACAGCAGCAAAATCAGTATGACCGTCATGAGGCCCTTTTCCCTTCCGGATATATGCACTGCACTCACCTCCAAACTCCCACATATCATATCCAATCACCTATCATACTTCTAATTCTATTTTATATATGTTAATTCCTGCAACAGTTACATATTTATCCTCAATAAACAATATGTAGCTGTGCGGTTTTCCCCCTGTAAAGGAAAGCGGATATTTGTTATACTATTAAGTGAAACTTGCTTCAGCTGGGGTTTTCAACTGAAGCTTATCCCGGCCGGTCGGGGTGTTAGCGTCCGTCAGTCCCCCCGCTAACTCAGGCCACCATATTCTTGGGAATGCTGCGGACGGCTGCACCTCTGTAAAGTGAAGCTTCTGTCAAGCGGGGATTTTAACACCAAAATAATGTCACTAAACGGGAGGAACAGCATGAGAAAAAGACATATTCCAGTCGCAGCTTTACTTATACTAGCGGTTATTTTTATGACTTCCGGCATTGCTCTGGCATCTCCGAATATATCTTCACCCAAAGCCGTCCTCATAGATGCCGATACCGGACAGGTCTTATATGACAAAAACGCCCATGTAAAAGCGTATCCCGCCAGTACGACAAAAATCATGACAGCCATACTGGCCCTTGAACGGGGCAATCTCGAGGATTACGTCCCTATAAGCAAAAAGGCTTCGTATGTCAGCGGGAGCAGGATATATCTTCTGGAAGGGGAAAAAGTAACCCTGGAACAGCTGTTATACGCTTTGCTTCTGGAATCAGGCAATGATGCGGCCATAGCTATAGCCGAACATATAGGGGGGTCTGTTGAAGAGTTTGCAGTAATGATGAACGACAAAGCAAAACAACTGGGAGCATTAAACACACATTTCACCAATCCCAATGGATTGCCCGACCCCAATCACGTAACTACCGCATACGACCTTGCCCAGATTGCGAGATACGCCATGACAATACCCGCATTCAAAAAGATTGTAGACACTACCCGCTATATAATGCCGGAAACCAACATGCAGGATACACGCTATCTCTATAACGGCAACAAGCTTATCAAAAACACTTCCTACAGTTATGAAGGGGCGAACGGCGTAAAAACCGGCTATACGACAGCAGCAGGACACTGCTTCGTGGGTTCCGCAAGCAAGAACGGACTGCAGCTTATAACAGTAATATTGGGCGAAAACAACTCCAACCGTATGTGGGAAAACACAATAAAGCTCCTGGACTACGGCTTTGACAACTACAAATCAGTACCTTTGAACAAAGCCGGTGAGGTAATCCGGGAGGCGGATGTAAAGGGCTCTTCGAGAAAGATAAAGCTGGTAACCGAGAAGGCATTCCATTACGACGTACTTAAAGGACAGAGCCCCGAAATCGAAAGAAGGACAGTACTGGACGGAGAAATCAAAGCCCCTGTTCACCCGGGGGAACGACTGGGATTTCTGGAGTACAGGATAGGGGAAGACGTTATAGGCAAAATCAGACTCATTGCTGATGATACCAATCAGGTCCAGGTTATGCTGTCCAGTATTTTCAGCAGTAAAGGAGACAATAATACTCTGCCGTATATATGGCCCGTACTGCTGCTGGTATCAGCCGCATCCGTATATATAGTCCTCAGGCAGAAAAGAA
Organism: Clostridium thermobutyricum; assembly: GCA_016842005.1. Classification (GTDB taxonomy): domain Bacteria; phylum Bacillota; class Clostridia; order Ch29; family Ch29; genus JAENYD01. The sequence goes on along the minus strand of JAENYD010000022.1, from coordinate 30,813 downwards.
ACAAATCCAAATACTTTTTCAGAAAATAGTTAAGGAGAGGTTTCCCTCTCCTTGTTGTTTTATTTTATTAATGCCACCGCTTCTATTTCCACCGCCACGTCTTTTGGCAGCCTGGCTACCTCAACGCAGGACCTGCCCGGAAAATCACCGGCGAAGAAGCTGGCATACACTTCATTCACATCTCCAAACCGGTCCATGTCATTTATGAATACGGTAGTCTTGACCACCTTATCCAGACCTGTACCAGCCGCTTCCAAAACAGCCTTGAGGTTCTGAAGCACCTGACGGGTCTGTCCTCTTATATCTCCTTTTACCAGTTCCCCGGTTTCAGGGTTGATAGGAATTTGTCCCGAGGTAAATACAAAGTCTCCGGCTTTCACTGCCTGTGAATAAGGACCTACAGCTGCAGGAGCCTTTGTTGTGGAAATAACTTCTTTTGCCATAACCATTTCCTCCTTGGTATATTTATTGTTTTCATTATACCATATTTCTGCCAGGATATGCTGCCTGCCGCACTAATCGGACACCCTTATTTCGTCCAGATAGTTATAGATTGTGTACCTGGAAACGCACAAAATTTTGGCGACATAGTCGATAGCCCCTTTTATCAGAAAAGCACCCTTCTGGTCCAGCATTTTCACTATCTCCACCTTATCCTCCTTGGACATATACGCCACCGGTTTCCCCAGGCTGTCCAGTACATTATTAACCAGATTACACAGTATATCATTAATATTCGTAGTTTCAAAGCCGCTTTCACCATCGGTGGTGTTTTCTTCATCGGTTGCGCATAATGCGTTTATTGCATTCCTGACTACAATATACTTTGAAAGTTCGAAATTAATGCATAGACAACCTATGGGCTTCTGTTTTTCATCCCTGATAACAATTGTGGAAGATTTCAGCACCCTTCCGTCAGGTGTTTTCTTTGTATAATTCAACTGGTCCTCTTTAAAGTCACCGTTTTTTATTCTGTCAATATTGATGTCCGACATGGGACCTCCCAATCCTCTTCCGGTGATGTGGGAATTCTCAATGGCCACGATGGAATTGTATGGATCGGTTATATCGTGCAGTACCACTTCGCAATCTTTGCCGAAAGTCTTGGCTATTCCCTTAACTACTGGTTTCATGTTTTCAAGAATAGGATGTAGATTATCTGGCATAGAACTTACCCCCTTACAACTACATTAATTAATTTGCCAGGCACAACTATAGTATTCACAATGTTTTTCCCATCAATGTATGACTGTATCTTATGGTCGGCCATGGCACGCTTTACTGCCTCATCCCTGTCCATCTGTGCCGGTATCTCGATTTTGCTTCTAACCTTACCATTAACCTGTACAACCATTGTAATACTGTCCCTGACCAGTGCATCTTCATTGTATGCGGGCCATTTCTGACTGTGTACGCTGGTTCCATTCCCTAACATCTTCCACAGTTCCTCAGTAATATGAGGTGCAAAAGGCGCCATCAATACAACAAGTTTTTGCAGGCCTTCCACCAGAATATTGGCTTTTCTGTCTTCTGCCTCTTTATACTGGTAAAGGGCGTTTACCATCTCCATAAGGGCACTTATGGCGGTATTGAAATTAAAACGTTCTTCGATATCGCTGGTAACCTTTTTGACAGTATAGTTTATTGTATAAAGCATATCCTTGTCCCTGCCGGATAATTCATCTGAAGTATTTGCAGCACTGGCCGGTAAACTGTCAATCAAATTCTTGCACTCGTCTACCAGCCTCCACAGTCTGTTGAGGAATCTGTAACACCCTTCAACCCCCTGGTCGCTCCATTCCAGGTCTCTCTCGGGTGGTGCGGCAAACAGGATGAACAACCGGGCGGTATCGGCGCCATATTTGTTAATAATATCTTCCGGACTGACCACGTTCCCTTTGGACTTGGACATCTTGGCACCATCTTTCAGTACCATACCCTGGGTCAGCAAGTTCTGGAAAGGTTCTTCATGGGAACACAGTTTCATATCATACAGTACCTTGGTAAAAAACCTGGCATACATAAGGTGCAGTATTGCATGCTCCACCCCTCCGATATACTGGTCCACCGGCATCCAGTAATCAGCCACGGCAGTGTTGAATACTTCACTGTCGTTTCTAGGGTCGGCAAATCTGATGAAGTACCATGACGAACAGACAAAGGTATCCATGGTGTCAGTCTCCCTCGTGGCCGCTCCCCCGCATACCGGGCATGAAGTATTAACAAACTCTTCATTTCTTGCAAGGGGGGATTCCCCTTTACCTGTAAGGTCCACCTCCAGAGGCAGTATAACAGGCAGGTCTTCTTCAGGCACCGGCACCTCACCACACTTTGGGCAGTACACTATAGGAATAGGTGCCCCCCAGTACCTCTGGCGGGATATCAGCCAGTCCCTGAGCTTATAGGTTACTTCCCCTCTGCCGATACCCTTTTCCTCCAGGTCCTCTATGATGCGTTTCATACCTTCTATATTATCCATTCCGTCATATTTGCCGGAATTAATCATTATGCCCCTTCCATCAAAGGCGCCGTCATCAATATTACATTCCCCGTCTTCCAGCTCTATAACCTGTATTATATCAATATCATACTTCTTCGCAAAGTCATAGTCTCTCTGGTCATGGGCAGGTACTCCCATTATTGCCCCCGTACCATAATCCATAAGGATATAGTTTGCAGCATAAATGGGAAGTTTTTTCCCGTTTACGGGATTGACAGCGTACCTTCCAAGGAATACCCCTTCCTTTTCCAGCTCGGTGGATGTCCTCTCGATTTCGCTCATTCTCCTGATCCTGTCAACAAATCTCTCAAACTGCTCCTGATACTCGCTACCCCTGACCAGGTGTTCACACAGCGGATGTTCCGGGGCCAGAGCCATAAAGGTTGTGCCAAAAAGCGTGTCAGGCCGTGTGGTAAATACCCTCATGGGCTTATCCATGCCTTCCACCTCAAAGTCAATGGAAGCTCCTTCGCTCCTCCCGATCCAGTTTTCCTGCATAATCTTTACCTTGTCTGGCCACCCGTCCAGTTTCTCCAGGTCGTCCAGCAGCCTCTGGGCATAATCGGTTATCTTGAAGAACCACTGTTCCAGCTCTTTCTTGGTCACAGGGCTCCCACATCTTTCACATTCACCGCTTACCACCTGCTCATTGGCAAGGACAGTGGCACAGGACGGACACCAGTTCACATATGATTTCTTCTTATAAGCAAGGCCGTTGTTATACATAAGCAGGAACAGCCACTGAGTCCATTTATAATAGCCGGGATGGCAGCTGGCTATTTCCCTGTCCCAGTCATAGCTGATACCAAGAGACTTCAATTGTTTTCTCATGCTGCTTATATTGTCCCGCGTCCATTTATCGGGATGGGTATTATTTTTTATGGCCGCATTTTCTGCCGGCAGGCCAAAGGCATCCCAGCCCATGGGATGAAGGACCTTTTTCCCGTTCATTCTCTTGAACCTGGCTACAACATCGCCAATGGAATAATTCCTCACATGGCCCATATGCAGTTTCCCTGACGGGTAGGGAAACATCTCAAGGGCATAATACTTATCTCCCTTTGTATCGTCTGTTTTGTAGATATGCTTCTCTTCCCAGTCTTTCTGCCATCTCTCTTCTATTGCCCTGAAATCATACTTCATCAATCAATTCCCTCCCATGCTGATTATCAGAAACTCATCAATAAAAAAACTCCTGTCCCAGGTTTTAGGGACGGGAGAACAGTTACCCGCGTTACCACCCTAATTGACGTTCCCGCAGGACCGCCCACTCAGGTCAATTTATAAGGGAATCACCCCTACTGCTTACCCCAGGCGAGTTCGACGGTTGGGTCTACCGGCTCACAGCAGTCACCGGTTCTCTGTGAGACTTACCCATTTACTGCTCCTGGAAAAGTAAAATAATCAATGAAAATTTTAATAAATATTATAAAATAATTTTATTGAACTGTCAACAATTTTAAATCATGAATCGCATGCAAGGACTTTTGCATCGCCCCAGAGCCTTTCCAGACTGTAAAAGTCCCTTTCCTGGGCATGGAACACATGAACGACCACATCTTTGTAGTCCAGCAGTATCCATTTCTCCCCTTTATAGCCTTCTACGCTGCCCTTCCGGTAACCGGCCTGTTCCATTTTATCCATAATCTCATCAGCTATTGCTTTTACCTGGATTGCCGAATTCCCGCTGCAGATTACAAAATAATCTGCAATGATGGAAATACCGCTTATATCCAGGACGGTAATATCGGAAGCCTTTTTATTTTTTGCCGCTTCCACGGCAACCTTTACCATATCCTGTGAATTAACCGCCATCAATTACCTCCTGACTATAGATTGCTTTTGTCTTTACCTAAAATAATGGTTACATCAGCATCATTATCCTCGTTAATTTCCACCTTGTACGTATTTATACTGAGGGCGTTCGCAACCTTCTTCGCCTTATCCCCTCTGCCTTTTCTGTCATAAACATGGGTACTGCTGTATTCCATACCATCGGCGTTTCCTATATTGACAACTTCAAAACCCTGTTTTTCCAGCATTGATGCCACTCTCCCCGCCAACCCGTTTACACCGCTGCCGTTGAGCACCTCAACCTTAATAGTACTGTCGGTCCCACCAAATATAGATGCAACAAGTTCTTCTGTTTTCTGTTTGTCATATATAAAATATGAAATACCGTCCACGTACTTTGCTTCGCCCTCTATCCGGTGCATTTTTATATCCTCCCGTTTTATCCCCGCTGCATCAAAGGCGTATTTCTTCATTTCAGACAGGCCCATGTTGGTGGAAAGATGCGAAGCCAGGGTCTGGGCAAGAAGCGGCATCCTCAGTATGGTACCGGCACTGAGAACCTTGTCTATCATTGCGCTCATAAATGCCTGCTGGGCTTCAACCCTGCCTATATCCCCATTTTCATAGCCTTTTCGGTATCGCACAAACTGGATGGCCTTTTCCCCGTTCAGGGTCTGCCACCCTTTTTTGAGACTTATGTGGAGAGGAGGATTGTCATAGGGGTCGTGATATTCCATATCCATGGGCACATTTACCCGGATCCCTCCCAGGCTGTCTACCACCTTTTTAAATCCTTCATAGTCTATCCGGAAGTAATAGTGGACATCCACCCCTAAAAAATTGCTCACTGTCTCCATGGCCAGGCTGGGCCCGCCGAAGGCATGGGCATGGGCAATCTTGTCATAACCCCTGCCTTTTATCATGACCCTGGTATCCCTGGGTATGGATATCAGGTCCACCTTTTTTCCAACAGGGTCATAGCTGGCAAGAACCATTGTATCCGACCTCTTGGGAGCATTTTTGTCGGTAGGGTCCCCTGCATCCACCCCAAGAAGCAGGACGTTGACCCTTTCGTCCTTTTTGGGTTCCGGAATCTCCCAATCCGGTATACTGTCGCTATTCTCCGGTAATTCTTCATGGATTAAGGATACAAAAACAAATACCGCAGAGGCAAATATTATCGTAAAAGAAATCAAAACTATTCCTGCAATCTTCAAAAACCTTTTAATAGAGACCACCCCACTTTAGCGATTCAGCAAAAGACAATTCCTGGCCTTTACAGTATCAAGATGAACCGGCCTGCATTCATTGACAAGGTAGCTCAGGGTATTATCCAGGGACTGCAATACTGCCTTATCAATATCGACTGCCAGTAATGCCCTTATTTTATCAACGCCTGGATAGCTCCTGGCCGGTTCCACTGCATCGGCTATAAAAACTATTTTTTCCAGCAAACTCATATTCTCCCTGCCGGTGGTATGATATCTGATGGCATTCAGTATGTCAGTATCCTTTATTCCAAACTCCCGTCCGGCTATCTCCGGCCCTATCACTGCATGAATTATGGAGGGAGAATTCAATGTAACACTATCTAATATAATACCAAATTCACAGGCTTTATTCAATAATTCTTCATACCCCATGTCCCTGGCGCAATCGTGCAGAATCCCTGCCACTGCTGCCCTGTGGACATCTGCGCCCAGCCTGGCGGCAAGTTTTACCGCTTCATCCTGAACTCTTTTTGAATGCTCCCATCTCTCGGAACGAATCATATTCCTGAGCCGTTCTTCCAGTTGTTCCATATTATACATATTCAGCGTTTTTCTCCTTTCCGTTAGTTCCAGTATGTCCCGGGAAATAGAGTAAAATGAGACTTCTACCGGCAGGAATTTTATTCATCCCCCTTGTAAAGTCCTTTTTTTAATATGTACTTCTCCACCTGTTCAGGCAGCAGATATTTTATTGTCCTGTTGTTCTGTATCCTGTTTCGGATCTCTGTAGATGAAATAGCCAGTGCGGGAACCTCTATCAGGTGTACTTTGTTCTTATAGGTTTTCTCTATTTCAAGGACCTTGTTTCTGAACTGGTGAATGTCATATCCGGGCCTGAAGGCCGATACAATCCTGCACATGCTCAAAACCTGCTCAACGTTTCTCCAGGTCAGTATCTCCATGACCGCATCAGCCCCTGTAATAAAATAAATCTCTGCGTCCTCGCCATAAATATTCAGCAATTCCCTCAGCGTATCTATTGTATACGTGTAGCCTTTCCGTTTGAGTTCTATATCGGATACCTGAAAAAAAGGGTTGGTAACCGTAGCTAGAATGGTCATCAGGTATCTGTCTTCCCTGGAACTCACTTTTCTGTATTCTTTATGGGGTGGGTTTCCAGTGGGCATAAAAATCACCTTTTCAAGCTGGAACCTGTCTCTCACAGCCTCTGCAGCAACAAGGTGACCATAATGAATAGGATCAAAGGTCCCCCCCATAACAGCAATCCTCTTTGGCTTATCATTCATTTTTTTACCTCCGGGAAAATGATATTAAGTTTTCACATCCATTATACAGTATTTTAACAAAAAGAAAAGGACCGTGGAAACAGTCCTGCAAGTCATATACGGTTCACATGTTCTGCTCCAGCCTTATTTCCTTCTCGACAAATCCCTTATACTTCTCAATGTTCCATCTTATAAATGCGGTTGCCGCAAGGCTGAGAAAGATAATGGAGACAATAATATAACAAACCGTAAAATCAACATAATGGGAATATCCCGCCAGCAACAGTCCCAATACCACATAAGTCCTTATCCTTTTGTATGCCAGCATCTTTCTCAGTCTGTATTCGAAAGCCTGGCTGGTATCAATGATTTCCGCCTCAATCTGTCTTTCGATTTCCCCCCTGGAGAGATACAGGTCCTTTTTAAGAAATGCGGTGTATATGCTATCCATATCGCCTATATACAGCATAAAATCCTCCAGGACCCCGGCATACTCTTTGCTACTGTGGTCGAAATACCCGTTTGTTATGTACAATCCCTGGTTAAGTCCCCTATCCGTACATATTTCTACAAACTCCCTGAGTTGATGCAGCTTCACATTTTCTTTCCCGTCGACCTTCATGCAATATACGCCTATCCTGTTTCCATTAAAATACCCCTCCAGCAGAACGGGACTTTCTCCGCTGTCCTCGACCGGCTCCATCTCTGCAAAGCATCTGCTCTTCTCCAGCAAAGACTTAACAAGGGCACAAAAATCCCTGTCACTCATCCCGGATACCCTGTCAGCAAATTTTTTGACTGTCGCTTCCCTGACCAGCCGTTCCTTACCCCTGGTCACCCGTCTCCGGGACAGCGTCCTCACAGCCAGATAATATATCGAAGTTATTACCGTTCCCAGTACCAGAGCCAGATATATATTGTCAAAAGTTAGCACTGCCGCCGTCAGACCCAAGAAAAAAACAAATAAAGCGCTTAACAGCCTGTCTATCCATCTGGCTCCGAAACTTTTTTTATCATTACCCATGCTATAATAATGGTTTTCTATCCTCCTGCGGTTAAGTTCGTTTCTAATATGCTGCCTATAACCGGCGAAAACCTTTTTCATGACAGTATTCAACACCTCCCGATAACTATTATTCCCGGTTTTTGGCATATCTATATATAATTTTTGTCTGCAAAAGGATAATGCTTCAGGCAAGCATAAAGACAGGCTGTAAACCTGTCCCGTCAAACCTCCACTTCGCTTTTTTTCTGCTTTCTCCTGTGAGTCTCATAATTTGGGTGCCCTTTCTTCCATCCGTCTCTTATCTTTTCGGCGCTGGGCACGTACTTGTCATTGATAACAATCTGGCCTTTCGCAAAGCAGTAATAAGTCGGCTCATTCTGTCTACAGTTACCGCAGTCTATGCATTCCATTGCCTCTACTGACCCCCATATCTATTCATAATACTCAAATTCAAGATGACTGACCTTTACAGTATCGCCGTCATTGACACCCATTTTTTTCAATTCATCAATAATACCTTTTTCCCTCATAACCCGATGAAAATATTTAAGAGACTCATCATTATATATGTTAATCCTGTCCATGAACCTTTCTATCCACTCCCCGTCCACAATAAATATGTTTCCTTCTTTCCTGACACTGTAGGATTCTTTTTTATTAAACTTATAATATCTCATATCAGCCGTTTGTTCAATATCCTCCTCTGCCTGCTCTTCCATCCGGCTGATTATCTCAAAGGCCCTGTACATCAGCTTTTTCAATCCTCTGTTGGATGCGGCGGATATGTCAAAAACTTCATACCCTTCGGCCTCCAGGGCTCCTTTTACCCTTTCAAAATTTCGGGCGGCCCGAGGCAGGTCCATCTTATTGGCAGCTACTATCTGGGGTTTATCCGACAATCCCCCGCTATATTTTCCCAGTTCCCCGTTTACCTGCCGAAAATCTTCCAGAGGGTCCCTTCCCTCCGAACCGGCGATATCCAGGACATGAATCAGGACTTTGGTCCTCTCTATATGCCTGAGGAAGTCATGACCCAGTCCAGCACCTTCATGGGCACCTTCAATCAGTCCGGGTATGTCTGCCAGAATAAAGCTTTTGCCTTCTTCCAGTTCCACAACACCAAGATTGGGAATAAGGGTGGTAAAATGATAATTGCCTATTTTGGGCCGGGCAGCGCTCACCACCGACAGGATAGTGGATTTCCCCACGTTTGGAAATCCTATCAGCCCTACATCCGCCAAAAGCTTCAGTTCCAGCACAATCCACAGTTCTTCCCCCAGGCGTCCGCTTTCTGCAAATTCCGGGGCCTGTCGGGTAGATGTGGCAAAATGTGCATTACCCCTTCCTCCGCGTCCGCCTTTTGCTATTACAATCTGCTGCCCGCTATGAAGCATATCGGCAATTATGTTTCCGGTTTCCTCGTCCTTTATTACGGTACCGGGCGGTACTTTCAATACGAGGTCTTTACCGTCCTTACCGTGCTTTTTGTAGGAACTCCCATCTTCACCGCTGTCTGCCTTATAGTGTTTTTTATATCTGTAATCCATCAGGGTTTTAAGCCCTGTATCCACTTCAATTATAACATTGCCGCCACGACCTCCGTCTCCCCCGTTAGGTCCTCCAGACGGCTCATATTTCTCTCTCCTGAAAGAAACCGACCCGTGGCCACCGTTACCCGCTTTTACAAAAATCTTCGCCTGGTCAACAAACATGCATATCACCGCCAAAAGATATTTAATATTTAAATATAGTTTATCCAAATCGTCAAAACGGAAACCAGGGTCCCCGGCAAATACACATGTGATTAAAAAAACCTTCCCGGCAGGAAGGTTTTTTTAATCACATGGCAGCTTCTTTCTCATAAACGCTGACTTGCTTTTTATTTTTACCCTTTCTTTCAAAATGTACAACACCGTCAACAAGGGCAAACAGGGTATCGTCTCCTCCTCTGCCTACATTTATTCCCGGATGGATTTTGGTTCCTCTCTGCCGGACAAGAATATTTCCTGCCAGTACAAACTGTCCGTCTCCTCTTTTAACACCAAGTCTTTTGGACTCACTGTCCCTACCGTTCCTTGAACTGCCCACTCCTTTTTTATGGGCAAACAACTGCAGATTTATCCTGAACATCCCTTCACACCTCCTCTTCCTTAATCGAGAGATTTCCCGGATAACTGTCACGTATGGATTTAAGGCCGTTATACATTGTATTCAGCAGGAGGTCTGCCTTCTCTCTGTCATCCTCATTGAGGGACGGCAAATCACAATATAAACTGCCTTTGCTCTCATCAATCGAATACCGGACATCAATACCGGCCACTTCCGCCAGTCCTGTAAGGGTTGACTGGGCCAGGATCGAAACAGCGGCACATACAATGTCTTTACCGTACTCATCGAAACCCGCATGGCCCATTATCCCATATCCCACGATATGCTTCAGATTATCCCTTTTGATAATAACACGTATCATTTTATTCCTGAACCGTTATTTTTTTAATCTCAACCCTTGAGAAAGGCTGCCGGTGACCCTGCTTTCTACGGTAGTTCTTTTTGGGCTTATATTTGAATACAATAATTTTTCTGCCCTTACCATGAAAAAGCAACTGCCCTTCAACCTTCGCCCCTTCGACATAGGGCTGTCCTACCTTTATTCCTTCTTCATCGGATACCATGAGCACTTTGTCGAAGACAACGCTCTCACCTTCTGGAACACCTAACTTTTCTACAGAAAGAATATCCCCTTCTTCAACTCTGTACTGTTTGCCTCCGGTTTCAATTACAGCATACATTTCAAGACGCACCTCCTCTTCCCAGTCTCGCCGGATGAAGGTACGCCTTTCTGCGTTTAAAACCTTATCCGTGCGGCTACTTACAACAAGTCATTATATCATCAAAAAATACTGTTGTCAATTGACCAGAACCCCTTTTGCATAGGTCTTGAAGGCCTTCGTTATCTTCACCCTGACTTTCTGCCCTACCAGCTTTGCCGCTTTATCTATATTTATAACATATCCGTCTATCCTCGCAATACCGTCCCCGGTATTGGCAGCATGAAGCTCGGATATGAATACATCGAGTATTTCCCCTATCCTCACCGGCAGTGCCTGGCTTTCAACATACTCTTTTTTACCGGTAACCTTTACTTCAATCTCCTCGGGGTGGAGGTGGGAACTGCCTTTTATATATATATATCTGTTAAACATCTTTTCCAGCCTGGCCAGATGTTCTCCCCCGCTTCCGATAACCAGGGCTGCCACCGACGGGTGGGCTTCAATCAGTGCTGCTTCTGAATTTGTATGGGTGAAGATACGCTTAAGCTCCCTTTCAATTTTTTTGGCCACCGTTTCTTCGGACAGCACTCTTCCAGTACCCTCGCAGTATGGACAGGGCTTCTGGAGTACGGAATCTATTCTCTTTCCTACTTTCTTCCTGGTCAGTTCCACCAGTCCCAGTTGAGTCATCCCCAGAACATTGCTCTTGGTTCTGTCCTTCTTCAGACAGCACCTTAATTTATCCAGAACCATCCTGTCATGTTCATGATTGCTCATGTCAATGAAATCCACTATTATTATGCCCCCTATATCCCTTAACCTCAACTGCTTGGCTATCTCTTCCGCAGCCTCCAGGTTGGTCTTCAACACTGTATCTTTAAGGTCTATACTGCCTACGAATTTTCCCGTATTAACATCTATGGAGGTCAGGGCTTCGGTCTGGTCTATTACAATATAGCCTCCGCTTTTCAGCCACACTTTCCTGTTAAGGGCGCTGGATATCTTGGCCTCTACCTTGTAGTAATCGAATATGTTCTGGTTGCCGTCGAAATAACATACTCTGTCTTTTAGCTGTGGGGAAGTGAGTTCCAAAAGCTCTATAACTCTTTGATACTCGCATTTATTATTAATGATAAACCTGTCAATGTTCCTGGTGAACATGTCCCTGACCGTCCTCATGACCAGGTTAAGGTCCTTGTAGATTATTCTGGGGGCAGTATACAGTCTGCCTTTCTTTTTAACGTTACGCCACAGCTTTAACAAAAAATCCAGGTCCTGCTTGAAATCTTCCGTATCTTTGCCTTCGGCGGCGGTTCTTATTATTATACCCATACCTTCCGGTTTCATCTTACAAACAATTTCTTTCAACCTGTTTCTTTCCTCTTCGTTTTCAATTCTCCTGGATATACCGATATAGTTTGCCATTGGAGCCAATACAAGAAACCGTCCCGGCAGGGTGATGTTTGTGGTAACCCTGGCCCCTTTGCTGTCCAGGGGCTCTTTTACAACCTGAACCATTATTTCCTGGTTTTTCTTCAAAACGTCCTTAATACCAACCCGTTCTCCGTTGCTAAAAAACTCATCAAAGTCCCCGGATACATCTTTAACATAAAGAAAAGCGTTCTTCTCCAATCCGATGTTTACAAAAGCTGCCTGCATGCCCGGTAAAATATTCTCTACCCTTCCCTTGTATATATTACCAACCGTCCGTTTATTGCTAAATCTTTCAATATAAATCTCTGCCAGTTCACCATTCTCCAGAAGGGCTACCCTGGACTGGTCAAAACTCACATCAACAATTATTTCGTTCATAATTTCAACTCCCCAAAAACGCTTACCGGTTATTTGACTGCCTGGAACGGAGTAAAATAACTGCCATTTTTAATAACAAGCATTTTCTTCCTTTCAAACTCTATATTGCTCAATCGTATGCCCGTGTTTTTTTCAAGGGCCGCAGCAAGGTCTGAGGGGTTAAGATTTCTGCTGCTACCGATGGAAACCGCCAATTCGGTATATAACTTTCCGGCGGATACTTCTATTTGTTTTACTTCCAGTACCAGCGGCATAATATCCACCGTCCTGACCCTGCCTTTTTTATTTGTTTTTTCTATATAACAGTGCTCCAGAGAAAAGAAATCCAGTATCTTTTGTTCCCATTCACCTCCTTGCGGTCGGTAATCAGCCTCAATAGAGTAGACAGCCCCGTTTATTACAGAAGTCAGGGAAGGAGAGTCGCCGGGTATATACCTGGCATTGAGAATACATAAACCTTCAGGCAGGTTTTCATTCATCTTCTTTATAAAATCCCTCTCGGGTATACTGTCGGTTAACACCAGATCCATATATTCGCTGTTACTGCCGGTTCCCAAAGCCAGCGCCGGGCCAAAGGAAATTTTTGAGTGGGGATTGAAGCCCTTTGTATATTCAATGGGGATATCTGCCCTGCGCACGGCCCTCTGCATAGTCCTTATAAGGTCCAGATGGGAGATAAATCTCACACGGCCTTTTTTGGTATACTCTGCTCTAATCAACGGCATTGCAGACGCCTCCACCAAAAAACTCGGTAATACCACAAGCTGTACAGCCTTCCCTGCAGAAAGGAGTTACTTCCCCTTTCAGAGCCTTTTTGTGCTCACCAATCAAAAACTCTCTGGATACCCCTGTGCCTATATGGTCCCAGGGAAACACCTCTTCATAATCCCTTGCCCTCAGTGCATAAAACCCGGGGTCGATTTTGCAGTCTTTAAAAGCCTCCATCCATCTGTCATATTTAAAATGTTCATCCCATCCGTCAAAGCGACAGCCTTTCTCCCATGCCTTTACCAGCACCTGTCCGAGCTTCCTGTCTCCCCTGGCGAATACCGCTTCAAGAAAACTGGTCTCGGGCTGGTGCCAGTTATATACTATAGCCTTATGCTTCAACGCCTTTTTTAACAGGTCCTGCTTCCGGTTAAAATCTTCAACAGTATTCTGGGCCTCCCACTGAAAGGGGGTAAAAGCCTTAGGTACGAAGCAGCCGGTGCTGACCGTAACTTTCAGTCCTCTGCCCCTCCTGTTCTTGTCAGCCTGATAATACCTGTCCACAACTTTGTAGGCCAGGTCGGCGATACCCTTTATATCTTCCTCTGTCTCGGTAGGCAGTCCGATCATAAAGTACAGTTTAACCGTACTGTACCCGTTTTCAAAGGCAGTACCGACAGAATCCATCAGGTCCTGTTCGTTTACCCCTTTGTTGATCACATCCCTCAGCCGCTGGGTTCCTGCCTCGGGAGCAAATGTGAGACCGGTTTTCCTCACTTTCTGTATTTCTTCTATAAGCCCCAGGGAAAAAGAATCTATCCTCAAAGATGGCAGGGAAATTCCTATGCCTTTCTCCCCGTACCTTTTTATCAGTTCTTTCACCAGGGTTTCCAATGCCGTATAATCGCTTGTACTCAAAGAGGCCAGTGACATTTCTTCATATCCGGTACTTTTAATCAATTTTTCGGCCTGTTCCAGGAGGGTATCGGATTTTTTCTCCCTTACGGGTCTGTAGATCATGCCTGCCTGGCAGAACCTGCACCCCCTGGTACACCCCCTGAAAATCTCCAGCATCACCCTGTCATGTACTATATTCATGTAGGGAACAATATTCCTGCGGGGAAAATATACCTTGTCCAGGTCTTTTATTATCCTTTTTCTGATTCTGGAAGGATATCTCTGATCAACAGGTTTTACAGCATTTACAGTACCGTCTTCATTATAAATAACATGATAAAGGGATGGCACATACACCCCCTCGATCAACGCAACTTCTTCCAGAAATTCCCGCCTTGAACCGGTATTTCTTTTCCATTCAATGTACAGGTCCAGTAACTCGTGAAGTACCTCTTCTCCTTCTCCGAGAACAAAAAAGTCAAATATATCCGCCAGGGGTTCCCCGTTATAGGCGCACGGTCCTCCCCCTATGATGAAGGGATGTTCCCGGCTTCTGTCCCTGCTCAAAATGGGTATTCCGGCCAGGGAGAGCATATTGATCACATTTGTGTAACACATCTCATACTGCAGTGTAAAACCTATAATGTCGAACCCCGCCACAGGCTCCCTGCTTTCAAGGGCGAAAAGGGGAATACCTTCCTTCCTCATTAAATCTTCCATATCGGTCCATGGCGCAAATACCCTTTCGCACCAGGTATCTTCCCTCTCATTCATCAGATTATACAGAATCCTGGTTCCCAGGTGGGACATGCCTATCTCGTATACATCGGGAAAAGCAAAGGCAACCCTTACGTCCACCCGGGCGGGGTCCTTGTAAATACTGTTATATTCTCCTCCGATGTACCTGGCCGGTTTCTGCACTTTTCCCAGCAGTCTGTCTATATCCGCTGCAGCCATGAAATGCCTCCCCTATCTTTGACTTATCTGTTATTTCATATTATTTACCAAAAAGAAGCTATATTATATTATACATTATTTGTTATTATATAACAATTTCCCCGTACCGCGGTCCCATCCCTTTTACTATTCTTTTCCTGCCGCCGGACGCAAAAAATAAAAAAATACTCTCCCCATCTTTTACATACCCCTTACGCCGGTCTCCAGTTCATTGACAGGGTCCACCGCCCTCCCCTTCCTCCGTACCTCGAAATGCAGATGGGTGCCGGTGGTAATACCGGTATTCCCCACCGAACCTATTAAATCACCCTGGAGAACCTGCTGTCCTTCTTCAACCGCCACTTCTCCAAGGTGGGCATAAACAGTTGTCATCTGGTTACCATGGTCCAGGACCACCACATTCCCAAAATAATCATCCTGGCGCACTTCCGCCACAATGCCGTCCAGAACCGCCTTAACAGGGTCTCCCATCTGAGCATCGATATCAATTCCTTCATGTTTCCTTTCGGTATTAAAGACAGGATGGATTCTCATACCATAACCGGAAACTATGGGGCCTTCCACCGGCATTATCATGGAAGAAGTGCTGCCATTACTGCCGGAATTGTTCTGGAACCTGTCTTTAAACGCTGGTACCAGGTCCCTTAAAGTATCCAGTTTTTCCTTAAAATCGAATTCGCTGGTTATTATATATTTAATACCTTCGGTAGCCTTCCGGGCTAAAGAAAACTGGGCGTTTTTAATAATAAGAACCAGGATAACAATAATAATACATATTATAAGCCTTTTGAAATTATCCTTAAGACGATTTTTCCCTTTTGCTGTTCTTATACCATGCCTTCTACCCAGACCTGTACCCCTTCTGTTGAAACTCCTCTTCATGGGTTTCCCTCCTAAAAGGTTTTAGTATAATATATTTTCACCCATGAAGGAATATGAAAAGTAATCTAAAAATTGATTTTTTGCTTTCTCATACCCACATTCAGAACAAGGCCCATGGCTATCATATTAACAAGCAGCGAACTTCCGCCATAGCTGATAAAAGGAAGGGTTATACCCGTCACCGGCATGAGGCCTATAGTCATACCTATGTTTTCAAAAATTTGAAAGGTCAGCATGGACAGAACTCCGGTAGCCAGAAGGGCCCCATATCTGTCTTTTGCCTGCCTGGCAGCATCCAGAACCCTTAAAAGCATAATAAACATCAGCCCCACCAGAACCAGTGCGCCTATGAAGCCCAGCTCTTCCCCCAGCACAGAAAATATAAAGTCGGTATGCTGTTCAGGCAGAAAATTCAGCTTGTTCTGGGTACCTTCAAACAGACCTTTCCCCAGGAAACCTCCCGACCCAATGGCTATCTTCGACTGAATCACGTGATACCCCCCTCCCAGAGGGTCAAGGTCGGGATTAAAGAAAACCAGCAGTCTTGTCTTCTGGTGGGGTTCCAGCACAAAGAACCATGCAAGAGGAACGGCCATTATTGCTGCCATGCTTCCCCAGGCAATCAGCCGGTAGCTGATACCCCCCGCAAATACCATCCCGGCAAAAATCGCGACAAATACAAGGGCACCGCCCAGGTCAGGCTCGGTGAGCACCAGAACTATCGGCAGGCCCACAAACAACAGGGGCAGAAGCAAATCCTTTATACTCTCCAGTTTATTATCCCGCTGCTCCAGAAGTTTTGCAAAAGAAATAATGACTGCAATTTTGGCAAATTCCGAAGGCTGGATATCGGCAAAACCGAGGTCAATCCAGCTCCTTGCCCCGTTTCTCACCGTTCCTATACCGGGGATTTTCACCAGTAACAAAAATAAAATGCTGCCGATATATATATAATATGCCAGACTGCCGAGAGTATTGTAGTCCACCCACAGGACAGCAACCATTGCAACAAGTCCTATCATAAACCATATTACCTGGCGCTGTATAAATGCGTAATTCCCGGTATCAGTAACATGGGTGGCACTGCTTATTATTACCAGACTCAATCCTACCAGTGCAAAGATTATAACTATTGAATAATAGTCCAGATGTCTTAATAATTTTTTATCCATACCGGGCCCCCCTTGGCAAACTCAGAATAATTATACCACAGGCATGTTACAGGTTGCCAGCTGGTACATATTGGACCGCAATACAAAATGCCGGGGCAATCCGGCATTCTACATCATCTTCTGGAGCCTTTCATACGACGTATAGGAATATTTGCAACCAGTGCCGGCAAAAGGGCATCATCTTCCTCCCTTTTAATCCTGGTCATC
Organism: Clostridium thermobutyricum; assembly: GCA_016842005.1. Lineage (GTDB taxonomy): Bacteria > Bacillota > Clostridia > Ch29 > Ch29 > JAENYD01. Next base: position 13,610 of record JAENYD010000022.1, on the reverse strand, counting down.
TTCATGTCCAGATTTTCCTCATCTATTTCCATATAATCAGAAATAACCTTTATTATCTCACCTTTTATCATTTCAAGGAAACTGGAGGAAACATTGACTCTGTCGTGGACCAGAACCAGCTTCAGCCTTTCTTTGGCAACATCCTTACTGCCCGAACCATCTTTGTTGTGAGACTTGAACAGGTCCAATTCTTTTCCTCCTCTCCCGCTTATTTACCCTTACTGAAAAGTTTTATAAGTTTAACCACAAAGCCTTCTTCCACTTCCAGATCAAGAAAGGGAACCTTTTCGCCCAAAATTCTTAACGCTATGTTGCTGAAAGCCTTTCCGGCCATGGACCTCTCATCACCTACAGCAGGTTCTCCTTTATTGGTGGAAATAACAATACTCTCATCATCGGGTACAACTCCCAGCAGGTCGATTGCCAGGATATCTATCATATCATCGGTGTTCATCATGTCACCTTTTTTCACCATCTCAACCTTAATCCTGTTGATTACCAGTTTTGGGTTTCTTAACTCCGCTGCCTCCAGGAGTCCTATAATCCTGTCCGCATCCCTGACTGCAGAAATCTCCGGGGTAGTAACCACTATGGCTTTATCCGCTCCGGCTATAGCATTCTTGAACCCCTGCTCAATACCTGCAGGACAGTCAATAAGTACGAAATCAAATTCTTCTTTGAGCCTTTCACAGAGCTCCTGCATCTGAGCCGGTGAAACTGCCGTCTTGTCCCGGGTCTGGGCTGCAGGAAGCAGGAACAGCCCGTCATATCTTTTATCTTTGATAAGGGCCTGACGCAACCGGCAGACACCCTCCACCACGTCAACAATATCATATACAATACGGTTTTCCAGCCCCATAACAACGTCAAGATTCCTCAGTCCAATATCGGCATCCACCAGTACCACTTTTTTCCCGTGCATTGCCAGTGAAGTCCCTATATTGGCCGTTGCTGTCGTTTTTCCGACTCCGCCCTTCCCGGAAGTAATTACATAAACTTCGCCCATCCAATTTATCCTCCTTCAGAACTATTTTGCCTGATGACCCATCATTGCCGGTATCCGCACCCTTTAAGGCAAGAGATAAGCGCCGCCGCGTCCCTGGGTACCGGTTTCTAGCCTCGGTTGGGGTTAAAAACCGCTCCTGAAGCCAGGAACCCCGTTCATTTCCTGCTTATCTCATGGTAAAAAAAGGTTTTATATACATCCTGCCATCTTCCACATAAGCCATTTCCGCCCAGGGGGAGACTTCCTGCTTTTCAGGCCATCTGGCTGCCACATCGCCTATCCATAATTGCACAGGCTGAAAAACAATGGCTGCTATAAATGCGTTCTTGTTGTCGGGTACCCCAGCCCTGGCTATTCCTCTAAGGGAGCCCATAACAATTATATTACCCCCGGCTTCCACTTCGGCTCCCGGATTTACATCCCCCAGTATGACAAGATTGCTGTCATAGCTTATCTTCTGACCTGAACGCAGAGTTGAACGCACAAACCGTGTAAAACCTTCTTCCGCTTCTTCAAAACAATCCCGGGTATCTTGTCCTTTCCCTTTAATCAGGGGCTTCCTGACCTTTATCGGGTATTTATCCTCAATAGTCCTGGATAAAATAGTCTCTTCCTCCTCATCCAGGTATATGCCGTATACCCCTGCAATGCAGGCCCCGGTGAAAAAATGGCCTGCCATGGACAATTTGCTGTCTATAGCCTGCAAAAAACTCTCAAAATCTTCAAAGCCTCTGGCTATGGCGAATAAACCTTCCCTCCGGCCTTTGAATTCCAGGGAGCATTGTTCCATATTAATCTGTACCTCCATAATAAACCCCTTGCATTATTTGATATTTCTTCATCAAGCTGCTAATTCCTGCCTGAAAACAAAAAAAGAAGATAAGCTGCTTTATTGCAGCAGTGTGTTGTTCCGGCCCATATCTATCCCTTTTCTGTCCACTTTCAGATACTCTTCAAAGATAGCCTTGGCAACGGGTGCAGCATAATTACCGTGCCCGCCCTGAAGTATCAGCACTACCACTGCTATCTGGGGATCGTCATAGGGCGCAAATCCCACGAACCACCCGTAGCTGTCATATCCCGGGTTTTGAGCGGTACCCGTCTTACCTGCCACTTCCACGGGAAAGCCGTAAAAAGCCAGAGAAGCCGTCCCCCCCGGTTTTGTAACCTCGTACATACCTTCCCGTACCGCCTTCAGGTTCTCATTGCTTATTCCTATTTCCTCCACAATCTCCGGTTCCTTCACAGTATACCTGCCGGTATCCTGGTCATATATTTTCTTTATAAGATGAGGCCTGTAACGGGTGCCCCCATTAGCAACAGTGGCTATATAACTGGTCATCTGAAGAGGAGTGTATACGTGATAAGATTGCCCTATGGCAGCACTCAGTGTTTCCCCGGGCAGCCACCGGCCGGCATTGATATACTGGATAAGTTTATTTATATGGGCCGTTTCCTCAATACCGTACCCCTTAAGAACTTTTGTCATCTCATTCCAGGTGGAAAAATCCCTGAATATCAGGTCCTGAATCTGCTTGATCTTCTCCTCATCCTGAACCCCCATCATATTCTGCATATATCTCTTGATCACATTTTTCCATACCGAAGATTTATAGGTTGGCCCTGCCACTATCCCTGCAGACTCTCCCGGAATCTCAATACCGCTCTTCTTACCGAGCCCCAGTTTGCCCGCATATTCTTCCAGTTTTTCTATGCCCAGGCGATTTCCGGTTTCATAAAAAAAATAATTGCAGGAATGCTTGATGGCATCCACCAGGTTTTCCGGACCGTGGGTCTGTCCCCGGGAATTCCAGAGCCAGCAGGCAGGCCTTGCACCAGGAACCTTGGTATAAACCCCTAAATCATTTATTATGGTCTCCGGGGTAATAACGCCCTCTTCCAATGCTGCAACGGCAGTGACCATTTTAAAGGTGGATCCCGGCGGTGCCGTTGCCTGGATAGCATTGTTGTACAGGGGCCTGGGAGCCATGGGGTCACTTGTTTGAGGGTTCAAGGCTTTCCAGTCTTCCAGCGAGATACCTGTCGAAAACATATTGGGATCATAAGCAGGAGAACTGGCCATAGCCAGAACCTCACCGGTATTGACATCCATTGCCACAACTGCCCCCGATTGTGCATTGGGAAAAGCTTCCCCCATTTTTCCGTTTTGTATGTTAACAAGGGTTTCCTCCAATACCCGTTCGGCAGTTGCCTGCAATTCCATGTCAATGGTCAAATACACGTTATCCCCGGGTGTGGGGTATTCTTCTCCCAGGGTACGGATAAACCTCCCCAGGGCATCAACTTCCACCTGCCTGCCCCCGTCTATACCTCTTAACTCTTGTTCCATCACTTTCTCCAGACCGGATTTTCCTATTATATCATTCCTATCATATCCCTTATCCTTAAGCCTTTCCAGTTCATCAGGGTTAATACTTCCCAGGTATCCCAGCATATGGGCTGCCAGTTTTCCGCCCGGATAATACCTTATGGGCTTCACCTCAACGTTAACTCCGGGTAAATCCAGGTGATTTTCCTCTATCCGGGCAACTGTTTTCATGGATACATCGATGGCTACTTCCACAGGCTGATAGGAGCGGTAACCCTGCTCCTTAATCTTATGCAGTATGCCGAGGACATCCAGGGCAAGGTCATCCGAAATCGACCGGGATATACTATTCTGTTCCCTTAAAAATGCAAAAGTCTGAATGGCATCATAGTCCTGGGGAACTCCGTACTTTTTCTTCCACTCTTTCTCTTCCTGCTTATTCTTGAAATTGAATCCGGGGGGATCAAGGATTATGGGGAAGTCGTTCCTTATCCTCTCGTCATTTGCCCTGAGTATTTCTACAAGGTGCTGAATTACCTGGTTAAGTCTTTCATCCACTATCTCGGTTTTTACAATTTCAACGGCATATCCGGGCCGGTTGCCGGCAATCTCCCTGCCATACCTGTCCAGGAAAAGTCCTCTGGGGGCTTGAACTTCAATTTTCCTTATCCTCTTGTTCTCCGAAAGGTCGGAATAATAGCCGTACTGTACTACCTGGAGCTGGAAGAGTCTGAATATTAATGCGGTCATAAGGATAATCAGTATAAGGCCTATTACATTGTATCTGTTTTTCAAGTTTTTTAACAACATTTGTACCCCACCTTGAACTTATCTGCTTCTTTTTATTTTGAACCCCTCATCAATAAAACTTTTATGGAGCAGTATATGTAAACCCTTATATACAAAGACGGATATAACACAGTTATATATCATTTCTGGAAGAATAGGGCTTTTTATATATGAAAGCAGTGAAAAATTCAACTGGATAACATAAAGAAAGAAAACAGTCACAGCATACTTAACCGAAGTAGCAATCGATGAAAAAATAACCGGTACCACCAGGTTTTCCTTGAATATTTTTTCGCTGTTCAATCCTATCGCATAACCGGCAATCATGTATGAAAATGCGGCTATCCCTACAGGGTTTCCGAACATCGTGTCCTGAAGCAGACCGCTGACCACACCGGCAGCTATGCCTGCCTCTTTTCCCTGCAATATGGCAACAGCGGTTATAACCGCCAGTGTAACATCAGGTTTTACCCCCCATACGGCAATATGCTGAAAAAAAGTGCATTCCAGAATAAAATTCACCACTATGACCAGCCCAATAATCAAACTCCTCAATTGTCAATCTCCCTTTCTCCGGGAAAAGCAGCATGATAGTCTACTATGAATACTTCTTCCAGTTTTTCAAAGTTTACAGCGGGTTCTATCTTGATATTTTTCAGCAGCAGGTTGCTATCAGATTTTATGTTGCTTATTTTCCCGATCAGCAGGCCTTTGGGATATATTCCCCCCATCCCGGAAGTAATTACCTCGTCGCCCTCCACAACAGCAGCCTCGGGAGAAATCTGGGCTTCCAGTCCTGAAGCTTCTGTTCCCCTCATAATCCCGGCATCACGGGTCCTGTTGACTATAATGCTGACAGAACTCCTCTGGTCGCTTATGGGCAGTATTTTAGCCCAGTTTCTGCCGGTTTCCATAACATGACCTACCAGTCCCCTGTTGGTAACAACGGGCATATTTTTTTCTATACCGCTTGAGAATCCCTTATCAATAATAAATACGCTGAATATGTTTGACGGGTCTTTTCCTATTATACTGGCTCCAATGAGCTTGAATTCCGAATGGGTGTCCTTAAAATCCAGCATTTCTCTCAATCTCTGGTTTTCCTGCCTGAGGGCCTCTACTTCCCGTACCTGGGCCCTCAGGGTTATCACCTGTCCATTCAGGATTTCGTTTTTCTCCTTCAGGCTGCCTATTTCAGCAATGCTGGAAACAGAGTTCCGTATAAAATTTACCATTTTCGTGACCAGGCCTGTAGCCGGCCTGAATATGGCCCCGGCAAAACTTTCCGGACCGGATACCCTGTTTCTGTCACCCAGGGTTAGTACAATCATAACGATAATAATGATAGCCAGAATCGCTATCATTATTATCGACTTGTTTTTATATAACTTGTACATCGAAGCCCCCTCTTTTCACTAGTTTTTCTTTGTTGAAACCAGCACCCTTCTGTTCATTTCCTCAAGAGCTTTCCCTGTTCCCTGTACAACACAGTCCAGGGGATTTTCAGCCACATATACCGGCATACCGGTTTCCTCTTTAACCCGTTTGTCCAGCCCTTTCAACAGGGCTCCCCCGCCGGTGAGGACCAGCCCCCTGTCCATTATATCCGCTGCAAGCTCCGGCGGTGTCTTCTCCAGGGTGTACTTTATGGCTTCAAGTATACTGTTTACCGGTTCAGCCACCGCTTCCCTCACCTCCTGGGAAGTTATCTGGAGGGTTTTGGGCAACCCGGTCACCAGGTCCCGGCCTTTTATCTCCATGGATGTCTCCTGTTCTCCGGGGTATGCGGAGCCGATCCTGATCTTGACCTCTTCAGCCGTCCGGTCTCCTATCATGAGGTTATACTGCCTCTTCACATACTGGACAATCGCCTCATCCAGTTCGTCTCCGGCAACACGGATAGACCTGCTTGTTACTATCCCCCCCAGGGATATTATGGCAACTTCGGTAGTACCGCCGCCTATATCAACTATCATACTTCCCGTAGGTTCAGCCACCGGTAAATCCGCCCCGATGGCTGCAGCCATCGGTTCCTCTATCAAAAAGGCCTGTTTTGCCCCCGCCTGTTCTGCCGCTTCTTCAACCGCCCTCTTTTCCACTTCCGTAACACCGGAAGGAACACAAACTATTACCTTTGGCTTAAATAAAGTTGGTTTGGGATAGGCCTTTTTTATAAAATGTTTCAACATAGCCTGGGTTACGTCAAAATCAGCTATTACCCCGTCTTTCATAGGCCTTATAGCAATAATATTGCCGGGAGTCCTGCCTATCATCTGCTTGGCCTCACTGCCTACAGCCAGTACCTCCTTGTTCTCTACCTGAATTGCAACCACTGAAGGCTCTCTGACAACCACTCCCTTCCCCTTGACATAAACCAGCGTATTTGCTGTTCCCAGGTCTATGCCCATATCCTTGGAGAAAATGCTGAATATTCCCATATCTACTGCTCCTTCCTCAGCTATAGTATCAATGTTAAATGATGCCTTTTTCCTTTAAGCTGGCAAATTTCCCATTTCCGATTATTATGTGGTCAAGTACTTCAATTCCGATTATTTTCCCTGCTTCTGAAATCCTGTGCGTAATATTAATATCTTCCTGACTTGGGGAAGGGTCCCCGCTGGGATGGTTATGCACAAGTATAATGGCTGCCGCTGATTTTTTAATCGGGATACGGAATATTTCCCTGGGATGAACTATAGATGCACTGAGGCTTCCTACAGAAATATCTTCCACTGACATCAAATGGTTCTTCACATTCAATAACATTATCCTGAAATGTTCCTTTTTCAGATGCCTCATCTCTTCCATAACCGCGGAAGCCGCATCTCCCGGCGTTCTCACTGCCATCCTGTCCTTGACAGGGGCAGAATAAATTCTCCTTGCCAGTTCGGCGGATGCAAGCAGTTTGCATGCTTTGGCCGTCCCCATTCCCCTCAATGCGCTTAATTCCTCAACTGTCATATCCAGCAGGGCTTTCAGGCCACCTTCGCTGTTAAGCAGCTTAATAAGTTTGGATGCCAGTTCCAGTGCAGTTTCCCTGTAGCTGCCGGTTCCTATGACCACTGCCATAAGTTCCCCATCGGTAAGGCTGGCAGCCCCATGGGTACGCAGCTTTTCCCTGGGCCTTTCGGTCTCAGGCATTTCTTTGATGGTAAGATGATATGTGACCTTTCCCATAATATCCCCTACCTTATTCAAACAAGTCTATACCAGCCGTACGCAACATATTGTCCAGCATGGCTACCGGAAGGCCCATAACATTGAAGAAGCACCCTGCAATACTGTCTACGAACACCGATGCTTTCCCCTGAACCGCATAAGCCCCTGCCTTATCAAACGGCTCACCGGTTTGAATGTATTTCCGGAGCCTGCTGCTTTCAATCTGCTTCATCTTCACCCTGGTACACTGATAATCGGCCATCTCTACACCCATGCTTCTGTCCACCAGGGCCAGTCCTGTAATAACAGTATGCTCCCGGCCTGAAAGTCTGTTCAGCATATCAAAAGCCTGTTCAGGGTTCTCGGGCTTACCCATGATCAGTCCATCCAGTACCACTATGGTATCCGCCCCTATCACCAAACCGGGAAAATCCAGCCTGCCCGCCACATCTCTGGCCTTTTCAAGGGCAAGACGGACAACTGTGTTTTCAGGGGTAAGGCCTTCAAAGGTTTCTTCACTGATATTACTTGGAATTACCTCCACTTCCAGACCCAATCGCCGAAGGATTTCCTCCCTCCTCGGGGACCCGGATGCCAGTACCAGTTTCCTCATAAGCACCACCCTGAAATCTTATATCCTGTTGAATATCATTATGGCAAGTATCAGACCTATTATACCTGCGATATTAATGTTTATCACAAACCCGAAAATCAGAGAAAAGATACCCAGATCCAGATACAATGGCTCTCTGATACCCAGGGGATAGCTGTATTTTAAGAAGGGCAAAAACTGGCTTAAATAGCTTCCCAGGAAACTTCCTATGACAGCTCCTGTAGCCAGAAGCAATAACAGTATCCAGGGATTTCTAGTCCTGTTTCTCAACATAATTCCTCCCCAATATATTTATTAGGCTAAAAGGCCACATCATCAACTTCATTTTCCTGCCCTATTATCTTGATATAAACACGGTTGGGCAGGCAAACCGACAGTTGGTTAGGCCTGCTCAACCATCCCTGCTTTACGCATAATTTGTCCGGACAGGTACTATCCTTTATTCTTATCTTATTTTTGCCTATTTCAACAGTAATATAACCCCAGGGACTCCGGACGGTAAACTCTCCAGGAACTGCATTCCTGAGGTCAATTCTTTTGTACTCTTCCCCGTCAACAACAATTACCGCGTAGATGGAGCCACCGGTATCCTGAACAGTTCTAACTACAAGCATACCCGTTACAGCAACCAACAGTACTGCAATAATCAATACCTTATCATATCTGGTCATATTACCTACTCTCTTTCAGCGAGGCATCCTTCACGCCTTTTCCTCCACCTTCCTAGTTTATCACGTTGTTTTTCTTTATACAAGCAGCTAATACAGGGAATTTTTTGTCACGCCAATACAATTTGAGAATTCAAAATAACCCAGTAAAACAGGGATGGATTGCCTCCATCCCTATTTTGCAAAATAGTGTTTCCCTATTTTCTTTATTATGGTCCTTGACCAGATCCATTCTGAAGTTGCAGTGGCAGGATTGAAATAATACAGTGCTCCTTCCGAAGGGTCCCATCCCTTTAAAGCACTATCCACTGCACTGTATGCGGTGGAATCCGGAGACAGGTAATACTGGCCGTCCTGTAGGGCGGTGAAGGCTCCGGGCTGGAATATAACCCCGGAAATGGTGTTGGGAAATCTGCTGTCCCTCACCCTGTTCAGTATCACAGCAGCAACAGCCACCTGCCCTTCATAAGGCTCTCCCCGGGCTTCTCCATATACCGTCTTTGCCATCAGGGTTATGTCACGGCTTGATGCGCTGAATGCATAATTGGCGGAGCCTCTGGAAGTACCGCTCTGGGGCCACGTAATAACCAACCTTTGTCCGGGATATATGTTGCCGTTCCAGATATTATTGGCCTTCATAAGCTCATCCACGGTTGTACCGTATTTCCGGGCTATAAGCCACAGACTGTCACCCTTTTTCACGGTATAATATGAAGGCCATGTTATGTTAAGTGTTTGCCCAGCATAAACAGTATCGTTCCAGAGATTATTAGCCCTTTTTATCTCATCTACTGTTGTACCGTATTCCCGGGCTATAAGCCACAGACTGTCACCCTTTTTCACGGTGTAAACCGTAGCCGCCTGAGCAGCACCGGGCATTATGGCAACCATAAGCACTGCCGTGACAAGTAATGCAGCTGCCATCCTGTAAATCCTGTTCCTTCCTTTATGCATGATTCCCCCCCTTGCAGTAAGTGAATACAGATTTAGCAGTATTATATAATATGGGAGGAAACATGTCATCCTCTGTATGTATACATAATATTATATTATGTTAACTTATAGCGTGTATTCTCCTGTTTATGCCTCATATTATTTAAATGCATCAGTATACCATCTAAAGGAAAAACCCGCTAATTTGCGGGTTTTTGTCTTCCTGTATGGTCAATGTAATAATTGTCTTTCAGGATAAGCCTGGATACAGGCACTATCTTATATCCTTCTTTCTGCAGCCTATCAAGTATTATGGGCAAAAACTGGGTGACATACTTTGCGTTGTTATGGAACAGCACAATGGAACCGTTACCCACCCGGCTGATTACCCTGTCTACAACAGGATCCACTCCCAGCTCTCTCCAATCCAGAGAATCCACATCCCACTGAATGCTGTAATATCCCTCTTCCCTGGCGGTTTCAATAACCCTGTTATTGTAATCCCCAAAGGGAGGTCTGAACAGGAAGGGGGCCTTGCCGGTAATTTTTTTTATCTTGTCCCCGGTGTTCTTCAATTCCTTTCGTATTTCTTCGGCAGTCAATTTGGACATCTGAGGATGGGTGGATGAATGGTTGCCAATCTCATGTCCTCTCCTGTGGATTTCCCTGGCCATATCCGGGTATTTGTCCAGCCAGAAACCCACAAGGAAAAATGTTGTCTTTACATTGTACTGGTCCAGTATATCGAGTATCTCCGGTGTGTACTGATCTCCATATGCGGCATCAAAACTGATGGCAATAATTTTTTCTTCTTTCTCCACAGAGTATATGGGCAGCTTCCTGTCATTATTAAGCAGGACTGAAAGTATGCCCGGAGAATACCACTGCGTATAGACAACAGAAATCACCACAAGTATAAAAACCAGCAAAAGCTGTGTGAACAGGCTCCTTCTTATGAGAAATATCTTCATTTTGCCAGCTCCCAAAATAAATTTATTTCTCTATATGTTTATTCACCACCGGTCCGGTATATTACCTTAATCAGCTTTCCCATACTAACCTCCCTTTAGCAACAAAGCATTAATAACTAATTCTCCTTTCGCATCTTTTCCCCTGCAGTCACGACACCCTGTTGTTGAAGTACTGCATGAACCCATAGAAACAAATACTCATAATCTTTCCGGCAGTTTATTAAGGCAATGCATTAACTTTATCCCGCACATGCCATAGGGCATCTGAGTACTTGCAAAACAAAAACCCGGGGTCGGACCACGGAACATATTCCGCGGGCCGGCCCCGGGACTGCAAAGATCACAGGCTATTGCTCCGGGTTATATATCCTCAACTGCTTGCCTCCCAGTTTTTCATCATCTATTTTATCCTCCAGTCCCTCAGGCACCGTAATCCTGTCCGGGTCCCCATCGCTGATATACCTCCTGTCAGGATGCTCTTCAAAATATTCCAGCCAGTCGTACAGGTCGGTTGAATGATTGGGAGATTCTGTGCCCCTGATCCTGGGTATCTTGTATGGGTTATACTTTTTGTCTGCAGGGGAAAGGGCAGGATTTGCCCCTACCAGCAGGATACCGCGGTTGGTATATTTTACGCCTTCATACTCACCGCTGTATACATAATCCCTGTATTCCTCCCTACTGTTAACGCCGAAGGTGAGGGCCAGGCTGTCAACCTGGTATCCGGGCAGGTAATCCCCCGTCTCTTTTACCATGCGCCCCAGCTGGTACTGGATACCTTGAGGGTCCAGCTTGCTCAGATTTTCATGGGTGTAAGTATGGTTTCCAATATCCATACCCTTTTCCACTATATATTTGAGTTTATAGTCTATATATTCCCTCTGCCGGAAAGGAACAGGATAATATATATAAAAGGTGGCCTCCAGGCCGAAGTCGGGATGCTGCTCATAAAAGCTTTCCATTACGCCTACGGCGCTGTGAGGGTCTACAGTCAGTTCGCCATTTTCCTCGACCACCCTGAACTGCCCCAGGGTTCCATCGTCAAATGTAATGACAACAGGGGTATAACCGGCTTCCACATTTATATTGTGGTCCAGGTAATCCTTCAGGCCGATTAACCGATATCCCTTTTCATACAGGACCTCCAGGTCCTTTTTGAAATTCTCCCACTGCCGGGACCATTCACCTTCCTTATCCCCGATTTCATGGTACATAATCACCATTATATTCCCCGCTTCATTGGGCTTAACCGCCTGCAGATCGATTTCATCCTTTTTATCACCCTGCTGTTCCCCAATATCCTCGCCAGGGTCTTCTGCTGTTTTACCATCGCTGTCCGGCGGTTCATCAACCGGCTGCAAAGTGTCCGAACAACCTGTTAAACCTATTAAGAGAAACAAAACTACAAATATGACTATAAATCGTTTCATGAAATCACTCCCGATTGTTTTACTGTCAGGCAATCAATGTCCTGTTTTGCATCATTTTTTTAAAATCATACTAATTTTTACACCGGTTGCGGAAAAACTATATATAACTTATATAGCGAGGTGTTGAATTTGTCAATAAGGAAAAGCCGCTTTACCAACATCAAGGGCAATCAGGAAGAATTCGCTGCGGATATTTACAAAAGAGAAGACAGGCATTTCCACCGGGAGGCAAAGTCCCAGAAATCCCAGCTGGAAAGCGGTCACAATCACGGTATCCGCAAAGACGTAAAACGGCCCATCAAAAGGAAAATGACCTGACCCCCTCCAGACTGCCTTTCAAGACAGTTTGTGAATCGAGCTCCTGATTCAGGTGGGGGACGCTTTTTTTACCCCATCCGAATCAGGATGCAGTTCCTGATGCATCAAACTTCTTATTAATCACTGCCTCCTTCTTATTCGTCTGTTTCCCACCGGGCAGCTTTTGATGCATATACCGCAGACAGAACCCCTTCCAATATGCCTGTATCTGTCGTGCATATGGGTACTGCAGGCATGGGCATCAACAAGCAGTTTCCGTTCCATTCCGGCTTTCCAGTTGATTCCCTGTAATGCCATAGCGGGACACTTCTTGGTACATTCCATACACTCACCGCACCTGCTCTCTTCAACCGGTTCACCGTAGGGCAGTTCCATATCGGTAAGTACGGTGCCCAGGCGTATTCTCGGGCCGAATTCCGGCGTTACAAGCAGGCCGCTTTTTCCTATCCAGCCGAGGCCTGCCCTTGTGGCGGCTGTCTTGTGCTGGAATAAGGCTGTATATCTATCTTCTTCGGTTTTTATTGTCTGGGACGCAGGTACGGCTAGGGCGTGGTAGCCCCAGTCCTGAAGGAGCTGGGTTGTTCTCAGGGTAATCTGGTCTATCAAGAAATTTACGGTACGGTAGTGATGGAAATATGTGTGGGTAGGTTTGTCCTTTATATGGTCTATTATCTCATCCGATAACCTTACCATGACAGTAACAGCGCTTTTCAGGTGTCTCAGTTCATCCGGCAGCTGCTCTGATACATATGAAAAGCCTGTTTTGCTGGCCCCCCAGTTTCTCATATTGTCTGTAAGCAATCTAATCTTATCTTCCAAAAACAACTCCCCCCTTTAAACTTTCATATCTAATTTTATCACCTTTTTATAATCTTTGCCTTCAATCCCGTTTGAAAATTTCTGGTTGAAACACCAGAAAAACATCAGCCTTGATATAATGTACATTTCCATTGAGTACTATTAATACAGGAAATTAAATATTCTTTTACTGAAAAATTATAAAAGAGGGAGGAGGTGTGGAGAAATGTACAAAAAGACAGTAAAAATGCTCCTTTCAACAGCTGCTTCACTACTGGTATTTACCGCTTCCATAGGCGTAAGTCCCAGAAGCATGTGGATACTTTATGAACCGGATATACCTCAGAGCTTAAAAAAATAAGGGTTGGTTGACATGATAAGTATACTTATTCTTGAAGATGAATACTATACCAGGGAATACCTGAAAGAGCTGGTAACTAAAAACCCTCTCGTAGGCGAGGTTATAGATGTATCATCCGGCAGCGGGGCAGTGAAGGCTGCAAAAAAGCATATCCCGGATATTGCACTGCTCGATATAGAGCTGGATACGGGGGAGGGTATAAACGGTATAGATGTGGCAAAGATGATACAGCAGA